>JBGAJU010000059.1:0-25101 GCA_044224775.1 Flavipsychrobacter sp.
AATATTGCTCCTGGCGATACCGCTACATTTTCTTATGCATATGTGTTTAATGATTCCAGCGGGCTTGATGATGCTTTTGTACTTACAGGTGGCACACCTTCGCGCCTTGATAGTTTCTCAGTTAAAACAAATAAAGATTGTAGCGGTGCTCACCTTACTATATACAACGATCATTACACCCCGGGGATGACTATTAAAACAAGCTTTGGCGACGGAACATCTGTTGTGACTCCATTTTCACTTTATCATAGTGGTGGGCATGCAGTAAATCGCGCGGTAGTGAACCACGCATACGCTAATACCGGTACTTATACGATCAAAAACGTACTAATAAACGGTACTGCAAGAGAAGACTCACTAACGCAGTCATTTACAAACGTGTTTTGTGCAACTATACCCATAAAATTTTATTATGACGGAAACAGTAATTGTACGAAGGACTCGATAGAACCGTACATTCTTCAGTCAATACTTACGCAAGTTGATTCGAATGGTGTGGCCATAGATACCATTTCAAGCACAAATGGATTTTATTATACAGCTTACGGTTCAGTTGGAGACGTTTACAGCTTTAGGATAATATCCGCTCCGGGGGGAATATTCACTACTTGCCCTTCTTCGGGTGTATTGACCTATACACTTACAAGCGCTGGAACGTTCGTACCCACACTTAATTTTGGTTTTTCATGCAGTACTATCCCAGGCACAGACTTGCGTGTGTTTACCTCTTTCCGTGCCGGTAGCCATCACTTCGGTGGTCAGATAATAGTAGATAACACGTTGTGTCCGTTAACGCCTTCTGTATTAACAATGCGCATGAGCCCCAAATATGCATTCCAAAATGCACACCCGGCCCCAACTTCGGTTGTCGGTAATCTTTTTACGTGGAATTTGAATTTGTCAGGCGTACTGAATGATCCTGTCCACATAGATGTGGGTTGCGAAAAGCCGAGCGGCGTATCCTTTACATTCGGAGACACGGTATTGTCCAGGTATTCGATAACCTCATTGTCTGGTGGTGAGATTGCGCCGGGAGACAATGATTGCGACAGGAACGATACGGTAAAGTCCGGGTACGATCCAAATTATGTGACAGTAACTCCTGAAGGTTTCATACCGGCAGGCACACTACTTACATACACAATTGGATTTGAGAATACAGGTAATGATACCGCACATAACATTTATGTGATGGATACACTCTCTGAATACCTGGATGCATCATCGCTGCGTGTAATAACAGCATCTGCCCGGATGGAGGTTTCAAAGATCAGGTTTGGCGGACGCGCGATGTATAAATTCGATTTTCCTAACATTAAGCTGTTAGACAGCAGCCATCATAATCTTTGCCATGGTATGCTGATGTATTCCATTAAAACGTTGGTACCATTAGCACCGGGTACACCCATACCAGCAAGAGCAGGAATTTATTTTGACGATAATGATGTTGTATTAACAAACACAGCTACCGATTATATTGAAATTCCCGTAGCATTGAATCTTGCTGATATTCGCCCGGAAGTACAGGTATATCCAAATCCGGCAAATGACGTCTTAACTATTAATGCTGATAATGGGGCTTATACCGGCTTTACAGTAAGCAACAGTATGGGACAGGTATTAATACAGCAGTCACTGAATACCGCCGGCACTCAAATTGGAATTCGTCAGTTACCTGCAGGTGTATACTATATTATATTGACAGGTGGACAGTATAATATGATAAAAAAGTTTGTGAAGATGTAACAAACTGAATATTGTGGATGCTATTTGATGCTATCTCGTTATTTTTGCGCTCATTATGAGCACACCTAAAGAATTTGCCGGGAAATTACTGCAGATCAAAGCATTACAAATTAATCCGGAGAACCCATATACATGGGCTTCAGGCTGGAAGTCGCCTGTGTATTGCGATAACCGTAAAGTACTATCATTCCCATATGTGCGCGATTTTGTAAAAAGCGAGCTGGCAAATATGATACTGGATAAATTCCCCGATGCTGAGGTTATAGCTGGTGTGGCGACAGCAGGGATTGCGCATGGCGTTATGGCTGCCGACCTCCTGAAACTGCCATTCATTTATGTGCGTTCAAAACCCAAAGAACACGGCATGGGCAACCAGATAGAAGGCGTGTTGCAAAAAGGCCAGAAGGTGGTTGTGGTTGAAGACCTGGTATCTACAGGCAAAAGTAGCCTGCAGGTGGTAGATGTGCTGCGCGAACAAGGCGCAGAAGTGCTGGGCATGTGCGCATTGTTCACTTATGGCTTCCCTGTAGCAGATGAGGCCTTTGCAAAGGCAGGCCTGCCGCTACACACAATAAGCAACTATTCCGCGCTTATGGAAGTATGTGAAGACCAAAAGCTCATCACCTCCGATCAAAAAGAAACATTGGGACAGTGGCGCGTAGACCCGGGCAATTGGGGTAAGTAAATGCTACTCTAAATACTGCAATGGCCTGGCTGAAACTCATACGATGGAAGAACCTGGCAATAATTTTGCTCACACAATTACTTGTGTGGTGGTGTGTTATAATACCTGAGTCACCTGTTGTCCTTACCTTCTTTAACTTCTCTTTATTAGCTATATCAACTGCCCTCATCGCTGCTGCTGGTTACATTATCAACGACTATTTCGACATTAAAATAGACCTCATCAACCGACCGGAGAAGGTAGTGCTGGAAAAAACAATCCCTCGCAAGCAGGCTATTATTTCACATACGGTCCTGAATTTAATAGCCCTGTTGCTTGCCGCCTATGTAGCTGTTTATGCCCGGCATTATGAATGGTTGCTGTTGCAGCTCATCTGCACTTTGCTGCTTTGGTTCTATTCCACCCATCTTAAGCGCCAATATATGACCGGTAACATTGCCGTGTCACTGCTAACAGCCCTTACTATTATAACGCTACTGGTTTATGAACCTGCCCTGCGTCATAAAACCAATTCTTTACCGGTATGGGTATTGGGTATTTATGCCTGTTTCGCCTTTATGCTCACCTGGATGCGTGAGATAGTTAAAGACATGGAAGACTTTATTGGCGACGAAGCCGAAGGCTGCGTAACCATGCCGGTGAAAAGGGGCTTAAAGTTTGCAACACGTTTTACATTGGCATTGACAATGCTTGTTGTCATACCGTTGGTATTGGCATCGGTGGTGCTTTATCAAAAAAGCTATATTTTTTTGGCTGCATATGTGCTTGCGTTGCTTGTCGCTCCGCTACTGGCGTGGGCGTTATTTTTAAACAAAAATGTTACCAGCCAACATTATGCAAAAGCCAGCAGGTGGCTGAAAATAATCATGCTATTAGGCGTATTTTCGCTGGTAGTTTATCATTTTCAACTCAACTCTTGATCAATGAGCAAAATAATACTCGCGTCTCAATCGCCTCGCCGCAAACAATTGCTGGAAATGGCAGAAATTGAGTTTGAGGTGCTGATAGCAGATGTCGACGAGACCAATCCGCCCGGTATGCCCGGCGAAGAGGTTCCCGAATTCCTGGCAAAGAAAAAAGCAGATGCGGTTACACACCTTGTAAATCATGCCATAGTCATAGCAGCCGATACAATAGTATTGCTCGACCACCACATACTTGGCAAGCCCAAAGATGAAACCAATGCAAAGGAGATTTTACAGCAGCTCTCCGGCAGGATGCACAAAGTGGTGACCGGCGTTTGTATCCGGAAGGCAGATAAAGAAGTTGCATTCTCCATTACAACAGAAGTCTATTTCCGTAAGTTGAGTGATGAACAGATAACACATTACGTTACCCATTACAAGCCTTACGATAAAGCAGGCGCCTACGCTATTCAGGAATGGATAGGTGTTACCGGTATCGAAAAAATCAATGGAGATTATTATAATGTAATGGGCTTACCGATAGGAGATGTAATAAAGGTGCTCAACACCGAGTTTGGCGTAAATGCATAACTTTGAACCTCTGATGGCATACCCCTACAAAGTTTCTGCAGTGCTCTGCTCCTACAACCGGGCAAGGTTCATAATCAATGCAGTCGAAAGTATCTTCAACCAGGATTTTGATAAAAGCCTGTTCGAGGTAATTGTAGTGGACAACAATAGCAACGACAATACAGTCGCCCTGTTGGAAAAGTATAAACAAGAACATCCTGACTACAATTTCAAATATTTTGTTGAACATAATCAGGGCGTAGCGCATGCGCGCACCCGTTGCGCAAAAGAGGCAGCAGGCGAGATAGTAGCCTATCTTGACGACGATTCTACTGCACAACCGGGATGGCTTTCGTCAATCGTCAGCTTCTTTGATGAGCACCCTGAAGTGTGGTCTGTTGGGGGCAAGATAACCCCCCGCTTCCTCACAGGTATCCCCGATTGGTATTCAAAATATTTCTTTGGGCTCGTGGGCAACTTCAACCTTGGCAATAAGGTAAAGCAGCTTACTGCTAACAGGTATCCCTGTGGCGCAAATATGTCATTCCGTAAAAAAGTATTTGACGAAATAGGTTACTTCAATGCAGATCTTGGAAGGAGGGGTACAGGTTTACTGGCTACCGAAGAGAAAGACATTTACAAGCGCATTCTTGCCGCTCATCACGATGTTTACTACCTGCCGCATGTAGAGGTCTTGCATAGCGTAGAGTCGAACAAATTTGATAAGGCTTATGTAAAGCGCCACAGTATGGGCATTGGCGGTGGCGAGCGGTTGTTGCTAAAAGGTCAAAGCTTTGCTCTGTTCATCAAGTTCCTGGAGTATGTGGCCAAATGGGGTTATGCAATAGCCTACGGCATAGGCTTCCTCATCCGGGGACAGTGGTCAAAATTCGTCATGTTGGAACGTTTCAGGTGGTGGGTCATTATGGGCTTCCTCAATCCCGGCGGGGCAGAATGATCACTTCACCCTTTCTCCCGGTGTTTTTTCACCGCCCTGGTGCAGGATGGCTTTGTTTATTTTTCCGCTCTTATCTTTCACAAATTCCACTTTTGCAGCAACCCCTGTAGTCTTGAATATGTTTGGCCCTTCGGCTACCATCAGTATTGCTTTCATAGTGGGCGATTCTGCAAAAAGCTGGTTGTCCTGTATGTAGAATTTTAATGAAAATTCCGGGGTGAACTCAAACTCACCAACGTATTTCTCAAGGTATTGCAAAGGCCCCTTCGGCACCTCTGCTGCTTTCTCTTTTTTTTCAACTGCTTTTTTAGGCTCAACACCATAGATGGCCTTCAGTATATCATCTGCAATAGTTGTTAGCGGCACAGGCGGGTGCATATTATTCTGCAGCAATACAATAAATACATCATCTTGCTGCTGCCATAGCTCAATGGCGGTATAGCCTTGTATAGTGCTCTCGTGCACCATGAATTTTTTGTTGTAGATGGTCTCTACTTTCCAACCCAATGCTGCCTGGTCCTTCAACGGCGTAAAAGCCAGGTCCTGCCAGTCCTGGGGCAGCATCTTGTGTTGGCGCAGCGCTACATAGAACTTATATAGATCGCTGGTTGTACTATATGCTCCGAAAGAAGAATAAGATATTGCAGTATCGGTAAGCGGCGCTTTTATTGGCTGCGGGTTTAATGAATAGTACCCTACTGCCTTATTATCATCAATCAGATTAGCAAAGTCATACCCCGATTGCCTCATACCACATACCACACATATTTTATCCTGCACAAGATCTGTATACCCCCACTTTCCCACTTTCTCAACTATCAGGCCTGCGAGAAAATAATTGGTAGCGCTGTAAGAGTACTTCGTACCGGGGTAAAATGCAAGTGGTTTGGTAAGCAGCATCTCCATTATTTCCTTTCTCCCGGGCTTTTTCTTATTGTACGGCCTTAAAAACAATGAGTCAGTGGAATAGTCCTGCAGCCCTGATGTATGAGTGAGCAGGTTTTTTAAGGTAATGCGCTCGCTGTTGGGTATTTCGGGAAAGTACTTGTAGAGCTTATCCTCAAGGCTCAATGCCGCCTTGCTATCCAGCGATAGTATCATTTCCGCCGTTAGCTGTTCAGTAAGGCTGCCTATAGGGAAAATGGTATTGGCAACATGCGGCAACTTCTGTTCCACATCTCTAAATCCATATCCCTTAGATAGTAAAACATTCCCTTTTTTAGCTATAAACGCCACTCCGTTAAAACTGCCGGTTGTAGCATAACCATCCATTAAATGCTCCAGCTTACCCTGCTGGGCTAATGTTACCGATGAAAATAAAACTGAAAGGGAAACTAGTACTGCCCCGAAAAACTGCATGGGGATAAAAGTACTAAACGATTTGAAAACCTATTCTTAATATTTGTTTTTTCATATTGGTTTGAAAATATGGGCATGTTTTTATATTTTGTAAAAAAAGTATTTATGAAAAAGACTGCACTACTATTCGCTGTTGTGGCAATGATTGGCTGCAACAATGCTTCTGAAACACCAACTACGCCTCCGGCAGATACTACAGCTGCTGCACCTGCGCCTGCAAAAGAAGAAGCTCCACCTCCTATGGATTCTGCCGCCGCGATGAAAGCATGGCAGGACGCGATGACACCCGGCGATATGCATAAGTGGATGGCATCAATGAACGGCAAATGGAATACTGATGGGAAATTCTGGATGGATGAAAAAGCACCACCAACTGAAAGCAAAGGTACTTGCGAGAATAAAATGGTACTGGGTGGCCGCTACCAGGAGAGCGTACACAAAAGTATGATGATGGGTATGCCGTTTGAAGGACATGGCACGCTTGCGTACGATAACCATACGAAGAAATTTATCAGTACCTGGATCGACAATATGGGCACCGGTGTTATGGTGCTGGAAGGCACTTATGATGATGCCTCTAAAACATTAACGCTTACCGGTAACTGGGATGACCCTGTGAAAGGCAAAATGGAAATTAAACAAACATGCAAGATGATAGATGACAAAACGCAGATGATGGAAATGTGGGGCATACAGGGTGGCAAAGAAATGAAGTGGATGGAAATGAAGATGACTAAAGCGTAATTCAAAATAACATTGCTAAAAAGGCTACCATTTTGGTAGCCTTTTTTAGTCTATAATATTGTTGGCAAATACATATTGTATCAGGTTAGCGCCCATTTGCAATGCCAGTGTACGCTTTTCAGGATTATCGCGGTGCACATCAGGGTCTTCCCATCCATCACCAAGATCGGTTTCAAAGCTGTAGTAGCATACAACCCTTCCTTTATAGATCAGGCCATACCCTTTGGGTGGCTTGCTGTCGTGTTCATGCACTTTCGGCAGTCCATTCGCAAAGTTGAACTTCTGGTGGTAGATAGCATGATTAAAAGGTAGCTCAACTAATTCCAGTTCCGGAAAAACTTTTTTCAGCGCAGGTCGCACATAAGGGTCAAGCCCGTAGTTGTCATCTATATGCAGGAAGCCACCACCTTCAAGGTATTTACGCAGATTTTGCGCTTCCGCATCATTCAGTGCCCAGCGCCCGTGCCCCGTCATGTGAATGAATGGATAGTTGAAAATATCAGGGCTGCCAACTTCCACGTGCGCTTCTGTAATATCGAAGTTTGTATGCAACTGTTCATTGCAAAATATGGCCAGGTTCTTAAGCGATGTCGGATTGGCATACCAATCGCCGCCACCATTATACACTAACAACCCCAGCTTCATACCTTGGGCATTAGCATAGCCGGTACTTAGAAAAACGGTGATTATGAATAGTAATAAGACCCTGATCTTTCGCATCAAAAATTCAGATTGAACCAGGCCGCTGCTGCTATAGCCGCAGTTTCGGTACGCAGCCTTTGTGTACCCAGAGACACAGGCGAAAACCCATGCTTTGTACACAAATTTACTTCATCCGGGGTAAAATCTCCTTCGGGGCCTATAAGTAAAATGGTATCGCTTGCAGGTTTTAACATTTCAGAAATAGGGCGTTTGCCGTCGTCATCGTTACAGTGCGCTACCAGCTTCTGGGAAATTGCACCGTATTGCTGTATCACCGTTTTAAAAGGCATTGTTTCGGTCAACACCGGAATATAATATTGCTGCGATTGCAACACTGCAGATTGGAGAATTTTGTGCCAGCGATCATGGCGAATGTGCGTTTTTTCAGAGCGCGACGATACCATCGGTATTATGGTACCCACTCCCAATTCGGTCGCCTTTTCCAGCAACCATTCGTTGCGGCTGTTGTTTTTGGTAAAACCAACGGCAAGGTGTAAAATATTGCCCTGGCGTGCGTTCTGCGATACCGGGCCAACCGAAACGTTACATTTATGACGTTCTGCAACATGTATATGTCCTTCAGCTACAGCACCCTTACCGTCTGTAAGAAGGATTTTGTCATCAGCTACCATGCGTAACACCTGCCAGATATGTTTGGCTGTATCGGCATCCAGGGTTACGGTAGTATTCTCGACCAGTGGTCCATTGTAAAAAAAACTGGGTAGTTTGGGCATACGGGTTGCAAATATAGAAAAAAAGGTATTTAGCGCAATACCAGTTCCTTATCTTCTATTAACTTTCTAAGATTTATTAATGCGTATCTCATTCTGCCCAAGGCTGTATTGATGCTAACCCCGGTAAGTTCCGATATCTCCTTAAAGCTAAGGTCGGCGTAGATGCGCAGTACAATAACCTCCCTTTGTTCATCGGGCAGGTCCTCTACCAGTTTGCGCACGCTTTCGTGCACCTGGCGCTTTTCAATACCGTCCGATGCCATGTCACCGGCACCAAACAGCACTGAAATGTCCTGCCCGTCAGGCAGTGTAACAGGGATCTGCTGTTTTGAACGTCGGAAATGGTCCATACACAGGTTGTGGGCTACCCTGATAGCCCATGGCAGAAACTTACCCTGCTCGGCATAGCGGCCTTCTTTTATGGTCTTGATCATTTTCAGGAAGGCATCCTGGAAAATATCTTCAGCCAGGTATTTATCCTTAACCAGCATAAAAACAGAGGTATACACCTTGTCCTTATAACGGTTGATCAATACCTCAAGGGCTTGTTCATGTCCATGAATATACTCATGGATGAGTTCGGCATCTGATAGATGGAGAAAGCGCATAACTTCTACCGGTTTTAAACGTTACGTAACGATCACGCTATACGTTGAAAATATTGGTTAAGTAGAAGTTTCGCCTATAGAGAAGTGTTTTTGAGAGTTATTTGATGCAAAAAAGTTAAAATTTATGAAATAGCCAAATTTTTCTTTAGATTTTTTTCAAATTTTTAACCCGCTGCACATAATAAGACGTAAAACTTACCGTGATAGTTGGGTTGATACAAAAATAATATCGTAATGAGCGCTTTGCCTTACCACTTTCGTGGTAATTTACCGTTAACAGGGTATTACGGTATACTTGTTGAACGATTATTTTCGTTGTTTTACTGAAAATCTGTTTTTTATGCGAAACCTGTTGTGCATTTCCCTCGTGTTTATACTGCCTTTTGCGGCAAAAGCGGCCAACGTTAAAAAAAACCTTTCCGAGGCGCTTAAGGATAATTCAGTGAAACTCACCGCAATAAATGTTGAAGGCAGGTACAACGGCAAGACTACCAAACTCTTTGTTACTAACAATACCAGATCTGTATTGCAGATAACTGTAGATGTGGGCATGATACTAAAGCCTGATGAAGGCGATTACCAGCCCATGGTGCTTGCCGGGGAGGAAATGTTGGCTGTGTTGCCACATGCACAGGGAGAGGTGCTGGTGCAAACATTTTGTGGTTATTCGTCCCGGGGCTGCCCGAAAAAAGACCTTGCTTACTCGTTCGACCGTATGGCCGGCGATACGCTGGCGAAAGTGCTCCGGTTCATTAAAACAAACACCTTGTTCGATTACCTCGGCCAGCACGCCGTATGGGTAATTACCAACAACCACGCACTCACCGAAGTATACGACCCCGCAAGGGATGTAGTGTCTAAAAAGTTGATAGATTTGATAAGCGCCGCTACCGGCAGGCCTAAACCAGACTACTATACATTGGTGGCCGACGAACAGAATCCCGGATCACCTGCATACAACCCCAAGATACTGAAGATACTTGCCCAGTTCGAAATACGCACCGATGTACCTAAAACTTTAACGTTGGGCGTGTTCGACTCTACTGGCGCAATGGCGCAACCTGTTTTCGAGAACCAACCGTTCCCCGCACGCGGCCACCGCTTTGAAGTAGAATTTGAAGCAGAGAATGTACCCGCCGGCAAGTACTACATACGCCTGAAAGAAGGCAATGCCATTCTGCAGGAAAAAATGGTAAAAGTAGAGTAAGCACAACTAACTTATAGAAGTAAGAAGGGGGACAATTGTCCCCCTTCTTACTTCTATGCGAGTATAACAATTTACACCTTCACTTCTTTCCATTTCCCTTTTTTGAAGTAGTACCATGAAACAACGGCCATCAATGTTTCAGCAGCCGGTATAGCTATAAAAGCTCCTTTCGAGCCAAGTTTCAACCCGTATGCCAGCAAATAAGCCAACGGTATCTGGAACAACCAAAAGCCGATAAAATAAATAACAGTTGGCGTGCGTGTATCGCCTGCCCCGTTCAGCGCCTGCGTCATCACCATGCCTATACCATAAAAAATATAGCCAAAGCCAATTATCTGCAAAGACTCTGCGCCATACCTTACCACATTTTCATCATGCGAGAACAGGCGAATAATGAATTGCGAACAGAACACAAACAGCACCATCACAAAGCTCATGAATATGGCATTGTATTTTGTGGCAAGCAGTACACTTTTTTCAGCCCGGTGAAATTCTTTTGCACCCAGGTTCTGACCAACAAGTGTCGCTGCAGCATTACTCAATCCCCACGCAGGCAGTATAAAGAATACCACATTGCGTATGGCTATCTGGTAGCCTGCAGATGCAGTAGTGCCTCCCGTTTCAGCCACCAGCCGCGCAAGTACTATCCAACTGCCGCTGGCAATAATGAATTGGAATGTTGCGGGAGATGCGATCTTTACTATAGAACGGATAAGTTCACCATCAAACCCAAAGTGCTCTTTGTTGAATTTTACAATGCCACTGCCCTTAAACAAGTGATAACACTGATACAGCACGCCGGTTGTTCTACCTGTGACGGTCGCAATGGCAGCACCCTTCAAACCAAAAAAATGTATCAGGATCGGGCAAAGAATGATATTGGTAATACTTGCCAGCCACAAACTTTTCATAGCCATAGCTGCATCCCCTGCCCCACGAAAAATACCGTTGATCAGGAACAGCAAAATGATGACAAGGCTGCCCCCAAACATAATGCGGGTAAAAATTGTCCCCTCTCTTACCACCTCATTGCTCGCACCCATTAGTTCAAGTATGTCACCCGCAAATACCATTCCCGCTGCAGTTACTACCGCAGCAACAATAAAAGATACAACCAGCGACTGCGCCCCGGCATGTGCTGCACCCGCAACATCTTTTTCACCAATTCTCCGGGCTACAATGGCTGTTGCAGCAGTGCTCAGCCCGATTGCAACAGAATATACAAGTGTGATAACAGACTCCGTAAGCCCGACAGTTTGTATGGCATTTTGCCCCAGTTTGCCAACAAAGAACATATCCACCACCGCAAATACGCTCTCCAGGCTCAGTTCAAGTATCATGGGTATCGCAAGCAATACCACCGCACGTGGTATGCTGCCTTGCGTATAGTCTTGTTGTTCGCCATTAAGCGATTGCTTAATGATAGAAAATATTCTGCCTGCAGAAATATTCTTACTGTGATTGCTCATTGTGATAGTGTGTGAAAAAGAATTCTAAGGTAAGGCCTTTATACTAATACTTCGCATGTATGCCCATGCCGCTGAAGTAATCTGCTTACAGGATCTGGCTCAACATATTCACCTTCAACACGCAACACCCTGTCACGATCTTCAAGGTCAAAGTTTATTCTGCTGCCCGGCAAATGTTTTTGCAGCAACTCTATTAACTCCGTTGCCCGCATTTCCTCGCAGACATCCGTTCTAAATACTTCTACCATAAAATGGTTGATTGTTCATTATTGCTTGAGTGTCAATTTTTTATGGCAATAGAGGTAAGAGACAACGCCGGGCACTATGTAGATAAGCATGAACAGCATCTGCGGGTTGAACGGCCCTACCGACAAACTGGAGTAAATGACACCTATCAGGTCAAACGCCAACCCCGCATAAGCCCATTCCCTCACTCGTGGAAATCCCGGAACCAGTATACCTATCACTCCCAATATCTTCGCGACACCTATAAAGGATACAAAATATTTGGGGTAACCGAAGTAGGTCATAATAGCTACCCATTCGGGTGTAGCCATAGCATTGGGTATGGCCGATGACAGCATAAGCCCTGCAAATATTATTGTTGAGACCCAGTAGATGATGTTTATCCTTTTCATATAGTGTGTTTGCTTAGTTTATTTTTATAAGAAGGTCGTCTAGCTTATCGAATGTCCCGTTAAAGCCCTCCGTCATACTAGGCCGCGACTCAGCAAATGATTCCGCCTGTGATTCAGTAGCGTTGACCGGTGCAACCGTTATCCTGAGCCTTGTTTTGCCTCCATCGTCCGCAAGCGTTATCACATTCATAAGCTCCTTTGGCCAGCCGGGTGCCCATGGATGGCTACCCATATTACCGGCTGCATCCGAGAAGAAGCTGGTAAAGACCACGCGCTCCGGCGGAACCAGCTCACGGAAAATGAACTTCGCCCATATTTCATCACCTGCCGGCGAAAGCACAGCATAATGAAAAATGCCGCCTGGCTGCGGGTCCAGTTGCTTCACCCGCAGTTCAAATCCTTTTGGGCCCCACCATTGTGTAAGGTGCTCGGGGTTGGTCCATGCTGCATATACCAGCTCGCGGGGAGCATTAAAAGTGCGTTCCAGCGTAAATGTTTCGTTGCTCATTGGCTTTTTTTGAGGGGGTCTTGATTCTTAGTTCTGTTTGTGCTGGGCCAGTTGTGTTTCCAGGTAGCTGCTCAGTTTATCTATATTCTGTTTCAGCCCTTCATCAGCTTTAAATGTCTTCACCACCTGTATGAATTGTTCTGCACTGTCAAACAGCATATGCCAATCCAGTTGCGTCTTATTGCCCTCAGCCTTAAAAGTGATCGTGGCAATAAAGTGTGGACCCGTCATGTGCTCCATCACTATTTTTTCATGCGGCACTACCTCTTTATAAATGCTCTCATTCCTGTAGTCCGTATTATCCGGGCCGTGCATTATTAAATTCCACTCGCCACCCGCTTTCACATCCATTTTAGAGATCGTATTCGTAAAGCCGTTCGGGCCCCACCACTGCGCAATATGCTCGGGGTTGGTCCATACTTCCCATACCAATTCAATTGGCGCGTTCAGCAATCTCGACATTCTTATCTCGCGGTCTGCAGTATTATTTTGACTCATTGTTCTTATTGTTTTGAAGTTTGTGTAAATACATTTCAAGGCTATCCAGTTTGCTTTCCCAAAAGCGCCGGTATTGCTCCACCCATACCGATACCTCGTTCAGTTTCTCCAGCTTTGCTTCGCAGTAGCGTTCCCTGCCCTGCTGCTTCATATCTATCAGCCCGCACTCTATCAGTATCTTCATATGCTTGTAAATGGCCGCTCTGCTCACATCAAATTGCTCCGCCACCGCATTCACATTTAGCGGCTTGTAAGCCACCATGTTCAGTATCTCTCTTCTCGTCGGGTCAGCTATCGCCTGGAACACATCTCTTCTCATAAATTAGGAAACCTTTTGGTTGCAAATGTATATGAAACCTTTCGGTTTCACAAAATTTTACACAAAGATTTTTCACTTCATTGATAATCAATGAAGTAGCAGACCTGCTATAGACTTACTGATCCAGCTTTTTCAGCATCTCATACTGTCCGCCGCTCTTTTTGATGCCGTTATTTTCCAGGAATGCGGTCATAGGCTCGCACACAGCATCGGTGTTGATGATCCTCACCACACCCGCTTTGTTTTGCTGCAGCAGAGCCTGCAATAGGACAGAGCCAGTACCCCGCCGCCTGTAGTTATTATCTACCGCCAGTTGGGGTATATCACCTGTTGTAGGTTCTATAATACCGTAACCTGTTAGTCTTTCATTGTCGTATGCTCCTATAACAGTAAAGTCACCGGGCTGCCGCATAATAGCAGCATGGCTGTTTTGCCACGATGGCATGAAATCCCAAAAAGATGATACCTCGCTCATACCCGGCAGGTCAATGATGCGCAAAGAGTTTGTTGCCACTTTTTCATTCGATATCACTTTATCCACTTCCTGCACAAAATAGTTGAAGCTGCGCGTGGTGATGAAGCCAATGTTTTGATACACCGATATTGCCTTCGCATTATCCTGCAACACTTCCAGCAGGTATTGCTTTATCCCCGCCTCTTTCAGAAATGGTACCGATGCATTGAATATACTTGTAGCCAGCCCTTTACCCCTGTATGCAGATATAGTGCCTGTACCGGTATCATAAGCTGCCTTTTGTCCTTTCCATTCGCCAATGCCGTTCAGGGTAAAGCTCACCAGCTCTCCATTATCAAATGCGCCGAATGACAGTTCAGCCATATACCCCCGCCTGTGCAGCATCGCTGCTAGTTCTTCTTTTGTCCATTCCCGCACATAACCTTTATATGCTTCATTCCATGTAGCATATAACTTATGAAAGCTGAGTTTTCCTAGCGGCCTTATGTCCATGCTCCAAAATTGGCAAATATTGGCTGCATAAAAACACCTCTTTTCTCACCCTTTAAAGTTTACCCGGAATTCCAGTACATTTAATACCCTAAATTGTTCACATGCGTCACATCTTATACAGCTCACTCTTCTGCGCCCTGGCATTTGCTTCCTGCAATCAGCCGGCAACCGAAGATAAAGACACCTTCAACCGCGATAGCCTTGTGGCACACCTCCAGGTTTTGTCTTCCGATTCCTTCATGGGCCGTCGTCCATTCACCATTGGCGAGGAAAGAACAACCGCATACATGAGCAGCCAGTTCGCCCGCCTTGGCCTTGAGCCAGGCAATGGCAGCAGCTACATACAGGAAGTGCCGCTCGTGGATATAACCGTGAATGCTGATCCCACCATGAAAGTAACCGGGGCAAAAGGTTCGTTCGAGCTGAAGAATATTGATGATTATGTACTGGCTACCGAGCACACAGATTCTGTTCTTTCATTGAACAATGAGGAAGTCATCTTTGCAGGCTACGGCGTGGTAGCGCCCGAATACAATTGGAAAGATTATGCAGGTATAGATGTAAAGGGCAAGATAGTATTGGTACTGGTCAACGATCCCGGCTTCAATGCGGGCGATACCACCATCTTCAAAGGCCGCACCATGACCTACTACGGCCGCTGGACATACAAGTACGAAGAAGCTGCACGGCAGGGTGCCAAAGCCTGCCTCATAGTGCACAACACAATGGGTGCGTCCTATCCCTTCAGCGTGGTGCAGAACTCATGGGGCAAATCAAATCTTTACTTGGATACCCGCGGCAGCAGCGAATACCATTGCGCACTTAACGGCTGGCTGAGTGGCGATGCTACAAAAAGATTATTGGCAGCCGCAGGAAAAGACACCACTTTATTAGCAACAGCAGATAAGCAAGGTTTCAAAGCAGTGCCCCTGGGTGTGCAATTGGCAACCAAAGCACGGATAGGCACGGTGTACAACAAGTCGAAGAACGTGATAGCTAAAATAACCGGCAGCAAGCACCCCGATGAATACATCATCTACACCGCCCACTGGGACCACTTTGGCGTTGGCAAACCCGATACTACCGGCGATAGCATATACAATGGCTCGCTCGATAACGGCAGCGGCTCTGCCGCACTGCTCGAGATGGCACGTGCATTCAACACCAGGCACCAAAAACCGGAGCGTACGGTCATCTTCCTTTCCGTAACTGCAGAAGAACAAGGCTTGCTGGGCTCTAAATATTATTCCGAGCATCCCATATACCCGCTGGATAAAACGGTAGGCACATTGAACATGGATGTTGTAAGCCCGCATGGCAAAACAAAAGACATCAGCATAGGTGGCCGCGGCCAATGCGATATGGAAGATTACTTTATTGAAGCAGCCAAAGCACAGGGCCGCTATGTTTCACCGGAATCAAAACCCGAAGCCGGTGGCTACTTCCGTTCCGATCATTTTAACTTTGCCAAGAAAGGCGTACCCGCGCTCAATGCCGGTGGCGGCACAGATATGGAGCAAGGCGGTAAAACAGAAGGCGAGCGCCTGCGCGATGAATACACCAACAAGCGTTACCACCAGCCATCCGACGAATACGACCCCACCTGGACATTCGAAGGTGGCCTCGACAACCTCCGCCTCCTCTTCAACGTCGGCAAACGCCTCGCCTACGGCCAGGAATGGCCCAACTGGAAAGATGGCTCGGAGTTTAAAGCTTTGAGGAAGAAATAGGGATAAATTAGTTCTTGAAGTTTGTTTGGGAGGAGTCTAAACAGCGACGGATATAAGTTTACTTAGTGATTACTTATTAATATGCAACGTTCACAATTTATAGATAATCGAAACAGAGATTTATGGAGTGCTGTTACTGCAATATATAATGTTGAACTACAGCCTTCGGCTAATGACGAATACCTTGTATTTACAGAAGGGAAGAACGCAATAATTTATGTAGCAAAAGACAAATGCATTGATAGTGTCACTCATGAATTGTTACACATCTATTTGCAAATAAAACACATTTACATTGGATCTACCTTATTGATGTCTGCATATGGGCACGATAAAATATTGAAGTTTTTTGTGCCTAGATTAATTGAGCATATTGGTAATTGCTTATGTCATATTAAGATGTTACCAAAGTACTTAGAATTGGGTTTTGACAGGCAAAAATTCATACATGATTACCATATTAAAAAATGCACAATCGAAGAAGTGAATTTTATTCGAGAGAACTTTAATAGCCATATCATTTATAACAGTAGTGCAGTGGAAAACTATATAAAAAATTACATTGCTATAAAAGCTGATCCAAATCCACATTTTGATTATACTTCTATATTACCGGTGTTAAGGAAAACTGATACTGAATTATTTTCTATTCTTGAAGTACTTTGTACAGAGTGGTTAAATATTGATGTGGAAACTTCCCCCAATTATAGAAACATTACAGATGATTTTCTTGAAGGTTTAAGTCTATGGGCCGCAAATAAAACTTTTCTTTGACGACTCAGCAAGGTCTTACGAAGTAATGCCAATGCGTGTTAGTGTGGAACAAATTGTCATGGTGAGCTTGTCGAACCATTGCTGAGCATTAGGAGACAGCCAAATCACGGCACGACTCCCCTCCTGTTTTTAGGAGGGGACAGACGGAATGAGGCGAATGCCGAATGAAGGCAGGGGTGGTCTACTCGCGCATACGTAGCATTCCCAAGTCTCCGCCTTTGTTGGTGTCCTCACCAACAAACCTCGCGCAGGATTTTCCGCTCCAGCCGAGTCTCATGAAGCAAAGCCACCGCGCGTTAGCTTGGAACACATTGTCTGGTGGGCATTAAACCAAGAGGGTTCCATACAAATGAATGTTACAGATCGAAGGAAACATATAAAATGATTATTTTAGTATGCATGAATTCATTAGAGAACGCACTTCTTAAAATATTCAACGATTTCGTATCCTTATCCGAAATATCGAAGAGGGAACTTTTGTGTAGGTCAGAGTTCATAGAATATCCCAAAAGCAGCATTATATTTTCAGAAGAAAAAAATAATGGTTATGAATATTTCATACTCAAGGGCATCGCACACCGCTATAACATATCAGATGAGGGCGAATACGTTACCACAGGGTTTTACTACCCGGCATCGGTAATAACTCCAAATTTTGCACGCACTATAAATGCACGCAGTATTTTCTCACTCCAAACACTTACCGATTGTGTTGTAGCGCAAATTCCTGTCACAGCTTTCGATCATTTAAGGCACACCATTCCGGATATACGGCAGTTCGGGCAGCAGGTTGTGGAGCAGCAACTGTCAAAGAGCATTCTCAACGAAACCGTTTTTAGAAGCTGCACTGCAAAACAACGCCTTGAATTGGTACGCAACGAGTATCCTAATCTCGAAAATCTTGTACCACATAATATCATTGCATCTTACCTGGGTATTACACCTGTTTCTTTCAGCAGGCTGCGTAACGAGATCGCAGGCCGGAAGTAATTCTTATCATTTGATAACGGTGCTGCAAAACTTAGATTCGAATTTTGTGGCATAAAGCAAAAAATGAAAATACTACCGATGCGAAATATCTTTATAGCACTGTTCTCAATGTTCTCAAAAACTTCAACAACACAGCCAAATACACCGGCTGCCGTCCTGCGCGATCAGGTAGCACAACATAAGGCGCCTGGTGCAGCTTATATCTTCTTCGATAGGAAATCGGTTATCTATAGTCATTATGAAGGTTTGGCTGATGTTGCCTCAGGCGTGCCGGTTCGGGCCGCAACAACTTTCAATGGTTTTTCCATCACAAAAACCGTTACTGCACTTGCCATACTGCAATTAGAGGAACGCGGCTTGCTTAGTTTGTCCGATCATGCGGCTAAATATATTCCCGGTTTCCCTTATGGGCCGGATATTACCATCAGGCATTTATTAACGCATACGGCAGGCATCCCAAATCCTATACCCCTAAAATGGGTGCACCTTACTGCAGAGCATAGTACGTTCAATAGAAATGCATTTTTTGCAGACATCTTTCGCGCAAACAGCAAACTAAAGTCATTACCCGGCGATAAATTTGCCTACACAAACCTTGGGTATGTTCTGTTGGGTCAGGTAATAGAGCAGGTATCACAGCTCAGTTATGAAGAGTATGTTACTACGAATATCCTTGGAAAAATAGCTCCCGATAGTGAACTTGGATTCACATTATATCCTGCCACACATGCTAAAGGATATCAGCGTAAAACATCAATAATGAATTTTGCCCTGAACTTTCTGATCGACAAAAAGAAATTCATGGGTCCGTCGGCAGATGGGTGGAAGTCTTTCAAATATAGCTATCTGAATGGTGCGCCATATGGCGGGCTCATGATATCAGCACCGGCAATGGCAAAACTCGGACAGGCAATGCTTAATAACCAATTCCTTTCGTCGGAAGCTTCACAAAAATATTTTGCGGAGAATGCAACCAATAATGGCAAGCCAACCGGAATGGGCATTTCATGGTTTACCGCCGCGCTTGGTGGGCACAGGTATGTACATCATGCCGGCGGTGGTGGTGGTTACTATATCGAGTTCAGGTTATACCCCCAAACCGGCCATGGCAGCATACTTATCTTCAACCGGTCAGGCATGAAGAACGAGAATTTCCTCGATAAACTTGATCCGTATTTTTTACAGCAGCTACGGTGGAATGAAAACAACCAATAACATTGGCGTTTTCTTCACCCCCTCGCTCATCCTTGTTTGCAATGAGTATCGCACACCACAGCGTTTGTAACACCTTTCAAAAAACAGATACACATACACGTATCCCCCCCTTCCAAAAGTGCCGCGAGTTTCACATCATGCAAACTGCTAAACCCGCATCCACAGGGCAATACATCCGTTAAAAAATTTTCCATCATGGTACTGTTACTGTACCATCATGGAAAATAAATTTTTCCACCAAAACATTCGTGCAGAACTTTACATAGTCACAACCCCGTATGCTGACCTCTATGGCAAGCGTTATCAGATCAGGGTATGCCAATGTCTGTACAAGGCAGGTAAAAATAAGTAACGGTCTGAGCAGGAAATGAAACGAAAATGAGCAAGAGTGAGCAATAAGTGAGCAACCAAAAATGAGTTAAATAATTGAAGAACAATCATTTACACTTTTACCAGGCATTTTTTAAAAGAAGTGAGCAATGTCCGGCAGCTTCAACGCAAAAAAACCACTTACGAAACATTCGCAACTAACGACAAAAGATGAACATCAGAGAATTCAACAAAACCCACTGCCAACAAAAAAGGCTGCCTATAGCAGCCTCTGTAAATTTCTATCCTCGCATCCCGTTTAGAATTCAGCATTCTTCGGTGTCCGTGGGAACGGTATCACGTCGCGTATGTTGGTCATGCCCGTCACAAACAGCACCATGCGCTCAAACCCCAGGCCAAAGCCTGCGTGCGGCACAGAGCCATAGCGGCGGGTATCCAGGTACCAGTACATTTCTTCTACAGGTATGTGCATCTCCTCCATACGCTGCGTCAGTTTGTCCAGGCGCTCTTCTCTTTGCGAGCCGCCCACTATCTCACCAATGCCGGGCGCCAGTATGTCCATTGCCGCAACGGTTTTGCCATCGTCGTTCTGGCGCATATAAAAGGCCTTTATCTCCTTCGGGTAACCCGTCACTATCACCGGCTTCTTAAAATGTTTCTCCACAAGGTAGCGCTCATGTTCACTCTGCAGGTCTATACCCCACTTCACATCATACTGGAATTTCTTCTTCTTATACGCCGGCGATTCCAGCAATATGTTTATCGCATCAGTATAAGTGATGCGCTCAAATTTATTGTTCAGCACAAACTCCAGTTTCTCTATCAGGCCAAGCTCGCTGCGTTCGTTCTGTGGTTTCTGTTTCTCTTCTTCTGCAAGGCGTTGCGCCAGGAACTCCAGGTCCTCCCTGTTATTCTTCATCGTGTAGTCAATAACATACTGCAGCAGGTCCTCCGCAAGGTCCATGTTGTCATATATGTCATTGAAGGCAACTTCTGGCTCTATCATCCAGAACTCCGCCAGGTGGCGTGCCGTATTAGAATTCTCCGCACGGAAGGTCGGCCCGAAAGTATACACCTCACTGAACGCCATCGCACCCAGCTCAGCTTCCAGCTGGCCGCTTACAGTAAGGTTAGTAGCCCTGCCAAAAAAATCTTCTTTAAAATCAACACTGCCATCTTCATTACGCGGCGTGTTCTCAAAAGGCAGTGTAGTTACCTTGAACATCTCACCCGCGCCCTCCGCATCCGATGCCGTAACGATCGGTGTATGCAGGTACACAAAACCACGGTCGTTAAAGAACTTATGGATCGCATAAGCCAGTGTATGCCTTACACGAAACACAGCACCAAAAGTATTGGTGCGGAAACGCAGGTGCGCTATCTCGCGTAGGTACTCAAGGCTTGGGCGGTTCTTCAATTGCAGCGGGAATTTCTCCGGGTCGCAATCACCAAGTATGGTCACGGTATCTGCCTTCACCTCATATTTCTGTCCCTTCCCCTGCGATGCAACCACGGTGCCATCCACACTCACCGACACACCATTGTTAATGGCCTTTACTATCGCTTCATCAGTACCCAACTCTATCACCACCTGCAGGTTGCCCATGCAGCTGCCGTCGTTCACCGCCACAAACTGGTTATTCCGGAACGAGCGCACCCATCCCTTTATATTTACTTTATAATCGCTTTTATCGCTGTTTAAAATGTCTTTGATCTTTGTACGTCGCATAAAAAAATATTGCTCCCGCCCTCAGCAGGAAGTTACCGGGACCGCGAAATTAAGCCGTTGCCCCCTTGTTGAAAAATTATTTGGTTATTTATTGCTGAAAAATAGATACTTCACGGCCAACAGCAGCAAGAGCCCGCCAAATATCTTCTTTAAAGTGGTTTCTTCCAGGCCAAGGGCAAATTTACTCCCTAAATAGCTACCGGCAATAAAAGCCACTATAAGTATCCCCGCCACCTTAAAATCTATGAACCCCGCTTTATAATAATTCATCACTGCCAGCAGCCCTATGGGCGGTAGCAGCATGGCAAGCGATGTACCCTGTGCCATTTTTTGGCTCATGGCAAAAATAAAAACCAGCGCCGGCACTATCACAATACCACCACCAATGCCAACAACACTGCTCAGCACGCCCGCCAATACTCCTATAGCTAACAGGCCCATTATTGTCATCATGTTCAAATTCATATAAATATTGGTTGGTTTATTACCATCAGGAATACACTCGCTTTACGAAGAAAAAAATATCTACAAAAATACAAAGGAAATAGCTCTCATTTACGTCTATGTAATGGAGCACGCACTTTTATCACACCAAATGCTCGTTATATAAGAATAAAACTGTCAGGAACGTTGATAAAATAAATACGCTGAGTTAAATAGTTATTTTTCTTTTATGCAAGGCGCAAGATCTGCGAATAGTAACCTATTCAAAGATTTATGCAACACAACAGAAACGGAAAAATACATTTAAATTGGTGGATTTTATTTTATTGTCATTCATTAGTATAGAAACAATAATTATTCACCACACTCGTTTTTTAGGTTTCGTTACAATAAGTTAACAGATGGCGTATGACACGTTATATTTAAAGGGTTATTTTTGGGAAAATATTTTCCAGTCCTGAATTGTTTTTCAGGGGTGGACTTATATCTTTGCAAACACACAAAAATTTTTTATCATTAATTATATTCAGAAAACACAAAAACTAAAATCAAATTTATGGCAGAAGTAAAAGCGGCGGCTGCAAAAGGAAATGTTGCCGGGAAACCAAAGAACTCAAGCAACTTTTTAATGAATTTCATCGTGGTGGTGGCTTGCATTGCGGCAGGTATTCTCATTTACACTTTTATACTTGGTGACGCATCGCACTTTTCCGATGCCGAAAAACATCACCCTAAAACAGGCGACGTATTAGGTCTTATGCACTCAGGTGGTTTTGTGGTTCCTATCCTTATGGCTACACTGCTTACGCTGCTTTGCTTCATCGTAGAGCGTGCTCTTACTGTCTTCAGGGCAAAAGGTAAAATGGATGCCGGTGAATTTGTGCGTAAAGTACAGTACCACCTTGCAAACAAGAACATTGATGCAGCTATCGCTGAGTGCGACAAGCAGGCAGGTTCTGTAGGCAATGTTATGCGCTCCGGTCTTGTAAAATATCGCGAGATGACGCACAATAATGAGCTGGACACAGACCAGAAAATAATGAGTATCCAGAAAGAGATCGAAGAAGCTACCGCGCTTGAACTGCCTATGCTCGAGAAGAACCTGGTGTTCTTATCTACTATCGCATCATGCGCTACCCTTCTGGGTCTGTTCGGTACGGTATTGGGTATGATCCGTTCATTCGCGGCTATGTCTTCTGCCGGTGCTCCTGATGCCGGCGCTCTTGCGGCTGGTATCTCTGAGGCCCTTATCAATACCGCCCTCGGTATCGGTACTTCGTTCTTCGCGATCGTGTCTTACAACTTCTATACTACCATTATCGATGGTATCACTTACGGCATCGATGAGAGCGGCTTCACCCTCACACAAAGCTTTGCTTCTACATACAGGTAATTTAAATATTTCATGTAGGTGGAGCATTTCACCTGCATGAAATAAAAATATAACGCTGTTTGTGGAATCGGACCAAAATTGAGTCTTTATTAATTAAAGCAGAAGAAATTTTAAAATGCCTAAAGCATCACTTCCAAGGAAAAGTACACACATCGACATGACAGCGATGTGTGACGTGGCTTTTCTGCTGCTGACATTCTTCATGTTGGCCACCAAGTTCAAGCCGGATGAGCCCGTTGTGGTAAAAACCCCATCGTCTATATCTGAAATAATATTACCTGACGCCGATATTATGCTGCTGACGGTTGACCCTACAGGTCGTATATTCTTTTCTATTGATAACAAGCTGAGAAGGAAGGAACTGATAGATGAGGTGAATACAAACCGTAATCTTAGCCTCACAGAGCAGGAAAAAACAACATTTGCACTCGGTTCTTCCATCGGGGTACCGTTTAACCAGCTTAAATCATACCTGGCAGCAGCACCTGAGCAGCAAAAGCAATTTGATGCCACTGCAACGGGTGTGCCGGTTGATACTTCGGTACTTTCAACCAACAACGAACTGGCAGAGTGGATAAAGAGCGCAAGGTTGCAAAATCCAAAGCTCCGTATCTGTATAAAAGCAGATGGCGATGCCTCTTATCCAAACGTGCAGAAGATAATCAAAACACTGGAAGGTTATAAGATATTCAAGTTCAACCTTATAACCAACCTCAAAGCAGTGCCTGAAGGAACTGCGGCTTATGCCGAAAAGCATAAAGGTTAAACAACTAATAAATAACAGGTGGGGACGCCCACATAAAACAAAAATATTGCGCCATGGCAGAAATGGATACCTCGAGTAGCGGGGGGCATAAAAAGGGCCCCGGGGTCAAAAAAGGTAAAAAATTAAGTACGCGTATCGATCTTACTCCAATGGTGGACCTCGGGTTCCTGTTGATTACCTTCTTCATGTTCACTACCACGCTGGCTAAGCCAAAGACGATGGAAATAAACATGCCCTACAAAGATGAAAAGCTGACCGAACAAGAGAAGAACAAGATCAAGAATAGTGTGGCTCTTACAGTATTGCTGAGCAAGAACCACCGAATCTACTATTATGAAGGTATTGGCGACGACCCTAACAAGGCGCCCGACCTCAAGATCACTTACTTTACTGCAACAAAAGGTATCCGCGAAGTGATCATCAACAAAAAGAAAATGGTGGATGACATGAAGCGTGCAGGTTCCCTTACAGCTAAAGATGAGACAACAGTGCTTATCAAACCGGACACCACCAGCACTTACAGCGACCTGGTGAACATATTGGACGAAATGAACATCAACGATATCAGGGTGTATGCCATCATCGACATTTCTGATATCGAGCAAGGCTTTATTAAAGAGACCGAAGCAGCAAGCGGTCAGTAATTAATAATAAGGGCGGCACACCGCCATAATGAAATAGAAAATGGATATTAATAAAATATTAAGCAGCGACTACTTAGACATTGTCTTTGAAGGCCGTAACAAAAAATACGGTGGCTATGAGTTGCGCAAAAACTACCCTAAGCGTGTAGCACGTTCGTTACTGCTGCTTGCGGGGGTTGGCCTGCTTACTGCAGCCTATGCCATTGTGAGCAAAAGCATGAAGCAGGAGAAAAAGCAGGTTGCTATGGTGAAGCAGGTGACACTTATGGAGCCACCGCCCATAGACCCGAAGAAACCACCACCACCACCGCCTCCTCCGCCACCTCCACCGGTTAAGCCGACGGTAAAATTTACACCACCGGTAATTAAAAAGGATGAGGAAGTAAAAGAAGAAGAAGTTCCGCCACCACAGAAAGAAATAGTTTCAGCAGGAAAAGAAACAGTAAAAGGCGACCCTGAGGGCATTGAC
>JBGAJU010000060.1:0-24945 GCA_044224775.1 Flavipsychrobacter sp.
ACACAGGCGCGGCTATGCCCTGTCCTATCTGCTTATGTCCGGTAAGTATCCTTGCTTCATCCCACAAGCCTGTGCCTATAAAACTATTCAACAACGCCGCCCCACCCTCTACCATAACCGACAATATACGTGCTTCGTAAAGCCGTTGCATCAATTGCGATAGCAAAGTATCATCAAAACGCAGTTTCACAGAATGTATGTTACCATCCAGTATCTCCTGCCGTTCATTAACAATCCAGGTGGCTGCAGTATTATCAAACACATTATGCGTGCGGGGTAATTGCAGTTTCTTATCCAGCACTATGCGCAATGGGTGCAATCCTTCCCAGTGCCTTGCGGTAAGCTGCGGATTGTCCATAAGCGCCGTAGTGTGTCCCACCATAATGGCAGCTTCCTCCGTGCGCCATTTATGCACCAATTTTTGGGTTTCCTCGCAGGTTATCTGCAGCCGGCTTCTGTCTGCAGGAGCTATATACCCATCGCTGGTCTGTGCCCATTTCAGCACTACATAGGGCCGCTTATCAGTAAAAAATCGTAAAAACCGCCTGTTCAGCCATAGCCCTTCCTGCTCACACACCCCTGTTTTCACCTCTGCACCGCTCTCCCGCAGCAGGGCTATTCCCTTCCCCGCTACCTTCTCATTCGGATCCGCATTGGCTATCACCACCCTTTTTATTTGCTCCCTTACCAGCCTGTCGGCACAGGGGGGCGTGATACCATGATGAGCACAAGGCTCCAGGTTCACATACATAGTACTGTCTGGTATAAGATGTTTATCCTCCTCCGCCACATTTTTCAGGCAGTTCACCTCGGCATGGTCAGCACCATAGTAATGGTGCCAGCCCTCGCCTATAATACGGTCATTATGCACCAACACCGCTCCCACCATCGGGTTAGGTGCTGTATGTCCTTTGGCCCTCTGCGCCAGCTCAAAGCTCCATTTTATGTACGACTCATCATTCAATACTCTAAAATACGGTATTTCATAAGATAAGAAAGCGCCTTAAGAGGTTTGGGGCGTTTTTTGATTATATCTTTACGTCATGCTCACCTACAACCAGGCATTTTACCAATTAAAAGAGTTGCTGCAGCCATTGTACGATGCAAATGAAGCCGCAGCCATCAGTCATATGCTGGTCGAGCATATTACCGGCCTCGGCAAACTGGAACGGTTGGACAAAAAAGAAACAGCGCTCACCGAAGCACAGCAGCAACTATTTGACGGCAAAACAAAAGAGCTGTTACGCGGAAAACCAATACAATACGTAACAGGCAAAGCGTGGTTTTTAAATAAAGAGTTTGTGGTGAATGAAAACGTGCTTATCCCCCGCCCTGAAACAGAGGAACTTGTGCAATGGATAACATTAGAAACCCAAAAATTCAAAACCCAAAATCCAAAAATATTAGACATTGGCACCGGGAGTGGCTGCATACCTATAACTTTAAAATTGGCATTGCCGGAAGCGGACATTACCGGTTGCGACATAAGTAGTGAGGCATTGAAAGTGGCACAAACAAATGCACCGAAACTAAATACAACAATAAATTTCCTGCAGCTTGATTTCCTCGATTTTGAGCAGCACAATAATCTGGGCACCTACGATGTTATTGTATCCAATCCGCCCTATATACCTGCCGAGGAAAAGGAAAGGCTGCACAGTAATGTGCGGGATTACGAACCTGCTCTTGCCCTGTTTGTGCCCGACAACGATGCCTTGATCTTCTATAAGGCCATCGCCTTGTTCGGCAAGCAACATTTAAACCCCGGCGGCTATATTTATTGCGAACTGGATACCGCTCATGCCGAAGAATGCAGTGCGCTGTTTGAAGCCACAGGTTACAACAATGTAGAAATAAAAAAAGATATGCACGGCAATTGGCGGATGCTGAAGGCGGAATTAGGAACTAAGAATTAAGAATGGTCTTACGTTTAGATAAAAAAGATAAAATATTCATCGGCGTTATAACGCTGGTGCATGTCGCGTTTTTTTTATTGGCGTGCGTGTATAAGCGCATCTTTATGGGCGATTCATTCGAGTACATCTACGAAGCCCTCAACATAAAGCAACATTTCTTTTTTTATAGCGGCAACGCCGCCCTGCCTGTAGAGCCGGAATACATGACACAGCGACAACCGCTATATCCTCTGTTTCTCTTGGGCGTTTACTTATTCTCTGTCAATAACTGGGTAGTTATTGTACTGCAGAACCTGTTGTCCATTTTCAATATCTGGTACCTCCGCAGATCATTATTGAATATTGGCTATCAACCAAAGTACGATTGGCTCCTTTTGCTGTTTACAATTGCCTACCCTGCACAATTCATCAATGCCAACACTATTGCACCTGATATTTTGTTACAAACCTTTACACTGCTTTATTGCAGCAATTTCATTTCACTATTCCAAACCAAACAACACAAACACGCAATATTCATGAGCCTTGCACTTATAGCAGGCATGCTCGTGAAACCCGTATTGTACCCTTTTGTACTGGTTCATTTTCTTATACTCCTGGCTACAGGCATTCATCATAAGGTATTATTGCAGCGCACCGTACTCATCGCTGTCATGCCGCTAACTGCCGTATTGCTTTATAACTATTGGAACCTTACCCGCACCGGTAAATTCCACTTCACCAGCAACCAGGCTTTCAATGCCAGTTATTATTACTATCCCTTCATCAGTCAAACACAAGGACAAGACAGCGCTAATAAATTCCTGCAAAAAGAGCGTGCAGCATATGCAGCCATTCCCGATTACAAAGACCGTTATGACCATGCCAATGCACGCGGCACAGAACTGCTCACACAGAACTTTGTACCATACATGCTATTTCACTTAAAACACAGCGCCCGAATATTGATCGAACCCGGCAAGGCAGAGTTAGACCTGTTCACCGGTAAACTCACCTACGGCAGGCTATACAGCAAAGAGCAAACAGGCTTCTTCGCCACCTGGAAAAATAAAGGTATAACAGGCATGGGCGAATATTTCAGCAATAATCCATCTATGCTTGCTGTAATACTCATTCTTATATTTAATTGTATTCGCCTGCTTGGGCTATTCTGGTTTTTTACAAATAAGAATATCCATTGGCTGCTCCGGTTATTTACTTTCGTATTCATAAGCTATTTTGCCGTTGCGGCTGGGCCTATTGCCAATACCCGGTATTTCCTGCCGGTGTCGTTAATTGTAATTGGCTGTGCGGTAATTGGATTTATCAAAAAACTAAATAAAACAACGACATAAATGGAGGCGCTAAAAAAATACCTGCCCTCATTCGCATCGGCGCTGCTGATGTACACCGTGCTGTTCCTCATTTACCCGCACTACCAATACTATATAGACCCCGACGGCACAGCCTATCTCACCATATCTCAACGCTATGCAAACGGAGACACCTTCACTGCAATTAATGGTTATTGGAGCCCTTGGGCATGTTGGTTAACAGCAATATTAATTAAACAAGGCATTGCAGCCATTCCCGCATCTGTCATTATTAATACGCTTGGTGCAACAGGCTTCCTGTTCATCTCCCAGTCATTCTTTTTGCGCTTTAATATTATGGGCAAACTGCAATGGTTGCTCAATATTACACTGACATTGTTCTTATGCTTCGCCATTTTCTGGCAGTCGTTCGATGACCTTTGGGAGTGTTTCTTCCTGCTCACAGCATTGCGCATAATGCTTGCAGAGAACTTCGTCAAAAAGCCTGCACTATGGTTTTTCTGCGGCTTCATTGGCACACTCGCCTACTTCGCAAAAGCCTATTCATTCCCATTCTTCATCCTCAATACCATTTGCTGCACCTGGTTCCTTTCAAAGGATAACAAGCTGCAATGGCTCAAAATATCTTTTGCCACTATCAGCGTCATGCTACTATTCAGCCTGCCATGGATAGTTGCCCTGCACAACAAATATCATATCTGGACCACCTCCACTTCCGGTTCACTCAATACGTCGTGGTACCTGGTGGGCCATCCCTATTGGGAAGGTGGCATAAAATACCTCCTGCCTCCATCTTATAAAGGCAGCCCCTCATATTGGGAAGACCCCTACTGGGCGAATGGTTCCACCCCTCACTTCTGGGATTCATGGCAACTGTTTGGCCTGCAGATACTACGCATCGGCCTCAACTGCTGGAAGTTCCTGCGCAGTATGCTCGAAATTTCCGTTTTCTTTCCTGTTGTTTCTGTAATAGCACTATTGTCCCTCCGCTCAAAGAAAATAGCAACATTATTCACCGGCGATATAAAAATCGTTATCCTTTCCTTTTTGCTCTTCCCGCTCGGTTATATGTTGGTAAACTTCGAATCACGGTATATATGGTACATGTTGCCATTAGGCATTGTGATTGGTGGAGTAATAATTCAAAATAAATGGAAAACTATTTTGTTGGTTATTGCTTCGATTACATTTCTGATATATCCAATCTGGAAATTGATAAAAATGTATGACGTTGGAAAGAAGGAATATTTCTGGGCGCAAATAGCA
Source organism: Flavipsychrobacter sp. (assembly GCA_044224775.1). Taxonomy (GTDB): domain Bacteria; phylum Bacteroidota; class Bacteroidia; order Chitinophagales; family Chitinophagaceae; genus Nemorincola. The sequence goes on from JBGAJU010000060.1 coordinate 4,496, forward strand.
AAAAACAAAGGTATAAAGGGAACATTTGCTAGTATGTCTCCTCCAGGTGTCGCAACACAAAGCACCTTAAGATTTGCTTATTTTTCCCAATGTCCTTTCTATGCTTTACCAAATCTTAAGATTACTGATCAGGATTTTGTTAGCGAGATGAGACGATACAATATAAAATATTACATAGCCTGTGACTACAATTCGTGGTCATACGGATTCTTAAGGCCGCTAACTGATGAAAACAACAATCAATTTCAGATAGTTTTATCTCCGGATTCAAATGATGGATTAGGTGTACTCTTGATAAACCCATGAATACCTAATAATGGTAGCCGCATTTTCCGCCCGTGCTGGTCTTATTTTCTGACCAACACGCTCGCCGCAGGGTAATTTCCGTCCCGCCCGATGTCTCCTCCCTAGCCTTGCGCGCAGCCAGAAACTCAGGCGCATCAGGGAAATGAAGTTGATACTATGCTCCAAACCGACTCACGGCATTCTATTCGCACAAAAATGCGTTAAAAAAATAAATTTTTATTACTGAAACTAGCCCCCATAGCAACTTTCAAAACACAGTTACACCATCATGGTACTGTTACTGTACCATCATGCAAAATAAATTTCACCACCCAAAATTTCCTCCGGAACTTTACACAGTAACAACCCGTAACTCCCCAGTCATTGCGAGGAACGAAGCAACCTCACGCAATACCGGGCGATTTGCGAAAACGAAAGTTTGAGCAGATCAGGGTGGTTAACTCACGCCGTTGAAGCTTGCCCTTTATGGTTATTTTTTCGGCACAAGGCAAAAGTTCTTTGAAAGACTGCACGTATTACTTGCTGAAGCATTTGCGAAGGCATAAAGGCTTATGTTTTTTTATACCGGAAAACAATAAGTGTGCACCTGCATATAGAAGCTCCTTTAGGGGTATGGTGCACTATCTTTTAGGGTATAATTATACCTTTTATGGGTATAAATATACCTTTTGGGGGTATAATTATACCCTTTTATACCCCTTTATACCTTATGATAAAACACATAAAATAAGCCCACAAAGCATCTCAGCCATATATAAAAAACCAAATGTAGAAAAACAAGGCTATCCCCGAAATTATACCCTGTTTCTCCCTTTCCAAGGTGCTCCTTAATCTTCCTCTTTTCCCTTTTTTGAAATACCTTTGCACCCTAAATAAAAAATAACACCATATGTCAAACAAAATACAAGAGTTACTGGGCGATAAGGCCGGGTATTATCTCGACCACAAATGCCTTACAATTGACAAATCTTCTATCCACACCCCATCACCGGCCCACCTGGATGACAACTGGTTACAATCAAACCGCAACATACAAACCCTCCGCAGCATAAGCAGCATCATGGACCATGGCCGTCTTGGCGGTACTGGTTATGTCTCTATCCTTCCTGTCGATCAGGGCATAGAGCACAGCGGTGGTGCATCATTCGCTCCAAACCCCATTTACTTCGATCCTGAGAATATCGTAAAGCTCGCTATCGAAGGTGGTTGCAACGCAGTTGCTTCTACTTATGGTGTTTTGGGTGCTGTTGCCCGCAAATACGCACACAAAATACCTTTCATTGTAAAGGTGAACCATAACGAATTCATCAGCTATCCTAATAAGTTCGACCAGATCATGTTCGGCACTATTAAAGATGCATGGAACATGGGTGCAACGGCTGTTGGTGCTACCATCTACTATGGTTCTGATGAAAGCGCTCGCCAGATAGTTGAAGTAGCTAAAGCATTCGAATACGCACACGAGCTGGGCATGGCTACAGTATTGTGGTGCTACCTGCGCAACAGCGGCTTCAAGAAAGATGGCGTTGACTACCACACTGCTGCCGATCTTACCGGTCAGGCAAACCACTTGGGTGTTACTATCCAGGCAGATATCATCAAGCAGAAATTACCATCGAACAACGGTGGCTATAATGCATTAAGCTTCGGTAAAACACACAAAGCTGTTTACGAAAAACTGACCACAGACCACCCGATCGACCTTTGCCGCTACCAGGTAGCTAATTGCTACATGGGCCGCGTAGGTCTCATCAACTCCGGTGGCGAATCTAAAGGTGCAACCGATATGGCAGAAGCAGTAATGACAGCCGTGGTAAACAAACGCGCTGGCGGTATGGGTCTCATCAGCGGCCGCAAAGCGTTCCAGAAACCAATGGGCCAGGGCATAGATTTGCTCAACACTATCCAGGACGTTTATCTGGACAGTTCGGTTACTATTGCGTAATAAATTCACTGATTATAATCTTAGAGCCGGGAACTATTCCCGGCTCTGCTTTTTACTAGCGATGATGTTCACGTCGCACGCGTTGATTGTCATCTCCTTGATCTTCCGCAGGCATAGCCATTCCACCTTTAAAGTTGCGGATAGTATAAGTAAGCTGGAACATAAAATATTGCTGCAGCACCTGCGTCACACTATTCTCAATATAAGTTTCAGTTACTGTTCGGTTAATGCTCCTGTTCTGGTTCAGGATGTCATACACAGAAATGCGTGCTTCCAGCGCATCCTTCTTCAGGAATTTATAACCCAGGTAAGCATTCCACAAATAGAAATCCTGGCTGCTGGCGTTATCAAATGCAGTGTAGTAGTTCTCAGCAATGTTAGTATTGAATACAAAATGCTTCAGGAATAGCCAGTTGAACCGCAATGATGCCGTATGATTATAGTAATTGTTGTTCGTTTGCGCCTGGTAGGTGTTCTGCACAATGTTGTAGCTGCCAAAATAAGACAGCGTAAAATCAAGCTTCTCGCTTATGTTGCTGCTCAGTACTACACCTGCAGTTGGTATATAATTGTCAGAGAAATTATTCAACCCGTTTATCCTTCCCGGTATACGCGAATAGTTAAACCCACCACTTAAATTCAGGTTGCACTTGATGAGTGTAACAGGTAATCCATAGGTCAGAAAAAGCCGGCCGCTAACATATCCATCCATATTTTCCGGCCGGGTAAGCTGGCTCCCTTTTCTTAAGGTAATGGTATCATTCTTATCCACAAAAAAAGTATCATCCCTGCTGGCTATAACGGTGGCATTACCTACATAATCGGTAATGTAATTGGTGTACAGATTCAAAAAGAAATTACGTGCTTTTTTCGATTTTGTTGTCCCATAGCGCACAATAAACGAGTGCTCATAGTCCTGCTTCAGATCTGCATTCCCGGTTTTTAAAAGGATAGGATTACTAATATCCAGCACATTCTGCAACTGGTTTATAGATGGCGCATGCGTGTTGGTTCGGTACATGACACGTAAGTTGCGCCCGTCCTCATACCGGTAGTTAAAAAACGCATTAGGGAGTATGTTGGTAAAGTTCCGGTCTATCAGCATTAGCTTCGGATATGTCTGGTCGCCATGCAAAGTCGCATACTGTATATTAGATCCAATATTGAATGTATACACTTTGTCCCCTAGCCTGTAGTTGAGCCCGCCTTTATGTGTAATATAGGTATTGTTATAAATATTGGAGAAGGTATCGTTGAGTATTGTGCTATCAAAGGTTTTCTTATCAATATCGCTGTACGTATACGATGGGTTGTAATTCGCCATTAACTGGCCTTTTTTTCCAATCGGCTCGGTATATGATACATTGGGAGAAACATTGTACCCCCTATTCTCTAAAGTGTTGGTTTGGTCTCTACGTACAATAAGGTTATCTAACACAAATACATTCTCAGAAAAATAAGTGCCATCTCCATTCTTCGAATTCGCACCTCCATTCATATTCAGCGATATCGTCCTGCGTGGCTTTTTGAATTTATGTTGTATCAGCAGGTTATTAGTTGAGTTGTAGCCGCTGTTATCAGCCGTAGTGTGCACTTTTGTTGTGCCATAGAGTATATCGCCTATTGTAGTTCTGGCATCTGTATTGCTGGTTGTGCTGTTCTGCTGAAAGCTGATGCCGGGTGTGAACGTGATTGAATTTAAAGAATCAATGGTGTACTCAAATCTTAAATTCACCCGATGGTTCACGTTGTTAGCGGTAGATGAATAAGTTTCATGATAGACATTTTCACCGCTAGCGCTGTCATCAACTGCCGTAAAGTAATTTCTTACAAGGTCTGTAGTATTGGCATTATCCGTACTGTTGAAGAAATAGCTGCCGCTCACTTTCATTTTTTTGCCCCAATTATCGCTGTAATTCAACCCTAACGAATGTGTTGTTGTTATCCCCCCTTGTTGCCCGATCAAAAAGTTATCCGACGGATTGCCTCCGCCACCCCTGCCACCACTCCAGCTACCACGATCTCCACCTCGGCCACCACCACGGTTTCTACCGCTGCTACTCCCTGCCGATACACCCAATAAATCCTCAGAACTGAAATTTTGTTGGTTGATATTGTTAGACATGCCTAGTAGCGTTATCCTTCGTTCACCCTTAAAAATGTTCAGGTTGCCACCCACCTGGTAGCGGTCATTAGTGCCGTAGCCCGCATAGGCCTTACCAAATACACCATCACTCTTTCCCTTCTTCGTAATGATGTTTAAAGTCTTTTGTCCGCTGCCATCATCAAAGCCCGTGAAATTCGCCTGGTCACTTAGCTTGTCAAATACTTGTATCTTATCTATTATCTCGGCAGGCAGATTCTTTAGCGCCAGCGATGGATCTGTACCAAAGAACGGCTTGCCATCCACATACACCTGTTGAACATTCTCGCCGTTTACTTTCACCCCGGTATTGTCAGAGGTTACCCCCGGTAGCTTATTTACAAGGTCTTCAGCACTTGCATCAGGATTTGTTTTGAAAGCACCTGCGTTGAATTGCGAGGTATCCCCCTTTTGTTGAGCACGCAGTTGCTGCTCTGTGACCGTAACACCCTTAAGCTCGGTAACCTTCGATTTCATTTTTATCGTTCCTGCATTCACATCTGCATCTACAACATTGATTGGCTTGCTCACAGTAGTATAACCAAGATAATCGAAACGCAATGTATATTGTGCGGAAACCATACCAACAAGCTGGAAGTAACCATCCGCATCAGTTGTAGTACCGGTTCTGAATGTAGTGTCTGCCGTTTTGGTAATGAGAATAGTTACTCCGGGAAGAGCGCCAGTGTCCTTGTCATCGATGATCCGACCGACAATATTGTACACCTGGGAAAACCCACTGAACGAAATAAGCAATAAACAAATAGTAGATCTCAAAAACATAGCACGTGCAATGGATTATTCGACAAAAACCGACATTCAAAGTTTAGAGATGTATGTACATATATTTTCTCCTGAGCCGTAATATACTAGTAATCAACTTGGTTTGTATTCGCCGAATAACTGTCTTACTACTCCTTCTCTGTACTGAAATATTTTATTCAACTTTTTTCTGACCACGATGCTGTGCATAAAAATACCGAGCCACCCCAAAGGCAATGCATAAGCAACCTCATCTGTCATCCTCACACCACCCGGAATTTCCTCAAACAGGTGGGTATGCTCCCAAAAAGCATATGGCCCTTTCATTTGCTTATCCATGAATTTGACAGGTGCATTCACTTCTCTAATTTCTGTCTCCCACTTCATGGGAATATTGAATAGTGGTCGAAGTTTATAATGGATACGCAACCCATTACGCAGGCGGGTATTGCCCAATATGGTTATTGTTTCAAATTGCACTTCGGGTGGGGTAATTTTCTCCAGATTGTTAGCTAACGAAAAAAAGTCCCATGCTTCATCTATAGATATAGGCATCAAGGTCTCTGTACGGAAATGGTATGTCTTCATTTATTTAAACAATTCTTTGCGCCGGTCTCTAAGGCATATTTTAAACCACTCGGTATATTGTTCAGGATGATCGCTTATATCTGCCTCTAACTGATCTGCACTCATATATCTCCATTCCGCAACTTCACTGCTGTCTGGTACAGGCAATTCGTCCGTAGTCCCCATAAATACATGGTCAAATTCGTATTCGGTAAGGTTATGATCCAGATGTGCTTTATAAACAAAACTGAAAACCTCCTCGAGTACACACTTCAAACCCATTTCTTCATACAATCTTCTAATTGCCGCATAATAAACGATTTCACCTTGGCGGGGATGACTACAGCATGCATTGGTCCACAAACCGCCAGAATGGTACTTATCCAAGGCACGCCGCTGCAGCAGCATTTCATTTTTTGAATTGAATATAAATACCGATATGGCCCGGTGTAGCTTTCCTTCGCGGTGGGCCTCCAGTTTTTCCATAACTCCCGTCTCATTGTCTCTTTCATCAACCAGTACTACGTATTCCATGCTGTTCATTATTCAGTATCTAAAAATAATCATTCATTTCACACTTGCAATGTATGTTATTTTATCCCGTACATCTTGGCGGGCATTATTAAACGGGGTGAGATCAAAAAGCCAACGCTCGATTAAATTTTCTCCGGTAATCAAGAGGTGATAAGCCGGTTATTTTTTTAAATACGGTACGGAAGGCCTTACTATCCGAATAGCCTACGGAATACATTACTTCATTAACATTTTCTCGTCCTATTTCCAGGCTCTTCTTGGCCGCTTCAATTTTAACCCTTTGCAAATATTCCACCGGTGTATTGGCTGTCGCTTTTTTGAATCGCCGTTCAAAATTTCTTTTGCTTATGAGAGCCAGCCCAGCAAGTTGCTCTACCGATATTTTTTTATCTATATTATTCTCTATATACTCCTGCACTTTTTTTATCGGCCCGTCCTCATGTTCTTTTTGGGCAATAAAAATTGTAAAAGGCGCCTGGGTCTCACGGTCAATATCTACTTCTATCTGTTTGGAGATTTGTATCGCAACATCCCGCCCGCAATACTTCTCCGTTATATGCAGCAAAAGGTTCACAAAAGTGTAGGCACCTCCACTAGTGTAAATACCCTGCTCATCGGTAACAACCTTTTCAGCAACAAGTTTCACCTCCGGGAATTGTTGCCTGAAGTATTCTGCCGCCATCCAGTGTGTCGTACATTTCCTCCCTTTTAGCAAACCCGTGGATGCAAGCAAAAACGCACCAACACAGAGGCTGGCTACTTCTGCACCTTTTTTATATTGCTCGGTAACCCATGGTACGAATGCCGTATTAAGGTGCAAAGATTCAGGCCTCACCGCCGGTATTATCACCAAGTCGGTCTTTGCTAAGTCTTTAATATTGGTATCCGGGTGCACTGAAAATAACCCACCATATAAATGGGTATCATTACCCAGCCCAACAAGGTGCACATCAAAAACAGGCTGTTTCCCCCTTTTGATCATAATGCTATTAACTCCCGTAAGCACCTTATAAGGACCAATTATGCTGCTTAAAATGCTGTCTCCCTGCGGTACAATTATGGAAACATGCTTCATCTCGCTTGTTTTTGCAAATATACTCAAAAATATTGGCGCATTCAACCCTTTACAATGGCGTATTTACACGCCGTTAGTGTTAATTTATGACAGTAAGTTTGCTCCTGATTCAAACTATTCTTAACCTGAAAAACAAAAAACATGACAACGCAACAAGTAGCAGACCGTTTGGTGGAACTTTGCCGCAAAGGACAGATCTTCGAAGCCCAGCAGGAATTGTATGATGACAATATCGTCTGTGTTGAGCCTTCGCATTCACAAACGCCATTTACCAAAGGTAAAGAAGCAGTTTTCGCAAAAGGTCAGGCATTTGCATCAATGATGGAAGAACGCCACGGCGGTTATTTTGCTGATCCGGTGGTCAATGGTAACTTTTTCTGCGTACCCACAATGATAGACGCAACAATGAAGGGCATGGGCAGAATGAAACTGGAAGAAATATCCGTATATGAAGTAAAGAATGGCAAAATAGTATTCGAACAATTTTTTTACTGATTAATTTCTCAAACTTAATAAGCAAACTATGGACGGTAATGTAAACATCATCAACTGGTTCGAGGTATCCGTAAGCGATATCACCAGAGCAACAAAATTCTATGAAACTATTTTCGACATCAAAATGGGCGATCCCATCGAAATGATGGGTATGAAAATGACCTTTTTCCCTGCCGAGAATATGAACGGTAAAGTATCCGGCGCCCTGTGCCAAAGCCATATGCACAAACCAAGCGCAGATGGAGCTAAGCTCTACTTCAACGGCAATCCTGACCTTGGTGTTGCTCTTGGTAAAGTTGAGGCAGCAGGTGGTAAAGTAGTTATGCCAAAAACAAAGATCAGCGACGATATTGGTTATATGGCTTTCTTTATAGACAGCGAAGGCAATAATATTGGCCTGCATTCCATTCCTGACGGTAAATAAGGTCATTCAGGAAAATAAGAAAGGCTGCATTTAGAGCAGCCTTTCTTTATATATTTTTAGTTATTGCTTAGTCCAGCGATGCCAGAAGCGGTACCGCAGGCATCTTTATTTTTACCAGCACGCTCAATATCTTCTGCTCCCACTCTTCCGGCACTTCAGAATAGTGCGCATTTTTCATGGCTTTCACCCACAAAGCGGCATTATCATTGCCTTTCAGTTTTTGGTAAAAGCGTTTGCGGGTAAGCAGTTGGCAAAAGTCAAGGTAAGATGCCCATTCGTTAGCATATTCCTTGTAGCGGCTCTTAAATCCTTTCTTGGACGAGAAGCTATTCTTGCCCTCTATCCCAAAGTGGTTGTTCAGCACTCTTGCGGCAGGGCCTCTGCCTCCAGATGATTCAATGGCAGCAACTGCCAGGATCAATGGCGCAGGTATACCATAGGTCTCACCAAGTATGGTGGCTAATACCCTATGGTTGTTGATGTATGACTTATTCTGCGCATTTGCAGTAAGCGATATTGCCATCAATCCCAGTACCAGTAAATTCCTTTTTAGTGTTGTTATTATCATACGCCTTACTTTTTCCTACAAAAAATATAACATCAACTGTAAAAAAATATGTTGCGGGATTGTAAAAGTACTGCTTTCCAACGAACCGGGCTAATAAAACCTGTTAAAATTTACTCAATACAACTAATTATTGCATATATACGCCTGATTCTACTGATAACCATACCTTTGTTTGAATGCCTGATCTTACTCTAAAACAGCAAAAAACAGTTAAAACCGCGGGAATTTACCTACATATACCATTTTGCAAGCAAGCGTGCATCTATTGTAACTTCCATTTTTCCACTTCCCTACGGCATAAGAACGAAGTCTTACAAGCAATTACAGGAGAATTGGAATTTCGTAAAGACTATTTGAACGGAGCTGCAATTGAAACTATATATATAGGAGGTGGTACCCCATCTTTATTAACTGCCGATGAAATAAACAGGTTGTATGAAACCATCGTGCTGCATTACCACGTGCAGGATATAAAAGAATTTACCCTGGAGGCGAATCCGGATGACTTGGATAAAGCATACCTCAAGTCTTTAAGAAACACGCCCATCGACCGTTTTAGTATTGGGGTGCAATCTTTCAGGGATGAGGACCTTGTTTATATGCACCGGGCACATAATGCAGGGCAGGCAGACTATGCTATTAAGGCCGCACAGGATGCAGGCTTCGGCAATATTACCATAGACCTTATATATGGCACGCCCGGACTAACGGACACGGCATGGAAAGAAAACCTTGCAAAAGTAAAAGAGCTGTCCATTCCCCATTTCTCAGCCTACGCACTTACGGTGGAAGAGAAAACGGCACTTCACCATAATATAATGAAAAAGAAGACCGAACCTGTGGACCCGGAACAGGCTGCCGGGCAGTTCGAGATATTGATAGAGCAGGCTGCAATAATGGGATTCGAACAGTATGAGATCTCCAACTTTGCCCTGCCGGGTAGCTATGCTGTTCATAATACTAATTATTGGCGGGGGCTGCCCTACCTGGGTATCGGGCCATCGGCCCATTCGTTTAACGGTAATGCCCGGGGTTGGAATATTGCCAACAACGCGCTTTATGCCAAAAGTATATTGCAAGACGGAAAGCTGCCATTTGAAGAGGAGGCGCTAACACGTGTGCAGCACCTGAACGAATACATTATGACATCCCTGCGCACGATGTGGGGGTGCGACCTGGACAAAATAGCTAACGATTGGGATAGCAGCTTCGCCCGACAGGTAGAAAAAAACAGCCACCTTTTTCAAGAAAAAAAATGGATCGTGCAGGATGGCCGGATATTATTGCTAACAAATGCCGGAAAGCTCTTCGCTGACAGAATAGCGGCTGAGCTGTTTATAGACCTTTAACCGCCTATTTAGTGGCATGGGGTAAATGTTAAAATACCCTGTTATATCTCCACAACACAATAAAATGCTGGGGAGTTTGTTACTTTTGAAACCTATTTTACACACCTCATGGCATTCTGGAAGAAAAAAAACACCGATACCAAAAAGAAAAAACCCGTTTGGCGCGAATGGCTTGATGCTGCCGTATTTGCCATTGTAGCCGCTACGCTTATACGCACCTTCCTGTTTGAAGCATACACCATTCCAACCGGTTCGATGGAAGGCACGATGCTGGTGAACGACTACCTTTTTGTGAGTAAGCTTGCCTACGGCCCACGCATTCCGATGACACCGCTTGCTGTGCCGCTGGTACACAACACTATGCCTTTTACCGGAGGCAAATCTTATTCGGAATCGGTGCAGTGGGGTTATCACAGGTGGCCCGGTTTTGGCGGTGTGGAACGTAATGATGTAGTGGTTTTTAACTATCCTGCAGGCGATACCATACTGGCGGACAACCCGGCTGATGGTGACTATTATCGTGAGTGCCGTGTATTTGGCCGCGACGCTGTTGTGAATACAAGACCTATTCTTACACGCCCGGTTGATAAGAAAGAAAACTACATCAAACGGTGTGTGGCTGTGCCGGGCGATGTGCTGGAGATAAAGAACGGTGTGATCTATATTGATGGCAAACCGAGTGGCGTATATCCCCATTCAAAGCTCACTTATGTTATCAAGACAAATGGTAAGGCGCCATTGCTTGCTGACGATGTGGAACCACCATACCAGATGGGCGGCATGTATTTCGCGAGCCTTGAGAACTGCCAGGTTGAGGCTGCCCGCAAAGCGCCGAACGTGGTAGCTCTTGACCTTTATCTTCATGAGCCTGCCGGCGCTTCGCCGATAGAGCCGGGTGAGTGGGTGTTTCCGCAGGATACTGCCAACTTCAGGTGGAACCGTGATAATTTTGGCCCACTTACTGTTCCTAAAAAGGGGGTGACAGTTGCGCTTACTCCGCAGAACATTGCACTCTACCGCCGCATCATCCGCAATTATGAAGGCAATACGCTGGATGAGGAGAATGGCCAGTTCATTATTAATGGTAAGCAGGCAACATCTTATACCTTTAAGATGGACTATTACTGGATGATGGGTGATAACCGCCACAACTCGCTCGACAGCCGCTACTGGGGTTTTGTGCCCGAGGACCATGTGGTTGGTAAAGCGTGGTTCGTGTGGCTGAGCTATGGCCAGGAAGGTATGCTGAAGGATATGCGCTGGAAGCGCCTGTTCCGCGGTATACATTCGCTGGAGCAATAGTATGTTGCTCACTTTTACCGAAAAAATGTTGCTTTGATAATAAGCTGTTCATAATGAATGGTTTACGTTAAAAATCATTGCTCACTTCCTGCTCATTGTTGCTCATTTTCGGTTCATTTGTTGCTCACCGGGGTTCATACGTGAAGGTATAATTCAGGGCATAGGCTTGTTTTGGTACATTTGGTTTTTTATATGTGGCTGAGATGCGCTGCGGGGTTATTTTATGTGTTTTATCGTAAGGTATAAAGGGGTATAAAAGGGTATAATTATACCCCCTAAAGGTATATTTATACCCATAAAAGGTATAATTATACCCTGAAAGACAGTGCACCATACCCCTAAAGGAACTTCTATATGCAGGTGCACACTTATTGTTTTCCGGTATAAAAAACATAAGCCTTTATGCCTTCGCAAATGCTACAGCAAGTTGTACGTCCGGTCTGTCAAAGAACTTGTGCCTTGCGCCAAAAAACTAACCACAAAGGGCAAGCTTGAGCTGCGCGAGTTAACCACCCCGATCCGCTCAAACATTCGTTTTCGCAAATCGCCCGGTATTGAGTGAGGTTGCCCGCCCGGCTATTCCGTTCGGACAGGCTTCGTTCCTCGCAATGACTGGGGAGTTACGGGTTGTTACTATGTAAAGTTCCGGAGGAAATTTTGGGTGAGGAAATTTATTTTGCATGATGGTACAGTAACAGTACCATGATGGTGTTACTGCTTTTTTAAAGCCGCTATGGTGGCGAGTTTGCGTGAAGAAAATTTATTTTTTTAACGCATTAGCTGAGTGAGGGTATTGGTTGAAAAAAATCAGGGGAATAACCTTCAGTACGCTGATGCCGCCAGGTCATCGCTCAGGCACTCAGCCTACGCTTGGGAGAGACACCGGCGGGGACAATCGCGGCGGGAGGACTTTATGTTCTTTATCTCATCTTAGGTACCCTGATGCGTTGTTGGTCAGAAAATAAGACCAACAACGACGGAAAAAATGATTTATTCTGCTGCCTTGTACCAGTGGCTTTGCCAGAGCGTGGCGGGGTGGTACAGGGCTGTATCTACATCATCGTTGGCAATTACATCCCGGTATATCTCTTTTTGGGTGAGGTGCCCGTCTGTGTAAAAGGTGACGAGTGTTTCGCTCCAACCGTTGCCTGCCTTTATGTGCTTATCAAAGATCACTTCCTGTTTTTTGCCGTTATCATATTTCAGTGTGCGCAACACATTATAGTTATCCTGGGCGACATACAATTGGTTCTCATGTGCTGTATCATCCAAGGAGCCTATCACCAGTGCTTTCCGCCCGTTCCATACTGTATTATGGGTTTTGTCCAGATCATACCCCATGGCGGCTATGCGTTCTGCGGCGTCAGCAGGCCCGTTCTCAAAGTACAAGCCACCAATGAGGTAAACCAGCTCGCTGCGGTTTTGCTTTGCAGTAACTAATTCATGTGTTTTGAACCGATACACGGAATCGTAGCGGAAAACCAGGCAGTTGCCATCGGCGGGGTTGCCGAAGTCGATACGGAAGAAGTTTGGGTACACTATGGTTTCATACCATGTTTCGGTGCTCACCAGGCTATCGTTGCGGTATTTTTCGGTGCGCTGTGTGAATTTGAGGGTGCGCTGCCACTTACCGTGATAGCGTTGGTACATTTTATAAATAGCCTTCGCACCGGGCTTTGGCACGGAAAACGAAGAAAGCAATACCAGTAATAAAGCGAGGCGTATTTTCATTTAAGTTATTTATGTTACGTTGCGGGCGCACCCTCCCGTTTTTTCTATCCCGCTAACGTTAAGATAAAGTTCGAAAATACAATTGAATTTCCCGTGCAAATAAATAGGGATATTTGGGGGTAGTATGATAAACCCCCGCCATGCTTTTGTGCACACGAACAAAAAATTCAATGTTGTTTAAACGTAAGCAGCGGTTTGAAAACAGCATCTATTATAAAAGCGCTAATCTGATCTTTATCATTTTTGTTTGCGGTAACAATAGTATCTTGCATACCCCTTTGCACCCGGGAGGGACGATATTATGATTGTTGATCTTTGGCCGGCCCCGGGAGGCCAATACATTATAACTTGTTTATTTTGGAAGTAAAGGAAAAAAAGCAGCGACCTTTGTTTGAAGACGATAACAAACCTGCGGTGGTAGCGGTGCGGGATGCGCAGTATATAGCATTTGCGCCCTACATTTTCCAGGCATCGGTATTGTTGCGAGATAAGGGAATATTGAGCTATGTGGACAAGACCCGGATGGAAGGATGCACTATAGAGGAAGTTGCCGCTAATGTGAACATGCCTTACTATGGTGTGCGCATATTGATGGAGGCGGGGCTGGGCATTGGCCTATTGCTGCGCAGGGACGGCAAATATTTTTTATCGAAGACGGGGCATGTGTTCATCAACCACCCGATGGCGCGCATCAACACAGATTTTATGCGCGACGTGTGCTATGACGGTGCAAAAGACCTGGAAGCGAGCATTATGCAGGGCAAGCCGGTGGGGCTGAGGCACCTGGGCCCATGGGAGACGATATACCAGGGGCTATCAATACTGCCTGAGCCTGCAAAAACGAGCTGGTTCGCATTTGACCATTATTATTCGGACCATGCCTTCCCGGAGATACTGCCGCTGGTGTTTGAACGCAACCCGAAGAAGATACTGGACATTGGTGCCAATACGGGCAAGTGGGCAACAGCCTGCCTGCAATATAACAAAGATGTGGAGCTGGGCCTGGTGGACCTGCAGATACAACTGAACGTTGCCAAAAAGAACCTGGAAGATGCGGGCCTGGCGCACCGGGCTACCTTTAACCCGCATAACATACTGGACAATTCGCTGAAGCTGCCGGAGGGATATGATGTTATGTTCATGAGCCAGTTTCTTGATTGCTTTGCTGATGCAGAAATAGTGAACATACTGAAGAAGTGCTATGCTGCATTGCCGGAGGATGGCAGCGTGTTCATCAACGAAACCTTCTGGGACTGCCAGCGTTTTGACGGCTCTGCCTTCAGCCTGCAGATGTCGAGCTTATATTTTACCACCATGGCCAATGGCAACAGCCAGATGTATGACAGCCAGGTGTACATGAAATTGATAAAAGAGACCGGATTTAAAGTAATAAGACAAGTAGATAACATAGGCCTTAGTCACACCATATTAGAACTGAAGAAGTAATAACCAGTGTATATGAAACAAGAAGTAGATGTACTCGTTATTGGTGCCGGCCCTGCCGGAACGATCGCCGCATCAATAATCAACAAGGCAGGGTATTCTGTACAGATAGTGGAAAAATTGCGTTTTCCACGGTTCGTTATCGGCGAAAGCCTTTTGCCACGGTGCATGGAGGCGCTTGAAGAAGCGGGTTTCCTTGATGCGGTGAAGGCAAAAAATTTTCAGCGCAAGGACGGTGCCAAGTTTGTGAAGGAAGGTGCGATCTGTGATTTTAATTTCTCTACCCAGTTCACGCAGGGATGGCAATGGACGTGGCAGGTGCCACGTGCAGAGTTTGACAAGACACTTGCCGATGAATGCGAGCGCCAGGGGATACCGGTGCATTATGAAATGGAGGTGACCAATATTGAGATACAGGATAACGGGCATTCTGTAACAACAATAAAAGATGCACAAGGCAATATACACACGGTAAAAGCCAAGTTCATAGTGGATGGCAGCGGCTATGGCCGTGTTATCCCACGGTTGTTTGGGATGGAACGCCCTTCATCGTTGCCGCCGCGCAGGGCCGTTTTCGGACATTTTACAGACCCCAAGCGCAACGAGGCCTATGAGCCCAACCGCATTGTGATCTACGTACACAACCCCCAGACATGGATATGGGTGATACCATTCTCAACCGGTGTTACATCGTTGGGATATGTAGGCGACCCTACCTTCTTTGAACAATATAAAGGAACACTGACCGAGCAACTGAACCAGCTTATTGCTGCGGAGCCTGATATTGCCGAGCGTTTTGGCGGATCGGAATTGATATGGGACGAAGCGAAGTTCCTGCAGAGCTGGAGTGTTACGACGGACACTTTCTTTGGTAAAGGTTTTGTGTTGACCGGTAATGTTACGGAATTCCTGGACCCTGTATTTTCATCGGGGGTTACGCTGGCGTCTGTCTCGTCTCAGCTGGCAGCAAATCTTGTTGTGCGCCACCTGAAAGGGGAAGAGTTTGACTGGCAGGCAGAATATATGACGCCGATGATGAAGGGGATAGATGTTTTCCGCACTTATGTGAACGGCTGGTATGACGGATCGTTGCACAACATATTCTTTGCACCAGACCCGGATAAGACCATCATGTCGCAGATATGTTCGGTGCTTGCGGGTTATGTGTGGGATGAAACAAACCCGTTTGTTGCCAAGCATGAAAAGAATGTGCGCACGCTGTCGAACTTCCTGACGGCTAAAAAAACGTTGGCTTAAAATTACATCTCATGGTGATCACTCATAGTGTAGTGATGAACGAAAAAATGGTGATGTATGACGATACATTACTTCAGGGGAAAGAGGTTCTTTCCCCTGAAGATTTTTATCATAGTTTCAAGTGGAGCTATCCGAAGTTCTTCAAGATGGATAAGCTGTGCAAATGGGCATTTGCAGGCACCGAGTTATTGCTATCGAAAGAGGCA
This sequence comes from Flavipsychrobacter sp., assembly GCA_044224775.1. Lineage (GTDB taxonomy): Bacteria > Bacteroidota > Bacteroidia > Chitinophagales > Chitinophagaceae > Nemorincola. The sequence continues at coordinate 20,603 of JBGAJU010000060.1, forward strand.
AATAATATACCAACAGATAAATCAAAAACAGGCGTGGTGCTGGCCACCAACCATGGTTGTATTGAAGTGGATAAGCGCTACCTGGAAACGATAGCCATGCCCAGCCCGGCGTTATTTGTTTATACACTGCCCAATATTATGCTGGGCGAAATTTGCATTCGCCATGGTTTCAAGGGTGAGCAATTGTGCCTGGTAAGCGAGCAGTTTGATGCTGAAGAATTGTATTTTTCTGTAACCGGCCTGCTGAACAAAGGTATGGAGGCTTGCCTTTGCGGATGGGTAGATACATCAGGCGCCGATCACGATGTTTTTCTTTTATGGGTAACAAAAGGCGGTGGTGATAATTTTACGGTAGACACGCTGCGCGAGCTTTACGAAAATGCTCATTAATGAACAGCAATGGATAAGTTAAGGCTTGATAAATACTTGTGGGCCATACGCATATTTAAAACCCGGACACAGGCTACAGACGCTATTGAAGAGGGCAAGGTGAAATGGAATGGTGCCAATGTCAAGCCTTCTCGCCAGGTGTCTGTTGGCGACCAATACGTTATAAAAACACCCGCGCGACGCTGGACAATTGAAGTAACGGCACTGCTACAAAACCGTGTAGGGTATGAAGAAGCGATAAAGCACTATAACGATCTCACATCAGAAGAAGACAAGAAAATAAACCAGATAGCCAGTAGCTTTTACACGGGCAAGCGTATGAGTAAAACAGGCCGGCCTACGAAGCAACAGCGCCGTGACCTGGATAACTTTCTTGATAATACCACGGAAACAGAAGACTAGTAAACAGCTACGTAGTTGCCGGGAATAGTAAGCGTCCAGTTATTGCCGTTATCCGTACTCTGGTATATACCCTTGTTTGTAGCCAGGTAAACGAATTTCTTCCTGGAGCCGTTCTTGTAAATGTTCTCTTTGAAGGCAATGTTGCGCACAATAATATTTTTCTCGAGTCCATTATTTTGCTGGAGCTGCCACATACCCGTATTATTGTTCAATACATAAAGCCCTGCAGAGTCTGTACCTATCAAACAAATTTCTTCGAAAGGAGATGCAATGCAAAGCAACGGTTTATTAGGCAAACCACTATATGGCTTCCATGTTCTGCCGGTATCATCACTGTAGTATGCTCCATTGCTATTACAATTAATGTTGTCTATTGCAATAAGGCGGTTGTTATAGTGACCGAGAGAATAGAATGCTGTGGTATCGACAGGTGCAGTGAATCCGAAGCCAAGTGGAATGCGATGTGGCAATGGTGTACCTGCGAAATTTGCAGGATCGCCAACACCAGGTTCAGCACCATGCTCGGGATTAGCAGTGCACTCATTCCACAATGTAGTTTTTGTACGGAAGAAGTTACGGTTGTTCCTGCCGTCATACGCGCACAGTACACCGTTCTTCAGGAGGGTAAAAGAGGTTACACGGATAGTATAGGGCGGTGTGCCGTAGCTGCCAAAAGCAACGGGATCGCCTGTAACCACAGGGGTATCCGGCAACTCGGGCCACCAATAGCCAAGAATACCGCCGCGCCTGGTGTTGGAAACAACACCCAGATAATTTTCGGTTGTAGTAGGATAATCAGAACAAGTAAATGATTGTTCCCAATCAGGGATATCAATGATCATTGATTGGTTGAGGTTCAGCCACTTGCCATTGCACGCTTTGAAATCATAGCTGGTAACAGAATCGTAGGCGTGATTGAAGTTTCTGCCATTAGTACTTATGTATAAGTTCTTCTTTACCCACAAGACGTTGCCGTCATCAGTACATATCGCACGGCATGGGAAACCATCTGCTTTAAATATGGTCTTAACCGTCTTTCCATCGTTGGTTACATACAGTGTGCCGGCAGTATCCGAGAAAAATAATCCATAGGGAGTTTCAATAACCTGATCGTTATTAATGCCATTTACTTTTTTGACACAGCTATATATTGAAACCATTGCCGCAGCTACAAAACCAAGCGACAAATAGAGGAACGACTTTCGCATCTAAATTTTTTTACTAAGTTATAAAAAAAACTAAAGTTCAAAGGTTAATAGTTACAAATATAATCAGAAAGACGTGATAATAATAGCAATTGGTTGGCAAATAAGACCCTGAAACGTGCTAATCATTTAGTTAGCCTCGATTTTAGTTGCGTCCGACATTCTCATACTATAGTCCATCAGCGTTAAAATGGCGTTCTCGTCCGTATTAAGAAAATTTATATCAAGATGATATTCGAACGCATTATTCGTAAACGCACCACCTGTCAATGATATTTCTTTAAGCAGTTTTTTGCTTTCCAGTATCATTAGCGAATCTTCTCTTGATTGGGTGATGGCAGGGTCTATGTTCTTACAAAACTGCTGTACATCAAAATAAAATGCCCAGGGATGGCCCTCCACCTTTGAAGACACCGCTTCCGGTTTTTTCTCCGCTTTAAATTTGCCATCCAACACACCCTTTGCATGTTCTATTTTGTTAGAAGCCACGAGATACTGGTCATTCATCAAGATGTGCACTGAATTGGTTCCATCTATGGGGATAATATATCCCGTGCCCTCTTTCTGCAGTCCAAGCTCTTCAGCCATTTTCACTATTTTCTTAAGGTTCTCTTTTTTGTTCAGCTTGATGACATAGGTCATAGTGAGGCTGGTGCGTTGCTCGGGGTGCAGAATAGCCTTACTCATGAATGTATCCATTACATTTTCGCTTTGCAGGCTAAAGTCATTCATCATAAAAGACATATCGCCCGTAAATGCATCCAATACACCTTCTGCACTCATGCCCTGTGCAGCCAGCCCCATATTGATAAAACCTAAAAGGTTCATCTTCTCCAAGATCGCCTTAATGCCTTTTGGCGACAGGTGTACTGCTACCATCATGTCCATGTTTTGGGTAGGCAGCCTGTCTATCATGTCCTTATCAGCATTAGAGCTACCGAGTTCTGTACCTATCTCCTTCATTTCATCTGACAGATAGTAATGCATATCGGCCGTTATTTTGCCCTTCACAAAATCCAACCCGGTGGTAAACGCAGAATTCTTCCACATATCGCCCGACAGTGACACACTCACTGACTCTGTAATACCGGCACTCATCTGCTTCATCATCTGCTCGTAGTTGATGAACAACGAGATATCATGGCCTTCTTTCTCGAGTTTAGCAAAATGCTTGTTAGCGGTCATAGCATCGCCTTCATTTGCTTTAAAGGCATTCTCCATCTCAGCAGCTATGGTAGCCTTATCCATTTGCTCAGACGCGGCACTTTTGTCGGTGGCGGCTGATGCATTGATCAACACCATCAGGTCTTTGTTCCAGCCAACATACATACCTTCTGCAAGGCTTGCTTCCTTCCTTTCGCCATTAACGGTTATTGCTACCTCCGGAAAAGTTTTCTTTACAAATGCCTCCCATTTGCCGGCATCAGACAATGGCACGAGGCCAACCATCTTTTCACCATTGGCATAGCGGTTATCAGGCTTCAAATAAACATATATGGTATTGGTAAAATCCAGCCCTGCCGCTTCTATCCCGCTCAATGCATCCTTGGCGTTCTTCTCGGGTATGCGGGCCTGCATTTCCTTATACAGCTTACTGCCTGTAATAACGTTCCAGGCAATTTTTTTGCTGAAGGATTTAAGGTTGATACCCGTTACCATGACAGCATCTTGTGGTATATAGCGTGCATGGTCAGGCACCTTATTGCATGCACTGAAAAAAGCTATCGCTATGACTAAAAGGATACTGTTACGCACTAAGCGGTTGCAAACCATATATTTTTGTTTGGTTTAGAATGGAAGATCGTCTATTGTCTCAGGGGACGGATTATAGTTAGGTGTCCCGCTGAAATTATTTGTGCTTCCGTTGTTGCCGCCACCGTTGTTATTATAAACCGGTGCACTTTGCTGGCTGCCACCTTGTGCCGCACCGGCAGCTTCTACGCGCCATGCATCAAGGTTGGTGATGTAGTTTACCTTTCCATCGCGCTCCCACCTGTTGCCTTTTATATTGAAACTTACTTTTACCTGGTCACCTTCTTTAAAGCGGTCAATGATGTCGCATTTTGCCTGTACCAATTGCATTTTTGCAAAGTTGGTGTAGATATTCCCGTTGATCTCTTCTGCCAGTTCTAATACAAATTCCCTCTTCCTGAATTTGTCGCTCACCTGTTGTGTGTCAAATTTTGCGATCAGTTTTCCTGTTACTTCAAAGCTCATATTAATGCAATTTAATTATAAAATAATAAACAAAGATACAGCGTTTCGGAGGTGAAAAATAAAAAAAGCCCCGCATAAACGGGACTTTTTATCAACAAATTTTAAGGGAGGCTGAGGGGGTTCGAACCC
>JBGAJU010000061.1:0-24361 GCA_044224775.1 Flavipsychrobacter sp.
CAAGATATATTTTGATGAGGAAACATAGAGCGGCTGAAGTCCGAAAGGTTTTAAATGCACCGCTGTGACCATAAAACCGGCACATCCGCAAAGTTTTTTTCATGATGGTACAGTAACAGTACTATGATGGTACAGTAACAGTACCATCATGGAAATTAAATTTTTTCAACTAAAAGATCCTTTGGAACTTTGTATTGTTATAGCTCCGGTTCTTTTTTGCCATAAGGATAGCTTCTTGCAACAAAAGATTTTTGTTCCACTGGTGCGCCGCAAGCCCTGCGCATGTGAGCAACGGTAATAAAGAAAGTGAGCAAGGTAAGTGAGCAGCGAATGAGCAGGAAGTGAGCAATAAAATTTTGCTAACTGATTGAAAACGAACAAAGTGTAAATTTATGAGTGTTTTTTTGGCAAAGTGAGCAATAATTGTCCTTCAATAACTTCAAGAATTCATTACAGAGTATGACCAACCGCCAGTTATTCCAGCAGTTCGTAGCACAGACCTCACCGGCTCCGGTGGGGCTCGAGGTAGTGTCCGCATCCGGCAACTACCTCTGCGATGCCGATGGCAATAAATACCTCGATCTCATTGGCGGCATCAGTGTTTGCAATATCGGCCACCGGCACCCTGCGGTCGTAGAAGCGATAAAAAAGCAGGCAGACGAATATCTGCACGTAATGGTGTATGGCGAGGTGGTGCAGAGCCCGCAGGTGCAATACGCAAGGCTGCTTGCAAGCCACTTGCCTCAAAACCTTAATTGTGTTTATTTTACCAGTTCCGGTGCAGAGGCAACAGAAGGCGCATTGAAACTGGCACGCAGGGTCACCGGTCGTACCGATATCATCAGTTGTAACATAAGCTATCATGGTAACACACTCGGCGCATTAAGCGTAATGGGCGACGAATACTGGCGCAATGCTTTTCGCCCGCTGATGCCCGGCGTATGGCATTACGATTATAATTCAGAAGAACTGGTAGATGCGGTCAATGAGCATACTGCCTGCGTTATTATAGAGACCATTCAGGCTGAGGCCGGGGTGATAACACCTAACATAGCCTGGCTGCATCGTCTCCGCAACAAATGCACAGACACCGGCACACTCCTGATATTCGATGAGATCCAGGCTGGCTTCGGCCGTACAGGCACACTATGGGGCTTCGAACATTATCAGGTTGTGCCTGATATACTGCTGCTGGGCAAAGCATTGGGCGGTGGCATGCCTTTAGGTGCCTTCATCTCATCACACGCTAACATGGTCGCGCTCACCAACAACCCGGTGTTGGGCCATATCACAACTTTTGGTGGTCATCCCGTATGTTGCGCCGCAGGTCTGGCTGCTATGCAGACACTGCTCAATGAAAGATTGATTGCCGGTGTCGCAGAAAAAGAACAACTGTTTATCTCTTTATTGAAACATCCCGCAATAAAAGCTGTTCGCAGTAAAGGTTTGCTCATTGCCATTCAACTGCATTCTCCCGATCATGTAATGGCAACATTGCAGCAATGCCTGCAAAAAGGCATCTTCTCTGATTGGTTCCTTTTCGCCCCCGATTGCATCCGCATCGCACCGCCGCTCACCATCACCCACGATGAGATACGTACTGCCTGCGAGATATTGCTCTCCTCTTTGCAGCAATAAAAAAGGCGGAAGGTTCACTTCCGCCCACTATTAAAAGGATGTTGTATTATTTGGTAAGTGTCATCTTGTACACATTGTTGCTGATGTTCACTTCAGCAGATGCATCGCAGCCGCCAAAGCCATAATTCAGCACGCGCACCGGTGGGTTATAGCCGGTAACATCTATCACACCCGCCTGGATAAAATCGCAGCCGGTTGCAAACTGCAGCGGCGATGATATAGCACAGGTAAACGTATGTCCGTTAGGCCTTGTCAAAGTAGCCGTTCCTGAAACGGAGAAAACATCATCTTCCCTTGTAGTGTTAGGGTTGGTGTTGCCTTGTATCCACCTGCGCACCAGGCTGCCTTTCCACACCACGAATTTGCTTTTCAGTGGGTCTGGGCTGATGTTCATGGAGTCATTAGCCAATACCGAATAGTACCAGTTACCAACAACTGTTGTGTCTATGCGTATGGTTTTAAGTGTACCGGTCAGTCTGTTACCGTTAATATAGTAGTTGTCGAAAGAGATAGTGTGCACCTTGTTGGTATCATTATAACGGCCCATATAAGAAACAACGATAGTGCCCCTGCGTTTCCTGCCATCAAGGCATTCACAGTCGGTTGGCCCGAAGCGGATAGTAAGTGTATGCGGGTCATGGGTAGTATCGGTGCCCACAGTTGCGCACGAGCCCAAAGTTGTCCCAGTTGTGCGGATGAAAGCGCCGTTATATACAGACCCCGCTGCATCACAAATAGAGATAACGTCATTGTTGGCCCATTCTATCCTTGATGCGTCAGAAGCATAGCCGCCATTATCATCCTCATCAGACAGCACGCTGGACGAGGAAGGAGAACAGGCGGAAGCAAATAGTACGGATACAAAGAGAAATAAAGCTCCAACCCTGAAAATTGAATTACAATGCATAATAGTTCTGTTTAAAACGCCTTCTGAAAAGTTCGCTTTATGATAAATTTTGCTGCTAATATAATCAATAGTGATTAATGTAGCATATAGTGTTGCCCTCAAAATAGCTAATATGATGCACATTTTAGCTATGTAATGCAGGAAATTCGGGATAGGGGCAGTTATTTACATAATTTTTGGAGGGTGCCGGTAAGCTCGGGGTATTCAAAAGTAAAGCCTGTGCCTAGTGTTTTGGCAGCACTTACCGTACAGCTTTTTAGTATTTCAGTGCTCATCTCACCCAATGCTACTTTTAATGCAAATGCCGGAACGGGTACTGGGATCTTCAGGCCACCTTTTTCCTTTGCGATGGCATACATAAGTTCTTTGTGGGTAACCGGGTTTGGTGCAACCCCGTTGTATATCCCGGAAAAACGTTCATTTTCAAGAATAAAAAGGAACATACGCGCCAGGTCGTCCACATCTATCCAGCTAACCACCTGCTTGCCGGACCCTAATATAGGCATCACCCCGAAAGTTAAGGGCCTGGCAAATTCAGGGAAGGCCCCGCCACCTTTACCCAACACAATTCCTATACGAATAATGACGGTTCTCAAGAAACTACTTGCATTCGCTGTTGCAACTTCCCATTGGCGGCAGGTTTCGCCGAGGAAATCATGATAGGGCGGCGCGTTTTCAGTAAAAGGCGTGGCTCCCGCAATGTCAGGGCCATAAAAACCTGTGGCTGAGGCAGCTATAAAACTTTTGCAGGCAGGTGCATGGGCGCTCAGTTGTTCTATCAGGAAGTCAGTGCTTTGCACCCGGCTATCAATTATTTCCTGCTTGCGCTTTTCAGTAAGCCTTTTCTCGGCCACAGATGCCCCTGCAAGCTGAATAATGCCATCAATTTTGCTTAGAGCAGAACTGTCTATCTCTCTTTTATCTGGATCCCAATGAGCATAGGAAGTATTTTTATCGCTTTGTTTTCCCGCCGACCGGCTGAAAACTATGACCTTGTACCCCTTCTCAACCAGTAATTCGGTCAAATGCCTGCCAATGAAGCCTGTTCCGCCGGTTATGCCTACTGTTTTCATTTGCTTTTTAATTGAATAGACATTAATATTATTAAAAACCCCTATTATTTTTTGTGTTGTTATCGGGCTTTAACATTAATTTTTATTTTCAATACAATATTTGGGCCGCACCAGCGTTTTTTTCACAAACAAATATTGCCAATGCACAAAACTTTACACAAGAAACTTACTGAAAAACACCTCGCCGACCACACAAGGTCAACTTTCATAAATGGCGGAGGTATGTTATTGCAAGACGCAAACTTACTGAAAGAGATAGCAAAAGACCTGCTTCAACCTCGTCCGCAGGCCGTAGCTAATTTGCTGAAGATGGCAAAGTCGGTGTAAGAGTTTATTCTCCTTCGCGCTCTGCTTTCCATTCATCCCTATGCTTGCGCAAAGGGTGCTCCTTCGACTTATTGAAGATCATCATGCCGTTCTCTCTTCCGGCCCTGCGGGCGCGCTGTTCATCGGGTGGCAGGTTCTTTTCTTCTTTGCACTCCGCGCTGCAGCATCCTTCATAGGCAGCAGCACATTCTTCACACTGTATAAATAACAGGTGGCAGCCATCATTCTTGCAGTTGGTATGCATATCGCACGGTTTACCGCATATATGGCACTGTGCTAACACATCCTCGGTGATACGCTCTCCCAGGCGGTCATCGAACACAAAGTTCTTTCCTTTGAACTTTATCGGCAGGTTTTCCTCTTTTGCTTTACGTGCATATTCTATAATGCCGCCCTCCACATGAAATACATTTTTAAAGCCATTATACAGCATATAGGCACTGGCTTTTTCGCAACGTATGCCGCCGGTGCAGTACATAATGATGTTCTTATCTTTCTGGTCTTTAAGCATATCCACGGCCATAGGCAACTGGTCGCGGAAAGTATCTGAAGGGATCTCTATCGCTTTTTCAAAATGGCCAACCTCATATTCATAGTGGTTACGCATATCCACTATTATGGTGTCTGGTTTGTCGGCCAGCTCATTGTATTCTTTCGCCTTAAGGTATTGTCCCGTTTTTGATGGGTCAAAATTCGGGTCGTCTATCCCGTCAGCTACTATCTTCGGGCGGACTTTAAACCGCAATGCCCAGAACGATTTCCCATCATCGTCAATCGCAATGTTCATGCGTATGCCGTTCAATTCGGGTGCCGCTGCATATAAGGTGTCCCGGAAAGCCTCGTAATTGCTCGCGGGCACACTTACCTGGCCGTTAATACCCTCGTGGGCAACATATATGCGGCCAAACACTTTTAAAGCAGTAAGCTTGACATAGAGATCGTTTCTGAACGCTACCGGCTCAGCTACCGGGAAATATTTGTAGAAGGATACTGTGGTACGGGGCTCGGTTTCAGCCAGCATACGCTGTTTCAGTTCCTCATTGTTTACGCGGTTGTGTAACACTGGCATGGTGTACCTTCTTTGTTTTAAATGAGACAAATGAGGGTGCAAATATACGAACTTGCTGATTTTCAACAGTATTGGCTAACGTAGAATTTTGTTATTTTTGTGTGATGATTTACAGGGCGATGTATAAGATATGGTGCGTTTTTGCTATGTTGTTGCTGGCGGTTCCTGCCGGTGCGCAAAAGAAAAAAAAGGTCACAAAGCCCATCATAGATTCCAACGCAATAGTAACTGATAAGTATACCGGCACCATCATTGTTGTAGATGACAGCGTCTATTCTGTTTTGCAGCTTGACCACAAGCTGAACGCCGACCATGGCAATTTTGTCTTGGATGAAACCTATAAGAAACCGGGTGGCCGGATACTGCAGTCGCAAACAACCGGTAAATGGGACATACTGAAAGCTACTGTCCATGATAATGATGATAATATTATCGTGGAGAATGCCAGGGTTGTGCAGGTTGATGGCTCTGATAAAGTATTGTTTTTTTTACCTGTTGATGACAGCACCTTCAGGAAGCTTGATCCCCAATTCAAGATCATGGAGCCCATTGAAAGCTATTTGTTATCCAGGAGGGTAAAGCCTGTCCCGATTAAGAAAGACACACTTTCCTCCTATGAATTAAATATGCGCAAAGTGGCCGGGCGCTATGTTGGTAAATTGCCATGTGCAGATTGTATCTCTATCACGTCCACGTTATCCCTGAAATATGTTACACATGCAAAGAGTGGAGACTTTGTGTTGACAGATAAGTATATAGGCACAAAGAACGGTGATCTCACCAACGAACGAAAAGGGAGATGGAACTATGCATCGAAGCCCGGCGGTAATAGGATAGTCCTCGACTATGACAAAAAAGGCAGGGAGTCTTACTTCCTTATTAATAAGAACGGCAGCCTTACTCCACTGGATAAAAACCAGCAGAAAATAAACAGCCCGGTTGACCAGACTATGAACAGGGTAAAATAACAGATCATGAAGACGGACTATTGGAATGTTGATGATCAGCAGGTTATTGAAAAGACCGGCAAAAAGATTGCAGAATGGAAGAAGATACTGGATGGCTTTAAAGCCGCAGATAAGAAGTCGAATGATGTAGTTACATGTCTTCAGAATGAACACGGGGTGCCTCGCTACTGGGCGCGAACGCTGACTACCAATTATCTAAAATCCAAAGTGCTTTGATCGACTCAAAACTGACCATGTTCCATAACAGGTTGCAGAAGGTGTATAAGCACTTCAGCAAGCTGGCGCGCCGGCAGGAGACAGCCTGCTACCGCTTCTACGACCACGACCTGCCGGAATTCCCGTTTGCAATTGATTGGTACAACGGCGTGGTGCATGCAGCAGAGTATAAACGCAGGCACGGTATGGAGGATGAAGAGCACGAAGCCTGGCTGCAAAGTTGCAAAGAGGTGCTGGCAACCGTACTGGAGATATCTCAGGACAATATCTTCATGAAGGTGAGGCAGCGCAAGGCAGGCAGGCAAGGGCAGTACGAGAAGTTTGATGAGCAAAAAGTAGAACGCATTGTGCCTGAAGGTGGGCTGAATTTTATCATCAATCTCACTGATTACCTCGATACCGGTCTCTTCCTCGATCACCGCATTACACGCGGCATGGTGCGTGATGAAGCTAAAGGAATGCGTGTGCTGAACCTCTTCTGCTACACCGGTTCCTTCAGTGTATATGCTGCGGCAGGTGGCGCGGAAACTGTTACATCTGTTGACCTCTCTAAGACCTACCTTAACTGGGCGAAGCGCAACATGCAGTACAACAAACTCTACAAAGATGAACGCCATGAGTTTATACATGGTGATGTGATAGAGTGGCTGGACTATATGCCCGCCAATGGTTACGACCTCATTGTATGCGACCCGCCAACCTTCTCCAACAGCAAGCGCATGGAGGATAACTTTGACGTGCAGCGCGATCACGTAATGTTGCTGAAGAAACTGCTGAAAGGCTGCGACGAAGGTGGTCGCATCTACTTCAGTAATAACTACAGGAACTTTGCCCTGGACAGGGATAGTATTCCTGCGCTTACGGTTAAAGATATTACCGGGCAAACAACCCCATTCGATTTCCAGGGGCGGCTGAACAGGAAGTGTTTTTTGATAGAGAAGTAGCTCATGCGTTTATAGGTTTTAGGTTTAGTTCTCCTGCTTTTTCTAATAACAATTTATAAGCGGCCTCATAATTATTAGGGATGATGCCGTCTAATATCGCTTCTCTTATTGCAGTTTTTAAAATGCCCACCTCACGCGATGGCGACAGGTTGAAGAGCTTCATTATTTCTTCTCCGTCGATTGGTGGCTGCCAGTTGCGGATGCGGTCGCTTTCTTCAACTTCCTTCAGGCGCTCTTTTACGAGTTCGAAGTTCTCGAGGTAGCGTTTTACTTTTTGTTTGTTCTTGGAGGTGATGTCGCTCTCACAGAGTATCATCAGGTCTTCCAGTTGCTCGCCGGCATCGAAGAGCAGGCGGCGCATCGCCGAGTCTGTGATGTCTTCTTTGGTCAGGCTGATCGGGCGCAGGTGCAGGCCAACCAGCTTTGCCACATACTTCATATGCTCGTTCAGCGGCAGCTTCAGTTGCTTGAAGATCTTGGGCACCATACGCTCGCCAACAACCTCGTGGCCATGAAACGTCCAACCGTGGCCTTCTTCGTAGCGCTTGGTGGCAGGTTTGGCAATATCGTGCAGCAGGGCGGCCCAGCGCAGCCACAGGTCAGGACTTTTTGATGCTGCATTATCTACTACCTGCAGGGTGTGGTAAAAATTATCTTTATGGCCCTTGCCTTCTATTATCTCCACGCCTGCCAATGCTACCACCTGCGGGAAGAATTCTTTTAGCAAGCCGCTTTTATACAACAGATCTAAACCGATGGATGGTTTCGGGGTTGCCATTATTTTATTCAGCTCGTCGGTGATGCGCTCCTGCGATATGATGCGTATACGCTCTTTGTTGCGCTTTATGGCATCGAACACGGGCTCAATAATTGTAAAGCCCAGTTGGTTGGCAAAACGTATGGCGCGCATCATGCGCAGCGGGTCATCACTGAAGGTAATATCAGGGTCTAATGGCGTGCGGATGATCTTGCTTTCCATATCGGCAATGCCGTTGAAGGGGTCTATCAGCTGGCCATAGTCACTTTCATTCAGGCTGATGGCAAGTGCGTTGATGGTGAAGTCGCGGCGCAGTTGATCATCTTCTATTGTGCCGGGTTCTACTTGTGGCTTGCGGGAGTCTGATGTGTATGATTCTTTGCGCGCACCTACAAACTCCACATCAAAACCGTGGTGGCGAAACTGCGCCGTGCCGAATGTCTTAAAAAAGTTCACCTGCGGCCTGTGATGCAATGATGCGGCCACTGCATGTGCCAGGGCTATGCCATCGCCATCGCAAACCACATCCACATCTTTTGTAGGGCGGCCCAGCAATTTATCGCGCACAAAGCCGCCAATAAGGTAGCTATGCATGCCCAGGCCACGCGCCGCCGCACTTATATGCTCAAATAAACCTGCTTCTTCTTTTGTACAAATTAGATCCATCTCTATATCCGGTTGCGTGACCGCACATTTTTTTTTCTTTTACGCCCTTCAATTATCGCAACTCATTTATAATCAACTGCTTACTTAAAATATCTTTGCTCACTTCCTGCTCATTTCCTGCTCACTTTTTGCTCATTTCTTACACACTTCCTGCTCACTTTTGCTCATTCTTTGCTCACTTTCTGCTTATTTTGCTTTACCACCCCGGATAATAAAAAGGCTTCGCTTTTATCCTCATCCCCTCCTAATGGTTCGACCATGCTCACTACAGGTGGAGAGTTATCTGAACCGGGGCTGTAATTGTGTAAAGTTCTGCAATGGTTTGTGGTTTGCAAAATCAAAAATGCATGATGGTACCGTTACTGTACCATCATGGTACTGTTACTGTACCATGATGGAAAATAGTTTTGGCTGTGGGCGCGGGTTTGGGCTGATTTTGGGTGTTTTTTTGAGAGGGAGTGTTTTTTTGTGGGCTGTTTTGAGCAGGATTTTGCGGGATTTTTGGAGTGGTAAGGAAGGGTGTATCGATAAGAATTATACGAAATATTTTACGTTCATATATATGCGGTTTTGAAATTTGCTACCTTTATAAAGCTTAAATTTTATTTATGAAAAAGTATACTTTGTTTGCGCTGCTAATGATAATAATGTCAATGCCTCTGACTGTCATAGCTCAAAGCGGTACTTTAATAACTATAGCAGGAAACGGGACGTCAGGTTTTAGTGGTGATGGAGGTGTTGCTACCGCAGCAAAAATTGGGCAAGCATTAATGGTTACTGTAGATGGTGTTGGTAATATTTATATCGCCGATGCTGACAATAGCAGGATTCGTAAAGTAACTCCATCCGGTATTATTAGCACAGTTGCCACCGTGACAGCCGGTGCAATGACTACCGATGCATTTGGCGATGTCTATTTTGTTGCAGGAAATCTTATTCAAAAACTAACTGTGTCTACAGGAGGCATCACAACAGTTGCCGGGACAGGGGTTGGTGGGTATAGTGGTGATGGCGGGCCTGCAACTAGTGCCACGCTGAATGCTCCCCATGGAATATGCTTTGATAGAGTTGGCAACCTGTATATTGGTGATGAGGGTAACTACAGGGTGCGAAAAGTAAGTACTTCCGGCATTATTACTACTTATGCCGGGAATGGCACATCGGGATTTAGTGGAGACGGCGGCCCGGCAACGGCTGCGCGATTACAATCACCTGACGGGTTATGTGTGGATGTTACAGGCAATATGTATATTGCTGACCGATACAACTACCGTATTCGCAAAATAGACCCATCCGGCGTTATCACCACTTATGCCGGAAGCGGGGCCAGCGGCTTTACCGGAGATGGTGGGCCTGCCAGTGCTTCTCGCCTCTTTGAGCCAAGCTATGTGTGCTCGGATGCATATAGCAACTTGTATATAGCGGATTTCCACAACAGCAGAATACGGAAGGTGACGCCTGCGGGGATAATCAGCACATTTGCAGGTGGTGGCGCATCAACGGCAAGTGGTGTGCCAGCAACCAGTGCTTCTTTCAGTGATACCTGGGGTGTGGCTATTGATTGGAATGATAATATTTATATACCCGACAGATTCCACTATAGGATATGCCGTGTAGATGGTTATGGTGTGCCGACGGTTTCAGCAGATAGTTTTTTTGTGACCATCAATAATAGTTGCACGGGAATGAATTTCAGAGTAGTGAGCAACAACTGGTCTGCAGGGCAACATGTTATTACTTATTTTGGTAACGGGCATTTTGCAGATACTGTGCTTACTGCATATGGCAGCCGTGGAATGGCGAATATGTTCAGGCCGTACAGTACAGGCACGTACTCTGTTAAGCATGTTTTATATAACGGTACAACTGCTATTGATTCAGTTTCGTATACGCGCAATTTTTCAGAATGCCAGAACTTTGGTGTTCAATTTTACTACGATGCTAATGGTAATTGCATTAAAGACGGTGCAGAAATATATATGGCAATGCCCTTGACGGTGAAGGTTGATTCGGCAGGAATAGCCATAGATACGATCCCATCAACAAGCGGGTTGTTTTACACTGCATATGGTGGTGCAGGTACGGTGTACCGGTTCACAGTTATTTCAAGTCCGCCCGGCACCGTTGTTTGTGGAACTATAATTGATACAATAAACAGTGTAGGCAGCAGTAATGTGAAGCAACTTGGCTTCTCCTGTACTTCTACGACGTCTTTCGACCTTCGTTTATTTCCTTCGTTCAGGGCAGGTCCGCATCATTTTGGAGGAACCATTATAGCAGACAACCTGTACTGCCTGCCGCAAACAGCTACTCTGACCATGCAATTAAGTCCTACTTATAATACCTCTTTAGGCTTCAGTCCGCCTGCAACAACTATATCAGGCGATTTTATAACGTGGAATATAGGTGCATTATCATCTGTGATGACCCCGGTTGTGATACATGCAGATATGGAGAAAGCGGTTGGAGCAAGGCCTGCATTTGGCGATACGGTGATGACACGTTACACCATAAACCCAATATCAGGGGATGATAATCCTGCAGATAATGCCATTATACGGGTGGATACGGTACAAAGCGGGTATGACCCAAATGATATAGCAGTGACACCGGGAGGATGTCTGACTAGTATAGATAGTACACTTCAGTACACCATCCATTTTGAGAATACGGGTAATGATACTGCGTTTAACATCTATGTACTGGATACTTTACCGTCCTCGTTAGATGCAAAGTCGATAAGAATAGTGACTGCATCGGCCACGATGTTTACTTCTGTGATCAAATCGGGGGGATACAATATTGTCAAATTTGATTTCCCTGCTATCAACCTGTTGGATAGTTCGCATCATGGGTATAGTGATGGAATGGTTATATTTAAAGTAAATGTAAGAAGCGGTTTGCCCGGAGGAACACCCGTGAATAACCGGGCAGGTATTTATTTTGATTATAATCCTGTGGTGCTGACAAATACCGCAGAGAATGTTGTTGGCTGCGTGGTGACATCGGCAGAAAATGTGCAGGGTGGTGGCGTAACATTACGGCCCAATCCTACATCGGATATACTTGCTGTGGAAACAGGAAATAGTAGCTTGTATACTTCACTGAGTATTAATAATGCTATGGGGCAGCGACTGATTGAATATCCTGTTAGAGCTTCTCAAACAAACCTTGATGTTAGCATGCTGCCGCCGGGATTGTATTATCTGACGCTAAAAGGCGAACAGGGGAACGTGGTGAAGAAGTTTGTGAAGCTATAGTCTGAACTACCCCCTGATTATTTCCATTTCTCCTTCATCGTTTACCCGGATTATTCTTGATGGCGCGGCAATGGTGTTATCCTTTTGACGATGGGTTACAACATAGTCTGTGCCTGTGATGATGGCGTTATCTATCATGCTGTAGATGGATGGGGTAGGTTGCCCGCTGATGTTGGCAGAGGTGGAGATGAGCGGGCGCCGAAAGCGTTTGATAAGTGCCTTGCAAAAGGGATCGGTGGTTACGCGGATGGCTATGCTACCATCTTTATTCACTACATTGTCAGGGAAGCCGAGGGCGCCGTTGTATATTACTGTGGTTGGCCTTTCAAAGCTTTCTATGATGGCTATTATATCGGGTGGTGGTGCGGCCACGTATTGAAGCACATCGCGCGCATCTGCCAGCAGGATGATCATGCTTTTCTCCTTAGGCCGCTGCTTGATGGCAAATATTTTTTCTACCGCAGCCTCGTTAAGGGCATCGCAGCCCAGACCCCAAACGGTATCTGTTGGATACAGGATAGTGCCGCCCTGCTGTAATGTGGCAACACAATTCTTTATGTCGCTTTCGATATCCACCATAAGAGTTGTTGGTTAGTAATTTCTTTTGCGCATTTAAAGTGGCCCTGGGGGCATTGCCTGTGCCCATGCAGCCCGCAGGGGCGGCAGTTGAGGCGTTGCTGTATCTCTACCACTTTGCCATTGTTGCGCAAGGGGCCAAAGCCGAATGCCGGAACCGTGGAGCAGAAAACCGCAGTGACCGGTGCATTTAATGATGATGCAAAATGCAACGGTGCTGAATCGTTAGCATAATTCATATCTGCACTTTGCATCAATGCAGCAGACTGCAGGAAATTGAGCTTGCCGCAAAGGTTAGTGATGTGCGGATGGCCGGTGCCGCTGATGATAGTTTCTGCCAGCGTATTGTCCGACGGTGCGCCTATAAGATAAACGTGGTAATTGGCTGGCAGCTCATTGATCATGGCCGCCCATTTATCGGCAGGAAATTGCTTGGTGAACCAGACAGATGCCGGTGCGATGCAAACGTAGGGTTTCACCAGGTATTGGTCAATGGCTTTGTAGTCGGCACCTGTGGGGTATAGCTTCGGTCCGGATGGTTCGCCAACGGTTATGTCGGCTACCAGTTGGTGGTTTCGGTCAACCTCGTGCACCGGGTTTTCGGTGTAGGGTGCTGAAATGGTGTGGGTAATTTTTTTGGTGTAGCAGAAAGAAAAAGGATTTTTATCGAACCCCGCTTTATAACCCGCCCCCGACAACAGCGTGATGAAACCGGATGAGCCAAAGCGGTGCGGGTTGATGACATGGGTATACTTTTCCTTGCGCACGCGGCCTGCGATCTTCAGCAGGTTTTTGTTCTTCTTGTTTTTTTTATCCCAGATAAGCAAATTGGTAATATGTGGGTGCCCATGCAGCAGGCCCTCATTCCCTTTGCGCAGCAGGAAATCGATCTGCGCATCGGGATAATTAAGATGTAAGGTCTCCACCAGGGCGGTAGCCAGGACAACATCCCCGGTGAAAGCAGTTTGGATAATTAAAAATTTATGCGCCACGTGGGGGCAAAACTAAGTTAGATTGTCTAATAAATGGTAACACCTTAAAAACCCTTGTAAAAAGCCATGGATAAGGCTTTTTGAAAGGTTTTAACAATAAAAAAGACATTTTTCAGAAATTTGGTACTAAATTTGTTTTTACTCTAATACTTAAATTTAAACCGTAAATAGTATAAAAAAATGAAAAAAGTCATTCTCTCATTAGGATTATTAGTATTGTGTTCGGGCGTTACAATGGCGCAAGGCAAAAAGAATAAAAAAGGCGGCGAAAAGGAAACGACATTATCTGCTCCTGCCATTGTTCCGGCAACTGCTGCCCCTGCCCCCCAAACGTCCCTGACGGCTGAAAACATGTCGTTTGCTAATGTATCTCATGATTTTGGTACTGTACCGGAAGGGCCCGATGCTACTTATGAGTTTGTATTCACCAATACGGGCAAAGAGCCAATCATCATAGAGAAAGCACAGCCATCGTGTGGTTGCACTGTGCCATCGTTCCCTAAAGAGCCGATAGCACCCGGCGCCAAAGGCACCATCAATGTAGCCTATCACACCAAAGGCAGGCCTAACGCATTTACCAAAACCATCAGCGTGGTATCTAATGCAGGCACAAAAGTGCTGACCATCAGGGGGAGTGTTGAAAAAGCACCAGAGAATTCTGTGCCCCAGAACACCTCCATGCTTAAGACCAACTAATAAGGCAGCATGAAGATGCAGAAACAGGTAATTGTAGCATTGTTGTGCCTTGCTGTGTGCACGGGCGCTAGCGCGCAGGAAAAGAAAGATGCGAAGGCTGCAACGGGTACGGAAGAAAAGAAGCAGCCTGAGCCGGGTAAGTTTAAGTTTGAAGAGGAGTCGCACGACTTTGGTGAGATAATGGAAGGGCCGAGTGCTGAATGTGATTTCGAATTCAGGAACGTGGGAAAGAGCCCGATAATCATTACCCAGGCAAAGGGATCATGCGGTTGCACTGTGCCCAAGTGGCCTTCGGAGCCAATACTGCCGAAGCATAAAGGCAAGATACATGTTACATTCAATACACAAGGGCGTGTCGGGCCTATCAATAAAGATGTGATCATAACCTCACATGCGCAGCAGAACCCGATGAAGCTGCACATAACAGGCTATGTAAAACCTGCCGCGGAAAATGCAATAAGGCCCGCTGCACCACCGGTGCCACCGGCAGAACCAATAAAATAACCTTTACTTTTTATTAGCATTTTTGTTTCTAAATTGCAGTATATGAAAAAAATATTCTTGTTTATCGCCCTCACTATCGGCGTTATATCAGCTCAGGCGCAGAGTGCGCCTAATGCACCTGCCAAGCCCGGTGCCGCTTTCAAATTCGTGGAAGAAACGCACGACTTTGGTGTGATCAATCGCGGGCCTATAGCAAACTATTCGTTCGAGTTTACCAATACGGGAGACCAGCCACTTATCATTATGGATGTGAAACCATCGTGCGGATGTACGAATGTGGATTGGCCCAAAGCGCCGGTGAAACCGGGTGAAAAAGGAAAAATAAGCTTAGGTATCAAATCGAATGAGTTGCACGGCGTATTCCATAAAGAGGTGTACATACTTTCTAACGCAGTGAACAACCCGCGTGGTGAAAAACGTTATACTGTTTACGTGAAAGGAACCGCTCAGGGTGGCGATGCCGAGAAGTAGGGTCTGACCAAAAGATCATCAGGACATTTAAGGGCTGCAGTTGCAGCCCTTGTTTTTTGTTATTTATAGTTCTTGCCCTGCAACATAGGCACAAATGCAAAATCGCCCATTTCTTCTTCGGTAATATTTCCGTCGGCATGCTTTATCACGCGCAGCATCTTTTGTTTGCCATCCTCACCAACAGGTATCACCATTATGCCGCCGGGTTTTAGCTGATCGAGCAGTTTGGGTGGTATGAAGGGTGCGCCGCAAGTAATGATTATCTTATCGAATGGGGCATAAGAAGGCAGGCCTTCGAAACCATCGCCATAAAAGCGACGGATATTGGGGTATTTCTTCAGGAAGAAGAACTTGCCTACGTAATCGTACAGCTCCTTTTGTCGCTCTATGGTATAAAGGGAAACTCCCAGCTCGCCAAGCACAGTTGCCTGGTAGGCGCTGCCTGTACCGATCTCTAAAACCTTGTCAAATTTCTTTAGCTCCAGTAATTGTGTTTGGAAGGCAACGGTGTACGGTTGTGAAATGGTTTGTCCGGCTGCTATCGGGAATGCCCGGTCCTCGTATGCCTGCCGCTCAAAGGCGGGATCGAGGAAAAAGTGGCGGGGTATTGCTTCGATGGCAGCGAGTACGCGTTCGTCTTTAATTCCTTTCTCGCGCAGGGTTTGAACCAGTTGCTTTCTGAGTCCTTTGTGCAGGTAATTATCGTCTTTGGGCAAGCTATGCAACATAGCGCAAAGGTAAACTATTATGGCACGAAATAAGGAGCGTAGATATGCGTATAGGAAAATTCATGGCATGAATATTTGTCGAGTAGATGATGTCGATCGTAGCTTTGAATAATACTTTTAAAAGAATCATGTATGGATAACATTGCTAGAATACTTGAAGTGAAGGATGTGACCCATGATGTGAAATGCTTCAGGATAGAGAAGCCGGATAACTATTCATTCATCCCCGGGCAGGCAACAGAGGTATCTGTGAACAAGCCTGGTTGGGAAAACGAGAAAAGGCCGTTCACGTTCACGTGCCTGAACGACGAACACTACCTTGAATTTACGATAAAGCGGTATCCGGACCATAAAGGCGTGACCGACCAGCTACACCAATTGGGGAGGGGTGAAGAGCTGATAGTTAGAGACGTGTGGGGCGCAATTGAATACAAAGGGCCCGGGTACTTTATAGCAGGGGGAGCGGGCATAACACCTTTTATAGCCATTTTGAGGCAGCTGCATAAAGACAGGCAACTGACAGGGAATAAACTACTGTTCTCCAATAAAACGCCGACCGATATTATCTACGAAGATGAGTTGAAAGAGATGTTGGAGGATAATTTTATTAACATTCTGACCAGCTCCGAACCTACTGGTGAAACAGGAAGTAAATATGTTTATGGACGTATTGACGAGGCATATCTTAAACAAACCGTACTGGATTTCAATGCTCATTTTTATGTGTGTGGCCCCGACAAGATGATCAGCGACATAAACGACATACTTGTGAAGCATGGGTCAAATCCGGACAGGGTCGTATTTGAAAAATAGTCTTTAACTTATATATTGTAAATTAGTTAAATCAGCGTTAAACCGTATCTTGTGATATGTATCGGCGCTAGCTGCCTCAGTACATTTGTCTGCGCATGAAGAAAATCTTTCCGCTCATTGTTGTTCTTATTACGCTTTCGGTTGTGGGCATACTGTTCATACAGATGTCATGGATAAACAATGCCTTAAAACTCAAGCATGAGGAGTTTCAGCGGTCGGTAGACAATACATTGAAGAGTACCAGAACCACCCTGCACAGTAAATTCATTACCAAGGCAAAGGTGTTGTTGCTAAAGGAAGAGGATCAGCAGTTCTTTTTGCAGAATAATTTCAGAGTAGATGGTGTTTTTGAAAAAGACGAGATCAAAGAGGTCATTGAAAAGCATTTGAAGCAAAATAATATTAAGCAGCCCTTTGAGTTTTGCGTCACCAATTACTTTGAATTCAGCATATTACAATCGAATGGTTTTCGTGTTGAAGATATACCTACTTCAAAGAGTATAAAACTGGCGCCGGAAGATGCGATAAGGGCGCGCGAAACATTGTTTCTGTCAATACATGAAGATAAGAACGCTGTCATCAAAGAGATGTTATGGATGATCATAGCTTCGGTGATTTTTACAACCATTATCATCCTGGCATTCTTTCTTACGGTGCGACTTTATCAATAACATGACACATGAGCTGAAAACACCGCTTGCAACTATATCGCTGGCCATAGATGCGCTGACCAATGAGAAGGTGATACATGATACAGAGAAAATAAAGATATACAGCGGCATGATAAAGGAGGAGAACAAGCGCATGAACAAGCAGGTGGAGAAGATACTGCAAGCTGCAAGACTGGAGAAGGAAGAAATAAAACTCAATATTCAAAGGCTGGATACACACCAGGTCATCAATAAAGTAGCTGACAACCTGGCGCTGCAGATACAAGAGAAACAGGGAACACTTACTTTGAAACTAGGTGCAGCCAACCCAATGATAGATGCAGATGATGTTCATTTTTCTAACATTATCTTTAACCTGCTGGATAATGCAATGAAATATTCTAAAGATGCGCCCAAAATAGAAGTGCAAACACTGAATACGGGCAATGGCATGTTATCCATTAAAGTGAAGGACAATGGTATAGGGATGGATAAAGAAACACAGTCGCGTGTGTTTGAAAAGTTCTACCGTGCGCATACCGGTAATATCCACAATGTAAAGGGTTTTGGCCTTGGGTTGAGCTATGTGAAAGCCATAGTGGAGGCACACGACGGCAAGATAAAGGTGGAGAGCTCGCTTGGGAAGGGGAGTACTTTTACAATTATATTGCCTCCGGGAGAGGCGAGGGCATAACCTGCCTCCTTAAACGGGCTTATTCTGAATTAATTAAGCGGCTTTTAAATAACGACACACAGGCTTTTGATCACAGCGCCGATACGGATGGCATCGTGAATGCGGGGTTCGTCAGCGCCTTGTTCTTTTACTGACTGCTCATGGGAGGTTACGCAACGTTCGCATCCGTTAACGGCAGATAGCACAAGACTCATCAGTTCGAACATTCCTTTGCCCATTGCTGGGTTCATCATCACACTCATACGAAGACCGGCAGGCTGCCGGTTGTAATATTCGGCCTGGTGCATGAAGTGGCGGAACCTGTAGAATATATTATTGGCGCTCATGATAGATGTGCAGGCATGTGTTTCAGCAATTTCATCATCGGTAGCGCCTTCGGCTTGCGCCTTCGCTTCAAAGGCTGCTATCAGCGCAGCGTTCTTCTCGTTCACAGCCACCGAAAGAGCGATCATATATGCTTCCTTGCGAGACAGGTTGCCGCTACCTAATGTAGTAGATACATTCAGCTTAAGATCGCGCAGGTATTTGCTGTTTACTTTCGCAAGGCTATACAGGCTGGGCGAAGTATGCGACGCATCTATTCCAAGGTCTTCGAGAAGAGTCACTACGGTTTCGTTGGTAATTCCGGAATTCATATACTGTATATTATAAAGAGGGTGCTGATATTATTATCAGCACCCTGCCTGAATAAATAAATTAACCTACCGGAGCTTCAATGGTCTCCTGGCCTTTGCTCCAGTTGCAGGGGCAAAGTTCGTCTGTTTGCAATGCGTCAAGTACGCGAAGCACTTCTGCTACGTTGCGGCCTACGCTCAGGTCGTTTATAGACAACCAGCGCACAACGCCTTCGGTATCGATAATGTAAGTGGCGCGATATGCTACTTTTTCTTCGGCCGAAAGAATACCTAGTTCTTCAGCAAGGCTTCTTGAAGTATCAGCGATCATCGGATACTTCAGGTCAGTAAGGTCTTTATGATGTACGCGCCATGCATGGTGCACATATTCGTTATCCGTTGATGCGCCAAGCAAAACCGTATCCCTGTCTTGGAAATTGGTGAAGTTCTTATTGAATTCTGCAATTTCGGTAGGGCATACGAAAGTGAAATCTTTCGGCCACCAGAACATCACAGCCCATTTTCCTTCAATGTCTTTGTTGCTGACTGTTTTAAATTCTTTTCCTTTTTCGAGTGATACAACTGCTTTTTTCTCGAATTGCGGGAACCTGTCTCCTACTGTTACAAAATTGTTTGCCATGCTTTTTGTTCTGTTTTTGATTCGGGCGCAAAGGTCGGTCATTAAACACAAAAACAGCTGACCATGATCATTATGTTTTACTATCAGCTAATAAAACATTTCAATCTAAGAGGGATTAATTATTAGTAAAATGTAACAGGATATAAATGCGTTGCAATCAGATATTATTACATATCAGCAGGGCGTTTGTATTTCCAGCGGCGGTGCGACCATAGCCATGATTCAGGCATAGCAATAATATCTTTTTCTAACCTCCGTGTGTGCAGTTCAGATATTTCGTTCTCGGCAGTTGATGCAGGGTCTTCTACCAGCAATTCTGCAAACATTTCATAATATCCCCTTTTCACTTTCTTTACGCAAGCGTATATAATAGGTTGGTTCAGTTTTTTGGCTATCACCTCAGTGCCCTTAAAAATAGGTGTCTCTTGGTTAAGGAATTTGGTCCAGTAAGCGTTCTCCGGCTGGGGGGTCTGGTCTGATATGAATACGTTGCAGGTAAGCTCTTTCCTGCGTGCGAGCATCTCCCGGAACGACGTTTTCATGGGGACCATCAATGTTCCAAAGCGGCTACGCATACCTAACATAAGCTGATCGAAATGCTTATTTGTCAGCGGGTGATAGATTACGACCAATTTGTGTTTGCAGAGTAGGCTGAAGGGGTGACCGGCCCATTCCCAATTACCTATATGGCCCATCACCATGATGACGCTTTTACGTTCACCGGCATATTTCTCGAACAGGGCATGCGCATCGGGATTGAATTTGCAGTGTTTGGTAATGCTTTTTTTGCTGATGGTGAGAATTTTGAACGTTTCTACCATAAAGTCGCACAGGTTGTGGTAAAATGCACGGGCTATTTTGTTTATCTCTTGTTCTGATTTCTCGGGAAATGAGTTGCGCAGGTTTTGAAATACCACCGTTTTGCGGTAGCCCAGGCAGTCGTACAGCACAAAACAAATAAAATCGGATATGGCATAAAGCACCGGGAATGGCAGCAGCGAAAAAAGATAAATGAACGGTAATGTGATGTAAAAAATTACTGCCGACAAAACGGGGTGTTTTAGACAAATTTATAGTATTTACTTCAAACCCCTGAAGTGGTCGTTTTTGTATAGCAAATTATAGTTTATATGCCGCATGCTATCTGTATGCCGCCCCAGCGATGGTCTATCCCTCTCCTGAATTCGCTGGTGATGAACGATTGAAAATACTCCAGGAAAATTCCCCGGTATACCAAAACAAAGCCATACCGATTCTGAAATGTGCCGCGCGCAATATCCCGTTGGGAAATTACGTAAGGGCTTTTTTTGTTGAAGATGCCGCCCTGTAGTGTCGCATCGTACCCAATTACATTGATCTGCGGGTGCAGGTATGCATAGAGGCGAAAATTCTTCCGGCGATTAGCTGTAAGTGAGAAAGGTGAGTCGAAATATCCCGCCTGTAGTATGATCCCACCCGCTAATTTGTCGCTTAATGTGCCCGCACGTGCAATGCAATAGCCACTGAGCTCGAAGAAATTGCGGTAAGCATACAACCGTTTCTCAAAATTTACCTGGTAATTAACAATAACATCATTTTGCACCTGGTTCGACCAGCCGATTGGCGCGGAATTGTGTGGCATCGTGCGGTGCACTGCTGTCTGTAGTTCTTCAGCACCTGCGCCCGGCCCGATGATGCCAGCAGCGAGACCGGCGGAGAAGCGCCTTTTGCGGAGCGTATCAATAGTGATCTTTTGAGCCTTGAGAAAAAGGCATGCAGAAAACGGGCGTTCCCCGTATATGATATCGTAGCTATTGATAGAGCAGGGTGTGTAAACATCATGTTCCAGGCTTATGTTGTAGGTAGTATGGCCCATTACGGGGGTAGCCAGGAGCTTATACAACGGACTTCGTTTTAATGCGGGCGTGCCCAGTTCCAGCACAATGCCTTGTGTGTAATAATAATCCGTAGCTGAGAAATAATCATTCTCGTAATTCAGCCTGAAGTAGGGGGTATTATTGATGTTTTTATAAGACAGCGTATTGTCAATAGCCTGCCCCTGAGCTAAAAGGGTAGCACAAATAAGGGGCAGTAAAAGCCTCGCATGAAACATGCTGCAAAGTACATTTGTTAGCACGGCAGCAAAATTGACGAAAGTCAGCAAACAAACTGATTATTGTTTTGTTGCGCCTAAAAGGCTGCCGCAACCTGTATACCACCCCAAACGTGATAATTGCCGGTTTTGAAATCGGCACTGTGCATGGCCTGGAAATATTCAAGGTATAGCTTACGGTATATGACCACAAAGCCGAAGCGGTTTTGAAAAACAGCACGACTTATATTGTCTGCACTGATGGTATATGGACTGGTGTTGTTGAAGGATCCGCCCTGCAGTGTAGCATCGTAACCGATAGCGCTTATTTCCGGGTGTTCATAAGCATAAATGCGAAAGTGGGAGACTTTGGCTATGTGGCTGCCAAAAGGGTTGTCGAAATAGCCGAACATGATTGTAGTGCCCAGGCTTGCTTTAGTGCTCAGCGTGCCTACGCGCGCCATGCCGTGTACGTCCATAGAAATTTTTCTGTTCCAATAGAATAATTGCTTTTCATAATCCACCTGGTAGTTGAGAATGACATCATTGCAAACTTGGTTCGACCAGCCGTGGGGCGTTATGCTATGTGTCCATTTGTGGATGCCTTCCTGCATCTCCTTGCCGCCGGCACCCTGGCCTATAAGGCCGGTGCTAACGGATGATGAGAAGCGTTGCTTGCGTATGGTGTCTACTGATATCCGGAATGTTTTGAGGAACAGGCAGGCAACAAAAGGCCTGTCGCCGTAGAGGATGGCATCGCTGCTGATGCTGGAAGGTGTATAGCCATTATGTTCTAACGCAATGCCGCATCTGGAATAATGATATTTTGGATGAGGCAATGACCGAGCTATAGGAAACTGTTTCAACCCCGGTGATACGACTTCAAGGTGGATGCCCTGTGTGTAGTACATATCGGTGCCTGAAAAGAAATCGTTCTCGTAGTTGAGGCGGAAGTATTTATTGCTGTTGATGTTCTTATAGGACAGCGTATTGTTGATAGCCTGCCCCTGTGCTACAGACACAAGCAACATGATGGTAACAAATGAATATAGCCGATATAGCATACAGTAATATACGGAGGAATCAGGCATCGGGTTTTTAGGCGCAGGTGCGTGATATGGGCCTCGGGTTGTGGTAGATAGCTATCTAGATAATTTATGTCGGCAATCCCTGATTTTTATTAACCAACCATTAGGAATTTCACATTAAATATTGCATATTTGTTTGCTAATTCGCATATATGGCATACCTGATAGCCGATAGCGGTTCTACCAAAACAGACTGGTGCCTTTTGCGCAAGGGCAAGAAACCAATGCGTTTCAGCACGCAGGGTATCAACCCCTACTTGCAAAGCAGGGAAATGATAGTTGCGACATTGAAGAAAGAACTGCCATGGGATAATGAAAAATATGAAGCAAAGCAGTTGCATTATTATGGTGCAGGTGCAGCTAACCCCGAGAAGCAAATTTTTCTAAAAGAGATATTGGTTGACCATTTTGGTATTAAAAAGATAGACGTGCAGGGCGATATAATGGCTGCATGCAGGGCATTGTGCGGTAACAAGCCGGGTATAGTAAGCATATTGGGTACGGGTAGCACCAGCTGCTACTACGACGGCAAAAAAATAAAAGAGCAGAAACCCTCCCTGGGTTATATTGCCGGAGATGAGGGTGGCGGTAACTATATGGGCAAACGTATCTTGCAATACTATGCTTATGGCACCTTTGATGCTGAGTTGAGGCTGGACTTCGAGATGCGCTTTGGGAATAATATACGCGATATCATCAACACACTATACCACCAGCCTAACCCCAACAGGTACCTGGCATCTTTCGTGATCATTCTGAAGGAGAACCGGGGGCATTATATGGTAGAGAACATTATCGAAGACTGCCTGAACGACTTCTTCCACACCAGCATACTGAAACACCGCAATACCTGGCATATGCCGTTGTATTTTTCAGGGTCGGTAGCCTATGAGTTCCGCGATGTATTAGAAAGCTTATGCGATCAGTATGAACTGGAGATGGGCAGTGTGATGAAAAGCCCCATGGAAGGTATGATCAAGTATTACAAGAAGGTTATTGGGTGATTTTTCTTTTCTGTATATAGGTTTCTAAATTTGGAAACTTTCTCCTAACTTTGATGTATGGCTAACCGGCGGTTTTTTCAAACTAAATTCCTTGAAGAAGCGGATAGGTTTATTGCCGGGTTAGATATCAAAGTAATAAGAAAGGTGTTTTATAATATTGATCTTGCGGAGCAAACAAATGATCCCAGGCTTTTCAAAAAGCTAAATAGCGAAATTTGGGAATTCAGAACGTTGTATGCAGGTCAGCAGATACGGTTACTTGCGTTTTGGGATAAAGAAGGTAATGATAACACTTTGGTGTTCGCGATACATGGGTTTATAAAAAAGGTTGATAAAGTACCTGCAAAAGAGATCGAAAGAGCCTCTGGGATAAGAAAACGATATTTTGAAAACAAAAAATAAAAATGTTATGGCGAAGAAAGATCTGGTTGCGTATTCTCTCGAGGAAATGAAAGAGAAGTATATTGGAAAGAAAGGCACGAGAGAAAGGGACGAATATGAGTATGAACTTCAGATGGATGTACTTGGTCACATGATCAGGAAGGCGAGGCAGCAGCGCAAACTGACACAAGAGCAATTAGGAGACCTTGTAGGTGTTCAGAAAGCACAAATATCAAAACTGGAGAACAGCGCAAACAGCGCCACTATAGATACTATCTTAAAAGTATTCAAAGCATTAAAAGCAGATATTCATTTTAATGTAAAAATAGAAAACCAGTTTTTGCAATTACGTTAGACCTAACTACTCCTCGTTTACATAAACTCTCTTCACTCTTTGTGAAATACTGGTCATGATCTCATAAGAGATGGTATTTGCCCATGTGGCCAGTTGTGTCACAGGCAACTCTTTACCAAAGACAATTACTTCATCGCCTTCCTGTGCCTCGGGAATGTGGGTGATATCCACCATGCACATGTCCATGCATATCGATCCGAGCGTTCTTGCCTGTTTGCCATGTACCAGTACATAGGCATTTCCCTTGCCTAAAGAGCGA
>JBGAJU010000125.1:0-2905 GCA_044224775.1 Flavipsychrobacter sp.
AAGCCACCGTTTATGGTGCCGGGTGTTTTTACCATGCCGTTCTCATCTGTTTCAGCGGTATGTGCAACTATGTAGTTGCCCATCTCAGGGCCCATTTGCTGCATGTTCCAGCCGAAAGCTGATTCATAAAATTTTTTCATGCGCGTGCCGTCGAAATATCCCATCTCGAAATGCACTACGGGATTTTTGCTCATAATAGTATGCTGTTTATGTTGTTCTGCAATAAAAGTATGCCAAGTCAATGTAGGCCGAAGGAAAAGCCGAAAGCCAAAACAGGTCCGTGCGGTGCCATTGACCCGCGGGCTCGTATGGAATTGTTGCTCATGCGAGGTCCGGAAAGCTGTGTTATCCTATCGCCGCCACTTAATGGCGCCGACCATCCCAGTTGTGCATATATCCTGTTGTATTGTTTACCGAGCGACCAATATTTATAGGCAGCAAATAAGGCGTTAGTCTGGGGATTTTGCCTGAATGTTGACTCGGTAGTATTTCCGTAGATGCTTGTCTCAAGATGCCGCATGCTTTTTTCGCCGGCCGCATGGGTAACACCTATTCCGAATGCAAAACCACGCTGGGCTGGTCTTAGATAGTATTTAGCCCCGACGTATACTTTATGTCCCCAAAAGCCATAGCCGGGTCCTGCATCTATAGTTACCGTGGGGCTAAGTGGTAACTCGAAGTTGAAGCCCATGACACCAGTGTTATTGTTGAGGCCGGTGCTAGTGGTGATGTAGATAGCGGGACCACGATCAAGGCGAACTTTTTTGCGTTTAATTTTTGCGTTCTCCATTTCCTCAGGAGGCAGATTGTTGCTCTGGGCAAAGCTGCCTGTGCAGATGAGGGCAGTTAATAAGGTAAAAGCTAACTGTTTCATATGATGTGTTTTAGAAACAGTTAAAAGTATAAAAAATATTTCTGGATTAATAATGCTATACTGTTTCTACCATCTTCTCCTTCAAATGCTTGAGCATATCTGCAGTCATCTTGTCAAGGTCGAAGTTGTGGCTCCAGCCCCAGTCGGAGCGCGATGCTGAGTCGTCTATGCTTTTGGGCCAGCCGTCGGCTATAGCCTGGCGGAAGTCGGGGTTGTAGTCTATTGAAAAATCAGGAATATGCTTTTGAATGGCTGCTGCAATTTCTTTTGGTGAGAAGCTCATGGCAGAGAGGTTGTATGCCATACGTGTTTTCAGCTTTTCTGCGGGCGCTTCCATTAGTTCTATGGTGCCGCGTATGGCATCATCCATGTACATCATGGGTAGGTAAGTGTTCTCGCTTAAGAAGCAGGTGTATTTTTTGTGCTTCAGGGCTTCGTGGTATATCTCAACAGCATAGTCGGTGGTGCCGCCACCGGGTTCTGACTTCCAGCTGATGAGGCCGGGGTAGCGCAGGCTGCGCACATCGAGCCCCCAGCGCTGGTTGTAATATTGGCACCACAGTTCGCCGGCATATTTGCTTACGCCATACACCGTTCGTGGTTCGATGATCGTTTTTTGTGGCGTTTCCTCGCATGGGGTAGTAGGGCCGAAAACAGCGATGGAGCTTGGCCAGTAGATCTTATTCAGTTTTTCCTGCACTGCAAGGTCAAGTGTGTGCAGCAGACTTTGCATGTTTATTTCCCATGCTTTGTGAGGGGCTTTCTCGCCTGTGGCAGATAAAAGCGCTGCCAGTAGGTATATCTGTGTTACACCTTGTTTCTTAACCAACTCATGTATGCCGCGGTGGTCCATGGCATTCAATACTTCGTAGGGGCCGCTGTCTTTAAGCAATGGGTGAGCCTCTTCTTTTATGTCTGATGCTATTACGTTGCTCTCGCCATACACCTTACGCAGAGCCATTGCCAGTTCCACGCCTATTTGTCCGCCAGCCCCAATGATGAGTATTTTTTCCATTAAGCTAAAAGTAAGAAGTTAAAACCTAAAAGTGAGTTTAGTTCTTGTGTTGCTCTATGAGTTTGATGAAATCATCAAACAGATATCGTGAATCGTGCGGGCCGGGAGTTGCCTCAGGATGGTATTGTACTGAGAACGCCGGTTTGTTCTTCATCCTGATACCTTCTATTGAGCCATCGTTCAGGTTGACGTGAGTTATCTCTACGTCAGCACAATTCTTCACCGCCTCAGGGTCTACGCCAAAACCGTGGTTTTGGGTTGTGATCTCTGATTTACCGGTAATAAGGTTTTTTACCGGGTGGTTCAAACCACGGTGCCCATGGTGCATTTTGAAAGTGCGTATATCGTTAGCACGTGCCAGCAATTGGTGACCGAGGCAGATGCCAAAGAATGGTTTGCCTTCTGCAAGTATAGCCTTCACTGTTTTCACTGCGTAATCCATTGATGCAGGATCGCCGGGGCCATTGGAGATGAAGTAACCGTGAGGTTCAAACGCCTTTAAGTCATTAAGCTCGGCCCTGGCAGGGAATATTTTTACATAAGCGCCCCGCTCCACCATGCAATTCAGGATGTTCTTCTTTACGCCGTAATCCATCACTGCAATGCGAATTGCGGCATTGGAATCACCAAGTGTGTACGGCTCTTTTGTTGATACCTGAGATGACAATTCCAGCCCCGCCATGTCCGGCACTTTTGCCAGCGCTGTTTCTAAACTCTTTTCATCTATCAACTCGGTAGAGATAATGCAGTTCATGGCACCTTTGCTGCGGATGTGCTGCACCAGAGAGCGTGTATCCACGTCGTAGATAGCAACCAGGTTGTTCTTGATACAGTAATCCTCAAGACTGTCGTTTGCCACCATGCGTGAATATTGGTGCGATATGTTCTTGCATATGAGCCCGGCTATTTTAATAGAGTCGCTTTCCACATCATTTTCTTTAACCCCATAGTTGCCTATGTAAGCATTGTTCATGATGAGTACCTGTCCTGTATAGGAGGGGTCTGTAAAAACTTCC
>JBGAJU010000062.1:0-23003 GCA_044224775.1 Flavipsychrobacter sp.
GGCACACTTATGCTGGGACAATTCCGGGCCGCTTGGCTTTTTTTCAGGCACTATAGGGTAATACCTATATTATCCACTATTCTTTTCTGCATTACTTATCATTTGATGGCGCATGATATTGTTGCTGCATTAAGCGGAAAAATAGCAGTGGCTGTTTGCACATGGTACTTCATTGTCAAGCTGCATGGCAATAGCCTCTACTACTACTACAACCTGCATATTTCGCGGCTCGCACTGGCGCTGCACTTTTTCCTGCTCGACCTCACACTATTCATCATCTGTTTATGGATAACACACCACTGCTTGTAGTACCGGATATTTTATTGGCTGAGAATGTATTTCTCTCGGCAGGCATTAAAGAGATCCTGAAAGGGGCAACCATCAACGCCGAGGCGGGGCACATTACCGGTTTGCTTGGCCGTAATGGCGCAGGTAAATCCACTTTGCTGCGAACAATGTTCGGCACATTGCCGGCACAGGAGTGCGATGTTTTTCTTAACAACATTAAGATCAAAAAACCATACACCGTAGATAGGTTGGTGAACTACCTTCCTCAGCAGCCCTTCCTGCCTCCTTCACTCACCTTTAAACAGGTAGCCCGACAATTCAATGTCCCGCTTGAACAAGTACTCGATCCCTATCCCGACATAGAAAAACATATTGACAAGAAAATACGCCACCTCTCCGGCGGCACAGAGCGTTTGTTCTCTGTATTAATAATATTGTTTGCCGATACCCGTTTCACACTCCTCGATGAACCGTTCACCCACCTTATGCCACTACACGTAGAGCGGTTGAAAGAATTACTGTACCGTCAAAAAGAAAAGAAAGGTATCATCATCACCGACCACCTATACCGGCATGTGCTGGACATTAGCGATAAGCTATACCTGATGAAAGAAGGCAAGTCGATCTACATAAAAGACTGGGATGACCTGGTACTACATGGTTATGTAAATGAAGTTTCGGAACATTATCAGTAAATTAGCCTTATGCAGACAGGCTATGCAGTTATAAATGGCGCTACACTTTATTATGAAACAGCAGGCAGCGGCGAGCCTGTAATATTCGTTCACGGCATGGGGCTCGATTGCAGCATGTGGGATGGCCAGTTCAGCACCTTTGCTGATAACTACCACGTTATCCGCTACGACCTGCGCGGCTTTGGCAGGTCGTCCATACCAACCGGGGATTATGCCCATCATACTGACCTGTATGCACTCATGCAACACTTCGGCATTCAGAAAGCCAACCTCGTTGGCCTGTCCATGGGTGGCAGGGTTGTTATAGATTTTGCCATTACATACCCGGGCGCGGTAAAATCATTGACCATGGTAGATGCTGTAGTACACGGCTACCAGGCCAAAGAAAATGTATCTACGCTTGCTGTAGGTAATGCAGCCAGGGAACGTGGCCCAAAAGCTGCCAATGAAATGTGGCTGAAACACGATCTGTTCATTCCTGCAAACAAGAACCATGCTGTGGCAGCCCAACTGAAAAACATAATAGATAATTACAGCGGCTGGCATTGGGTAAACAAAAACCCATGGATACCTATTGAGCCTCAGGCTATACAACAGGTACATAAAATAACAGCACCATCATTGGTAATAGCCGGCGAACAAGACCTGGAGGACTTTCATGCTATTGCAACCCTGCTGCATGAAAAAATTGCCGGATCAAAGAAAGTGGTAATGATGGGCGTGGGCCATATGCCCAATATGGAAGATCCGGACACCTTTAATAATCATGTGA
Source organism: Flavipsychrobacter sp. (assembly GCA_044224775.1). Classification (GTDB taxonomy): domain Bacteria; phylum Bacteroidota; class Bacteroidia; order Chitinophagales; family Chitinophagaceae; genus Nemorincola. The sequence continues at coordinate 1,756 of JBGAJU010000062.1, forward strand.
GGTCTTTCCTTTTATCGGTATATGCCTGACGGTGCGCTTACAGCTATCCTGCTCCCACACATAATCAGGAATAAAGGAAATATCGGGAGATAATTTCATCTCCAACCACCGGTTCAAAGTCACAGAAGTATAACCCCTCACCGTATCGCAGATCACACATTTAGGATAAGGGTACTTCACCCTGTACCGCACAACAATATCCTTGAATTTACCTTTAGTATAGTTCCTGCCCGTCGGCACCTCATGATACTTCGCTTTCCCTTTATGATTTACATACCTGTAGCACACCATTTTCTCTTCATCAAGCTCACTCACCGCATACTTAAAGATATCCTCTCCAACAAACGAGCGAACAATACTATCTGCCGCATGCTTTATCTCCGCACAGGTGTATTGCTGGGCGTTAACGACCGTGGAGTGTAGAAAAAATATGAGGAGAAGCTTCTTCATTTTTACCCTTCAAATATAGCATAAAAAAACAGCCCCTCACGGGGCTGTTCAAACTTATCATTTCCATTTTTTACAGTGCCATATCCGCCTCATCGCTCGAACTCACTTCCGGTGCGGCCTGTGGCGCTGCATCAGTTGTACTTTCGTTGCGTGGTTCGCGTGGCCCGCGGTCTTCCCTTGGTCCACGGTCACGACGGTCGCGGTCACCACCGCCACGGTTACGGTCGCCGCCGCCTCTGCGGTCACGGTCGCCACCACCCCTGCGGTCATCGCCACCTTCGCGGCGCTCACGCGGTGCAGGTTCCACATAGCCTTCAGGTTTTGGCATCAGCACTTTGCGGCTCAGGCGCAGCTTACCCGTTTTGGGGTCTGTGCCGGTCAGCTGTATCTTCACCTTATCACCTTCTTTCAGCACACCATCCAGGCTGTCAAGGCGCTTCCAGCTCACCTCGCTTATGTGCAGCAAGCCCTGCTTGCCCGGCATAAATTCTACAAACGCACCAAAAGGCATAATGCTCTTCACCGTACCTTCATACGTAGCACCTATTTCCGGTATAGCTACTATGCTGCGTATCCATGCCACTGCCTTATCAATATCTTCTTTGTTGGCAGAGAATATCTTGATGATACCCTGTTCGCCCACCTCTTCAATATTGATCTTGGTGTTGGTCTCACGCTGCATCTCCTGTATGATCTTGCCACCAGGACCTATCACCGCACCTATAAACTCGCGGTCTATGCTCATTTGTATGATGCGTGGTGCCTGTGGTTTCAGGTCGTCGCGGTGCTGCGGTATGCAATTGTACATTGCATCCAGTATATGTAGCCTGCCCCTGCGTGCCTGCTCCAGCGCCTGCATCATTATCTCCATGCTCAGGCCATCACATTTGATATCCATCTGTATACCGCAGATACCATCGCGTGTACCGGTTACTTTAAAGTCCATATCACCCAGGTGATCTTCATCACCCAGTATGTCTGTCAATACTGCAAATTTGCCTTCTTCAGCTATCAGGCCCATTGCCACGCCACTCACGTGTTTTGGCAGCGGCACACCTGCATCCATAAGCGCCAATGAACCCGCACATACAGTAGCCATAGAAGAAGAACCGTTTGATTCCAATATATCAGATACTACGCGTACTGTATAAGGGTAATCAGCAGGCATCATCTGCTTCAGCGAGCGCATAGCCAGGTTGCCATGGCCCACCTCGCGACGGCTCTGCCCGCGCATCATCTTAATCTCGCCCGTAGAGAACGGTGGGAAGTTATAATGCAGTATGAATTTCAGGTAGTCTGATGTTTGCGCGGTTTCCAGCAACAGCTCATCATCGGTAGTACCTAATGTAACAGTAGTTAAAGATTGTGTCTCACCACGCGTGAACAACGCACAGCCATGCGGCGAAGGCAGCAGGTCTGTTTCCATCGTCAGCGGACGAACAACTTCCAGCGTACGGCCATCCAGCCTCACCTTCTCGTTGATCATCATCTTCCTGATCACGTCTTTCTCCAGGTCGTGGAAGTAATGGCCTACCAGCGCTGCATCTTCCGGCGTTATCTCACCTTCAGCTATGCTTGCTTCAAAATCAGCACGCACCTGCTTAAACGCATCACTGCGCTCATGCTTGCCCAGCGCGCTCTTGGCAATGGTATAGATGCGGTCTTTGCCAAATGCAGCAATACGCTCTTCCAGGTGCGGATTAGTGTATGGCTTGGTGTATTCACGTTTGCCACTCACGCCGGCTTTATCACGCAGCTCAAGCTGCAGCTTTATGTGCTCTTTTATAGCAGCATGGCCCACTTCTATCGCCTTCACCAGGCCCGCTTCTTCGCACTCTTTGCCTTCGCCTTCCACCATCATAATGTTCTTATCGGTAGCGGCTACTATAATGTTAATGTCTGCACCGGCTATCTGGCTACGCAGTGGGTTCACCACATACTCGCCATTGATGCGCGCCACGCGCACTTCAGATATAACCTCCTGTATCGGAATGTCAGATACTGCCAGCGCTGCCGATGCCGCCAGGCATGCCAGCCCGTCGGGCATAACTTCAGGGTCACTGCTCACCAGCGACAATAGCACCTGCACTTCGCACAGGTAATCATCCGGGAACAATGGGCGCAATGCGCGGTCTATCAAACGCGATATCAGTATTTCGTAATCATTAAGCCTTGCCTCACGCTTAAAGAAAGAGCCGGGAATACGGCCTGCCGAAGCAAATTTTTCCTGGTAGTCAACGCTCAGCGGAAAAAAGCCTTGTCCGGGTTTAGGCTCCTTAGCGCCTACCACCGTTGCCAGTATCATACAGTTGCCCTGGCGCACAACAACGGCACCATCGGCCTGGCGGGCCATCTTGCCTGTTTCTATGGATACTTCACGGCCATCAGCCGATCTCATCGAAACGGAAATTGGATTTGGGATCATCTTTAAAAGATTTATGTCAGGCATAAGTAATAGTGAACAACCGAATTCCCATTTGGAATTTTTGCCGCGGTGGCCTTCTGCTATACTTCGCTGACCGTTAAAAATCACCTTAGCGTCTTTGCGCCTTTGCGGTGAAATATAATGGGTAAGAAAAAGCAATTCCCAACCGGCAGTTGGGAATTGCATTAGTTGTTATTTACGTAAGCCAAGTTTTTCTATCAGCGAACGGTAAGATGTTAAGTTAGTATTGCTCAGGTATTGCAATAAGCGCTTCCTGCGGCCTACCATCTGCATCAGTCCGCGGTTGCTGCTGAAGTCTTTTTTGTTACCATCCTTCAGGTGGCCTGAGATGTGGTTGATACGCTCTGTGAGCATTGCGATCTGTGCTTCTATAGAGCCAGTGTTGGTAGCATTGCCACCGTAAGTTTTAAAAATGTTAGCTTTTTTTTCCGCTGTAATTTGAGCCATTTGCATCAAAATTTAAAAATGGTTATGTTTTTTCGAGCGGCAAAGATAGGAAAATATTGCGGAAAAAGCGGAATTATTCTTTTATTTACTATCATATGCAATTTTTTTGCTGTCCGATCTTCATTATTACTTACAGGCTCCGGTAATTGCAATCGTTGCTATTCTTTTTTATAATTAATTTATTTTGAAATATAAAATAAATTGCTATCTTAACGGATAAAATAACCGCTTATGGAAAACACATCCTTACTAATGCCTATTATCTTAATGATCGTTTATTTGGCCATCATTATACTCCTCATTGCGTCTATGTGGAAAATATACACAAAGGCAGGCCAACCTGGCTGGGCATGTATTGTTCCCGTATATAATATTATCGTTTTGCTGCGTATTGTAGGCAAGCCAACCTGGTGGCTGTTTATGATGCTGATGCCATTGGTCAGCTTTGTATTTTTTCCTGTCAGCGTGGTATTATTTGGCATTGTTTACTTTATCACGCTGGTAGTAACCATTGTTTACGTGGTTTGGACCTATAATATGCTTTCCAAAAGCTTTGGCAGGGATGAGGGCTTCACAGCAGGGCTCATTTTGCTGGGGTTCGTATTCTTCCCCATCCTCGGCTTTGGCAGTGCTACCTATCTGGGTCCCTATGGCAACCCACAGGCATTTGCCGCTTACAATAATCGCGATGCATTCGATTTCGAGCAGAACAAACTGCACCACTAAAATCAACTGGAGACATGCTTTTGCTTTGGCCGGCAGGATGAATAATATCGCAGGTCAGCTTATCCTGTATTATGCGCAGTACCGGCAAAACGGAACAGAATACCATCCGAATGGGCTCTATACACTATTGCCCTATTGCCGGCGCAACGTCATTCTGACAAATCTCCTCCAATTTACGCCTCACTTATTTACACCGGCCAAACTGACTAAAATCATCCTTAAACAAACTTAAATTCATTTTTGTGGCACGCAATACTCCACTACCTTTGTTATTCAATGCCAAGGCAAATGATAGCTTTTATGTTCCTCCTGGCGTTTGCACTGCAAACGTTCAGCAGGGCTATCATCGTTTTCGACTATACTGTTAATTCAAAGTCTTACGCTCGCAACTGCGAAAACAAGACTCGGCCCCAACTGCACTGTAACGGTAAGTGCCAGATGATGAAAAAGCTGAAGCAGGAAGAAAGAAAAGATCAGCAAAATCCCGAACGCAAAGCAGAGAACAAAAACGAGGTCCTCTACTTGTCGGTGTATACATCCCCGGCACTCCGCTTTATCCCTTTGCAGGCAAAGCAGCTTTATGCCACCCTGCAGTGCAAAAAAGAAATTAAACTCCCCAGCGCCGTTTTCCACCCCCCCGCAGTAGCCTGATGGCTGTAATTCCGCTCAGCCTTGCTGTGCAGCAACATCATAGTGGTGTGCTTTAGTTGCATGTACTTATCGTACTGGTGCGCTGCTATCCTTGGTTGCCACACATTTCAGGGCGCTGCATACACAAAAAAATACTTATCTCAACTTCATTTGGGCTGTAATGGCCCGGTTTAATCAATTATTTAAAAATAGCAAACAATGAAAAAATACATAATTATAGCTCTGGCTACCGCTTCTTTCTTCACTGCATGTAAAAAAGATAAAACACCCGCATACAATACAAGTGTAAAAGGCGAACTCTCCGTAGAATTCGACAACATCCTCGGATCTTCCGATCTCCAGCTCAACACAGGTACATACACAAATTCAGCCGGCGAGGCCTTTAAGGTCACCATGTTCAAATATTATGTCAGCAACTTCGTCCTCACCAATGTAGATGGCACTACCTACACCGTACCGCAGGATAGTTGCTACTTCCTGATCGACGAGAGCAATGAGGACACTCACGAACCCGTATTGCGCGTTCCCGAAGGCGAATACAAGACCATCTCGTTTACTGTGGGTATAGATAGCCTCCGCAACACAAAAGACATAAGCGAACGCACTGGCGTGCTCGACCCAGCAGCCACCGCATCCGATATGTATTGGGGTTGGAATAGTGGTTACATCTTCCTCAAGTTCGAGGGCACCTCTTCTGTCATCACAGGCATGGGTAATGCGTTTCAGTTCCACGTGGGTGGCTTTGGCGGATACAGTTCCCCAACACCCAATAATATCAAGGTCATAACATTAGATCTCACAACTCGCGGCACTCCAAAAGTAACACAAAGCAAAAGCGCAAACATCCACCTCATGGTAGATGCATTGAAAATACTGAACGGCAGCACCAACGTCAGCCTTGCAACACTTAACATGGTGCATTCCATTGCCCCCGGTGTGCCGCTCGCCGATAACTACGCCTCCATGTTCGCTCACGACCATACCGAAAACTAACTGCTATGCCACGTAAATACCCCTTTATTCTGCTTATTGTTTTTGTTGCGGGTGTCAACGCCTGCAACAAAAACAACTCAGCCTCTCCGGTCAGCTTCTCCAAACCTTCAAATTTTCCCGAGCCCGCATACCGGTTCGCCAACAATACCATTACCCGAGATAGGTTTGAGCTTGGCCGCAAGCTGTTTTACGACCCCATACTGTCGGTCAACAATACCATTGCCTGTGGCAGTTGCCATATACAAACGTCGGCGTTCACGCACCATGGCCACACCGTAAGCCACGGCATCTTCGACCGTTCCGGAACCCGCAACTCACCACCCATCATGAACCTCGCCTGGAATCCCTCCTTCATGTGGGATGGCGGCATCGGCGATCTCGACCTCCAGCCCATTGCTCCCATAACCAACCATGTCGAAATGGATGAAACAATGGAAAACGTGCTCAACAAGTTGCGTGCATCGCCTCAGTATCCGGCCCTCTTCCGCAAAGCATATGGCGCTGAAGAAATATCCACAACCACCTTTCTCAAATCCCTCTCTCAGTTCATGCTCATGTGCGTCAGCAGCAACAGCCGCTACGACAGCATAATGCGGCACGAGGCCGGTAAAGCATTCACCGCCGATGAGCAACAGGGCTATGATATTTACAGGCAGAAATGTGCTGCATGTCACACAGAGCCACTGTTCACTGACTATTCGTTTCGCAACAACGGCCTTAGTATCAGCGCCGTAGATGATAAAGGGAGGTACCTGGTTTCGGGCTTCGAAACCGATAAGTACACCTTCAGGGTGCCCAGCCTGCGCAACCTCGCATACACCGCGCCCTATATGCACGATGGCCGCCTCCTCACGCTCGATGCCGTGCTTGATCACTACACCGGACAGGTGCAGCTAACCCCCAACCTCGACCCCGCATTTACTAAAAACGCAACACCGGGTTTGGAGCTGACAACCACCGAGAAAAAGAAACTCACCGCCTTCCTCACCACACTAAACGACAAAAGCTTCCTGCTCAACAAAGAGCTTGCCGAGCAATAGCACCTACACTACAAAAACAACTGCAAGTGAAAAAACTATTCATCATTTTACTCATAGCCTGCCTGCCGCTTCTCTCGGTAGCGTGCGACATATGTGGCTGTGGCGTGGGTGGCAACTACGTAGGCATACTGCCCGACTTCACAAAACACATTGCCGGCCTCCGTTTCCGCACCAATAGCCTGACCACCCACCTCGGCATCGGTGGTGCACAAACCTACCTCACCACAAAGGAAACCTACCGCACTGCCGAGCTGTGGGGCGGGTGGAACATCACCGATCACATTCGCGTAATGGCTTCCGTCCCCTATAGCTTTAACCAACGGATCAACCAAGGCTCCACAAAAGAGAAACACGGACTTGGCGATATTTCCGTTTCAGGCTTCTACAGGCTGTTGCATGGCAGGCGCACACTTGGTAGCAAGCTCTTCATCCATACCCTCTGGGCCGGCCTGGGCGTTAAGCTCCCCACAGGCACATACAGCCCTGCCGACAAATCGCAAAACACCCAAAGCGCCAACCTTTTTCAGCTGGGCACCGGCAGTATCGATATCTCAGCAAACGCCATGTACGATGCTCGCCTCCAGGACGCCGGCATCAACCTATCCGCAAACTATAAGCTCAACACCACAAATAAATATCATTACAGATATGGCAGCAAGTTCACCATCAGTGCACAGCCCTATTACAAATTCAGCATAAAACAAAGGCTTACAATAGCCCCTAACGCCGGCATACTCTACGAAGTCGCACAAAAAGATACCGACAACAGCTTTCCTGTCGACATATCCGGCGGCAACATACTACTGGGCACCATAGGCGTAGAAGTATCATTCAAAAAAGTAGCACTCGGCGCCAACTACCAGTCACCTTTATCTCAGAAACTTGCACTCGGTATCGTGCGTGCAAACGACAGGGGAATGGTGCATATAGGCTTTGCATTGTAACAGCAATTTGCACGAACAGCACTTTGGATATTGTGCTTTGTCGCAGAAAGTATTGCAGCGCAATAACATTATTTACCGTTTATGCATTCCATCTTTTTCGCCGTTGGTGTTGAGGCGTAAGCCGGGCGCGTAGCCCGCAAACAACTTTCTCGCGCCGGACGCCGGTACATGGGTAAAGATGCTTCGTTGTTCCGCATCGCAAAACAATTATCCTGCTCAGTTATTGCGTTAGAAAAATAAATTTTCATTCCTAAAACCCGCCACCACAGCGGATTTCAAAATGCAGTTACACCATGGTAGTACTGTTACTGTACCATCATGCAAAATTTATTTTTCCCGCAAATAATTCCTCCTGAACTTTACATAGAAATAGCTCCATAATTAGCTTTTCAGCACAAGTTCTTTGAAAGATTGACAACGTATGTATCTGCCGTAACTAGGCGTAGGCACGTACTTATGACTTATGACTTACAACTCACGACCATCTGCTATCTGCTAAATACTATCTGCCACCTGAGCAGGTTGAATGAGCAATAAACTACCGGTAAATGAGCAACAATGAGCAGGAAATGAGCAACACAAAAAGACACATACAACTGTAAACCAATAAGTTATGAACGAACGCATGCTCCCCGCAAGATTTTTTCAAAAAGTGAGCAAAAACAACAAACGCTTATCTTTATAACCAACCAATGTCTTATGGATCAACCCACTACCAGCAACCAAAAAGAAGAATTCGAACAAGCTTTCCGCATCGTAGAGCACATCGGCGAGCACGAACGGCATTTCAACACACTTGAGGCCGACTACCGCAAGCTGGCATCCACCTGGCTGCTCGCAGCGCTCGGTGCCTGTGGCTACGTCCTCAAAAGCGATAGTCAAATGCCTTTCGATAAGTGGTACCTCGTCTGTGGCATCTGTCTGGCCGGCAGCATAGGCCTGGGTGTGCTATGGGTTATGGATATTAAGGTCTATCATCGCCTCCTTCATGCATTCTTTCTAGAGGGCGTAAAACTCGAAATGGATAATCCCTCACTCAGGCCCATCCGCATCAATATGGCGCGCACTCAACGTTCACGCAACGTCGTAACCAAAGTGCAGTTCTTTTATTTTGTCAGCATTTACCTGCTGCTTATTGTAGCGGCCATCGCCATTTGGAACTTTGAAGCACTCGGGCCTGCCGCAAAAAACATTCTGGCGGCTGTCATCCTCATCATACCATTCGGCATTTTCAGATTCTATACCATACGCGAAAAAGGCAAAACCGACATCGAAAAGCTGATAGATGAATATGATAAAAAAAGCACTGCGCCAACCATCAGCAAATAATGTTGCTTTGGGCTTCACGGGCACTTCAAACCCGACCCGCAGTGTAGTTATCAAACATTGAATTTGCAAAAAAGTGAACATTTTTGTTAAAAGTTGAGCAATAATTAACTATAAAATAATTTTTAAACCATACTTTCTTAATTTTAGCCCACATCACTTCATACACCAATGAATTTTATCAGGAAGCAGGTTGCGCAGCTTATCGCTGAATGGAAAACGGCATTAGGCAATAAACCATTCAGGTTAAAAATATTGTTGATACCCGGCTTGTTCCTCATCTATTCAGCAATCACACAGCGCATAGGTAATTATGTGGAGGCAAGACCAGGCGTTCACCTGGAAGATACATTGCTTAGCTTCTTCCCCAGCTACGATTTCTCAGCGCACATTTTCCTGCTGCTTTATACGTCTCTTTTCCTGCTTATTATAACCCACCTCCATAAACCACACACTATCCTCCGCATAGTAGAAATGCACTTTGCGGTAGCAGTCATCCGGCAGATCTGCATACTTATGGTTGCCCTCGAACCGCCCACCGGCATGATTGTCCTCCGCGACCTCTTCCTCGAGAACACCGTCTACCCTCACGATGCCCCGCTCACCAAAGATCTCTTCTTCAGCGGCCACGTAGCCAGCATATGGATATACTTCCTCTGTGCTAAGAATACCCTGCTCAAGGCATACCTGTTCCTCGCTACCTTCTTCATGGGCTTCATGATACTCAGCATGCGCGTTCACTACACATACGATGTTTATGGAGCCATGTTCTTCACCACCATCATCTATTTCGCACCCGCACGCATCCGGGCATACTACCGCGAACGCCAATACGCCCGCGAGCTGGAAACATAGACACCTTTCCCTTCAACATTTCTTTAACAGTTCGTGGCACGGAGTTTTATCAGGCTCTTGTATAAAGTCACCCTTAAAATTGAAATGTTATGAAAACAGCACTGATGATCGCGCTTCTAAGCATTGCTTCAATTAGCGGTTACGCCCAGTTACAACAATATAAGTATACAACCAACGATCACCCCAAACTTAAAGTTGGTCAGCGCGTTCCGCTCACCCCGGCTTTCAACCAACCCTTCACAGTAGTATCCGAGCCGGCCTGCTACTTGTATAAAAAACCCAGCGGCCTGGAGGTAATGGAATGCCCCGGCATCCTGTTTGCCGAAGCTCCAAGCATGGGTATAGTAGTTAATGGCCGCAATGATCTTAGCAATCGCACTGTTACAACCGATAACGCCAATGTTCGTAGCGAAAGGGCTTACCTGGGTAACTATCCCAACCGCTCTTCCCTTCAAAAAGACATACCCCGTGTTGAGATACCTGCAAATGCAATTCCTGCATACCCTACTACCAAATATATACAACTCACCGAACCACCCTGTTACACTTATACCACTAAAAATGGCCTGGAAGTAATGGAATGTCATGGCGCGCTATTCCCGCCAAACCACTAACTCAATATGATTTATAGAATGAGCGCCCGCCAGCGCTCATTTTTGTTATTGCTGCAGCCTATCACTAAATTTGTTGCATGTTACGCTTCCTTAGTTTGTTTTTATTTGTTACGCTAACCAAAAATATTGCACTTGCCCAGCCAGGTTCTCCACAGCAAGCAGTTACAGAAACAATCGGCCCACAATTCAATTTTTTCAATAAGGACCGCGCGCACGATGTTGGCAACATTATACTCAATGGCAATTCAGAATATAAGTTCGAATTTAAAAATTCCGGCACCCTGCCATTAATCATTAAAGAAATGCATAGTGTTGTACGAGGGATCAACTCGCCACCATACAAAGTACTGATCAATTACCCTAAAGATCCGATAAGACCAGGTATGAACGCAACCATTACAGCATTGGTAGTAGCACAGGCCAATACAGGCCCCATAAAATGCGAAGTATTAGTTACATCCAATGCCACCACTTCCAATTATCCGTTGTTGCTGCTTACCGGCGCCATAGTACCAGACCATGGCGATCCTCCCGCCAGAACGGAGGCTGTTATCCCGGTTCAATTCATGGAGCCACTTGTACCAACAAATACCCAATAACACATGCGAGCACTTATAGTAGCCATATTACTTTTTATTTCCGGAAGCTCCATCGCACAAACCATTGGCGGTATAGGGGCCCAACTCTTCATAGACACAGCCGATGGCTTTAGGATGCCCCGCATTATGAGCCTGGTGCAGGGTTCGCCCGCATACGATAGCCTGAAGGCAACAGACTACATAATAAGTGTAAACGGAACCAGTTGTAAAAATAAGACCATTGAGGAGGTTGTTGCGCTGATACGCGGCATAGCCGGCACCAAGGTTCATATTATCGTAGCAGATACAAAGCAAGGAGCACATCCGCGCGAATACTACCTTACCCGCGTGACAATGCAGGTGGCAGGTGCTCCGGATCCTGTTCTAACCTTCAATACGTGGTGCGAAAATGAAGTAACACAACTAAAGAAAAAGAAATTTGAAATCGTCAAAACATTTACGTCAGACTGCGGCAATTACTTCTTTAATTTCGATGCTGAGGCGGGGGGCTACCGCATACGCGTTTACAGCATGGAAGAAAAAGGGAACGGAACTTCTACCCCGGGCTATATTGCATCTGCCAGGGTATTTGATCCGGCCAATGAATCATCCGCAGTTCTGCTCACACAATCATCACAACAAGATATGGGGACATCAGCTATCGTACAACTTGACGGGCCTGTAACTTTCGATAAGGACTGTATAGCCAATATCAGCATCAACATCAAAGGCGATCAGGCCAAATGTAAAGCGATGTACATCATTGTTTACAGGCAATAATTATTGCCCCCCCATAGACCTGTAATAGTTATCATCGATTTGCCGAAAACCAAGCGACAAAGCCTCTTTAATATCTTTTAGGGCCTGCGCTTTGTTTCCTCTGCGCGCATGGCAGAATGAGCGGGCATAAACCACTTCTCCATCACCGGGCTTCAGTTGCAAGGCTATTTCAAAGTCCTGCATCGCCTCATCTATACGGTTCAACCTGGTGAGCAACCTGCCTCTGTTCAGGTGTGGCGCATACATATCCGGATTTTGTTGAATGGCAATACCATATTGCACAAGCGCAGAATCGTGCTTGCCCATCATATCATAGAAGTTACCAAAATTGCTATGTGCCTCAGGAAAATAAGGCTTCATCTCCAGTGATAGCCTGAAACAAATACCGGACGAATCAAAGTTGTGTGAGATAGCATAAATAATTGCCAGTCCCAGGTAGGCATTACTACTCTCAGACGTGCCTTTCATTGATAAGGCTTTGTAATAAAAACCTTTCGCCTCAGGAAACTTTCCTTCACTTCTCAACAATTCCCCGATCGAGATATAGGGATTAACAAAAGTGGGCTGCAGTTCTATTGCGTGCTTCAATAAGAAAAATGCAGAATCATAAAATATTTTCCTTTCCTGCGGATCTACAGATTCATTGTACTTGTTGAAATAATTGAAACCAAGGTTATTCCAGGCATTTGGAGCGCGCACCGGCTCTTTTTCTATTTCATCCCTCCACAAACTTGTAGTATCATACCAAACTTTGCATCGCTCGCTTGTCAGGTAACCAAGCACAAGCGAATAGGCCAAAACTCCTCCCAGCACAATATTCCCCATCTTTTTATCACCACCGGTCTCAAAAAAAGATGATACTCCCCAGCCTGCCATAAAGAATAATCCCAGGTAGGGGATATACGTATACCTGTCGGCTAATATTGCTCCACCCACCGGTATAAACTGCAGCAGCAAAGCAATATTCACTAGGAAGAACATTGACCCGAACACTACTACGTATTTCTTGCGGATGAACATCCATATCAAAAACGCCATGATCGCAGCTGCACCCAACGAATACAAATAATAAACAGGAGACAGCGGGGTAGCAGCCGTCTTCAATGGGTAGGGATAAAAGTTACTCAATCCAACTGGCACAACAGCTTTCCACAAGTACGTGACCAGCGCATATCCACCTAGAGCCAGGCGTTCTATTCCACTAAAATTTACATCTAAAGTATCCAGCGCATCAAATGCTTTTTGATCAACTATCGATTTGATGCCAAATCCAACCGACATACCCAATAATATTACTTTGTCAGCAAATACCCACATATCAGGTCTGCGCTTTTCAAAGTAGTCAATAAGTAGCAATGTCACTGGCAACACAACCGCAACCGGCTTCCCCAGCAAAGAAGATAGATATAAAACAACTGTGGCCCCATACCACAACCACTTTTTTGTTCCTCCGCCTCGCAAATAGAGAATATAGGTGATGCATGCCGCCATATAAAAGACACCATACACAACATCTTTTCTTCCTGCCAGCCAGGCTACAGATTCAACGTGCATTGGATGCAGCCCAAAAAGCAATGCTGCCACGGCTGCAGCTATAGGCCGTTTCGCCAATAATAGCACAAACCAATACACCAGCAAGGTGACGGCTATATGCAGCAATACACTGTCGAGATGGTACAGCCACGGATCCAGGCGCACATAACTATACTCAATGGCATAACTTAATATTGTAAGCGGGTGGTAGTTACCCATCGTAGAAGTTGTGAAAATATTTTTCAACCCCTCCCCCGACAAGTCTTTTATAAGTGCATTGTCCTTTATATAGCCCGGATCATCCCAATTGGTAAGTTGGTTTTCAAGGCAGGTTTTGTAAAATATCCACGTAATAATTGCTATTGCTACAGGCAATAGTATATTGAAGTTCCGCTGAAAAAAACCTTCACCCGATGACTGTGCAGCTTTAGGTACAGGCTGCTTTTGCTGCTTCTGATTGGCAGAGGCATTACCAGGAGGCACTTGTTTATTCTTTTGCTTCGACATGCAGCATAAATATACTTTTCTTACCTCTTGTAGCAAAAAAAAGAGCCCCGAAAAATATCGGGGCCCTGAAGAAATAGAATTGTTATTATTCTTTGACTATTTTCTGAATGGCGATTCGTGTACCATTCTCATCGTATATAGCTACGAGGTATGTGCCATTAGGCAGCCCACTCATGTCTAGTTCTTTTGCTCTTGCCACATCCATTTCCTTTCTGCCATCAATAGTTGTCACTACTGCCCTCACAGGCATTAACGCTTGAATATGCAACGTAGAATTTACCGGGTTCGGATAGATGCTGACCTTATTCTTCTCAACACTATTCACGCCCATCCAATGCACATTGAAATGCAAGCTATCGGACCAACCTACACAGCCATTACTGTCTGTCACTTCCACCCAATAGTATTCATCGTTCAACGCAGCCACCGAACGCGATGTTGCCCCCGGTATCTTGCCTTGTATACTATCGCACCACTGGTAAGTAACATAACCCGGTTCCGCTACATACTCCTGGATCGCGAAATCATACCATATCAATGGCTTAGGTATCGGGTTGATGGATATTTGCTTGGTTGTCATACAACCTGTTGGCAGCGTATACCTGATAGTAAGCATACCCGGGTATTGTGCATAAACTATACCACTTGTGTCTATTGTGCCCAAAGTAAGTGGCACCCTCGACCACGCCCCCGGTTTTGTTACATCAAAAACGGTATCGCGGGTACCCGGACACATAACGTCAGGTCCTGTTATTGGATCCGGGTTCGGATTAACAACTACATTAGCTTTTACAAAACAACCAGGATCAACGGTATAAGTTATTTCAACTGTACCGGGATAGTTTCCGGTAAGCACACCGGAATATGGTGTTATGGTTGCTATGCCAGGGTCAGCACTGGTCCAAACACCGCCACCAACTGCATTACCTAAAACAGTTGTTGTACCTGGGCATGCCTTCAGCGAACCCGTGATTATCGGTGGATTATCAATTACCGTTAATGGTTTTGTAGATCTGCAACCGGTTGGCAACACATAAGTGATCGTAGTTACCCCGGCCAAATGACCTGTAACTTTTCCGGAATCTGATGTAATTGTAGCCACAGCCGGATAAGCACTTATCCAACCACCACCGCCTACGATATTGGTAAGATATACTACTCCGTCTATACAAACACTATCCGGTCCTGCAATAGGCGCTATCGTGTGCACTGTTACTTGTCTCACCGCAGTACATCCTGCTAAGAATGTATAGCTTATTGGCGCTATGCCCACAGCCAAACCATGAACCACTCCTGTAGTGCCAACGGTTGCCACAGAAGTAGAACCGCTATTCCAGGTGCCTCCTGTTGAGGATGGCACTAACGTAATAGAATCTCCGATACAAACAGTGCTAGGTCCGGATACACCCAAAATGTTCATTGGTGAAGTTGCGGAGCAGATGCCCACTGTGTAGGAAATAGTAGTGGTTCCGGATGATACAGGCGTTACAAGGCCGCTTGATGAACCAATTGTTGCAACAGTAGGCGTGCCGCTTGACCATACACCGCCGGGCGTTGTATTTGTTAAGGTCGCAGCGCCTGTACCCTCGCATATGCTGGTAGTACCAACAATAGCAGCAGGGCTTTGGTCAACTGTTACGCTCTTTGTTATATAACCATATCCGCATGAGCCACCGGAAATTGTGTAGGTGATTGTCACAACACCGGATATTATGCCGTTGCAAATACCACTCGTTGAGCCGATAGTTGCAACAGATGGGTTACTACTGCTCCATGTCCCTGTGGGCGAAGCTGTAGGATTTGTATAATTAGTTGGCACGCCACTACATATGCGGCTAGGTCCTACGATTGCACCAAGGTTTGGGCAGCATATGATCACCCAACCGCATCCTCCGGCATTATATCCCCGAGTGTGTGCAACTGCAGATCCAACTGTCGGATTAACATAAGATGATCCGCCGCCGCCGCCGCTCCAGCAGCCACCGCCGCCACCGTAATAACCGCCACCGCCGCCGCCGCCGGCCGAATTAGGAAACCCGGATGCAATACCTGTTGCGCCAAAACCACCGGTAACCCACGTTCCCGCACCACCCGCGGCATAAGTACCACCTCCTGAACCACCGGAGCCGCCACTACCCGAAGTTCCGGGGCCGCCCGCACCGGGGCCGTATGCTATGTAGTTTCCATATCCGGGCTCAGCAGTTACATCGCCACCATCGCCTCCTTTATCACCATTCATCGACGAAGTTGCTCCCCAGCTTGGGCCGGTCCAAGTCCAGTTTCCACCGGCACCACCGCCACCGCCGGCAACTGCTATTCGCTCAAACCCTGTGTACGGGGGCAGGCGTATGTCAGATGCGCCGCCACCACCGCCACCGGCTATGTTTGGTGTAATTGCAGCTGCAGAGGCAAAATATGCCCAGCCGCCACCAACTGTTGTACCCAAGGTATTTGACCCGGTAACCCCATCGTTTCCTTTTTGCCCTACGTTTATTTGAAACACCTGGCCCGGAGTTACCGCTATGTCCGCTTCTACACGGCCACCGTGGCCAGCAGAGTCCATTACCCATACACGGCCACCAACTACAGGTGTGCCGGCAAGAGGCCATGAATTCAAACCGCCCTTACCGCCAGCCATATCAACATGTATTCTCATTACCCCAGCAGGTACAGTCCAGTTAGCAACAGTTGTCGGGCACGTAAACGTGACCACCTGGCCCGTTACATTCAATCCCAATCCCACAAACATCACTAACAGCTTAAAGAGTTTAGACGTAATTTTCATTTTCAAAAGATATTAAAAGTTACAGACACTTTTTTAAAATTACAACAGTTTTCACACATTCAAAATAAACACCTCAGATAAATTATTTAATTAACTTGTAGTTAAAAATATACAGTTTAAATATAACCGATTTCCATTACTCCTTAATCAGTTTCTGAACAATGATCATTTCTCCCTCGTCATCATACAACTTAAGGATATACATACCTGCAGCCAGTTTGCCGAGGTCAATCTTTTGCACACGCTTTTCATCAACAACTACTTTTCCTTCAATACCTGTAACTACAGCGTGAAGCGGCATCGGCGACTCAATATTTAAAATGTCCTTCACCGGATTTGGGTAAACAGCTACATTGTCTTTATTTAACTGTGCAACACCAACACCTGTTATCTGGATGGCATTAGAGTAACCACTGCAACCTATCGCATCACTTACCCGTACACGGTATATACCATTTGCATAAGGTACGTAGCTCATGTTGGTAGCACCTGTTATCGCAGAAGAATTAATGAACCACTGATACTTAGCATAACTGCTTGTCGACACTAACGATGTTCCTGTATGTGCAATGGTTGGTGTAGGCATGTTATTAACAGCCACAGTTACAGGAGGTGTTGTTACAGTGCAAACGCCCGAACCACCTGCCACAGTCACTCTGCAGGTATAAACACCACTCGCAGTAGCTGTATGAGTTATAAATGTCGCTCCTGGAATATCTACACCATCTTTCTGCCATTGATAGCTGATAGCACCAACCGCACTTCCTGCATCAGCGGTAAGATTGATACTGCCGCCAATGCAGAAATTGAGCGCTGTTGAATAATTGATCACAGCATTGATACCGGCAGTAACTACTATAGCCGGAGATGTTGTGTGACAACCAAATGAATTGGAGATATCAACCGTATACGACCCGGAGATAGCCGCAGTGTACGATGCGGTTGTCGCACCCGCAATAGGACCGGTACCATCGTCCCACTGATACGTGACACCACCGGGTGTTGCATCCAGCACAACATCAAGGCCGGCACAGAACGTTGTAGGGCCTGCAGGTGTAATAACGGCTATAGGTGCAGGATTTACTGTAACATCAATAACCGCCGAACATCCGGTTGAAAGTGTATAGCTGATAGGTGCCGTGCCAGCAAGAACACCATTTACAGTACCCGAAGGTGTACCCACAGTTGCTACAGCAGTTGCACCACTGCTCCAACTACCGCCTGGATCAGCATCACTCAGAATTATTGATTCGCCTTCGCAAACTTCTGCAGTGCCTGTTATTGCTGCCGGTAACGACTGTACCGTTACGGGTGTAGTCACCCTGCAACCCGTTGTGGTTATTGTATAGGTGATATCAGCTACGCCAGCTGCTATACCTGTTACTGTACCACCCGGAAGTACCGAAACTAAACCACTGCCGCTACTAAAATTACCGGAAGGTGTTGCGTCGGTTAAAGTAATATTCTCACCGATGCACACACTTGATGGCCCTGAGATAGCTGCAGGAAGTGCATGAACGGTAACAGATTTGAAAGCCTGGCAACCTGTTGTAGAGCTGAACGTATAAATTATGTTCACAGTTCCCCCTGATACACCTGTGACGATCCCTGATGTACCGACCATAGCGATGGTGATAGAACCGCTGCTCCATGTACCACCTGTGCTGGTCTCCGTCACAGTTATTGTTTCGCCCACACAAACTTCATTAGGTCCGCCAATCGGCGCAGGTGCAGGATTTATTGTCATATCGTAGCTTACCGAAGGACAACCTCCGGTGGTGTAAGTTACACTAGCGGTACCGGCCGCAACACCAGTGACAATGCCGCTTGAAGCTCCTACGGTTATATCAGGCGAGGAAGTTGTCCACGTACCGCCACCTACACCATCAGTAAGTGTTACTGATGCGTTTTCACAAACTTCAGTAGCCCCGCTGATGGGGTCGGGAGTCGCATTTACAGTCATTGCATACGTCTCAAAACAACCGGAGCTAAGTGTATATGTAATTGTAGCAGTTCCTGCCAGCACACCCGTAACTACGCCTGTAGAAAGGCCTACAGAAGCAACTGAAGGATCTGAGCTTGTCCAATTACCGGTAGTAGGCGCTGATGTCAACGATGTAGCAAGGCCTTCACAAACACCAGAAGCACCGGTAATTGCTGCAGGCGCTGCATTAACGGTAACGGCCGCAGTTGTAGCTACAGCAGTAGCGCTGAACGTGCCACAAGAATTAATAGCAGTAAGTGTATAGACACCGGCTGCTGTTGGTCCGGGTGTGAACGAAGGACTAAGCGAAGTTGAGGTATACCCCCCGGGGCCTTCCCATAAATAGCTGGTAGCACCTGCTCCACCTGCTCCTGTTAAAGTAAGCGTTTCGTTTTCGCACACAGGGTTTGGCCCTGCGGAAGCGGTTACACTAGCCGGTGGAGGACAGTAGGTTATTTTTATGAACGGAGCATGATTGGGTGTCGATGTATCGGCGTCACCTGTAGCAATACCCGTTCTGCCTACAAAATTGTAAGTACGACTTGCGCCACCCGTAAAAGCAATAGAAACATTTGAACCTGCATTAGCCGAAACAAAGGCAGTAGAAGCCGGGGTTGACATCAAAACAACATTTGAACCCGTCGTTGTGCCATAAGTTTCTGTGGTAAGCACAGCACTCACTGTGGGAACCATGGCAGGAAAAAGAGTTGCCGGGAGTGTAATTGTAGAGAGGTCACCTGCATACCCATTGGTACTCCAGCCCGAAGGAACGCCAGCACCACCGTAGAAACTGCACCATACCCCGATCCTGACATCGTTTATAACAGCTCCGGCAGGTATAGAAGACAAGTCAAAAACTGCCCACCCGCGCTGAGTAGCAGCGGTGGTCTGTAATGTGATATCGGTACGGGATGCACTGGTTGCCCATCCACTTTTAAAAGGGGCGTTAGTGCACCAGATTACAGTAGTGACCTGCGAATAAGCACTAATACCAAGGCAACAGAGTAAGGCCAAAAAGTAGAGTTTCTTCATAAATGCGTAATAAAGTAAAACTTCTTAAAAATACGTTCTTGAAATAGCAAACGAATGATAATTTCAACTCGTGGTTAAAATTATCAGAAATTTCTATTTATTTGGAAAAATACGCTATTTCAGGCTAAAAAACAAATATTTCCAGCTCATTCTTGATAATGGTTCGTTTAAGACACGAATACATTATAGATAACAATAATTTAATTTCTGCGGTCAATACCCCAATATAGTTTCTGGCGTATGGTCTTGAGGAAATTATGCTCATCGGGGCGAACAAGCGAGATCAGGAAATTTTCTCTCTTCACAGCGAGCTGCACATTACTTTTTATCAACTCTGTGCGGGCATCAAGCGTGCATAGAAATTGCTCCGTACGACCTTCTATCTCAAAAGATATCACATTGTCGTCAGGCACCACAATTGGCCGCGTGTTTAGGTTATGGGGTGCAACAGGCGTGATAGCGAAGCTGGATGTTTGTGGAAAAACGACGGGTCCGCCGCAACTCAATGAGTAGCCCGTAGATCCGGTCGGCGTGGCTACAATTAGTCCATCAGCCCAGTAGGTATTCAGGAACTCACCATTAAGATACGTGTGTATCTTGATCATCGAAGATGAATCTTGCCGGTGTATAGTAAACTCGTTGAGTGCGTATGGCGCTCCGTCAAACAACGGCACACTGGAATCAAGGTGTATCAGTGTTCTTTTCTCAACTGTATAAGACCCTTTCACCAACGACAGCACCGCAGCCTCAGCTTCATCTGCCGGAATTGCGGCGAGAAAGCCCAGCCGGCCAAGGTTTACCCCTATCAACGGAATACCGCTGTTCCCGACAAAAGTCACAGTATCAAGCATGGTGCCGTCACCACCAAGACTAAAAAGCATATCCGTATTTTTAGGAAGATCTTTTTTCCCTGTAAACAAGCGCGGGGTTGCTGCAAAAGGGATGTGCGACTGAAGCCTCTCGTAAAACTCTTTATAAAAAACTGTTTGCAGTTTATGCTGCTCCAGTATCTGCAGGATTCGCGCAAGAATTGGCACGTCCTGCTCATCAAAGGTTCTGTTATAAAGGCCAACTAACATAAGGCACTATTCGCTATTGAAGTGTAAATATAGTCCATTTTGGTTCAGGTGGTTCCAGGCATACTCTACGCGTATTTTAATGTCATAGAACGTAACAATATCTAACCCTACTCCTGCACTATATAAAAAACGATTACTTAAAACACTATAACTCCTGCCCGCACCGTCAGTATAACCCACATCTGCAAATATCTTGGGATAGATACGCAGCGGTATGGCAGTAAAGTACTTTACAGGCAATTTATACGTTCTGTTGAATAACTCCCGCTTTATGTCGGCGCGAAGTAATCCATACTGGCTCCCATCAATTACATAATACTCATAGCCCCGCACATAATCGGTTTGGGTGCCCAGACCTCCCCTGAAATAATACGATTGATTAGTGGGGAACATCAGCCTGCCACGAAAGATCGCATCGCTATACCATTTGCCATATAACCGTTTAAATAGACCGGCCTCCAACTGTTCGTAACACTGG
>JBGAJU010000063.1:0-22622 GCA_044224775.1 Flavipsychrobacter sp.
GGATAATGGTGATCATGCCCATGGTAAGTCCAAGCGCTATGAATTTTCTTTTATTGGGTTTCTTGTGCAGCTCAAGGGTCAGCAACATGAGCATGGCATACAAAAAGAAGAGTGGTATATGCGACATGCCTGCCTGGTGCAATGTGAACCAAAGCATATTGGTGCCTATGAACAGGAGCATAACACCCAGCAGCGACTGTGCCGGGGAAAACAAGCCCTTTAAGATTCGGTAGACCAGCATTAACCCCATCAGCGCATAAAAAATAGAGGAGAGTTTTAGTAGGTTTTCGTAAGTGTGGGTAAACCCCGTGCCATTATGCCCGCGTATCCGTTCTATTGTGTGTGCAACAAAAAAGAAGGGCAACTCCATAAAGGCAATACCGTAGGTATATTGGTTGAGGTCCTTACCGGTAGGGCTTTTCTTTTTAGCCATTTGCTCGGCATACCACAATACCTCCATGCCTATGTCTTTGTCTTTGGGCAGGTCGTACATTGTCTCCACATTATTATAGATAAATGTTGCCGGCAGGTACATATAATAGCCAAGTGCATCGCCATACAGGTTGCCGGCCTTCATGCCGTGCCTGATAAAGAAAAAGGCAGAAATAGTTATTACTAATGCAAGAACGATTTTATTAAGTATGGGCCGAAGCATGAATAACTAGTCGTAAATTGTGCTAATGAAAAAGGAATACATTGTAAAAATAGCGAAGTTGGCTATATGTGTAGCAATTGGCTTCGTTATTTACTATTATGTTTCCGGGTATCTTGCAAAATGATCACACGTCCTACCTTATCTGCCGCCGATACAGTATGTATGCAACAACCGCGAAGATGATATTAGGTATCCATACCGCTATCATCGGGTTGAGGTTTGCCTTGGTAGAGAGGGTGGTGGATGTTTGCAGGAACATGATATAAACCGCGCTGATAACAATGCCCAACGCCAGGTGCAGGCCGCTGCCGCCGCGTATCTTTTTGCTGGCAATGCATGCCCCTATGATCGTCAATATGAACCCTGCAAAAGGTTGTGCTGTGCGCCGGTGTTTTTCTACATAGTAGAAGTTAAGATTCTCCCGGCCGTGCAGGCGCTCCCGCTCCACATATTGGTCAAGCTCCGCAGTGGTCAGTGCCTCTTTAATTGCATCTGTCCGGTTCAGGTCGCCCGGCGTGAAGGGGTACTTCTTATCTAGCTGAGGTATCTTCTGGAGGCTTTCTTTGTCCGAGTCGTTAGTGCGGATGACCACATTGTGCAAATGCCATACCTGCTTCGCTGTGTCATAGGTAACATAATCGGCCATCAGCTTTTCTTTCAGCAGTATGCCGTCTATTTTCTCTTCGGTAAAGTGGTTGCCGGTTTGGCTGCTGTAACTATAGTTCTGCAGGTACACATAGGTGTTTTTAGAAATACCCAGGTGCATATTATCAGCTGCATACTTAAAGTTGTTCGCGTTAATATACTTATCCTCGAATTCAATACGTTGCTTGTTGGCCTGTGGTATGATCCAGTGGTTAGATACTAGCGAAAAGAGGCAAAGGAACCCTGCACCTATTAAGTAGGGCCTCAGGAACCGTGTAAAAGATATACCTGATGACAGCATTGCGATCACCTCTGATTTGTATGCGATCTTGGAAGTAAAGAATATAGTTGCGATAAAAATGAACAGCGGGAATAGCAGGGCAGTGATATGAGGCACAAAGTTCTTGTAGTAGTTCATTACCACCAGTGCAGATGCCTTGGTTTCCACTATGCTGTCCACCTTCTCTGAATAGTCGATAACGCAGGAGATCACGGCAAGCACCATTATCGAAAAGAAGAATGTGCTGAAGAATTTGAAGATGATATATATATCAAGCTTTTTAAGGCCCAATGGTCCCAGCAGCCGGAACCAAAGCCTCGCAGAGCTTCCCTTGCCCGCCTGTTGTATATGTGTATCTGCTTGTTTTGCCATGCTGCGGTGCAAAGATCACAACCTTTGCTTTAAAACAGGTATCATTTCCTTTTTCCAATTGTTAAAATCTCCCTCAATTATGTGCCTGCGCGCTTCTTTTACCAAATGTAAGTAAAATGCAAGGTTATGGATGCTTGCTATTGAAAGTCCCAGGAATTCACCGGCCACAAATAAGTGCCTGAGGTAGGCCTTTGTGTAAAAGCGGCTGGTCTCACAATCAAGCCCATCATCCAGCACACTGAAATCGTTCTCCCATTTCTTATTCTTTATGTTGATGACGCCCTTTGTAGTGAACAGCATACCGTTCCGTCCATTCCTCGTGGGCATCACACAGTCGAACATATCTATGCCGAGCGATATGTTCTCCAGTATATTCCATGGTGTGCCTACGCCCATCAAATAACGTGGTTTATCCTCGGGTAACAACTCTGTACAATACGCGCACATTTCATACATCATCTCCTCTGGTTCTCCTACAGACAGGCCACCAATGGCATTGCCATCGCAATCCATATCAGCCACAAATTGTGCTGATGCCTGCCGCAGGTCTTTAAAAGTGCTGCCCTGCACTATAGGGAAGAGCGACTGCTCATAGCCATACTTAGGCTCTGTATGAGCCATATGCTGCACGCACCTCGCCAGCCATCGGTGCGTCAACTCCATCGACTTCTGTGCATAGGCATACTCCGAAGGGTAGGGAGGGCACTCATCAAAAGCCATAATGATGTCTGCTCCTATGCTGCGCTGGGTGTCTATTACATTCTCCGGTGTGAACAAATGCCTCGAACCATCTATATGCGACTGGAATACAACCCCTTCTTCCTTTATCTTCCTATTAGCAGCAAGCGAGAAAACCTGGTAGCCGCCACTATCGGTTAATATCGGCCTGTCCCACCCATTGAATTTGTGGAGCCCGCCAGCCTGTTCCAGTATGCTTGTTCCGGGGCGCAGGTATAGGTGGTAGGTGTTACCCAGTATTATTTGCGCATTTACTTCTTCTTTCAGTTGTTGCTGTGTCACAGCCTTCACGCTGCCCACCGTGCCCACCGGCATGAAGATAGGCGTCTCAATTACCCCATGGCCGGTGGTAATAGTGCCCGCCCGTGCAGATGATGCCGCGTCTTTAGCTGTGAGTTCGAAAGTCAATTTTTATAATTAAGTATGCAAAAGTAAGTGGAATTAAAAAGGGCTGTCAAATTCATTCATACTTACGAACGACAAGTCCCTTGCTGATATTACAGGTTCAGCTACTCCCCAGTCAAATCCAATGGTGTCATAACGTATGCCTGTATCAGCATCTTTATTGTATTCTGATGATACAAGGTAATAGGTCAGTGCATCGTCAGTCAATGCCTTAAAGCCGTGCGCAAAGCCTTCCGGTATATAAACAGCCCGCTTGTTTTCGGCAGAGAGTTCATCAGCAAAGTGCTTCAGGTAGGTCGGTGAATCCTTTCTCAGGTCCACTATCACATCCAATATTGCACCTACCGGACAAAATACTACTTTACTGTGCTGGTATGGTGGCAGTTGAAAGTGCATGCCGCGCACCACATCTTTCTTAGAGAAAGAAAAATAGCTTTCCCTCAGGGTAAAATCCACTCCTGCTTTCTTCAAAAGTGTCTCGCTATACGATTTCACAAACGAGCCCCGCGCATCTTCCGATGAAGGCATGGTAAAAAGGTATGCACTCGAAAGAATGTTTTTTACTATCATCACATTATCTGTTTACCCGAAGTATTTTTCTATCTGGCCTATGCATTTTTCATGTGCAGTGCGGTGTTTATCGGCATACCATTCTGCGGTCCATTGTATGGCTGTGTGGGCATCCATGTGCGACTTCCATCCCATGTGCTCATGTGCCTTGGTGCTGTCAAGCAGTAATAGCCTGGCCTCATGCGGCGCGTTTTCCTGTGGTATGGTTTGATGGCTGCCGGCGCCATAGTGCTGTATAAATACTTTGGTCAGGTCTTCAACCGTCAACATATCTTCGGGGTTGGGGCCAAAGTTGTAGGCAGTACTGTATTTAACAGGGTCTTCCGTCATCTTGGCCGCAAGCAGCAGGTAAGCGCCCACCGGTTCCAGCACATGCTGCCATGGCCGCACGGAGTTGGGGTTGCGCAAACCAACGGTCTCGCCAAAGTTGATGGCACGCACAATGTCAGGTATGATCCTGTCATCTGAAAAGTCGCCGCCGCCTATCACATTACCTGCACGTGCCGCAGCTATTGCTTTTTTATGTTTGCTGTGGTCTTTCGGGTTAAAGAACGACCGCCTGTATGAGTCTATAACTATCTCTGCAGCAGCTTTGCTAGCAGAGTAGGGGTCGTAACCACCCAGTTTGTCATCTTCTTTAAAAGCCTCACCACGCTCAGGATTGTCATACACTTTGTCAGTGGTTATCATTACTCCCACTGCAGGCTGGTCCAGCACACGCATAGCATCCAGCACATGGGCTGTTCCCTGTGCATTCACCAGGAACGTGTAAGAGGGCATATCGTATCCCCTGCGCACCAATGCCTGTGCCGCAAGGTGGAAAACAAAGTCCGGCTGAAAGCGGCCCATCTCGGTCTGCAGCTTTTGCTTATCGCATATATCTGCTATCTCGCTGCTATAGCAAAGCTTATCGCCGTTTACCTGGTTGTAAAGGTCGCTGGCTTTTTCGGGTGCCAGCGAATATCCTTTCACGTTGGCGCCCAGCCATTGCAGTATTTGCAGCATCCATGCCCCCTTAAAGCCGGTATGGCCCGTAAGGAACACGCGTTTGCCATTAAAAACTTTGCGTAAGTAATCTGCGCTTACCACTTTTTCCATAAGGGTTCTGTTTGCCACATGTGTTCTAATTCTTCCTTATCGCGCAGGGTATCCATGCATTTCCAGAAGTCGTGATGCTTATATGCAGATATTTGCTTGTCTTTTGCGAGGTCGTCCATTGGCTGGCGCTCCCACATTATATCGTCAGCATCGTCGTGCAGGTAATTCTTTATCTCCGGTTGCAGCACAAAGAATCCGCCGTTGATCCATGTGCCTGAATCCGGTGGCTTTTCTTCAAAGCCTTCGATTATGCCGCTGTCCTCCATCTTTATAACGCCAAAACGGCTGGTGGCCTGTATTGCGGTCATAGTGCATATTTTGCCGCTGGCTTTGTGGTGCAGTATCAGCTCGTCAATATTCACATTGCTCACGCCATCACCATAGGTAAGCATAAATGGCTCATTGCCAACATAAGGCAGTACCCGCTTCAGCCGGCCGGCTGTCATTGTATCTACCCCTGTATCAATGAGCGATATTTTGAACGGCTCTGCGCTTGTCTTATGTACTTGCAATGAGTTGTTCGAGAGGTCAACGGTTATATCAGCATTGTGCAGAAAATAATTCGCAAAATACTCTTTTATGACATGAGCCTTATAGCCAAGGCAAATAATGAACTCCGTATGGCCGTAGGCTGCATAGATCTTCATGATATGCCACAATATGGGTTTACCGCCTATCTCTATCATAGGCTTAGGCCGCAGAGAGGATTCTTCTGATATACGGGTACCTCTGCCACCTGCAAAAATGACTACTTTCATAACGGCAAATATAATAGATTAAGGTTAAAGGATTTGGCAGGAGAATTGCACAAATCGTTAATTACTGTGAAAGAACATATCTGCCCGGATATAAGATCTCGCTTAGGTAGCCCTGCGGAAATGCCCGGGTTTACAGGCCCGGGCATTCATGTTTCCATGGCGCTCGCAGGGAGCGTATTTTCTTGATGGGGACAAGGTATCAGCATTACAAAATTCCAACTAATTCCTGCTTCAAACAATGTGTATTCAACGGTATTTTTATACCGTTTTTTAGCGGCAAGCACCGTATTTAAACGGTGTTATTTTATTGAAAATCAATCTGTTATAATTTTATGCGCACGGATGGGCGATTAAAATATGTTTTTGCCGTTCAAGAATGAAGTATCCCTTTTATAACTTTAAAACTCATTCAAAACCTATGTTCTTTTCAAAAAACAAGGGCCCGCGCATAAGTGATGTCATATTTGTTGCAGAAACGGGGTTTGGTAAAGCAATAGCATCCTGGTTGCAGCAAAATCCGGGCGGGGTAGTGGCGGTGTGGTTCCAAAATGATCTTGACCGACTGCGGCAGTTATCAGGTAGCATCCCTTCTGAAAAGTTCATCCTCGCCGACCGCTTGAATCACGTTGGAGGCCCGTTGTTGTTCGCCGGGCACTATCCTTTACGCGCTGTGGAAATGGATCTTTGCGAAAAACTGGGTGCTAACGAGATGCTGGTATACTCGCACCTGGATATGGCACTGTTCAGCCTGTTTGGTTCCGAGAAATTAAAGGGTATGATGATCTCAATGGGAATGAAGGAAGATGAGCCGTTGACGCATAATATGATCACAAAGGCTATTGCTAATGCACAAGATAAGATACAAGACAAGTGCATCACTGATATGCACGCACAGTCTGAGGGAGACTGGTTTCGAATGAATTTACCTGCTTTATAAATTCATCACACTTTTACGCAACAGAGCCATTGCGCCACTGTGCCATAACTGAGTTGTTGGAGTGGATGATATGTTCCGGGTGCGTAGTTGCATCACTGATAACAATGCTTTCATTGCTGCGTATTAATTCTATTGAAAAATCGTCGCTTAATGTAACCCCTTTAAAGATGATCTGCTTATAAGGAAGAAAAGACTCGTGAAAAGGTTTCACAATAATGCAGTATTTCGGACTGTGCTCTTTCCTGCTCCGTATGGTGATCTCCTTTGGAGATTTGATCAGCAACTCCGAGGCGGAGCTGCGTTTGCATTCAGATTTGCGGGTAACAAATTCCATAAACTCTTGTTTAATTGTTATTGCATTTCTTTTCTAGTTCTTTGTATGATCTTGCAATTGCGTTTTAAATATCACCAGTTGGTTGTTTTCAAATAATGGTTTGCAGGTTATAGCATAATTGAGCGTGGTAAATTGTTTTATTACAACAACTGTATTACGTTGTTGGCCATTGCTGCCACCTGCAATGTTTTTTTTGCATTCAGATTTTTTTGTAATGAGTCTCATGACGCAAAAAGCTTTTCATAAAAGTATACGTTAACTATTGAATAACAAAATAAATGGTTAATCGTTAACAAATTAAATTTGCTACCACATATGTTAGAGTTTTGCTACTGGTGATAGATAATGCACTGGTATTTAAACATAAACCAGGAGTTAATGCATACGGATAGGTAAAATTTGGCATATATTTTGCGACAGATATTTAGCTTATCTTTAAGCCACGTTTTGCATTATTTTGAACGCTACAAAAAATACTATGAGGCTTCTTTACATACTGTCTGCGATTGTTATTCTGTCATATGTGCCGGTAAATGCCCGTGCTCAATTTAAGATACTAACTGCTGTGGGTAAGGGAGATGAGGGCTATACGGGAGATGGTGGCAAAGCAGATACCTGCCTGGTGCATTGGCCGGAAGCTATAGCATTAGATGACTCCAATAATATGTATATAGCCGATGCGAACAACAATGTCGTTCGCAGGGTTGACAAAAAAACAGGGCTCATCACCACAATTGCAGGTACCGGTTTTCGTGCCGGCACGGGCCTTGGCGGCTACAGCGGCGATGGTGGTCCGGCAAGTGCGGCAAGGTTATATTATCCGTCGGGTGTGGCAATCGACCCCACTGGTATCATCTACATTGTTGACCAAAGAAACGACCGTATCCGTAAAATTGATGCTGCAGGCACTATCTCAACCTATGCAGGTACCGGTTTTGCCGGATTCTCGGGAGATGGTGGACCCGCCGCTAGTGCTAAACTTAATCATCCTACCCGTATTGCACTAGACGCATCGGGTAACTTATTTATTGCGGATTCCGGTAATAACCGTATTCGTAAAGTGGATGCTACCGGCAATATAAGCACCGTTGCCGGCGATGGGGTGAAAGGCTTTTTGGGTGACGGCGGTACAGCAATAACTGCCGAATTAAATAACCCGATAGATGTAGCTGTTGATGGTAGTGGTAATTTATTTATTGCCGATTATGGTAACAACCGTATCCGTAAAGTAGATGGGGGCGGTACCATAACCACTTATGCAGGTATAAGTATTCCCGGGTTTAGCGGTGATGGTGGCCCTGCAACTGCAGCTAATATTTATGAGCCTGCCGGCCTGGTGATTGATGCAGCCGGTAATCTCTACTTCTCAGATCTTGCAAATTTCAGGGTTCGTAAAATAGACCTGGCAGGCATTATTACAACTGTGGTAGGTACTGGCTTGCCCGGCTACAACGGCGATGGCATTAATGCAACAGCTGCACAAGTATGGTTCCCCGAAGGTTTGGCGATTGATGATCGCGACCAGCTCTTCATTTGTGATAAGGGGAATAACCGGATAAGGATGATTAGCGCCGTACTGGATGTAAACAGCCTGACAGAGACGGATGCTATAATAAGCTTGTATCCGAATCCCAATAACGGAACGTTTACCATCAACATCTCGTCACCTGTTGACGAAGATGTTCACGTAGTGATCGCAAACGTTACCGGCCAGAAGGTGAATGACCTTGTGATAGCAACAAACTCGCCTGTGCAGCTTACCTTGGGTAACAATAGCTCAATGCCGCCCGGTATGTATTTGCTTTCCGCATCAACTCCACATGGAGTAGTTAATGAGCGGATATTGGTGAGGTAATAATAATTCGCTCTCTTTCACTTTTTTAGCTCATTGTAGCATTACCTGTAGTTCACAACATATGTGATTCGGATATATGGGAATTTGTTTGGCAGTGCTAGAAAGGAAGTATAAAATATTTTTTGTGTTACCTATATGAATATCTGCCAGGGTATAAATTATTCCCGGTTCAGTAATAATTATTCCCGGTTTGGTGCGTAAATAGTGCCATATTGGTAGTGTATGGATGCTGATAAAGCTAATTCTTTATATTTGCCTGTACATACATTTATGAAGTTACACATACTCGCAATTGCAGCTCACCCCGATGATATTGAATTAAGTTGTGCAGGCACGCTTATTAAGCATGTGCTGGCCGGGCAGGATGTTGGTATCCTTGATCTTACGCAGGGTGAATTAGGTACACGAGGTTCTGTTGCTACGCGCTATAAGGAGTCTGAAATGGCGGCAAACGTGATGGGTATTAAGGTGCGTATGAATGCGCGTATGGCAGATGGGTTCTTTAAGAACGATGAAGAGCATCAAAGGAAGCTGATAGCCTATATCCGCCATTTTCGCCCGGATATTGTAATGGCAAATGCCCTCGAAGACCGTCATCCGGACCATGGTCGTGCCGGTAAGCTAATTGCCGATGCATGTTTCTTTGCCGGCCTGAGTAAAATAGAAACACAATGGGAGGGGGTAGCACAGGACGCGTGGAGGCCCCGGCGTGTATATCATTACATTCAAGACAGGGCGCTACAGCCTGATTTTATCGTAGATATTACCACCACTTTTGAAAAAAAGATGGAAGCTATACAATGCTACAAAAGCCAGTTCTACGACCCCTCATCTCCCGAGCCGGCTACCTACATTTCTTCCGGTAAGTTCCTAGAACAGATCAGGTACAAAGACGGTATATATGGCAAGCGCATAGGTACCGAATATGGTGAAGGGTTTACCACCGAAAATATTCCGGGCATTGATAACCTCGATGATCTCATTCTCCCGGAAATTTCTTAGGCCTTTAACAATATTTTTAGAAATTGGCCGTTCATTGAATAACGGCACAGATTTTGCGTTGCTTAAAGTGAAGTTAAAGTTATTAGGTTAAAATAGGATAAACGATAAACCATGATCAAGATCTCCGCAGTCATTATAACCCACAACGAAGAACAGAACATAGCAAAATGCATAGAATCGGTTAAAGAAGTAGTAGACGAAATAATAGTTGTAGATAGCTATTCCGAAGATAAAACGGCAGAGGTCGCAGCTAAATACGGTGCAAAAATATTTTACCACCATTTCAACGATTTCGGCGACCAGAAGGCGTTTGCCATTGCACAAGCGTCATACGATTGGGTACTGTCCATTGATGCTGATGAAGTACTATCGCCTGAACTGCAGGCAAGCATCAATAACGAAAAGAAGCAGCCGCAGCATGACGGTTACAATATTAATATCCTCGCCAACTATTGTGGCAAATGGATCCGGCATTGTGGCTGGTATCCGCAGCCAAAGCTAAGGATGTTCAACAGGCACAAATGCAGCATTAACTCCAACAAAGTGCATGAAAGCATTGTGGCCAACGATAAGAAAGTAAAGGTGGGTTTCCTGGATGGAAATATTTTGCACTATAGCTACAAGAGCATATCCGATCACACAAAGAAAATTGAGCTTTATTCTGAACTGGCAGCGCGCAACGCTATTGACCGCGGCGAAAAAATGTTCCTGCTCAAGATTTTGCTGGGACCGACCTGGAAGTTTATATATAATTTTATCCTCAGGGGCGGCTTCCTTGATGGCTACCTTGGTTATGTTATCTGCAAGAACATAGCCTATGCAGGCTTCATAAAATATGTAAAGATCAAACTCTATTCAGAGAACCACGGCAAGATGCTCAACAACCTGCAGGTTTCTAAGTAAGTAGCTTTTGTCTAAATTGCATCAATGAATTTAAGTTGGTTATTGCCGGAAGGGAAGGGTATACCTGTGCTCATGTATCACAAGGTATGGCCCGGCATCAACGATCAACTCACCATCACCCCCGAGAGACTCCGTGAGCACTGGGAATACCTCAAAAAAGAAGGCTACAAAACAGTCTCCCTGCAGGAATATCTGGATGTCGTTAACGGTAAACGACCGCAACCCGAAAAGGTTGTCCTGCTCACATTTGACGATGGCTATGTGAACAATCTTACTTACGTTTACCCGTTGCTGAGGGAATTTGGTTGGCAGGCTACATTTTTTATAATAGGCGGAATGCTTGACGGCTCCTACCCTGAGAAAGGGCAGGGTGCAGATGAAAAAATGAATGCGGAGCATTTGCGCTCACTTGATCCCGCTCTGGTGCAATTGGCCATGCATGGTTACCACCACAAACACATGGGGAACGTAGGTTTTGAAGAAACATTAGGGGAATTACAGGAAAGCCTCAATGCATGCGTAAAGTCGGGGCTCCCATTCAATATGGTTTGGGCATATGCCTATGGTGGCAGGCCTAAGGGAACTCAATTAGCCAAGTTGAAACAGCGGATGAGGGAAATAGGTATTTTTGCAGCGTTCCGAATAGGGAATAAAGTCAGCGCAGCGCCTTCCCCGGACAGTTATGAACTGCCCCGGATAGATATAAAAGGCACTGATACGACCAAAGAGCTGGCTATAAAGCTGAAAAAGGGCAAACTGAAGCCATTTTAAAGGTATTTAAAGCTTTTAGAATATTTTTTCAGAAATATTTTGCTATTCCGCAAAAAATCAAGACCTTTGCAATCCCAAAAAATTAATAATCATGGCTCGCGTTTGTCAGGTAACAGGTAGAAAACCAGTAGTAGGCCACAAAGTGTCGTTCTCTAACAAGAAAAAATTGCGCCGTTTCCTGCCCAATTTGCAGACTAAGCGTTTTTATCTTGCTGAGGAAGACAGGTGGATCACACTCAAATTGTCTACCGATGCTATCCGTACTATCAATAAGAACGGATTGCTCGCAACAGTAAAAGAACTCCGTGCTAAGGGAGTAACAGTGTAATAGTAAGTAAATATTAAAATAACAAAGCAATGGCTAAAAAAGGAAACCGCGTTCAGGTTATAATGGAATGCACCGAGCATAAGAACAGTGGCATGCCCGGTACCAGCCGCTATATTACCACCAAGAATAAAAAGACTACTACTGAGCGCCTCGAGTTGAAAAAATACAACCCGATAATGAAAAAAGTAACAGTTCACAAAGAGATCAAATAATCTATTAAATAAATTAAGCGATGGCAAAAGCAGCTAAAACCGCGATAAAGAAAGACCCGAAACTGGCAGCAGAAGCGAAGAATTACACTAAAGTAATTAAAGCTGTGCGCAGCCCGAAAACGGGTGCATACACCTTCAAAGAAGCTATGATGCACAAAGATAAAGTGAAAGACTTTTTGGCTAATACCAAATAATACAGCCGCCCCTTTAGGCCTAAGCACTACGCCAAATCACTTAGGACTTATAAACATATGAATCAGCCCCCGGATACCCCGGGGGTTTTTATTTTGCCTGCTCATTTACTCATAAATTCTGCGATCAGGGAGTGGAAGTGATGCGGCCCCTGCTCCCTCGTAACAGAATACCGGCCTTGCCTGTAGAACCTCGACCTGATTCCCTTCTGCACCTGTTCCACTATTTCCTCATCTTCAAGTTCCACGTCATCTAGTCCGCTGCCCGCACCGGTGTTCAGTTTAGATGCGTCCGACACATAAGTAAGAAAAGACACTTTGCATGAGCTCACACTCACAGGCTGCACAATATTTACAGACAACCCCCATGGATAAAAGTTGAACATCATGTTCGGAAAGACCCAGAAGTAATAAGCCGCAACAACTTGGCCATGATCCGGCGAAGTTGGCGGCAGGTCAAAACAAGTATCGCCCTTCTTGCCTATGCCCAGTTGCAGGTTGCAGTAGCGAAAGGTTTCTGTTGTATACGCCCCAAAGTCAAGCACCTGGTTAAGCCCTGCATGCACAAACGGAATATGAAATCCCTCCAGGTAATTCTCGCAATACAGTGCCTAGTTCGCTTTCACGTGGTAATCTTTGCTGAGGTCTTTGCGGAACTCAAGTTTATCTATCGGAAACCAGGGTATCCGGCTCATCATCTCTTTCATCGTTTCTTCAGCTGTAATAACGGGGGCAAGCGAAGTGAACAGCAGGTTGCCCCATTTGAACAAAGACAGTTGGCGCAGGTCGTCAGAATGTGTGGGGAAGTTCTCTACTTCTTTGAACTCAGGCATAGAAGCAAATGCACCATCCAGCGCAAAGCACCGCCCGTGATACCCGCATCGCAACTGCGATATCTTGCACGGCTCCGTCACAACAATATTGCCTCGGTGTGTGCATACATTGCTCATGCAATGCAATACACCATTGGCATCACGTGTGATCACCAGTGGTTCATCAAGATAATGTTCCAGAAGCGTGAAGGGGTAGGCTGAGCCGTTCTCCACGACCAGCGATACATCGCCAACGAACTGCCACGATGGTGCGAATATTTTTTCTTTTGATGCTTCGTAATGTGCCGGACTGGTATAATAATCGGTGTCTAACGTATGAGCTTTGGCTATATCCTTATTTATATGAAACGAAGCCATGAGATAGTATTTGGGGCAAGATAAATGATATGACGCGAATACATGTTTTTCGAAAATTTTTTCGAAAATGGTTTTGGTGAAATGAAAAGGTTGATTACCTTTGCAGTCCTCTAAACAAGGAAGGGAGCATAGCTCAGCTGGTTCAGAGCATCTGCCTTACAAGCAGAGGGTCCGCGGTTCGATCCCGTGTGCTCCCACAAAAAAGCCTCGCATATTGCGGGGCTTTTTTATTTATCTGAATTAAAAATAACACGCCACTGCCTGAACGATTCTTATCTTGCATATAACTTACAAGATTTTAGGGGCAGATACCACATGAAAAAAATTATCCAATTAGTTTCCTGTATTGTCTTGGTTATGGTTGTCGGGGGTATATCCGGTTTGGCCACCACCGATGAAATAAATGGGTGGTATCGCACGCTCAACAAACCCTCGTTCAACCCGCCAAACTACCTTTTCGGGCCTGTCTGGTCATTGTTATACTTGCTCATGGGTGTATCGCTGTATTTAATTATGCAGGCGCCACGGTCGCCTGCCAGGAGCAAAGCAATAACTATTTTCTCGGTTCAGTTAACCCTTAATTTCCTTTGGAGCATCCTGTTCTTCAGGTTTCACGCTCCGGCACTTGCCCTGGTTGAGATCATACTTATGTGGGCTGCTATACTGTGGATGATCATCGCATTCCATCGCATAAACAGAACAGCCGGGCTATTGCAATTGCCGTATATATCATGGGTGTCATTTGCTACGTTGCTCAATGCAGCAATTGTTTACCTCAACTGATGGTAGCATTATCCGGCCTCCATATATCCTCGGGTTCTCTTTGTTGTTCTTTCAGTGTCCGGTAGATCCCTTTGCAGTCTGGTTTCAGTTCTTTCAGCGTCAATACCACCGCTGTCATTTCAATAAATGACAGTATCCCCCAGCAAACAGCCAAAAAGAACAGCCACTGGCTAAACCCGAACAGGAACAGGTATGCCAGGAAAATGCCATCCAGTGTGCCACCTATCTTGCTCGAATATAAATGCAGGCTCGGCAATTTCCTGAAGCGTATGTAAGACACTGCATAGGGTAGTGTAAAAGCTAAACCAAATACCCACAGCCAGTGTATCACACCACTGAATTCGTGCCATTTGAAACTGGCTATGCCGCTTGCTACGGCAATATATGTTCCTGCATCTGCAAGCGAATCCAGCCGTGCACCAAATTTTGTTTGCAGTCCAAACCTGCGGGCTATTATTCCATCCAGTATATCGGTCAGTACATTTATCGCCAGCAACAAAACATACATGTTCTGCTCCCCTGTAAAAGCAATATATACCAAATACGGTGCACTCAGCAGGCGGTAGCCGCTTAGCAGGTTAGGTACATTGTATATGTTTTCTTTAGGCATCAGCACGGGTTTTGTATCTTCTCTCAAATACCGCTGTTTTCATTTCAGCTATAGCCGGGTAAATTCGTTGCAGCGTTGCCTGTAATCCATAATACACGCCCCAGATCAGCACCGGGAAAACCAGGTAGTAAACATGCAGTGTGGCCGAACCATGAATAACGCCAAACACAAGTGCATCCTGTGGGCCGGCACTCTGCTCACGTATATGCAGCACGTAATAGCCGATATATTCAAACAGCACCAGGCCTGCAAAGTAGGTAGCCCAGGTCACAGGCATGTACTGTATGGGCTTCCTGATCCGGCCCTTAACAAAAAAATGGAGCTGTAGCGTTATATACCCGGTCAGCACCCACAAGAACAATGCCCAGATGTTAATGCCATATGTATTGAACGCGGCAACATTGTAGCGGTAATGGTAACTGCCTACCCAAATCATAGACAAAAGCAGCGAAGCAAGCACTGATATGCCTTTGTCGGCAGCTGTCGTTCTGCCCGGGTTGGGCTTTATGTCAGTAGCATTACGATACATCCGTCGCAATGTTTAGGTTAGTAATAGCGGTGACTATCCTTTTTCGGTACATTATATAGCGGAACGATATAGTGTAGGCTGCCAGCCAGAAGAACAGGTTAAGGACCAGCATATATGCGAAGCCAAGCCCGTAAGTGAAAATGATGGCCAAAGCAAGAAAAACAACTGTGGTATAGGCTGCTATGAAGAACGACCTCAGGCGAACCATATTCACCTCATAACCTTCATTTGCTTCCTTGCAAAAGGCTACCAGGAACAGGCCTGCCAGCGTCATCAATACACCTAGCTCTTCAGCCACCTGGTTTTGGATAACGGTCATGCTTTTTGCATCCAGGTACACCGAATAAAAGGCGAACACCTTTATCTCAAGAAAGCCGGGCTTTATTCCAAAATAAAACCTGGCTATCAAAAGCGCCACTCCGGCTACCAGCAGCAGGTAGCCGGGTATGCGCAACCATCTTGGCAACAACATCTGGCCTTTCATTTTTTTTTCAGGCTTACATGATGGTTAATTTCGACGTAGAGCCGTCTTCCATCACAAACTGTATGCCTACAAGGCCAAATTTATGGTTGGCAATGTAGCGTATCTTGCTGATGCCCGGTATCCTGGAATCCTGCTCAACAGTTATGGTCTTGATATACATGAAACCCCATGGATAATCGTCGGTTGTTGATTTCGCAGTCACGGTACGGGTAATGGTCTGACCGTTGCTTTTGTTCAGAACGTACTTGTCGCCCACATTGCTGCTATACCTTACAAGCACAAAAGGTTTGCCATCGCTGTTGGTATAATCAAGTATTCCTTCAGTTGTATTCTTGAAGGTGCCTGTCACGCTCACATTCCCCGATGCATCCTTATAGGCCGCAGGTATCAGGTTGGTAAGCGTGTTGCCTGTAGTTGGCAACTTGCCTTTCAGGCTTATTGTCACAACTCCGTTGTTGTTGCTGATCACTTTTGCTTCGGTGGCGGTAAGGCCGGCAATATCAGAGTAGCAACCATAGTCATAGCCAACTACGTTTGCGTCAAGGTTGCCGTCACCTCCTATCGAGTCCGACGGGTTTGAACTGCTGGTTTTTGTGCAGGCCTGCATGAACACTAACCCTGCTGCGAGAAAAACTAAGGCCGATTTCATTGTGTGTGTGTTTTTTTTGAGTTGATTAATAAATGAATTGCACTGCTAAAGACTACACAAAAGTATCAACATCAATAGGGTATGGCTATGACGCTTATCAGCAGTCAGGCTGTTATGTGTCAGTCTTGCAGCAAATTGGGTAAGCCAACGCTCCTTGTTAAAGCTTGTTTTTTTTGTATATTTGGAGTAAGCCACCTACTTATGAAAAACTTGTTGTTTATCCTCGGTTTTCTTCTCCTTGCTGCTTGTAGCAAAAAAGTACAGATAAATGGTAGTTTAAGATCAGCCTTTGGATACCGGCAAGGTTCCTACTGGATTTACAAAGATTCAGCAACCGGTAACATTGACAGTGCTTATGTGCAAGCCGCTTACACTGATTATTCAGGCAAGGGATGCGTTAAAAGTATGTGGGGGTCAAACAATTACGAAACGATGACCATATCTATAAGAGTTTCGGGCTCCGATACAGCCTATGAGGATAGATGGATGCTCAATCTTACCGAAAATAAATTGTATGGTAGTTTTAGTAGCCGCCATGCTAATAAGTTCTTCCCTTTATCGCAAGTGCTGCTGCTCACTTATCCCGTTCTCCCGGGCCGTATTGAGCAGACCTCTGGCTGCTATGTAACCACAGATAGCGGCACTGTACAAAATGTGCTGCCAACGGCAACAGTAAATGGTAAAGATTATAGCCATGTTATTCCAAGTCAGCATGCGGCCCGGCTGTCATCCGGTACATTGTCTTACAGCCATGTTTTTTATCTATGCCCCCAAACGGGTTTGGTGAAAATAGTATTCACTTATCCCGGCGATAGCA
The DNA here is from genome assembly GCA_044224775.1 of Flavipsychrobacter sp. Taxonomy (GTDB): domain Bacteria; phylum Bacteroidota; class Bacteroidia; order Chitinophagales; family Chitinophagaceae; genus Nemorincola. The sequence goes on from JBGAJU010000063.1 coordinate 17,117, forward strand.
TGAGCCGGGTGCTTAGCCTGGTTCGGTATAATATTGTCAAATGAAGCGGCTATTCTTATTACTTCTGTTGCTGCCCAAGAAATATGTTCCGAAACAGATAGGGGCACGGGCAACTGGACGTAACACTCAGCGATGGCAGAACTATTGGCTGTTTCCAACATGCATCCAGTCAGGATAGGGCGTTGGCAAGCAAACTGCCTCAAGGGTTGGTATTTGTTGATCAAGGCAGGAAGTTCCTGAAAAACATCAATGCCGGCACCATTGTTAGGTATGCTACTTACCTCCTGTTCCGGCTTTTCCCTAATTTTAAAATCAGGAATAATCTGATTCGATATGGATATACTCATTCGCCGCGCAACGGAAAAAGATTGTAAGATAATCGCTGGTATTGGCAGGGTAGCCGTGAAACTCGCTCATCTCCCCAGTTGCTCTGAGGCTGATATCGATCACTATCTTGCCATACACTACAACGAACCAGCCATTTTAAGCGAATTAACCGAACCGGCCAATATTTATCATCTCATTTATTATGCCGGGCAGCCTGTTGGCTTTTCTAAAATTGTATTGAACGCAACCCATCCCAATATTCCCGGTGTCAATGTCACCAAGCTCGACCGCATCTACCTCGACAGTAATTTCTTCGATCTGAAACTCGGCTATCACCTCCTCAACCACAACATCCAATTTTCAAAGGAGAATGGCCAATGCGGTATGTGGCTGTTCACCTGGATAGGCAATGAGCGGGCGGTGAACTTCTATAAGAAGTGTGGTTTTTCAATCATAGGCGACCATATGTTTAAAGTGTCCGACACACACTACAATCCCAATCACCACATGTTTTTGGCATACAATACTTCCCCCTCTTGATAGGGGTTAGGGTGTGTAAAAGACCACCCCTTTTTTTACACGCCAAAATTAGCCCAAACCCTTGCCCACCGCGCAAACTTTTTTCCGTCATGGTACAGTAACAGTACTATGATGGTACAGTAACAGTACCATCATGGAAATTAAATTTTTCTGCCACCAAAACCTTGCAGAACTTTACACGGTTATAGCTCCTTTTATAGGCTATATATAGGTCTCTGCTACTTAGTGCCATTGCAAGAGATAGATAATTCAGCAAATGGCTGGTGCAAATACACTGAGCAGGATTTGTAACAAAAATGAGCAATAGTGAGCAGGAAGTGAGCAACAATAAAAAATACATGTAGCAGTGGATCAATGAATTAGAAAGGGTATAGTTGAAAATAAAGGTTTTTTTAACAAAATGAGCAATAACCGGTTAAGTAATGTCTTGTAATAACAAATTTCAAAACCACCTCGAACTCAAAACTATCGACTTTGAACCCACAACACTCATAGTCGGTACGTTTACCCCTTCCTGGCCCGACCCTTACGGCTCCAAATGGTTCTACGATCATCCTGCTACAGGGCTGTTTTGGCAGGTATTACCCGGGCTATATGGCAAGCCATCTCTTATAAGCGCTTCAGCCGCAGAGTGGCAGCAGTTCTGCCGCAACAACCGTATAGCCATTACCAACCTCATCAGTTCTATAGATGATGCAGACTCGGCTGACAAAGCCCATAGCAGCATATTCAAAGGGCTGTCAGACAAAGCGGTTGCGTTTAATTTTGAGGATTTCGTATTCATCGATATAGTTCAGTTACTGAAACGCAATCCTACTATTAAGAATGTTTACCTCACCCGCAGCATAACAGAAGCATTCTGGCGCTATGCCTGGAACCCGGTGATGCACTACTGCAGTGCCAATAACCTGCACGAGCGTAAACTATTGACGCCCGGTGCTGAAGCTGCAGAACAGCTTGAAGTGTATAACACGCAACACCCTCATGCCTCAATATCATCGCTGAACGAATACATTTTAATGAAATGGAAACACGAATGGCATAAGACCGGGTAAACCCGTTACCTTTGCCACCCTTTATTTTTATCCCATGAAGAAAGACACCACCCGAATACCATTCACCGGTTACCAGAAATTTGTAGTATTTATATTAGCCATAGCCCAGTTCTCTGTGATACTGGATTTTATGGTCATGTCACCGCTGGGTGATATGCTGATGAAATCCATGGGCCTCACACCGAAGCAATTTGGTGTTGCAGTTTCGGCATATGCCATCAGCGCGGGTATATCAGGCCTGCTCACAGCCGGTTTTGCTGATAAATATGATCGTAAAAAGTTGCTTCTCTTCTTTTATACAGGGTTCATCGTTGGTACGGCACTATGCGGTGCAGCCAGTACTTATTGGTTGCTCATTGCAGCTCGTATAGTTACCGGAATATTCGGCGGTGTCATAGGCTCTATATCCATGGCTATCATTACCGATATTTTCGACATCCACCACCGTGGCCGGGTAATGGGCTTTGTGCAAATGGGGTTTGGTGCCAGCCAGGTTTTGGGAATACCGATTAGTTTGTATGTGGCTAATCATTGGGGGTGGCAGTCGCCGTTTTTCATGGTGGTAGGCCTGGGTATACTTATCTTCATCATGATCTTTGTAAAGTTACAACCCATAACCAGGCATCTTGCGCTGCAGCAGGATAAGTCGCCTTTTATGCATCTATGGCATACTATAGCTAAACGCCACTATCGTATGGGTTTCCTGGCAATGGCATTATTATCCATAGGCGGCTTTATGATGATGCCCTTTGGTAGCGCTTTTGCCGTGAACAACCTGAAGGTTACCAATGAGCGGTTACCCCTCCTTTTCATGGTAGCAGGTATCAGTACCTTGGTCATCATGCCATTGATAGGTAGGTTCAGCGATAAAATAGATAAGTTTAAGCTGTTCACTGCAGCCTGTATCTGGATGATGATCGTTGTTGTCTTCTATACCAATCTTTCGGTAACCCCGCTATGGCAGGTAATGGTCTTTAATGTATTGATGATGATCGGTATCATGAGCCGTATGGTACCCGCCGGTGCGCTCATAACATCTGTGCCCGAAATGCGGGATAGGGGAGCATTCATGAGTATTAATTCCTCACTGCAGCAAATATCGGGGGGTATAGCCGCTGCTTTTGCAGGTATGATCGTAGTGCAGAAAGACAAATACAGCCCCATCGAGCACTATAACATACTTGGCTATATAATGGTAGTGGTGTCTGTTCTTACAATAGTCATGGTCTACAGGGTCAGCGAAATGGTGAAAAGAAAACAGCACGAGCAGAAGCTCTAGAATAAAGAAGGACCGCAGGCATCGCCTGCGGTCCTTTGGAATAAATGAGAAAATAGTTATTGGCTTTTCTCGCTGCCATTATCCTACTTCTTTTTAGGAGCTGCTTTTTTAGCAGGAGCTGCTTTTTTTGCTGCTGCTTTTTTAGGAGCTGCTTTTTTTGCTGCTGCTTTCTTTGGAGCTGCTTTTTTAGGAGCTGCTTTTTTTGCTACTGCTTTCTTTGGAGCTGCTTTTTTTGCTGCTGCTTTCTTAGCTGTTGCCATTGTGTTGTTTTTTAAATGGTTAATAAATAGCACCGGAAATATTCCGATTGCGGACATAAACATACCACATTTTTGTGAATAAAAAATAATTTATCAACAAAATTGTGTTGTAGAAAAAAACAGTTCTTAAGAAATTGGTGTGTAACAGTACCCGCATTTTCCTTCAGCGCGAGATAAAACATACCGCATGGAAGTTCAGCAGCATTCACAATTGTTTGCTTGCTCACTACTCTCTGTTGCGTCAGTTGCCTGCCCGAAACGTCAATGATAGCAATGGTTTCATACTCTTTGGGCTGTCCTGATACTGTCAAATCGTTCGCCGCAGTATTTGAGAGAATGTCGGTTTTGATGTGACATTATTTTCAATCGCTGGTGTTGCATCAGAATGTATTATAGCAGAATCTAGGCCGCTGGAATCGTCTAAAATTAAGCACAAGAAATTGCTGCTCTATCGCCCGCAGGGATGTTTCCCATGTAGAATACTAGCCGATACTGACACTGCTATTGGCTGAGATGATGTGAGCAAGTGCGGTGCCTTAGCCTGGCTGTCTATTGTGCCGATGGCTATGTACGCATTTGATGACCCTGTACTTTTGCTGACACTAATACACGAAGCAGTGTATCGCCCCGCTAAGTGAGACATAGGCGTCTATAATAGGTTGCTTCGTCGTGTCGATCTGGCTTGCAAATTTGGTACTGTCCATGTGGCGCATATTCGCTGCCTGGTCTTGGGTAGGCCCTGGGCAATTTGCTAAATATTTTCGCTGACAATATCTTTTTTTATTTAAAATTGGTATATTTATTACCAGTTCACGCGCTACCCTATGCAATTACATCTGCGCTGTATATTATCAGCATTATTCTTTTCCTTGTTTACACAAACAATACAGGGGCAGGTGGTTGCAGGGTTTAGTGCTTCGCCTTCTTCAGGTTGTGCTCCGTTGGTTGTTTCGTTTACTAATACTACCACCCCTGCAAGCGGTACCACTTATGTGTGGAACATGGGGAACGGATCGGGGCCAATAACGCTTAGAGACCCGAGTGCAAGCTATTTTACTCCCGGAACTTATACAGTAACAGTAACAGCCACCAATGGTAGTTCTACGGGCATGGCTACAAAAGTGATCACGGTATATCCGTCGCCAGTGGTGAATTTTGCGGCGAGTGATACTGCTGTATGTCCCGGAACAACAATAACATTCGCCAACTCGACATCACCCGGTGTTGCAGGGGCTGTGACCTATTTGTGGTCGTCAGGAGACGGATACACAGGTATGGGGGCGTCGTTTTCTCATACTTATGTACTGCCTGGTTATTTCAATGTGTCTTTGAGCGCCACAAATTCGGCAGGTTGCCAGGCTTTGCTTACCAAATCGGCTTACATTCATGTATGGCCGCCCCCGGTGCCTACGTTCAGCGTTACTGCGAGGCAAATATGTCCGGGTACAGGTGCGGTGACATTTACTCCTTCAGTTTCCGGTGTAGGGCCATTTACCTACAGATGGCGGTTTGGAGATGGCGGTACATCCACCTCCATAAACCCAAGTCATTTGTATGGCGTGCCGGGGAAATATGCTGTGACATTGGTAGTTACCGACTCGCGTGGTTGCACGGATAGTATCGTGGTGCCTGACTATATTAATGTTAGTCCTCTCAAAGCGTCATTTACCGGGCCAGATAGCGCCTGCGTGTACTCGTTGGTCAATTTTACTAACACCAGCACGGCATATCTGACCAGCAAATGGTCTTATGGCGATGGGGGAGGGTTCACGACGAGTACCCACGGCAGCCATGTGTATATGAGCAGAGGTGCGTTCCCATTGAAGCTAGCCGTATCGGATAGTTTTTGTAGCGATACGCTTTCGCGAACATTTGTTGTGCCTGAACCGAGTGTCAGTTTTAAGATAACACCCGATTCACCATGTCCTGCACCTGTGTTGGCCACTTTTAAAGCGAGCGTTCCTTCGAGCTCGAGCGTTTATTGGAGTTATGGTGATGGTGCTACCGGCTCAGGAACTATTACGTCGCACAATTATGCTCAGAAT
>JBGAJU010000064.1:0-22345 GCA_044224775.1 Flavipsychrobacter sp.
CAAACAAGACCTTGGCGTATACAACTACATGATCATAGTAGCCCGACCGGGCCAGGATAACATAGCCTATAAGGGTAATGTGACACTGATACGGTAACGAGGATTAGTTTACAAAAAGAGAACGCCTGCATTTGCAGGCGTTCTCTTTTTGTAGTGATATCAATTATCCAATTTAACTTCTAATAGCTTGGGCCAGTATTTACCTGTTACGTATATTTTGTTATTGGCGGCATCGTAAGCGATGCCATTGAGTACTTCCGGACCTTCAGCTCGTCCTGTAGGTGGTGGGACAGCCACAGTATGTCGGAGTATACCAAGATCAGCTCTGCCAACTACGTGCCCTGTTGTAGTGTCTATCTTCAGTATCATATCTGTGCGCCAAACGTTTGCATAGATAAAGCCTTTTATCAGTTCAGGCTCATTTATTTCTTTTACCGGACCATATTCGTCAGTGACCTTCAGTTGTTTTACTTCCTTGAATGTGCTGGGATCTAAGAACCGCAGAACATTACCGCCATCGTCGAATATGAGGTGAGTGCCGTTGTTGGTCATTCCCCATCCCTCCTGGGCATCGAATGTAAATGTTTTTTCCAGTTTTAACGTTTTTGCATCATATATAAAACCTTTTCCCTCGCGGTAGGTCAGTTGATATAACTTTCCGTTAAGTACTGTTATCCCCTCGCCAAAATAGCGTGCTTCCATTTTTGTGGACTGCAAAACTTTGCCTGTTACCAGGTCAACTTTCCGCACATCAGAATGGCCATATTGACCAGTGCCTTCATACAGCACACCTTCTCTGAACTCCAGACCCTCGGTGAATGCACCTGCATCATGAGGATACTCTTTTACAACCTCGAACGAAATAGGAGTAGGAATCGGCACTGAACTAGTAGTAGTCGAGCTGTCGGTTTTGCCGGGAAGAGGTTTTCCATTTCCGTTGCCGTTGCATGCTGCCAATGCGAGGCAACCAGAAACAAGCCAGAGACTAAGATTTAGCTTTTTCAGTTGTTTCATATCTTTTAAAACCAATTGGAGTATAACGAGGGGATTTCTGTGCTTCTGCTTGTTCGTTTATTTTTTGGATGTCTGCCATTCCTGTGAAGCTGCTATAGTAAGCGGCTTCAATACCTTTTGCGATTATCTGGTCTGCCATATCCATTGTGAAAGCGGCAGGATCATTGATAATGGCAAGCGTATTATACTGAGCCGGTTTTTCATTTAAGTCGCTATGGTGGGGAAGTAGCAATACTAATATTTCGCCCGTAATAATTGGGCTGAACGATATCCGGAATCCGTCTTCGGTATATTCTTTTAACTCTCCCAAACTATTGCGGAACGTAACGAGCATTGGCATATCTCCTGATCTGAACGTAACAGAAGGTAATTCGTTGCAAACGCCATTTGTTTCTTCGTTAAAAGCACGAAGCGTATCAACAAAAAAACCTTGTTTATACGTGGTATTGTTGTTCAAGTGTTCTGCAACCTTCTTTAAGTGTGCTTTTAGCTCAGTATGTTTCTTTATCCAGTTGGCGCGTCGTTCCTTAACTTGCTTAATGCCGTCATCATATCTGTTTGCGGCAATTAATATATCAGTTAGCATAAATAAGTCGTTTTACTTCTTTATGCGGCAATATTAATAGATTGCGGCCGTTTGCTGAAAATAAATTCATTTATTAAATTTATTATTACTTTTACTGAGATGAAAAGACTTGCCCTGATGATTTGTTTTCTTTTGCCTTTCTGTGCTCTGTTTGCACAAAGTGGCATGATAGCAGGTATATTGACAGATGAGAACAATAAGCCGATACCACGGGCTACACTGATAATAAGCAAAGCAGCAAAAGCCATCAAAATATATTCGGATGATGACGGACTTTTTTACTCACAATTGCTGCACCCTGACCTATACCGTTTGGACGTGATCATTGGTGGTAGGATACTAAAAGCAGGGAAGGTATACGTACCGTTTCAGCAAAAAAATAAGAAAGAATTTTATTACCTGAAAGTTGCTGGTAATAAAGTAGAAGTGAGGATAGATGGTAAAGATCCCTTCATGGGTGCAAGGTTGAGTAAAATAATACAATCAGACCCATATCAATACTTTGATCTAGATGGACGTTTGCATTTTATGAGGCGTAACTCGCAGGGAGACTTCGTTCCAGTTTCAGGCTCTCCTGAACCTTTACCCGGACTTCGGTAGTAAGTAGCGGCAAAATCTTTCGATACTTACGTCAAGATGCATATTTTTGAGCTTCAATAAATAAACATGGCACTTTCTAATTATCAGCATACAGTTGCTACTCGTTTCATGCGTTACGTACAGGTGGACACACAAAGTGACCCCACGTCTCCATCGCAACCATCAACAGATAAACAAAAAGACCTCAGCAGGATACTTGTTGAAGATTTAAGGTCTATAGGTATAAAGGATGCGGAACTTGATGAAAATGGCTATGTATACGCTACGATACCGGCAACCAGCGACAAGAACGTGCCGGTATTATGCTTTTGCTCGCATGTGGACACAGCACCTGATTGTAGTGGTACGGGAGTAAAGCCAATATTGCATAAAAATTATGATGGCAAGGATATTACCCTACCTGATGATCCAGGTGTGGTCATTTCTACTAAAGATCATCCGTATTTAAAGCAAAGGATAGGAGATGATATCATTACAGCATCGGGTACAACGTTACTTGGAGCCGACGATAAAGCCGGCGTAGCCATAATAATGGATCTGGCTAACTATTTTATTCAACATCCTGAAATAAAACACGGTAAGATACGTATCCTATATACTCCTGATGAAGAGATAGGGCGGGGGGTAGCTGCAGTGGACATGGCCAAACTTGGTGCTCAATTTGGCTATACTTTGGATGGCGGCGAGCGGGGACACCTTGAAGGAGAAACTTTTTCGGCCGATGCAGTAGTGGTTACATTTTATGGGATAAGTGCACACCCTGGCTATGCTAAGGGAAAAATGGTGAATGCGATAAAAGCGGCATCTGCATTCGTATCGGCGTTACCAAGGAATGAATGGTGCCCGGAGGCAACCGAAGGACAGGAAGGTTTTGTGCATCCTACTTCAATAGATGGTGTTTTGGAGAAGGCAACAGTACAATTTATTGTACGCAGTTTTGAAACTGCGAAACTGGCAGAATACGAACAAAAGTTAAAAGAGCTTACAGAAGCCACCATTAAGCTGTTCCCCGGCATAACTACTGGCTTTATTGTGAAAGAGCAGTATAGGAATATGAAGGAAGTGCTGGACAAATACCCGGAGGTAATGGATCATGCGGAACAGGCCTACGTTCGTTCGGGGTTAAAGGTGGAACGCATGAGCGTAAGAGGAGGTACCGATGGGTCGAGGTTATCGTTCATGGGACTTCCATGCCCCAACCTATTCACAGGGGAAATGGGTATACATTCCAAGCAAGAATATGTAAGCGTTCAAGATATGGAGAAAGCTGTTGAGGTATTGGTAAACCTGGCAATGGTATGGGAAGAAAAGACAAAATAATATAATGTAAACCTCAAAACACGCTTTATATTTAAAATAAACTTGTATATTTGCAAAAACGCTCATTGTAATGAACAACAGAAAGTATAAGATCATAATGCTTACTATATTGGTAGTATGCGTTTTTATCATTGCAATAGTTGAATTGGCGGGTATTAGCGACCACTCCCTTGGATGGTGGAGAGATCGTCACAGAGGAGAAGCGAGCCTTTATGACAGGCATAATGACAGGTATTACCATGGAGATATTTATCCCGAGGAAACACTTTCCCGCTCTGAACTAGTAGAAAGAATGAAAAAAACTACGATGCAATTCTACGAAACTAAGTATAGTTTCGGTGTAGTAAGGCAGGGTAGTACGGTAAGGCATGGTTTCCGCTTTAAAAATACAGGAGAGCACCCATTAATGATTGCCAAATCGGATGTTTCATGCAATTGTACCGTATCAGGTTTTCCGAATGACGCCATAGCTCCAGGGCAAGAAGGGGAGATCACTGTTGAGTTAAATACCACTGGTATAGTTGGGTGGCAGGAAAAATCTGTTACCGTTCATTCTAATGCCATGCCGGAGTCTGTGGTGATTAAGATTGATGCGGATATACAATAAGATGGTAGTCAGCAACGTAAGCCCTTTTCGTAGGTTTCTCGATTATTTGTCGTTGATACGTTTCAGTCATACGGTATTTGCCATGCCGTTTGCGCTCATCGGTTTTTCTCTTGGGTATGTTGAGTTAAGACAGAAAGGTATTGAATTCCCTTTTCAGTGGGCACTTTTCATTAAGATGTTGCTGTGCATGGTGTTTGCCAGGAGTGCTGCTATGGCATTCAACAGGTATCTGGACCGTAGGTTTGATGCACTGAACCCAAGAACTGCAAAAAGGGAAATACCCGCCGGGATAATAAAACCGCAGCATGCCCTAGTCTTTACTATTATTAATTCACTACTTTTTGTACTAACGACATGGTTCATTAATAATGCGTGTTTTTATCTTTCGTTTATTGCGTTGTTTGTTACGCTATTCTATAGTTATACCAAGCGTATTACGGCACTTTGCCACCTTGTGTTAGGCCTTGGCCTTGCTTTAGCACCTATTGGCGCATTTCTTGCTGTGACTGGTTATTTTGCTCTGCTGCCGGTTTTGTTTTCATTTTCTGTGCTGACATGGGTAGCTGGTTTTGACGTCATTTATGCTTTGCAGGATGAAGATTTCGACCGGAGCAATAAACTTCATTCTATACCGGCAGCATTAGGTGTAAAGAAGGCGCTACTTGTGTCTGTAATGCTGCATTTTGCTACTGCTGTTATTATTATTGCCGCCGGAGTACTTGGACACTTCCATTGGATATATTGGTGTGGTGCGGCCTTCTATATTTCCATGCTTGTATACCAGCATTTGCTCGTTAAGCCTAGCGACCTTAGTAAGGTTAATATCGCATTCGCCAATGCTAATGGCATTGCAGGTGTATTATTCGCTGCATTTGCCATCATTTCCTTTTTTGTGTAAGCTGTGGTTATAAACTAACGGCGATATAGGCAAGTACTGACAGGATAACGATTATAATGAAGATCGGGATAACTTCATCCCGAAGCCTTTTGAGCAGTCTTTTTTTATTCATAGTATTCAATAAGGCCCTTGTGCAAAGGGTAAGTCTTTGGTTTGTAGGTTTTTAATGAAAAAATTGTTTGCAAAAACGATTTTTTATTCTTTTTCAACTCTGTCAATTCATACTTTTCAATAGAGCCAGCTAATTTCAAATCTATTCCTTTACCTGTCAAAAAATATGCTGACATCTCTTTCTTCTCTATAACGAATTGTTTAAGAAGGAGATATTCTTTGATAGCGTAATAGGTCTCCATGATAAGCTCATTTTGACTGGGCAATATGCACTTATAGGATACAGATTCGCTGACCAATTCGTAGATATTGAACTCTCTATCTACGGAGAAGTCAGCAAGGACTCTGTTTAGGATATATCTGTTGTACTTAGACAATTCCTGAAGGGGAAGAAATTCATCCATACAAGCGATTAATATTTTATTTTAAAAAGCGTAAATTATAAATTAATAATCAATTATCAAAAATAAATTGCTTAACGGTCGCTATTTTTTTTTAACGGTATAAGGTTGATTTCAAATAATAATTATACGTACTTTAGCTGGCAAAAAGATGAAAAAATATATAGTAGTATCGGGATCTCACATAGCCGAGCTGGAAGCTGAAGTAAGCAGGATGCTTAATGAAGGTTGGGAACTAGTAGGAGGTATCAGTTCAGCATACAAACATGAGCATGCTGAAGGAAGGCATATACCGGGACATCTGCAATATGCCCAGGCTATGATTAAAAAAGATAACAGTTAATGATGCACATTGGTCAATGTAAACACGGCTAACAATATCAGTGCAATGGACGTTGCCAAGCTAATTATAACACAAGTATTTGCCGATATTTCATTATTGATATGCTTGTTCATAAAATAAAGAATTGATTACTTACCAAGCGTAATAATACCATACCATGCCCTTAAGTTGTATGCTTTTGTATGTTATGTTTAAATGAAACTATTGTTAAGGCATATACAAAAAGAAACCCCGCAATTTGCGGGGTTTCTTTTTGTACTATGGAATAAAATTAAGCGATCTCAACTTCAGCGCCAGCTTCTTTCAGCTTGTTAGCTATATCTTCAGCTTCAGCTTTGCTGATACCTTCTTTTACATTCTTAGGAGCACCGTCTACCAGTTCTTTAGCTTCTTTCAAGCCAAGGCCTGTCAGATCTTTCACAGTCTTCACAACGTTCAGTTTAGAAGCACCTGCGTTCTTCAGTACAACTGTGAATGCAGTTTTCTCAGCAGCTGGAGCGCCACCGCCGGCGTCGCCACCACCACCTGATACTACAACTGCAGCAGCAGCTGGTTCAATACCGTAATCGGCTTTTAATACGTTTGCAAGTTCCTGTACGTCTTTTACAGAAAGAGCAACGAGTTGTTCTGCTAATGCTTTTACGTCTGCCATTTTATTATTGTTTTTGTGTTGTTTTTAAAATTGTTTTTTACTTGGTACTCATTTATGTATTTGACTTGGAAGCCTTGGTTAAACTGTGCATTACGCCTCAGCAGCAGGAGCTTCTGCTCCGGCTTTGCTTTCGTGATGGTGCAATAATGCTGCCAATACGCGTTTTGCAGGTGACTGGAGCAAGCCAATAACTTCGCCGATAAGCTCGTTCTTCGTCTTGATCTTGGTCAGGTTTGATAGTTGGTTATCGCCGGTGAATACATCATCCCCTATAAGGGCAGCTTTCAATACAGGTTTTTCCTTGTTTGCAGCCTCTTTGCGGAAGGATGTAAGGATCAGCGCCGGTTCTTTTGGAGAATCAGAGAACATGATGGCAGTAACACCATGTAATGAGTCATAAACACCGGTGTACTTACTGTCATTAAAGCTTTCGAGTGCTTTTTTGATAAGTGTGTTCTTTGCAACCTTCATTTCTACATTCTTTTCGAAACAAAGCCTGCGAAGCTTGCTCACTTGTTCCACCGTTAAAGACTCGGTATTAGTGACATAAAAATTAGTGTACTGTGCAAATTTGCCTTTCAGTACTTCTATTGCTTCATTTTTTTGAGCAGGTGTCATTTTGTTTAATTTGAAAATTTGAAAAAGAGGAAATTGAACCTCGGTTTTCAAAATGTTATCAATTTTTTTTCTTTTCCAGACCTTATAAAGGTTAGAGGTTACGCTACTGATTTAGTGTCAATGTTTATACCGGGGCTCATGGTGCTTGCCATGCTGATACCCTTTAAATAATGTCCTTTAGCAGTAGCGGGTTTCAAACGTACCAGGGTATTGATCAACTCCTGTGCGTTCTCAGCTATTTTCTTAGGTTCGAAAGATACACGGCCGATAGAGGCATGGATGATACCAGCTTTGTCGATCTTGAACGCGATCTTACCACCTTTTACTTCATTTACAGCTGCAGCCACATCATTAGTAACAGTGCCTGTTTTAGGGTTAGGCATAAGGTTACGAGGGCCTAATATTTTACCCAGGCGGCCTATTTTAGGCATCACAGATGGGGTAGCAACTATCACATCTACATCGGTCCAACCGCCTTCGATCTTAGATACGAATTCGTCTAGTCCAACGTGGTCAGCGCCAGCAGCCCTTGCCTCTGCTTCTTTATCAGGAGTGCAGAGAACAAGTACACGCTTTGTTTTACCGGTACCGTGTGGAAGCGTCACAGTGCCGCGAATCGCCTGGTCTGCCTTCTTAGGGTCAACACCAAGACGTATGTGCATATCCACTGAGCTGTCAAACTTTGTGGTGTTCACTGTTTTTACAACAGCGGCAGCCTCAGCAAGTGAATATTGTTTATTTTTATCGATTTTAGCTTCTGCAGCTTTTCTTTTCTTAGCGATTGCCATTATCAAATGTTTTTAATAAGGTAAATAATTAGTTAGCCCATGGCGCAGTGCCTTCAACTGTGAAACCCATGCTGCGTGCTGTACCGGCTACCATTTTCATAGCGCTTTCCAGTGTGAAGCAGTTAAGGTCAGGCATTTTGTCTTTAGCGATGGTTTCTACCTGCGCCCAGGTAACTTTACCTACTTTCTGGCGGTTTGGCTCTTTAGAACCTTTAGGTTGTTTAGCCAACTCCATAAGCTGAACAGCCGCCGGAGGGGTTTTGATAACGAAATCAAAACTCTTGTCTGTGTAAACGGTAAGTGTTACTGGAAGTACTTTACCCATTTTGTCCTGCGTACGTGCATTGAACTGCTTGCAGAACTCCATAATATTGACGCCTTTAGAGCCGAGCGCCGGGCCGATTGGTGGGGCTGGATTAGCCTGGCCACCTTTTACCTGCAGCTTTACGAAGCCGCTGATTTCTTTAGCCATTTAATTGGTTTTTGGTGTTAACGAATTTTCCCTTTACAGGTACTGTTTCTTCCAAATGCGATCTTATAAAAAGAGCAAAATTGAAAATTGGACTGCAAAGGTAAGGGAAAAATATAATTCAACAAATTAAATTGGCAAAAATAATTTGATACCCCAAAAGTGAACCAACAAAAAAGCCAGTCTGAGAACAGACCGGCCCCTATAAACCTTATGAAAAGCCGAATTGAGAACAATTCAGCTCCTATATACCCTATGGGTACAAAGGTAGTGCTTTTAAATAAACAATAAAACTTTTTAAAGATTTTTTTTTCAGGTCATTAACATATGAAATAATGTTAAATGCCAAAATTTAAGGCTTAATGTTACTTGAATTAACTGCGACGTGCTTTAATTTTAATGGAAACGGTAACATCGTCTGACATAGTCATGCTATTGCCGCCTACATTAAAATCCCGTCGATTGAGGGTGAACGTGCTGTTGAAGTCTGCTTCATCACCCAATTGGATAAAGTCGAAGGGAATCTCCATTTCCTTCGTAGTGCCTTTAATGGTCACTTTGAACATGCCGGCATATTGTGTGTTCTTGGGGTACAGTTTAACGGAAGATATTTGAATGAGTTTGTGGCCGGCAGCATCAAGGTAATTATCGTCTTTAATAGTCTTGTCGCGCATACCTATGCCGGTTTTCAGGGTTCCTGATTCAACGGATCCATTCAATTTCGAAGAAGATAACTTGTCGGGGTTGAACACCATTTCTGTTCTAAGGTTAAATAGCTTCCCGTTTACTGCAATTCCTGCGTTTTTTACTTTAAATGATATGCTGGATGTTATCGGTGTCCATGTTTGGCAAAACGCGAAAATAGGTGCAGTCAAATACAACGCTGAAATGAGAATTATCTTTTTCATACTGCAAAATACAAAAACGTTTTAAAGACTGTGTTAAATGCTGGAATAGCACTTTTTGCACGAAGGCTTACTTGGTTCCCATAGTAATCAGATATTTCAGGATAATATCCTGATCAGTGCCTGTAATAGGTGCAGTTCCGCTTTGCTGTGCCTTAGATGCCATTGCAGGGACAATCTTTCTCCATTGGTCCTCTGTAAATGCCGAAGGCTTTTTAGCACCATGACATACTGTACACTTTTCGTCATGAATGGCCTTTCCTCTTTTAAGGTCTTCTACAGTGAGTCCGGGGAATTTCTTTTCCCCACGATTGGCATCAGCGTCTGTAATGTTAAATACTTTAGGGCTGCATGCAACAAATAATACCGACAAGAACAGGATAGCTTTTTTCACGAGAAGTATATTTAAATAAGTTTGAGACAAAAATACGTGTATAAACTTACATTTTTGTTAAAACAGGAAATACGACCCTGCAAAGTATATTGCGTTGGTTTTATGTAATAAAAAATAATATATACGGATAATGCAAATCAGGCGGGTATGTGAATAGCCACAAGTGTGCCCTTGCCGGGCTGAGCGTCAATGTCTACAGTGCCATTTTGCAGTTGTACGCGTGAGTAGATGTTCTTAAGACCAATGCCCGCTTTTTTTAGTGTCTTAGCGTCGAAACCCTTGCCGTCATCTTCAATGGTTACAGCAATGCCGTCTTCGTCTTTGTGTATCTGTATGTCCATATGTTTGGCTTCTGCATGCTTGATGACATTGTTCACTGACTCCTGTATCACCCTGTATAACACTGATTCGACCTCTTCGTCAAGTCTGGCACTGAGTCCTGAGCACTCGAAGGTAACTGATAGTTTCTCCGGTTCTATGTTGGACACCAACTCCTGCACGGCAGATTCCAGACCAGATTTGGCAAGCGCCTTTGGCATCATCTTGTGCGATATTGCCCTAAGCTCATCATAGCTGTTGGTTACCAGGCGTAATACCCGTTCTGCGTCTGGGTTAGTATTTTTATCGATGTTGTTTTTTGCAAAGAAGCCATTCAGATTTAACAACGAAGCAGATAACAATTGTCCCACGCCGTCATGAAGATCTGCAGCAATACGCTTTCGTTCTTTTTCTTCAGCATTAAGAACTTCTCGGGTCGTGATTGCCTGTTGACGGTTTATCTCTGCCTGAAGCTTAGTTTCAGCCTTCAGCTTTCTCCTATTGTAAAATAGATAGCCGGCTATTGCTGCAATAACGAACAAGCCGCTGATTGAATATACCAGCAAATTGCGTTGCTTTATTTCTAAATTTTGTATAGTAGCCCTTTGGCTCAGGTCGTGTATATGTTGCTCTTTTTTCTCGGTTTCGTATTTTTTGTCCGCTTCAATTGCTAGCTGAGCTTTTCTTTCTGTCAGTATGCTATCATGCAATTCTGTATATTTTTTGTACAACGCTAATGATTTAGGAAAGTCTTTGCGCGTCTCATAAATACCGGAAAGGAATTGATATGTATATGTCTCAAGGTCTGCATATTTTACAGTGTGCGCTATAGACTGGGCTGCTTGTGCGTAGAATATAGCGCTGTCATACTGCTTCAACATGTTGAAAGACTCTCCAATATTGATCAGTGTCATTGCCTGATCCAGTGGTTTGCCTGCAACTTTTTTTATCGGTAGCGCCCGTTTGAAATAGCTAAGTGCAGTGGCTACATCACCTTTCTGCGCATAAATACCTGCAAGGTTATCCATACTGTAGGCAGCGCCAAGTTGTAGGGTGCTATCCTTTTCATTTATTCGCAAGGCATGTTCATAATAGTACTTTGCGGAGTCGATCATGCCTTTTCTTTCATAGTAGATACCTATCCTGTTGTAACCATCGCCAATGGCTGCATTGCTATTGATGCTTAATGCTATTGCTATACCTTTTTTTAGATATTGTTCGTGGACGCCGTTGATGTCATTTTTCGAGTATATCTGCGCTATTCCATAGTAGAGGTCGGCCAATTCTTTACAAGGTGGGAATTTTTCTGTTTTACGCAGCGCATCCAGCAACAGGGTTGTAGCTGCATCCGGCTTGCCGTTTACGAATAAATGCATGCCATACATACGTTTAGCATCAGTTTCCTTTTTTATGTCCTTTAGTTTAATAGCTAAGGCTAAGGTTTTTTGGTAATAATATTCTATTGAATCAGAATTGTCGTTGTCATGCTTCAGTAGTTTACCATACATATAAGATAATTGTTGTTGTTCAGTCTGCCCCTGGACTTGAGTTGCGATACAGATGAGTATCAAGATGAGTAACCTATTAAACATACAGAAGGTTAAGATAAGGTAAAAAATATATTTACGCGCAATTTTGGTCATATTGGCCTATTTTAGTGTTTCATGAGTTTAAGAAACGAGGTCAATGTATTATTGGTTGATGATCATGCTATTGTTTTGGATGGGATCCAGGCTTTATTGGTTGCCAACCCGATGATTTCGATTGTAGGGAGAGCTTCGGATGGAGCAGAGGCATTAAATATTCTGAACAACACTCAAGTAAACATTTTAGTAACCGACTACTCGATGGAAGGTATGGACGGGATTCAATTATTACTGAATGTAAAGAAGTTGTCTCCAAATATTAAGGTGGTTATGTTGAGTATGCATGACGAGCCGTCAATAATTCAGGAAGTATTCAGGGCTGGAGTTGATGGCTACATTTTGAAGAAGCATACGCACCAGGAGTTGATCAATGCGATAGATGTAGTAGCAAATGGCGGACAGTTCAAGAGTGCTGAAATAAATAAGATACTATTGAAAAGGCTGCTGCCAGAAAGTTCTGTCCAATTAACTGACAGAGAATTGGATGTACTGAAACTACTGATCAGCGAACTGAATACCAGGCAGATCGCCGCAAAACTTGATATTAGTGAGCGGACTGTAGAAACCCATCGCAAAAATTTATTAAGAAAAACTAATTCCTTAAACATAGTAGGGCTCGTGAAATATGCCCACTTTCATAATCTAATATAGTATGAAATTCATCAAGCTATCAGTTTTGCTTTTGCTTTACCCGTTCATTAACTGGGCCTGGAGTGAAAATGGCCATAATACAGCTGGCGCTATTGCTTATTATTATTTGAAGAGCAATAAGCCGGCTACGATCGATAATGTTATAAATATTCTAAAACAGCATCCTTGGTATAATACACCACAATGGCAGAATAAATTGATTGGCTTTAGTCCCGAACAGAAGAAAGTAGCGCTTTTTATGCTGGCCTCCACATTTCCTGATGACGCGCGGGACGATTTTGAATTGGGTGGGGGAGAGAAAACAAAATGGCATTATGTTGATTATCCATTTGTACCAGCAAGCAGCAAGGTCAAAGGTAAACAGCCTGAACATCCTAATGCTGAGGATGTGCTAACAAGAATTTTAGGCTCGCTTAAAACACAAAAAGATGGGAAACAAAAAGCCTTAGACGTATGTTGGCTATTTCATCTTATTGAAGACATACATCAGCCATTGCATACAGCTACGCTTTTTGATGATCATCACCGTGATGGCGACAAAGGCGGGAATTTTACTTATATCATATTCAATGACGCACAAAGATCTGTTAAGTTGCACAGCTATTGGGACAGACTTATACCAGGCAGTTTTTCAGGCGCTTCAGCAATGGCGCAAAGCCTTTTTCAAAAGCCGGAATACCAGGAAGCTAAATTGCCTGAGCTGAAAACCAACATTACCATAAAGGACTGGATACAAAAAGAAAGTTTTATGTTGGCTAAAGACCAGGTATACAACCGTGGAACCATTAACGGAACAGAGCACGATCCGACAGGTGTTGATAACGCTTATGGTAAAAATGCTAGAAAAACTGCGGAACGCAGGGTGGTATTATCCGGTATCAGGATTGGAAAAGAGTTAGCGAAAATATTCTGACAAAGTAGAGATATTATAAAAATAAAAATAGCCACTACATAGTGGCTATTTTCGTGTAGCGAGATCGGGAGTTGAACCCGAGACCTCAGGGTTATGAATCCTGCGCTCTAACCGCCTGAGCTACCTCGCCGTTTTTCGGATTGCAAAAGTAGGAAAATCCGTCGAATAATTGACGGTTTGCCAGTAAATAAACCAATTTTTTTTGTTTTATATTGTGTTCTCTATTCAGTCCATGAAAAGGATATTTTTAATTTTCCTAATCCTGTTACCATTTTTTGCTGCTAGCCGGCAAGGAGGCGTACATACCATATTCCTTACTAAAGATAGCCTTATACGTAACCTGGATAATGGTTGGCGTTTTCATATAGGTGATTCTGCTAGGTGGGCAACAAAAGACTTTAATGATTCTGCATGGGAGGAAGCAAATCCGGGGTTGTACCGCCAAGCGCAAACTACAAAAGAATCTAAAAATTTTAGTAGTATTTGCTGGTTGCGTCTGCATATATATGCAGATACCAGCATTACCAACATGCCGTTAGCATTTAGGATGACACATTATGGTGCGTCTGAGATCTACATTGACGGAGAAAAAATAGATTCGACAGGAGCAATAAAAAATAAAGACAACACAATTTATCTCGATCCGCAGCTGATGCCTGTGACATTTATACTTAAAAATGAAGGAGAGCATGTTATTGCTATACGATATGCCAATTATGATGCCGAGAAAAATGAAAAGCTATTTAAGAAATCTATGGCTGGTCTAAGAATTTCATTAGGTGATGCCAATAGTTATATTGCCTTTCATCACTGGCAAACCATAGCATTTGGAGCCATTTTCTTTTTTCTATTTGGATTATTTCTCGCTTTGTCTTTATTGCATTTGTTTCTTTACCTGTATATCAGAGAGATAAAGTCTAATTTGTATTTCAGTATATTCTGTTTCTCCGTTGCCCTGTTATTTCTGCTGGCGTTCCTCTCAAGATTTACGATGACGGTTAAGGTCGAGCTATGGTACGGTGTTATTGCAATGGTGTTGACATCTGTAGGTTGCTTTTCACTTAGTGGGTTCAATAATGAATTGTTCAGTACTAAAAAACTCAGGTTCAAACTAATCATCGTCCTATGTATTATTTCCCCTACCCTTTTTTTTATTAAGGTAGAATTGGCCCTGATCTATTTTGTACTTCTTGGTGTGGTGATGCTCGAATCGGTGGTACTTACTATTAGAGCTATCTATAAAAAGGTAAAAGGGGCAAGGATCATAGGTGTGGGAATTATATTTTTTGCTTTTTTCTTTCTTTTTGTGTTGTTTCTAGGTGCTGTATTTGGAAGCGTCAATTTTAACGACAGCACTTTAGCCGGCAAGTTGTTTGAAATAGCGGGTGTGATGGCAATTTTAAGCATGCCGATTTCCATGTCGGCATATCTGGCCTGGAATTTTGCAGCTATCAATAAAGATCTTAAAAATCAATTGCAGCAGGTCAAACTATTGTCGGATAAGACGTTGGAACAAGAACGTGAAAAACAGCTATTACTGGAGAACAGGCAAGAAGAATTAGAAAGGGAAGTTGCCCTGCGTACGCAAGAAGTGACTATACAGAAGCTTGAAATAGAGAAACAGCATGAAGAGCTAAAAGTTGAGAAAAAGAAGTCTGACGACCTCCTACTGAATATATTACCAGAGGAAATAGCGTATGAGTTAAAAGAAAAAGGTGCTTCCGAGGCAAAGTACTTCGATCGTGTTACGGTTTTATTTACCGACTTTGTTGATTTTACCCAAGCGGGCGAGCGGATGACACCACAGGAATTAGTGTATGAACTTGATACCTGTTTTAAGGTATTTGATGGCATTATATCGCAACATAATATTGAAAAAATAAAGACAATTGGCGATGCGTACCTGGCTGTATGTGGCCTACCCGTTGAGGATCCTAACCATGCCCTTAATACTGTTAGGTCAGCTGTAAAGATTCGAGATTTTATGTCAGCGCGCAAAAAAGAATTAGGAGACAAAACATTTGATATACGTATTGGTATTCATAGTGGTAGCGTGGTCGCCGGAATTGTAGGGGTTAAGAAATTTGCATATGATATTTGGGGCGATACTGTTAATACAGCAGCCCGAATGGAGCAAAACAGTGAGACTGGTAAGATCAATATTTCGCAAATAACATATGAGCTTGTAAAGGACAGTTTTGAATGTACCCACAGGGGAGAGATTGCGGCCAAGAACAAAGGGGCTTTAAGCATGTATTTTGTGGAAAAAGAAAAGAGCCGTACTCAATAGGATATAATATATTCTCACATAACGAAATAGCTGTTACATAAAAAATAATTAGCTGCAATACAGCATATGTAGATAATTATTAAAAATTGTGATTGATAGCATACTAATGTTATCGAACTTTGCGAGGCCTGAGTATTAATGATCTTCAAGAAGAAGCAAGACAATTTTACAATTCGCAACCGGGTAAGGGTAATACGCGGTGGGGCTGAGTATTTTCGGCTTATTGAGGAGATTGCGGATAGTGCTAAATATTCACTGCATCTTCAAACCTATATTTACGATGAGGATGAAACAGGCAAAAAGATAGCCGAAGCACTGATAAGAGCAGCTAAACGAAATGTACTGGTATATGTTTTGCTGGATGGTTATGCTTCTCAGCATC
This sequence comes from Flavipsychrobacter sp., assembly GCA_044224775.1. GTDB lineage: Bacteria > Bacteroidota > Bacteroidia > Chitinophagales > Chitinophagaceae > Nemorincola. The sequence continues at coordinate 15,907 of JBGAJU010000064.1, forward strand.
TTTCAAAAGAATTTATTACTAACCTGAAAACAGCAGGGGTTAATTTCAGGTTTTTCATGCCTTTATTCAAAAGTAAGTACTTCTACCTGGGCAGGCGGTTGCACCATAAGGTTATAGTAGCGGATGGAAATGTGTGCTTGACCGCAGGGATAAACATCAGTAACCGATATAATGACATTGGAGAGAAAGAGGGTTGGTTGGACTGGGCTGTATACATGAAAGGTGAGATCGCCTCGAGAATAAATGATATCTGCATAAAAACATGGAATCGATCGGTATTTCGCAAACAGTGCCTCGCTACGAATAATCCCAAGCATAAATTGCCGGACGTGAATTGTCCCGTTCGAGCAAGAGTTAATGACTGGACGTTTGAGCGCACAGAAATAACCAATACTTACCGAGAGCTTTTTCGTGATGCCAAGTCTGAAGTTATTGTAATGACAAGCTATTTCTGGCCGCCGCAGCGATTGTTGAAACGTATTGCAGCGGCATCCAGAAGGGGAGTTAAGGTTAAACTGATACTGACCGCCACAGCCGATGTGCCACTTGCTAAATATGCAGAAAGGTACTTGTACCGATATTTATTCAGGCATAATATTGAGGTGTATGAATACCAAAAAAATATCTTACACGGCAAAATAGCTATACGAGATGGTGAGTTTATAACGGCTGGGTCTTATAATGTCAATAATATTAGTGCATTTGCAAGTGTTGAATTGAATGTTGACATTGTCGACAAAGGCATTGCGGCCAGGCTTCACGAAAGATTTCAAGCTATTATTGGCGAAGATTGTGTTCAGATTGATAGAGAGAAATTTTGGATGAAAAGTAGCCACGCTGAAAGGCTTTTCTTTTATATTTCATATCGTATTATTCATCTCATATTTTTCCTATTTACTTTCTATTTCATACAACGGAAACAACAAGATTAGTTTCCGAATATACGGTGGATGAATATTTTGACATTTTCTTTGTCCCAACGGGCAAAACGTCCACGTTGAACGATAAGTTTATTGTCGAATGGATGTTCGAGAAGATAATAAAAAACAAACTTTGGCTTTTTCTCCGACCAACCGAGTACCTCACCAAAACGAAGGTCGTTAAACACTAATGTATCATGCCACATCTGGACGGCATAGTAGCCTTGTGAAAATCGGACAAGATCATCTACCGTATTCTTATGTTTGGCCAATTGCAGAAGGGTATCATTTTTGGGGACGAAATGGAGATCTAAAGTATCTGACTTGTCAAAAACAGACCAATATCCGATCGAGTAACCGGAGTCACTTTCTGAAACTATATACCATAACAAGTTATTTAGAGGGGTAGGTGTGGTAAAATGCTTGTATGACACAAGTGGTTTATTTTTTATTTCTTTTGATAACCTGTTTTCAACTACGTATTTAAATATTATTCCCAGGATAAGATATGTACTGGATAATATTATTGCTGCCCACGCCCATTTTCCTCTTCTTTTGTTAGTTCTATTAGCTACTAGTAAGATAGTCAAAGCGGCTATAGGCCAAATGGTAAATAACGGGTCTGCTACAAACATGGTGTTGAACGATACCCTATGATGATTGAACGGCTCGAACCAGCCGGTGCCGTATGCATTGAAGGCATCGATGAAAAGATGTATAAATATTTGTAGCCCCCAGAAAAACGTCCACTGAATCAAAGACATTCCGGCTTTTCGAAACCATTTCTGAGATAGCAAACCCAGTAATGGCGCTATGCATGTTGCAAAGAGAAACGAGTGTGTTATCCCCCTGTGAGCCAGCAAGTCTTCTGAGGTAGTCAGCCAAAAAGATGCTACGAAGTCAATGTCGGGCAAACTTTGGGCGATAGCGCCGATAAGCAGGGCTTTTTTCCCTAGTTGCTTTCCCGCCATCACTTCGCCTATGCACGCGCCTAAAACAATATGGGTAACCGAATCCATTGATAATCAACTATTACTTTGATAATAAAATTATTTTGTCCCGCCAGCACCTTTGTTTTTTTATATTTTTTATATACTTTGGCAGAGATAATTTTCACTTTACTCTACAAAAATAAAAATTACGCTTTATGAGATTGAATTTAATTGCTTTCGTGGTGATAACACTGTTATCTTTTGGGTTAAACGCCAGCGCTAGTGCACAAGAGGGTAGGTGGGGCCACGGTTCTCGCCGTAATTATACCGTTTATGCGCCAGATACTACTTCATGCAATCATCACAACTGCGATTATGACAACAATTGTTATTATGGTTGCCGCTATTCACGCAAGTATTATCGTCATAAATACCGCGCAGAAAAGTATTATCATGATCATTATTACCATTCGAAATATAGCCGTTATCACAGATATCACGACCGTTGGGATGATGACAGGTATTACTTCCGCGGTGGTGGATACTAAATATTTCAAGAAAAATATAAGAAAAGCTGCTCCGAGGCAGCTTTTCTGCATTTTTGACGGACTGTAACCAGAAGATTATGATTATTAACTGATTTTATTAATTTTATTGTTGTCTTTAAACTTTAGTAAGTGAGTTGTGTCTATTCATTAAACAAAAACACACAGTTATGAAATTCAAATTATTTGTTGCATCCCTTCTCGTATTCTTTCTTGCACTTGGTTCTTCTTTTAGTGTGAGCGCTCGTCATGGCCACAAACATTATTGTAAGCATTGCAGTCGTTGTTATGGGCATTCTGAACGCTATGACCACTATCACAGTTACCGCAGACACCATCACCATAGCTATGACCGTTATCACCACCACTGTTGTGACAATTGTGAGGGTAACAGGCATCGGCATTACAGCCATCACAGTCGTCGTTGGTAATAAATATTAGAGTATGTGTGGCTGTTTTATAAACAGCATGTTGCTTTCGTATAAAATAGAAATATGAAAAACAAGATCATCACCGGAGCGTTGACCGGTCTTTTCTTACTTGCGGCTAGTACATCAGGTGCAGCGCCATGGAAGCACAAACATTACAGGCATCATCCGTTTGTAAGGATAAATCGTACAGGGCCGCTTATTGTTGTCAAAGGTGACCATGACTACTACAGACATCATGACAATCATTCTAAATGTTACGGTCATGGTTGCTATTATGAACACAGACATGAATGGCGTCATCGTCGTCGATAAAAACTATCGGTAATTGAGGCTGCTACTTGCAGCCTTTTTTGTTAATAGTCTTTTATTGAACAACAGCATGTTGTTAAAAGCAACTAAAAAAGACCTTTTTTACAGGTCTATCTTAAACTTTGGCAGGCTAATTGCATCAATGTATTTAAACAAACAATTTTGCTATGAAACTAAAAATGATGGCCGCTTTATCGGTACTAATGTTGACAGCAGGCATTGTAAATGCCCAGCCTGGTTGGGGTGGTGGATACGGAAGACCCGGTGTATCAGTACGGGTATTTGCGCCAATACCACCAATAATTGCACCGCCTGTGCCAGTTGTTGTGACCGGGAACTACGGCTACGGTGGCGGATACCGGCATCACAGGCCACACTATGCTCAAAGGTACCGGGGCTGTGATAATAATAGATACAGTTATAATAACTATAACGGCTATTATGACAACGGTTATCGCAGACGCGGTTGCCGTTAATGAGAGAAAGCATAACAATAAGAGGCACTCAATTGAGTGCCTCTTATTGTTATGCTTTTAATGCTCCGTTATACATCTGTTCAATAATTTGTACAACATCTTTTCCCTCACGAGCACTAGTCATTACAGGTTTGTTATGGTGCAAAAAATCAACAACGTTCTGAATCACTTTATCGTGGTTGCTCATAGAGCCCTGGTATAATCCATAATCATTCGCCTTGGCAGATATGTTGATATTAGGCAAGCTAGTACCCGCGATGTTTTGGTATTCTATCGTATTCAGGTATTGTCCCCCTATTTTCAAAGTACCTTTTTCTGCAAATATGGTTATCGATCCTTCCATATTACGCTCGTAAGAACAAGTGGTGAAATTGAAGTTAATGATAGCACCGTTATCGGCTTTTAGCACAAAACTACCAGTATCCTCAACTTCAGTATTATGTTGATGGGCAAAATTGTGTATCCACCCCTGCGCGTCATTTATTTTGCCATTGAGGTAATAGAGTATATCAACAAAATGACTGAATTGAGTAAACAAACAGCCGCCATCTTTGTTTTTCTTTCCCCTCCAGTCGCTGCCGGCGTAATACGAATCACCCCGGTTCCAGAAACAGTTTACTTGAATCATGTATATACTGCCCAGGTCATTGTTTGTGATCAATTTCTTTACCTCCTGCACCGGTGGATTGTACCTATTTTGCTTTACCGCAAAAATGGTTTTACCTGTTTTGTCTGCCGCAGCGATCATTCTATCACAAGAGGCGGAACTTATTGCCATCGGTTTTTCCACTACTGTGTGCAGTCCTGCATTCATTCCAGTTATTGAGTGCGTTTCGTGGAGATAGTTAGGAGTACAAACACATAGCACATCAGCAGGTGTCTTTTCGAGCATTTCCACGAGGTTAGTGTAGAAAATTACACCCGAAGGAACCTGATCACGTAATGAGTCGTTGGTATCACAAACAGCTACCAATTTCGTATAGCTATTATGTTGAATGTGTTCTGCGTGGCGGCGGCCTATGTTACCATAACCAACAATCGAAAATCTTATTTTTTCAGGCATGAGTTTCAAAAATATAAAACCATAACGGAACATTTACCGTATGTTATATAAACTTCTGATTTTTTGTTTACTTCTATTGGGTAAATATATTATGTTATATGTTCTTTAAATTTTAATTAATGGTAGATATTCTATACACCGAAGGGGAGCGGTTAAACTCGGTAGACCGTTTCAAAGATTTTAATTTTGATCTTAATAGTAGCCTTGACGGTATTCTTCGTCTTGCTACTGAAGTATATCAAACGCCTGTTGCATTTATAACTTTGATAGATGAGCATGAGCAGCTTTTCGTCGCAAATAGAGGATTTGAAGTGACGCGAATGCCACGTGCAACGTCTTTTTGCACAGAAGTTATAAAAAAGTATGATGTAATGGTGGTGAGTGATGTGTTTGCGGACGAGCGGTTTGTTAATAACCCACTTGTAGTGAATGCGCCCAATATCAGGTTTTATGCCGGTGCGCCATTGTCAACACAAGAGGGGCATAATATCGGCACCCTATGCGTGATGGACGTAATGCAGAAAGAAGTGTCGGATGATAAAAAACAGCTAATAGATGTGCTCGCCCGGCAAGCAATTCACTTAATGGAACTGGAACGTACTTACAAAATACTGAATGAGAAAATGCAGCAGGTTGAGCGGCAAAATAAAGCGCTCAAGGATATTGCGTTTATTCAATCTCATGAATTCAGGGGCCCTCTATCAACTATTATGGGTCTGATGAACATTATCAAAGATGAAGACTATACCTCTCCTAAAGAAAATCTCATAGTAATGGAAGAGTATATTGCTAAGCTGGATCAGAAGATCGTAAAAGTGGTGCAATCTACCGAAGTTGCAAAAAGCCTGTGTATAGCCTGATGTAAGTAAAAATAGGTAGGACGCGTGGATCGTTTCGATTAGGGAACCCTAATTGTTCCATCATCAACTATGATAACGCCGCAGTCGATCATCGATCGTAATGACGATAAGACAATGTCTTTCAAAGTAATAGGGTAGGTAGCCAATAGTTTTTCCAGGCGAGTAGAACCAGTCAATTTCACATACTCAAGCAGATCGGATTGTAGTTGCTTTTCATTAACCGGGTTCTGTTGTTTATTTCGGCATATATCACAATGCCCGCAGTTTTTCTTTGGGTCTTCGCCAAAGTAAGTCAATATTATCCGCTCCCTGCATGTAGTTTTATTTTCCAGAAAATTGATCATTGCTGCTGTCCTTACTTCATGCTGCCTGCGTAGAGCTGCTATTCGCTGCATGTCAATATTAAGATACCGGCTATCTACTCGGTAATGATGAAAAAATAATTGTGGGCCCTCCCCGGGTTTATTATAATCCAACAATTCCATCTTATGCATTCGCTCCAGTGCTTGCTCCACGTCTTCCTTCTTCATTTTTAGTTGCTTGGCCACAGCAGCTTCGCGTATATGCGTAGGAAAATGGAAAATGGTCCCGTACATCCTGAGCAAACCAATGGCGATATACCCGAGGTCGGGGTGTGCTTCATTAATACTATCTAGAACATGCCTGTCGGTAGTAAATTGAACGGTTGCTGGACTATATACAGCTTCACTTAAAGTCCACAACCCCTGTCGTTCCAATAGCTTCAAAGCAGGGATAGCACTGTTTACTGTTAATGAGAACTTCTGGCAAAAGTCAAATACATCGAAATGGTAATACCTGTCAGGCTGTGAGCCTATAGGTATTTGCAGGTATTCAACAACAGCCTGGTAAACTTCTCTTAAATAATTCTCGGTCGGGTATTGT
>JBGAJU010000065.1:0-22304 GCA_044224775.1 Flavipsychrobacter sp.
CAGTAGGGCCGCTGCTAACTGTAACCGCCTTCGTCACATAACAACCACTGCTGGATAATGTATATGTAATGATAGCAATGCCAGATGATACTCCCGTTACTACCCCGGTACTCGCATCTACATCCGCAACGGTGATTGTACTGCTCGTCCAATATCCGCCTGAACTAGTGTCAGTATATGTAGATGTGAGCCCAGTGCATACTGTAGGGCTACCTGCAATAGAAACAGGAGATACATTCACCGATAACGTATGAGTTATCCAACAGCCATTCAATAGCGTATACGAAACAATTGCAATCCCTGATGAAACTCCTGTTATATCGCCGCTCACAGACCCCGCCGTTGCTACAGATGTACTTCCACTACTCCAATAACCGCCAAGTGGAAAACAATAAAAAGCGGTCATTGCGCCGGAACATATCTCTGATACCCCTATGATCGGTGACGGTGCAGCATTAACGGTCAATACCGCAGTTGACAAACATCCGGAAGGTAATACATAACTGATCAGGGCAGAACCCGCTGAGGCACCCGTCACAACACCAGTTGTCGAACCTACAGTAGCAATACCCGGGTTACCGCTGATCCATGTACCACCGGGAGTGGCATCACTCAACGTCACTGATCGCCCCTCGCAAACGATCATTGTACCGGTTATCGGTGCCGGCTGAAGATTGACCGTAACCGGCAAAATTTGAAAACAGCCATTGAACAAAGTATACGTAACTATTGAACTTCCAACAGAAACACCTGTTACTAATCCCGACACCGAACCAACTCCAGCTATGGCAAAAATACTGCTGCTCCATAAACCACCTGAAACTGTATTGGTCAGTAACATCGTTGCCCCCATACACACACTAGTACCTCCGCCTATGGCTGATGGCGATACGTTTACAGTAACTGTTTTCGTCGCATGGCATCCTGACGGCATTGTATAACTTATGGTGGCTATACCGGCCAAAACACCTGTAACGATACCTGTAAGCGACCCGACACTTGCCACAAAAGCATTACTGCTACTCCATATCCCTCCTGTTGTAGCATCACTCAATGTAGGTGTTGCTGTTTCACACAAAATTGAAGTCCCGGTGATAGCTGCAGGAAGGCTGCTTACTGTCACAGACTTAGTAGCATAACAACCACCTGCCGAATAACTAATTACTACTGAACCCAAAGCTATGCCTGTAACAACTCCCGTAGATGATCCAACAGTAGCCACCGTGACATCACTGCTTGTCCAAATTCCACCTGAAGTTAAGTTACTAAATGTAACCGGGGCACTTCCCAGACAAACAGTTGAACTACCTGAAATAGCAGGCAGAGCATTCACTGATATAACTGCCGTACCAACACAAGAGCCTGCACCATAGCTAATTGCTGCTATCCCTGATCCAACGCCTGTTACAACGCCCGATAACGAACCAACAGTTGCTACGCTCGGGGTGCTACTACTCCACACACCACCGGGTATTGATGCCGTGTAGGAACCCGTAGCGCCTCCGCAAATAGCTGTTGGTCCGGAAAGTATTGGAATAGAGGCAAGTGCAGTACTTGAATCATATAATATCGTAATCTCACATGGTGTCAGGGCCCGAGCCCACGTTCCTACATCATCTATTATCCCGTCAAAAAACTGCCAGGTACCGTAATCGCATGCACCAATTACGTTATGTGCACTATCTGTGTGGTAGGCAATTGTACCCGGCCGGTATGCAGCCTGGCGGAGTACTGCGTCCACATATATCTTCATGGTGTCCGTCGTTGAATCAAAAGTGCAGGTCACTAAATGAAATAATGTAGTATCAATAGACCCAGTTGAGTAACTGACCTGGTTAGAAGAAGTGCCACTCCATGTATTTTTATAATAGACCAAAGACCCTGAACTGAACATCAGGAAATACGGATCATATGCGGAGCGTACATCGCCCCTAAAATATATCTGACGTTGTCCGGATGGGAAACGCGACTTCACCCATGCCGAGATTGTCAGACTGCCCTTTATGTTCAGGGATGTACTTGGCGGTATTTGGATATGGTTGTTTGTTCCATTAAAATAGTACGCTGAATTTGCCGTACCAAATCTGTTTGCTACCGGGGTTGCACCATAAACAGTCCCATTGTTGCCATTCCCGCTGGCATCCAGCGCATTGCCATTTAAAGAATACCACGCCCTCAGACCACTTGTAGGCACATACGATGGCAACTGAGCGTGTACTTGTAACACACATATGCAAAAAGAAAAGAACAAAAAGTGCCTTAAGGTTTTAGCAAGGGCGGTGAACATGATCACACTTTTTTTACAAGATAATGTATATTTTTTAATAATTCAAAAAAATACAATACTAAAAAGTAAAAAACTTCTTTACTCAATGATCAAGTGGAAGACACTACTACCAACCGGGGTGTACAACGTAAGTAGGTATACGCCACCTGCAAGATTAGCTACATGTATATGCTCACTCAAAATGCCATTCTTTGATGCTATGCTACCGCTGTAAACGACCTGCCCCAGCACATTGGTCATTTCTGCACGCACATCACCATCCGTAGCCAAAACCCCACTGATCACAAACTCCCCATTACTCGGGTTAGGATACACCCTGATGTCATCTGCATTGTACCACTGTACACCCAGCGCACTACACTCACTCAACGGAATAACCCTCACCGGCAGCATGGCCCTTGCCGTGCATCCCGCATTGGTAACCGTATAATAGACCGTATCCATCCCTCCCGCCAAACCGGATACCATCCCCGTACTCGTTACGCCTGCATTACCATTGCGCACACTCCATACTCCACCCGTTGCCGTATCAGACAACGCCACTATACTACCCACACATACGCTGTCTATCCCCGTTATCACACCCGCCGATGGCGTCTGGTTCACTGTTACAGTCTTAGTAGCCTGCGCCGTCCCGCATACATTAGTCACTGTATAACTGATAGTGCTTGTCCCCGCCGTTATACCACTCACAACCCCTCCCAAGGTAACGCTTGCAACCGCCGGCGCGCCGCTACTCCACACCCCACCCCCCGCTCCTGCGCTCAGCGCGCTCGTTTCGCCCGTGCATACCATATCAGCACCCGTTATCGTCCCAGCCACCGGGAAAGTACTTACTGTGATCAATGTATCCACCTTACAACCCGTTTGCAACGTATAGGCTATAGTGCTCGTCCCTCCTGCAACACCCGCCATCAACCCCGATGCCGAACCAATAGTAGCCACAGCCAAATTACTGCTGCTCCAGGCTCCCGCAGGTGTTGTATTGCTAAGTGTTGTGGTAGTTCCCGTGCAAATGTTCATTGTGCCGCTTATGATATTGGGCAATGGGTTCACAGTAATGCTACTGGTCGTTATACACCCAAGGCCGGCCAGTGTATAGGTTATCGTACCCGTTCCCGGCGAGAACGCAGTAACAATTCCATCGCCACCCCCAAGATTAGTTACAGTCACCAACGTGCTGCTGTAGCTGCCCAGCGGATTAGCATTATGCACCCACAACGTATCTCCCCATGCACAGATACTATGCACATTACTTATTGCCGGCACAACTACCACGCTAACCGCATAAGTGGCCGCACAACCTGTAGAAATAGTATAGCTGATGACAGCCGACCCACCCGCTACACCTGTTACAGTTCCACTGCTGCTGTTCACTGTCGCATTACCCGTTGCACTACTCCATGTGCCGCCCGGTGTGGCATCGCTTAATGTTGTAGTACTCCCCAAACAAATATTTGTCGCTCCCGTAATACTCGCTGGCAAGGGGTTCACCGTAACCGCTTTCGTCACCTCGCATCCAACACCCAGCGAATAAGTGATCGTAACCCCTCCCGCCACAAAACCACTCACTACACCACTCGCCGAGCCAATATCTGCTATTATTGGGTTACTGCTGCTCCATACACCACCCGCTGTAGAATTAGTAAGCGTTGTTGAGCTACCCGCACATACATTGTTCGCCCCACTTATTGCTGCCGGCATCGATGTAATATTCACCGTGGCCGTCACAGCACAACCCGTTAAAGGATTGGTATACGTAATGCCCGTACTACCTACCGCTACCCCTGTTACTATCCCACTGCTGCTGCCCACCGTTGCAATTCCCGTACTGCCGCTTGTCCACACACCACCCGTTGTGGCGCTGCTCAACGCACTCATATTGCCCACACACATACTGGTAGTTCCGGTAATTGGCAGGGGTAAAGGATCGACCGTTACACTTGTCGTAACAGTACAGCCAGTGCCTAATGAATAAATAATAGTTGCCGTACCGGCTGCTACCCCTGTTACTGTTCCACTGCTGCTGTTTACTATCGCAGTACCCGTACTGCCGCTGGTCCATGTACCTCCCAATGCGGTGTTGCCAAGTATTGTAGTTGCGTTTACGCAAACCCGCTTTGTACCCGTAATAGTTGATGGCGTAGTATTCACCGTCACCACCTTCACCGCTATGCATCCTGTAGATGGTGTAAAAGTTATTGGCGCCGTACCCGCCGAGCTTCCGGTAACAGTACCTGATATGGAACCAACCGTAGCCACACCGGTTGCCCCGCTGGTCCATGTGCCTGTACCGGAAGCAGTAAGCGTAGTGGAACCACTAACGCAAATGCCCGCTGTACCACTAATAGTTGGTGCTGCATTTATAGTTATTATCCTTGTTACATTACAACTACCCAATGCATAGGTAATGCTTGCTGTACCTGCAAGCACACCACTTACTACACCTGTGCTGCCAATTATTGTAATATTTGCGGATATAGTGCTCCATATGCCACCCGCTACAGTATTTGTTTCTGTTGCCGATGCACCCACGCAAACCGCTGCCGGGCCACCTATGGTTGATGGTACAGGGTTCACTGTTAACGTTGCGGTAGTACTGCAGCCACCTGCTGTATAAGATATAACCGTCGTCCCCGGCGCCATACCCGTCACCATACCGCTCCCCGACCCCACACCCGCTACACCGGTGTTACTGCTCGTCCACACGCCACCGCTCCCCGCGCTCAACGCGCTCATACCGCCCACGCATAAACTCATGATTCCCGTTATTGCCCCCGGCGATGCCAGCACCGTCATCACCTTCGTCACATGGCAACTGGTGCCTAAAGAATAAGTTATTGTCACCGCACCCGCAGCCACTCCTGTCACCATTCCACTCGCACTGTTCACTGTTGCTGTTCCTGTTGCGCTGCTGCTCCACAACCCGCCGCTGGGGGCCGATGCAAGTATCGTATTATCTCCCGCACACACCGCACTTGCACCGGTAATTGCCGTTGGTGCGCTGCTCACATTCATCGTCGTGGTGGTGTAGCAGGTGCTGGGTAAAGTATAAGTAATAACCGCACTGCCAATAGCCAACCCGTTCACCACACCGCTAGCCGACCCTATCGTAGCCACCGCCGTGCTGCTGCTGCTCCACGTACCACCACCCGTATTGGTTAGCGTGGTCGAACTGCCCATACAAATTGTGGTAGCCCCGCTTATTGCCGGTGGCGGCGGATTAATGCTTATTGTTGCACTGCCTGCCATTGCATTCGTGCAGCCCGTTATAGTGTTGGTTGCCGTCACAGTATAGGTTCCCGGCGCTGTTACCAGCCCGTAATCCAGGGCGCCTCCCGTGCCCGGCACCACCACACCCGCTGTGCCGCCGTTGAATAATTGGTAATCCACTCCCGTTGCCGACCCGCCCAGTCCCACATGCAGCCCCGTTCCGCCTGCGCAATACGCACCGCCGCCCGAAACACCAAACACCGCCGGTAATGCATTCACGGTTATCGTCCTTGTTGCCGGGCAGCCACCGCTCACCGCAAAGGTTATGTTCGTTATGCCTGCTGCCACTCCCGTCACCACTCCTGTTGCACTATTCACCGTTGCAGTTCCCGTACTGCTGCTGCTCCACGTCCCGGCACCACTGGCTGTAAGTGTTGCTGTTCCGCCAACACACAATTGGCTCACACCTGTTATCGTTCCGCCCGATGCACCTACTGTAATAGTTTTAGTGGTATAACAGCCCGTAGGCAAGGTATAAGTGATCACAGACGCACCCACCGCCACTCCTGTTACTGTTCCGCTGCTGCTGTTCACCGTCACATTACTGTTGCTCCTGCTCCAGGTGCCACCCGCTGTGCCGTTGGTCAGCGTTATCGATGAACCCACGCACACATTCAATGCGCCAATAATGTTTGTTGGTGCAGCATTCACCGTAATATTTTTTGTTGCAGAACAGCCGGTAGCCAACGTATAGCTTATGGTGGCTGTGCCTGCCACAACCCCTGTTACCATTCCACTCGCACTGTTCACCGTTGCTGTTCCCGCACTGCTGCTGCTCCATACGCCGCCTGCGGTTGTGGTGGCAAGTGCCACTGCACTGCCCGAACATACATTCGTAGCACCGGTAATTGTTGCAGGAACCGGGTTAACCGTGAACGGTGCCGTTACCCTGCAGGTAGTAGGTAGTGTATAAGTAATGGTCACCACCGTTGCGCTGCCCACGGGCCCGCCAACCACCATACCACTGCCCGAACCTATGGAAGCCACTGCCGTATTGCTGCTTACCCATGTGCCGCCACCCGGGCCCGAAATAAGTGTTGTAGAACCACCGCTCCCGCACACCGCTCCCGCTCCCGATATTGCAGCCGGCAGTGGGTTCACAGTTATGCTCTTGGTTACATAACAACCCACACCCATGCTATAAGTGATTGTCGCTGTCCCCGCACTCACGCCCGTCACCGTTCCACTCGCACTGTTCACTATTGCTGTTCCCGTATTGCTGCTCGTCCATACACCGCCGCTCACACCATTGCTAAGCGTAATATTACCGCTCACGCACACCGCCCCCGCTCCCGATATTGCAGTAGGCGCAGAATTCACCGTCACAGCCCTGGTCACAAAACAACCCGTGCTCAATAAAGTATAACTAATGGTTGCTGTCCCAAGCCCCATACCGGTTACCACACCCGTGCCTGCATCCACATCGGCAACGCTGCTGGCACTGCTTGTCCAGTAGCCGCCCGTGGTTGCATCAGTAAAGGGGCTTGCGGCAGAAAGGCACAGCGCCGCGCTGCCACTTATGGCCGCCGGTGCAGGGTCTATGTTCATGGCCATGCTGTCCGCGCAGCCTGCACCCATACTGTAAACAATATATACACTGCCCCCTGCCACACCTGTCACCACGCCTGCGCCATCCACCGTGGCAATGGCTGGGTTGCGGCTCAGCCAGGTGCCACCGGGTGTGCCGTTATACAGGGTGGTGTTGGCACCTGCACATATAGAAGATAACCCCGACACCGCCGTTGGCGACGTATTTATAGTAACTGATTTGGTAACACCGCAACCCGTGGGTAATGTATAACTGATAAAAGAAGTCCCTGTGGCAATACCACTCACCACACCGGTTGCACTCGCTACCGTGGCTATTCCGGGCGAGCTGCTGCTCCAAACACCGCCTGCTGTGGTGCTGCCCAATGTTGTGGTCATACCCATGCAGGTAGCCGCGATGCCTGTTATCGGTGCAGGCACCGGTATTACTGTAACCGATACAGACGATGCACAACCTGTAGATAAAGTATAGGTAATCTGGGCCACACCGGCAGCCACACCGGTCACTGTTCCACTAGCACTGTTCACCGTTGCAGTGCCTGTGCTGCCGCTGCTCCAAACGCCACCCGACGGCGCGGAGGTGAGCGAGGTAGTATTGCCCGCGCAAATAGATGAAGGCCCTGTAAAACCGGGTGTGGATGGCAAAGGATTGACTGTGAATGCTTTTGTGAACAATGCCGTACCACAGCTAAGCGATAGTGTATAGGTAATAGTTGCTGCCCCTGCAGCAATGCTTGTAACAGTACCCGATGCAGACCCTATCGTTGCTACCGCAGTATTACTGCTGCTCCATGTGCCACCGGTGGTAGTGGCTGTAATATTGCCGGTAGCGCCTGCACAAACACCTGCCGGGCCCGACAAGGCAACTGCACTTGGGGATACCACATGCACATAAATAGCAATGGTATCTGCTCCCATACAATTTCGCACGGCAACTTTAAAAGTATCGTAGCCTGTAAAACCCGGGCCGGGTAAATAATATAGCCCAGTTGGTGTGAGCGTTGCCCCTGTTGAGGTCGCACTGTAAGATGCTGTAACTGTGCCGTGCGCAGCAGGTAGCACTACGCTCCAGTCATCTGTTTGCCCTGCAAGGGTATCTACTACGGCAAGCACACTGTTAATACTGTCTATGCCGCCCGCACATGCCGTTATGCTTTGGCTGGTGCCACCACTAAAATAGGGTGCGGCAAATACAGGCTTGAACTTACGTATACGGTAGTTATTATGGTCAACAAAATAGATATTACCCTTGTTGTCCATCGCAACATTTCCTGGCCCGTCCAAAATTGCAGCCGTTGCAGAACCGCCGTCGCCACCATAGCCCGCTGTGCCGGTTCCGGCAATTGTCCGAATGAAGCCTGACGCGTCCACAACTCTTATGCGATTATTACTGGCATCAGAGAAAAAAATATTGCGAAAACTGTCTACCGCCATACTTTGTGGATTATAGAGGTAAGCTGCAGTTGCAGGCCCGCAATCGCCTCCATAACCGGAATATACCGTGCCTGTTATAGGATTATGCCAGCCGGCAACGCTCCTGATAATACCCGATGGATCCACCTTTCTTATCTTGTGGTTACTTATATCTGCAATAAAAATGTTCCCGAAAACATCGGCTGCCACCCATGCCGGATTGTTGAACTGTGCTGCTGTGGCTGGGCCGCCATCGCCGCTATACCCGGCAGTATTATTGCCTGCAAAAGCTGTAATTATGCCCATTGTATCTATTTTCCGTACTTGGCTTGTGGGCGGGCCAAAGTTCAATGTACCGGTATACAAACTACCATGTTTGTCAAAACACATACCATATCCAGATAGACGAGCAGCAGTAGCTGGTCCGCCATTGCCCGCAGGCCCAATTGTGGACCCTGTACCCGCTATTGTAGTGATAATACCAGCCGCATCCACTTTGCGTATGCGTCCGTCCCCCGATATGTATAAGTTATCATTCTGGTCCACAGCCACAGCGGCAGCATCCAATCCCGCTGCCGTAGCAGCTCCCCCGTCCCCACTATAAACCCAATAACCTGTACCGGCCACAGTTGTTATTATACCAGCAGTATCTACCTTACGCACCCACGAGCTGTCGGTGAGGCCTACAGAATGACTAGTCTCTGTAAAATAGAGATTGCCCTTGCTGTCGACTGTAATGCCTACCACATTCCCAATATGGGCCGCCGTAGCTGCTCCGCCATCTCCCATATGCCCACAAATGCCATTGCCCGCAACAGTGGTAATTATCTGCCCTCGCATACCATAGCTGGTAAGCAATAGGAAAAAAAGAAAAATTATATATAGATTTCGTGTACCCGGCGAGTCTCCTCGCAAAGCTTTGCGTGCGGCCGAGGGACTCGCCGGCATCAGGGTACAATAGCTGATGTTTTTATTGCGGTACATTACACAGTCAGAAGAAGCCACAAGGCTCCGGGCAACAGGAAACCAAGGTACTAAAATTTCATAATATATCCAACTCCCCTTGTTGTCCGTAGTGTTCCCTTAAAATAAAAAAGAAAACGATGGACGTAGATTTTATCTACGTCTGAACACGGCGGCAAGTCTCCCGACTTGCGAAGCAAATAACACTCATCAGATTCAACCACTAAACATATAGTAAATGCTACGCCTGGCAATTATATTTTTGCACTATTATCAAAACATTATTTAAACAAAGATCAATGAGCGCAGGCTACCAGATACGTGACCAATATGCCGCCCACTTCATCTCATCACACCATCAATTGTAGATTGGGTAGACATATTTTCAAGAAAGATATACCGCGATATAATTATCGACAGCCTTAACTTCTGCATTAAAAACAAAGCGCTTAAAGTGTATGGTTACGTTATAATGACCAATCACCTCCACCTCATCGTGCAAAGCGAAAACGGCACCCTGTCTGATACCATACGCGATTTTAAAAAGTTCACATCAACCAACATATTGCAGGCAGTCCGCAACGAACCCGAAAGCCTCAGGGATTGGATGCTACACCGGTTTGAATGGAATGCAAGTCAAAACGATCGCAATAACGATTATCAGTTATGGACGCACAACATCCATCCTGAAGAGGTTCGGTCGCTTAAATTTTATAACCAGAAAATAAATTACATTCATGATAATCCGGTGCGGGCCGGTTGGGTAGAACTACCGGAACAATACATATATAGCAGTGCCAAAACAATTATCAAAGGTAAGCCCGGCCTTATACCCAACACAGAGTGGATCTTCTGATCTAACGATATGTTACCCCCGCTAGATCCCACAGCATAGCCCGTGCCGGTGAGGCCACTCGGCATTAGGGCTTTTTAGTTCATGAAACGCACCAAAGTATGCTGCACATACTGCATATCCCTGTTCTTGCGTTGCAAAAACAAATATTCATCTATCAAACCCGCTACCACAGCCGCATTCAAATACGCAATACACCATCATGGTACTGTTACTGTACCATCATGCAAAATAGATTTGGAGACCCCTGCCCTCATTTCGTAACTTTACTTAGTTCCGGCATTTTTCCGGCCCACAAGCTCTTTGAAATATTATTTTGTGTTTAACTCACTTTAAAGTTTTCACTTTTGCCTTTTAACCTTAAAAAATTATACCCAAAACCACGTTTTTTATACCTTTTACCCCGTTTTCTATACCCTTTTATACCCCTTTATACCTTAAAATAAAACACATAACATCCACCCATGGCTCATTCACTAAAAAACGCTCCCCCATTATTAACCTTAGATCGGCCCATCCCCGAAATTATACCCACCCCAGCACCTCTCAAAAAGCACAACCGGACAAAAAAAAGAGCAAAGACCGGCAACAAATGAGCAACAAATAGGCACTAAATGAGCAAAAGTGAGAAACAATTGAGCAACCAAAACCACCACAACACAATGAAAATCAAACAATTAAATCAAAAGCACCCTTTTTTAAATAGAAATGAGCAATAACAAACACCCTCTCCGCTCCCCGCTCTCTTCCTTCGCTCTCGATCCTGGCATATGGGCATAAAAAAACGGAGAAAGTCGCTCGTCGCTCTCTTTCTCCGTTCTCGATTTTCGTGCCCCAGACGGGAATCGAACCCGTACTTCCGTTGCGGGAAACAGGATTTTAAGTCCTGCGCGTCTACCAGTTCCGCCACCAGGGCTGGTGGTTAATATATACTGCAAAAAAAATTCCAAACCATAGGGCTTGGAATCTTTTGAGCGGAAGACGAGACTCGAACCCGCGACCCCGACCTTGGCAAGGTCGTGCTCTACCAACTGAGCTACTTCCGCTTATGACTTAAGAACTACCCCTCATGCTTGCGCTTCGGGAGTGCAAATATAGAGGTGCGCAACTAAAAAAACAAAATCCCGAACGAAAAAAAATAATTGATATGCTACCTTTGGCAAAATATGGCGTCACCATTCATTTCATTGGTTAAAAAAGACCTCCTCATGGAGTGGCGGCAGAAGCATACACTCTTCGGCGTTCTGCTATACGTGGGCGCTACAGTATTCGTCGTCCGAATGATGAGCGACCAGCCCGAAGCCCGCACCTGGAATGCCCTATTCTGGCTCACCATGCTTTTCGTGGCGGTCAACTCTGTAGCCAAAAGTTTCCTGCAGGAACACCCAAACCGTTTCAGGTACTACTACACTTTAGTAAAACCTGTCACCTTCCTGCTGGCAAAAATGCTCTACAGTATTTTGCTCATGGCTGTAATGAGCCTTGTAAGCCTGCTACTTTATTATGTAATGCTGGGCTGGCCCCTGGTGCAGGGCGGGTTGTTCGTGGCTCTTTCACTTATAGGCGGATTAAGTTTATCAGCCGTGTTCACATTCTTATCTGCAATAGCGGCACGGGCACAGCAAAATTCAGCACTTATGGCCATACTCGGGTTCCCTCTGGTTACGCCGGTACTCATGATACTCAGCAAACTGGCGGTAAAGGCCATAGCCCCTATCTATATGCCCGGTTGGTGGGGGCTTGCAGGCATACTCGTAGCACTGGATGTCCTGGTCATTATTCTGGGGGTAATATTATTTCCCTTCCTTTGGCAGGAGTAAGTATCCATATAGGATATTTTAACACAAGAACTCTCCTGCCTATTAATTATCTTGCACCCCCAATTGAAGGAAAAACGTAATGGAATATAAAAGAGTTTTAATAACTGCTGCCCTACCCTATGCCAATGGCCCCGTGCATATAGGCCATCTTGCAGGTTGCTATCTGCCGGCCGATGTTTATGCACGCTTCCAGCGGGCTAAAAAAAGGGATGTGAAGTTTGTTTGCGGCAGTGATGAACACGGAGTGCCTATCACCATACGCGCTATGAAGGAAGGCATCACGCCTCAGGATGTGGTGGATAAGTACCATGCTATTATAAAAGACAGTTTCGAGCAGATGGGTATATCGTTCGATATATACTCACGCACATCTAATAAAATACACCACGAGACCTCGCAGGCATTCTTCACAAAACTGTATAAAGAAGGTTTATTTGAGGAGCGATCCAGCGAGCAGTACTATGACGAAAGTAAGGATATGTTCCTTGCAGACCGGTATATTATTGGCACCTGTCCAATTTGCGGCAACGAAAATGCCTATGGCGACCAATGCGAAAAATGTGGCAGTACGTTGTCTCCGGAGCAATTGATCAATCCACGCAGTGCACTGAGCAGTGCAGTGCCGGTGAAAAGGCTTACCAAGCATTGGTACTTCCCGCTAAACAAATATGAAGAGTGGCTGAATGAGTGGATAGTTAAGGGCAAAAAAGACGAGTGGAAAGCGAACGTTTACGGTCAATGTAAAAGCTGGCTGGACAGTGGCCTGCAACCCCGTGCTATGACCCGTGACAGCAATTGGGGCGTGCCCGTTCCTTTGGAGGATGCAAAGGGCAAAGTACTGTATGTTTGGTTCGATGCGCCCATTGGCTACATAAGCGCCACAAAAGAATTAACCAACCAATGGAGCGATTACTGGTGCAACGAGGATAGCAAGTTGGTACATTTTATAGGCAAGGATAATATTGTTTTCCACTGCATCATCTTCCCATCTATGCTGAAGGCACACGGTGGTTTTGTACTGCCGGATAATGTGCCCGCCAATGAGTTCCTTAATATTGAGGGCGATAAGGTATCAACATCGCGCAACTGGGCGGTTTGGGTGCATGAGTATATAAAAGAATTTCCCGATCAGCAGGATACATTGCGGTACGTGCTGTGTTCCAACGCACCCGAGACCAAAGATAACGACTTTACATGGAAGGATTTCCAGGACAGGACGAACAATGAGCTGGTATCTGTATTCGGCAATTTCGTGAACCGAACTTTTGTGCTGATGCACAAACTGTGTGGTGGCAGGGTGCCTCCGGTACATGATGATATGGTAACCGATGCAGACAAAGCTATAGTGGATGAAATAGCCATTGCGAAGCAAAAAATTGAAGAATGTATAGAGAACTATAAATTCAGGGATGGCTTGTTCGAGGTGATAGACCTTGCCCGCAAAGGCAATAAATACCTGCAGGATAATGCACCATGGAGCTTATCTAAAACACAGGAACAGCAAGCCGAGAACCAGAAGCGCATTGATATATGCCTGCACGTGTGCCTGCAATTAACAGCTAACCTGGCTATACTGGCAAACCCATTTCTACCCTTCACCGCAACCAAAATGTGCAAGATGATGAAAGTGGTGGACCGAATGCTGGAATGGGAAAATGCCGGGAAAATGAACCTGCTGAAGGTAAGTTACCCGCTGCGCGCGCCTGAATTACTGTTTAGGAAGATAGAGGACACGGAAGTGGCAGCACAGGTAGAGAAATTAAGAAGCAATTTAACCAAAACAACACCCGCCGTAGAACCAACAACAAATACCCCACAAACTACCGCGCCAGTAACCAAACCCGAAACAGAGCCCGAAGCGGCCGCTAAAAAAGCTGAAATATCAATAGATGATTTTGGTAAACTGGATTTACGCGTGGGTACTATATTGAAAGCTGAGAAGGTGGAAAAAGCTGATAAGCTGCTGAAATTGGAAGTTGATATGGGCGATGAAGTCAGGACAGTTGTATCGGGCATAGCAATGCACTTTAAACCGGAGGAGATCATAGGCAAGCAGGTAACCGTAGTGGCCAACCTTGCCCCAAGGAAAATGCGTGGCATTGAAAGCCGGGGTATGATACTGATGGCACAAAACCCTGACGGCAAGCTGATATTTGTATCTCCGGTTGAAACCGCGGCAGCAGGCAGTGAAGTGAGGTAGCGTTGCGGATAAATTAATATTATATTTACAGCGAAATTAACCGTTACTATGAAATCGAAAAAAACGTGGTGGATAGTTATTATTTCACTGCTTCTGAT
The DNA here is from genome assembly GCA_044224775.1 of Flavipsychrobacter sp. GTDB lineage: Bacteria > Bacteroidota > Bacteroidia > Chitinophagales > Chitinophagaceae > Nemorincola. Next base: position 14,456 of record JBGAJU010000065.1, read on the forward strand.
AGTCGTATTGATCATCGTTGCTAAAAATACCGAAGACGATGCTACGAAAGTGTCTGTTGAGAAAGCAGGTCGCCATACTATTACCGAAACTGTCAGTGCCAGCGGTAAGATATACCCTGAAACACAGGTGAAGATCGCACCTGAAGTAAGCGGGGAAATAACAATGCTGAACGTGGAAGAGGGAGATAGCGTACATAAGGGCGACGTACTAGTGAAGATAAACCCTGCCATTTACAATTCAATTGTTGACCAGGCTGAGGCAAGCGTTGAGCAAAGCAGAGCTACAGCAAATAATACAAAAGAAATGATGGGGCAAGCTGAGTCGCAGTATGAGCTCGCCCTTGCCACTTACAACCGTAATAAAAGATTGTATGAACAAAAAGTAATATCGCAGCTTGAATTTGAACAGGGAGAAGCCGCCTTCAAATCAGCAAAAGCTACATTCGATGCTGCTAAAGCATCTACTTCTGGTGGCAAATACAGTATACAAGGTGCGCAGGCCGGCCTAAACCAGGCAAAACAAAACCTGTTAAAGACCACGATCATCGCTCCTTCCTCAGGGATCATCTCAGAGTTGAATGTTAAAAAAGGTGAGCGTGTTGTTGGAACAGCTCAAATGGCGGGTACTAATATGCTTACAATAGCCGATATGAGCCGCATAGAAGTGCGCGTAGATGTCAGCGAAACAGACATTTCTAAAGTAAAGATAGGCGACACGACAATAATAGATGCCGATGCCTACCGCAACCGGAAGTTTAAAGGCATCGTATCTAAAGTAGCCGTGAGCAGTACCGCAGCTACAATCACCTCGGGTGGCAACAGTACAGATCAGGTTACCAATTATACGGTACATATACTCATTCTTCCTTCGAGTTACGCCGACCTTACTGCGAACCAAACCAAAGGAAAGTTCCCATTCAAACCCGGTATGTCGGCATCCGTAGAGATACAGACGAACAGGCAGGATAATATATTGTCTGTGCCGGTGAATGCGGTAACTACACGCGACTGGCCAGATAGTATTAAAAACAAGAACCGAGACTTTTCTTCTAATGATGATATAAGACAGGTTGTATTTGTATATGACCCGAAAGCTCAAAGTGTGGGATTACGCGATGTAAAAACAGGCCTTCAGGATAACAAATACTTGCAGATAACAGAAGGGCTGAAAGAAGATGAACAGGTAGTTATTGCTCCCTATGGCGCGATTGCCCGTACGCTTAAAGACAAGACCAAAGTTCGCGTAGTAGAGAAAGACAAATTATTTGAATCAAAAAGCAGTGAATAATCCCCAATAATTACTTCTGTTTTGACCAACACATTATTAGGACAAATAGGCATTGTAGGTAACGGCAGCTGGGGCACAGCACTAGCCAAGATATTGACAGATAATGGTAATGCGATCCATTGGTGGATGCGTAATGAAGAAACTATCAGCTATCTGAAAACTAGGCACCACAATCCACATTACCTTACTTCAGTACATTTTTCACCAAATACCTTGGTACCCACTAATGATCTGGCTCAGATGCTCGAAAACTGCAATACAGTAATTGTGGCAGTGCCTTCCGCATATGCCCAGGGGGTAATTGAACAGGTAGATAATAGCATGTGGCAGAATAAGAACATTATCTCCGCCATCAAAGGAGTTTTACCTGACGCCAAACTATTGCTAAACGATTACCTGGCTACCCAACTCAACTACCCCATTGAAAAATATGTTTCCATAATGGGACCATGCCATGCAGAGGAGGTAGCTGAGGAGCGACTCTCCTACCTCACTTTCTCTGGAATGAATGACGGTCTGACCTATGCTGCGGCTGAAGCCTTTAAGAACACCTACATCAGCACTACCTGTAATCACGATATTTGGGGGGCACAGTTTGCGGCGGTACTGAAGAATATTTACGCAGTAGGGGCCGGCATAGCGCGCGCGCTGGATTATGGTGACAACTTCCTAAGTGTCTATATTACAAATTGCTACCGGGAGATGTACCATTTTCTGCAAGACCATTTTCAGAAAGTTCACCCTTCAAATGAAACTCCTGACTTTCACACCAGCGCCTACCTTGGTGATCTGCTGGTTACCTGCTATTCTTTGCACAGTCGTAATCGTACTTTTGGTACGATGGATATTGCTATTCCGATAGCTACGATTATATACCAAATACTGTGGGAAAACCTGAACCCATCTGATGGTTTTTTACAAATAGAGCAACTTTTATCCTGATAAGTACAGATACCTATCGCAATTATTATTAACACTTAGATAATATTGCGGTAACACAAGTAACGTTGCAGTAATATTCCCGTAACAATAATAACATTGAGGTAATGCTTACGTAACAATAGCATAACATACAGTTATGACCTTTGCGTAAAATTATTTTACATGCGTTATTATATTTTAGCCGCACTGCTTCTTTTATCATTTTCATCTTTTGCCGGAAAAATTACTGGTAAAGTAACTGATGAAAAAAATGGTGAAACCATAATTGGAGCTGTGATCACCATTAAAGGTACAACCCTAGGAACCGTAACTGATATAGACGGCAACTTTGAGTTAACTGTTGAAAACGGCAATTACACGCTTGAGGTTAAGTACATTGGTTTCCAGGCAAAAGAAGTGGCTGACGTTGTCGTGAGCGACAATTCGCCGGCAACAGTCAATATTGTTCTTTCGGGAGCAAAAGCAACTGAATTAAAAGATGTGGTAATACGCTCTTCTCTAAAAAAAGAGAATATCAATGCGCTGTATGTCATGCAGAAAAATGCAGCTGCTATTTCTGACGGCATTTCGGCAGATGTTATCAAAAAATCTCCTGACCGTAGTACAGGTGAAGTTCTTAAACGTGTAAGTGGCACCACCATACAGGACAATAAATTTGTGGTTGTACGTGGGCTAAGCGATCGATATAATATAGCCTTGGTGGATAATTCCATATTGCCAAGCACGGAGCCGAACCGCAAAGCATTCTCATTCGACATCATACCAGCTGCAATGATTGACAATATTATCATTTCCAAAGCTGCAACCCCGGATCTTCCAGGAGACTTTTCTGGAGGTTCAATCAATATCCTAACCAAAGAAGTGCCTGAAAATAATTTTAACTCTATAACTATTGGTGGCAGTTATAATACTGCATCTACGAGCAAAAAATTCCAATCAGGTTACCGTACTTCAACTGATTTTCTGGGATTTGACGATGGTTCAAGGCAATTGTCTGCTAACTTTCCCACAAGCAAAAAAGTACAGTCCGGTCTTAGCAAAAAAGAAAGTATCAGCGCATTGAGCATGCTGAACAACGATTATACCGTAAAAACTCATAATGCTCTACCGGGTATGAACCTGCAAGGTGCATTGGGTAGAATATACAAAATGAAGAATGGTAATAAATTGGGCTTCACTGGTGCTGTTACATACAGCCATAGCGAATTGACAAAAAGTAACCTCATTCGCCAGTATGACGGCTTCAATTATGTTGATAATGTTTACACATATTCGACAAACCTGGGTGCATTATTGAATGCTGCTTACTATGTGGGTGGTTCAAAGATCAGCTTCAAATCACTATATAACAGGATATTTGATGATAACTTTTTATATCGTGAAGGCTCTAATAATAGTAGCTCTTCTGACGTTCGCTACTATGCATTCGACCTTGTACAAAAGTCACTTCTGAAGACGTCGCTGGAAGGAGATCACAGGATCGGAAAAGGACAGAGCAAATTCGGTTGGTTGGCGTCATATAACCTTGTAACTAACAACCAGCCTGACCAACGCAAAGTATCTTACAGTAAGTTTGGACCAAACGACTTTCTGGCTGACAATACCACTCTCGGCAAGGCGAACAACAGGCTATTTGGTGACCTGAATGAAAAAATCATCAATGGTAGTGCTTATTATACAGTACCATTTACAATATTTGGTGATAAAAGCAGTCTGAAAGCAGGTGTGTTTGAACAATATCGTTCAAGAGAGTTTAACAACAGATATATAGGTGCTGTCCTGAACCTCACATCAGGAGCAACGGAAACAGACCGTATGAGACCAATTTCAACATTATATGGCAAAGACCTTATGGAAAGTGGTGCTTACAAGCTAGACGAGATCACCGGTCCTGGTGATGAATACACGGCAACAGCAAACACGGCTGCCGCATATGTAATGCTAGATAACAAATTCACCGAAAAGATCAGGGCTGTTTGGGGGGCAAGGTATGAGTCATACTCATTGAACCTGCAAGCCGGCGACAAAACAAATGTTCAACCTGTTTGGAATGACTTTTTACCATCTGTTAACTTCTCTTATAGCCTGAATAGTAAGTCTAATTTACGTGCGTCTTATTTTAGGAGCGTAGCAAGACCTGAATTAAGGGAAGTTGCACCGCTTAGCTACTATGATTATGAATTGAACGCCACTATGCAAGGTAACACCTCACTTGTTCGGAGCCAGATCAACAACGTTGATTTACGCTATGAAATATTCCCAGGTGCTGGAGAAATCTTGTCAGCTTCTGTGTTCTATAAACAATTCAACAATACACTTGAAAATAATGTAAACGGCCAGAACAGCAGCTATGAGATAAGCCCGATGAATTACAAAGGAGCACGTAATATAGGATTTGAAGTAGAAGTACGTAAAAACATGGGCTTTATCAGTAAGAACAGTTTCCTGAAAGATGTTAGTTTTTACGCAAACTTTGCCTATATCAATTCGCAAGTTCAACTGGATACCATTGCTTTTGCTAATGGCCACCAATACAATACACGTCCATTATCAGGACAGTCTCCTTATATGATCAATACATCTTTGAGCTATTCAGCAATGGAAGGCAAGTTGAACTTCAACGTACTGTATAACAGGATTGGCGATCGAATCTTCCTCATTGGTCAAGGCCGTTTCGGAAATGTCATTGAAAGCGCACGAAATCTGTTCGATTTCCAGGCAAGCTATAACTTATCTAAGAAGAGTGAGATTAGGTTCACGATAAAGGATATATTTAACTCACCTGTAAGGTTATACTTTGACCAGGATGGTAGCGGCAAGTTTGAAAAACAAAATATCTCATCGGGCAATATAGACCCTTCTAAAGATTGGATATACAGCGAATACCGCCCGGGCTCTACATTCACTCTCGCCTACACTTACAAGTTCTAGAGTTAATGTTTTAGTAATCTCACCGTAACACTGAGGTAATACTGCCAAGATAATTTTGTGTTCATAAAAAAATAATCGATGAAAAAAATTCTCTTAGCAAGCTTATCATTGGTGATCTTATTTGGATCATGCAAAAAGAAAAACAACAACAACACTACACCAACAACTGACACTGTTGTTGTATTAAAAGGTGACATTGCTACTAACACTACTCTTTCGGCAAGTAAAAAGTATAGGCTGGAAGGTTTTGTTTATGTAACTGATGGTGCGACACTCACAATTGAAGCTGGTACAGTTATCAGAGGTGATAAAGCATCAAAAGGAACACTGGTTATCACCCGCGGCAGCAAGATCAACGCAGTTGGCACTTCAACCAGCCCGATCATTTTTACTTCCAATGCGTCTGCCGGTGCACGTTCTCAGGGTGACTGGGGTGGTATAATTATACTTGGCAAAGCACCGATCAACCCATCAGGTGGTGAAGCTAAAATAGAAGGTGGCCTTACAGCTACAGGTGGTGGTGATGAAAAGAAATACATATACTATGGCGGTACAGACGCTGCCGATAACTCAGGTATGTTAAAATATGTACGTATTGAGTTTGGAGGTATCGCGTTTTCTCCGGATAACGAAATCAATGGTCTTACAATGGGCGGCGTTGGTTCCGGCACAACGATCAGCTATGTGCAGGTTTACCGTTCGGGTGATGACTCTTATGAGTGGTTCGGTGGTACTGTAAATTGTGACCACCTCGTAGCTACATATGGATGGGATGATGATTTCGATACTGACTTTGGTTTTTCCGGCAGAGTTCAGTTTGGTGTCTCTCAACGCGCTAAGGCTGTTGCTGACGTATCCGGGTCTAATGGTTTCGAATCAGATAACGACGGCAACGGCACTACCGCAACACCGCAGACTAAAGCGATATTCTCTAACATGACTATTATCGGCCCGACGTCCATAACTGGAGCTAGTGGCATCAATGCTAATTTCCAGCATGGCGCCCAGATCCGCCGTAACTCATCTGAGAGCATCATCAATTCAGTTTTTGTTGGCTTCCCGATTGGGTGTTATATAGACGGTACCAAGGGTACACAAACTGTTAAGAACGTAACAAGCGGTTCCCTGGTATTTAAAAACAACATCATTGCAGGTTGCGCTACTCCTTGGAAGATCGGACCTACTCCTTCTTCTACCGACTCAGCTTCTTTTGTTGCCCTGAAAGGCATGAACACTGTTCTTGCTGCAGTTGAAGATGTAAAGCTGGCTGATATTAACAAATTCTCTGCGACTCTGCAAACACCTGCAGGTATTCCTAGCTACCTTCTTGCTTCCGGTTCTCCTGCGGCATCAGGAGCCGATTTCACAGGGTTTACAGGATTTGAGGCTGTCACCTACCGCGGCGCTTTTGACGGTACAAACAACTGGCTGTCTGGTTGGACAACTTTTGATGCAGAAAACAGCAGCTACGAATAATATTTAGGATTGTCGTTTTAAATACAGAGAACCGGTGGGGTCTAACCCTGCCGGTTTCTTTTTTGAATCCGTCAGCGAACCATTATATCTTGAATTGCAGTGTAATATAAGAATTACGCTTGTCCGCGGGAAGAATGCCCGGACCAGGATAACCATCAGCACGGCGCGTGAAATACTTCTTATCTGTCAGATTATTGATACCTGCAAATATTGCAAATTGTCTCCAGTTGTAGCTAAGGCTAAGATCCATTACAGAAAAAGCAGGAATAGCACCATCTATAGCAGTAGGTGTTATCTCTGTATTAGTAGCATCAGAATATTGTTTTGCCTGGTACGAGAACTGATAAGTGATATTAAACCTGGATGTACCAAATGAGAAACCAGTGCGGAAAAGTATAGGGGGCACGTTCTCAACAAGTTTATCAGCTATAGCCGTATTCTTTGTGTTAATGTAACGTGCATCTATAACAGATAAGTTTGTGTAAACTCTCAGTTTATAACTCGACCTGCCTTTTGTTATTGCCTTAAGGATGTCTCCCTCTAACAGTATTTCCATACCAAGATTTCGGCTATCAGAAACGTTGGTGCGTAAACGATAAGTCATGAAATTGCTGTCTTTTGAAAAGATGGATCCTATACGGTCATTATATTTCAGATAGAATGCACTTACATCCAGATACAGCCATTCCTTATAATTCCCCCTGAAACCCAGATCTGCGTTATAACCGGTTTCATCTTTCAGTGCCGGATCAACCTTTGCATTGGCATTGATGACCCTGATGTCATTGAAATTAATTGAACGGTAGTTCTGCGAAATATTGGCATACAATTCAGTGTGGTTATCAAACTTCCAAGAGGTACCAATACCCAACAATAAAAACGAACGGGGATTGGATTTTTTTTCCAATATTTTATCATTAGCTATAAATATATTCTGCTTATAATAGTAACCATCTGCCTTTGTGTCAATATATTCAAACCGCAAGCCGGGTGTAACGTTCCAATGCGTGTTAAATTGAAAAATATGCTCGCAGAACGCGGCAGCATTGATTCCCGGGAATTGATACGAGGATTTATCAGGTTCGGTGCCCATAAAATTGAACGTAGCACTACTACCACTGTCTGCTGTTCCTTGTTTCCTGGTTGTAAGGCCATTGTAATAACGCACACCAACCAGTAACGTATTGTAATTGTCTTTAAACAGCTTGTACT
>JBGAJU010000066.1:0-21298 GCA_044224775.1 Flavipsychrobacter sp.
CTCAAATCCTTTACGAATTGCCAACTGCGAAACAAGCTTAAATCCATTTAGTGAATAATTCCAGTTATCCACACCGTTATATTCAAATCGGTAGAACAGTTCCACGAATCGTGCAGCCGTACTTTTATTGGTGTAGTAGTCGCCGTTTAGTTTCAAAACTGTATCCCCCACAGCGTAATCCTTATAATTAAGCTGAACCAAATGCCTGGATGCGTAGTGCGGACGGTATATGTAGCTCAGCCCTCCTTCTATTTGCTTAAGTATGGGCTTGCCGATATAGTCACCAAAAAACACCAACTTATCTGAGTCCGTTTTATACCATGTTTGCTGGCTCTGCGCTACACTTGCCCAAATGCCAAAACCATTTGTCTGGCCCTTATTCAAATAGGGCCGCATATAGCTGATGCCTAATTTTTGGGTGTAGCCCGCCTGTACGGTGATCGCAAGCTGCTCGAGGTTGCCACGAAAATTTTTATGTGTAAGCGTAACACCGCCCATCACCCGCCGCAGGTCATGGTCCTGCTTCACCCACCATGTATTGAAATTGCGGTCCGCAAATTGCACAATGAACGTAGGTATGATATACCAGCGCTCCTTTACACTAATGTACCAATCAATCTCCGTTCCGTTGCGCTCAGTGCGTTGGATCACTTCATTGAACAATTGAAGATTGAAGAGCCGCAGTTTGCTCTGCTGCAACAGTGCGTCCAGTGAATCACTTTCAATTGCATCACCCTCCTGGATACTCAATTCCCGCAATATCACTTTGCTGCGGGTAGTGCTGTTACCATCAATGTGTATCTTATGTATAATAAGTTTCGAGGAAGACGACCCCTGCTGGCAATAACTACCGGCAGGCATCAACAATAACAACAAGAACATTAATGCAGAATGGCGCATCTTGGCAATGCAAGATAATACAGTTTGCAATTTTCCGTTAAAGAAAACGGCACCTGCTGCTTGTGCAGGTTATTACTTACCTTTACGTATAATGAAACGCCTGGCACTAATTACGGTTCTGTGCATTCTGTCAGCCATTGCTGGCGTTGTCTCGTGCACGCACAAAGGAAGGGTGGCAACAGTTATTCCCGACGATGGCAACTACCCCTCCGAAGTAGCTAAAATAATCACCTACAAATGTACCAATGCAGGATGCCATAACCAGGCGAGCTACCACAATGCAGCAGAACTTCTGCTGGATACCTGGGGGCATCTGCTGCAGGGAGGGGCACACGGCGCAGAGGTTGTTGCGTATAGTCCTAAGTTCAGCCCTATGCTTTATTACCTGAACACAGATTCAACTGCCGGCCCCATAATAAGTTCCAAACCGGGCCATTTAGATACTGCGCTTACTCATGACGAATACCTGACCCTGTATAATTGGATCGCAAGCGGCGCTCCTGATAAGCATGGCAATATACCTTTCGCATCCTCTCCCGAAAGCAGACAAAAACTTTACCTCAACATCGGCGCCTGCAATTTGATAGCGGTTGTTGACGCCGCCAGTAAGCTGGTGATGCGATACATACCCATTGGCACTGCAACAGACATTACGCCTCATACAGTACGAGCCTCGCACGATGGCAGGTATGCTTATGCGACAATATATAACGGCAACATATTGCAAAAGCTGGATTTCAACACAGATACTGTTATTGCGTCGGCAAACATCGCAAGTTCTGCGATTGGCGGTATTGGCCATTGGAGCGCCATGAACATATCGCCCGGCGACACTACCCTGCTGGTCACCGGGTGGATTGGCAATGGCTGTGTTGTTGCGTTAAACACCGGCCCCATGCAACGAAACCCACACCTTTCTGCTGACGTGATCTCCGGCACCGGGTCTCTTTTCCCTTTTCCTCACGGGGTTGCATCTAACCAGACATTTGATACATTCTATGCTACACTACAGCAGAATGTTATCAAGTATGCATTCAATGCTTCAGGTGTGCTGGTCTACAATAAAATAATAAACACAACCGGTGCACCACACGAAATAGAATTTACGCCCGACTACTCAAAATATTTTGTTACGTGCCCACGCTCTGCAAGCCAGCCCGGCAATAAAGAACTACGCGTTTATGACGCACATACCGATGCACTACTGAAGGCAATACCTATGGGTACAGAACCTCTAGAGATGGCACTGTCACCATCACGCGGGTTATTGTTTGTGACCTGTTCGGAAGACGATTCAAATCCACACACAGGCAACCGCGGCTCGGTCTATGTGGTTAATTACAATACGCTTACTGTCGAAACTATTCTTTATGGTGATTTCTTTCAACCGCACGGCATAGCAGTTGACGAACAGAACGGATCACTCTTCATTGCCAGCCGCAACGTAGACCCTACCGGACCTGCGCCGCACCACAGCACCGCATGTTCGGGCAGGCCCGGCTGGTACTCGGTATACAACCTCAGTACGCTGCAACCCGACAATAAACGCTACGACGTTCCTTCAGACCCATATTTCTTTACGACCAGGTTTAGATAAAGATGCTACTTTTGGGTCCTTACTTTTAACTTTTGACTTATAAATATGCTCACAGTTTCCCTGCACGGAATAAAGATACACGCCCCAATCGGCCTATACCCCGAAGAAAAGATAACGGGCAATGATTTTGTGACAGATGTGGATGTATGGCTGCCCGATAGTCAGCCCTGGCCCTTTGCAGACTATACATTGATATACAAAATAGTGACTGATACCTTTCAGCAGCCTGCAGAGTTGCTGGAGACTGTCGTCTTCAACATCCACTCCGGCATTAAAGAAGCAATGCCCTTTGCAGAAAAAATAAAAGTAGCCGTAAGAAAACTAAACCCACCCATGGAAGGCAATGTAGCTTACTCGCAGGTGTGCTATGAGCATTAACCCACCAGCATCTTCTCCAGTGCAGTATCATAAGCTTCTTTCCAGTCGCTTACGTAGCCCCAGTTGTGGTCGTCTATCACTATTTCCTTAGTAGCGTTCACATGACCTATCTTAGTGAATGGCAACCCTCTCAGCTCTGCTTCGAATAGTGCATGCAGGTCAGGATTCACGGTCACTATCACACGGCTTTGTGCTTCACCAAATAGTATGGCATCCTTACGCAGGTCTTTTTCAGTATGAATGGTAAAGCCCAGTCCATTAGCCATAGAGCACTCAACAAGGCAGGCAAACATACCACCTTCGGAAATATCGTGCGCCGACTTCACCAGTTGGTTGCTGATAACACGCTGCAAGGTTGTCTGCAATTGGTATTCCTCCTCCAGGTCAAAATGCGGTGCAGGACTATACTCTACACCACATATATGATGCAGGTATTCAGAACAGTTAATATCATTCCTGTTCTTGCCCAATAGGTAAATGCTGTCTCCGGGATGCTTAAAGCTTACCGACATCTTCTGCGATAAACTATCCAGCACACCCACCATCCCAATCGTAGGAGTTGGGTACACGGGGCCGTCCTCGCTTTGGTTATAGAAGCTCACATTACCACCGGTAACAGGTGTATCAAATTTGCGGCAGGCATCGCCCATACCCTTTATGGCATGCACAAATTGGTAGTAAACTTCAGGATTGTAAGGATTACCAAAGTTCAAACAGTTAGTGATCGCCACCGGCACACCGCCGCTGCACACAATGTTACGTGCAGCTTCACTCACTGCTATCATTGCACCCTTGTACGGGTCCGCAAATACATAACGGCTGTTACAATCAGTTGTTACTGCCAGTCCTTTCTCCGATCCATGCACACGCACCACTGTAGCATCACTTGCTTCATTCGTCTGCGTGTTGCCCGTCATCACCATACTGTCATACTGCTCGTATATCCAGCGTTTAGAGGCTATGTTAGGCAATTGCAGCAACTGGTAGCCTGCTTCCTTCAGGTCGTCCGGCTCCATTACAGTGTCTATATTGAACTTCTTTATCTCTTCAAAATAAGCAGGTGTTTTATACTCACGTTCATATACAGGCGCACCACCACCAAGCACCAGGCTCTCTGCAGGCACATCAGCCACCAGTTCGCCATTCATGTAATACTTCAGGTTAGTGTCTTTTGTCACCTCACCAATCTGTACACAGTGTATGTCCCACTTATCAAATATCCGCTGCACTTCATCTTCCCTGCCATTCTTCACAACTATCAGCATACGCTCCTGGCTTTCGCTCAGCAGCATTTCCCACGGCTTCATGTTCTGCTGGCGCGTTGGTACTTTATCCAGGTGAATGATCATACCATGCTCACCCTTCGCACTCATTTCGCTGGTGCTGCAGGTAATGCCCGCTGCACCCATATCCTGCATACCTATAAGTGCGCCTGTTGGTATCATTTCCAGGCATGCCTCCAGTAATTTCTTCTCTTCAAATGGGTCGCCTACCTGTACTGATGGCAGTGACTCCGCACTATTCTCACTGATATCAGCCGATGCGAACGATGCGCCACCTATACCATCCTTACCTGTAGATGCACCTACAATAAAAACAGGATTGCCCACGCCATGCGATGTGGCTGAAACTGTCTGTCCCACGCGCACCACACCAACGCTCATGGCATTCACCAGCGGGTTGGTCTGGTAACAACTTTCATAATACACTTCGCCGGCCACAGTAGGCACGCCAAAGCAGTTGCCATAGTGCCCTATGCCCTTTACCACACCTTTTATCAACCACCTTGTTTTGGGGTTATCTACCTTACCAAAGCGAAGTGAATTTAATGAAGCAATTGGTCGTGCACCCATCGTAAAAATATCGCGATGTATACCACCAACACCGGTAGCTGCACCCTGGAAAGGTTCAATTGCAGAGGGGTGGTTGTGTGATTCTATTTTAAATACACAGCCCCAGCCATCTCCAATATCCACAAGGCCGGCATTTTCTTCACCCGCCTTCACCAGAAGTTTAGCACCATCACGGGGCAGCGTCTTCAGCCATTTAATGGAGTTTTTGTAGCTGCAATGCTCACTCCACATCACGGAGTACATGGCTACTTCATTAAAATTCGGGGTACGTCCCAGTATCTCTTTTATTTTTTCAAACTCTTCTTCGCGAAGGCCGAGCTTAGTGGCTTGCTCTAGTGTGGCAATCATAGTGCAAACCTACAAATTTTTGTGGGGATAATCAGAATGCAAATGATGTTACACTCGTTACATTAAAGCATACGCTATATTTTTATTTGAGCTCTATCTCTATCGGCGTCATTTTGCCCGCATCTACACTCACTACCGCCGACTGAGACTTGGCAATGCCATCTATGTTGCCGGAAACTATTACCGTATGTGAGCCGGGGCTTACATGCTCTATCAGCACTTCGTTACCCCGTGGCGTATCTTTTTCTATGCCATCCAGCTTTATCGTCATTTTCTGCGGGTCTAAACTACTCTTAATAGTTACTTTCACGCAACCGGGGTTCATCGATTCCATCTTCGAGCTGGCCATCTTCATCAATTCTGCAATATTCGATTGGAACTCCACCGCCCAATTTTGTGTTTCCTGCTTCACCAGTTCATCTATCTGCAACGTAAAATCCTTTACCATCAACAGCAGCTCTAATTGTTTATCAGGGGTGTCCGGTGCCATGCCGGATTTCAGTTTGAATAGTTCAATTTCCATTTTTTGTCTAAACACACTCGTTTGGCTCTCTATTTCCATCGATGTTGTCATAAAACGTATCCATGCCGATGAGAACCCGAAAAACTTATCCAGGAAAAGAAGCGTGCCTGCAAGTGCTATACTTATATAGCCATAATTAGAAAAATCGACGATACTTTCACCAAAACTAACTTTGCCCACAAGAGGGCATATACCGCCAAGCCCTATAAGTATTATAGAGAATAACCTGATGCGTTTCGACCAATATTTTTGCTTACCCTTCGCATAGTTATAATAAGCGACCTTGCCTTCTACCATTTTCACTACTTCATTCACCTTCGCTTCAATTATCTGCCCGGTTGTTTCAGCCATATATAGGTATTTGGCACAAATATAAGTTCTACTGTTCAAATATACTACCGCTATAAAACGGTATTTTATTACTCTTTTTATGAACACATACAGGCATAAAAAAAGCGGGACATTGCCCGCTTTATAACATATTAATTGACGGCGTTATTTCATTACCGTAACCTTCCGCGTTATCAATTCGCCGCCTTCAGAGATAAGCCTGATAAAGTAAATACCATTGGCTAGGTCATTCAGTGGGAGTGTAACTACAGTTCCCGCATCACTCACCGTCGCAACCATTCTTCCCTGTACGTCCATTAACTGTACGCTTGATATGGTAATGCCATTCGCATCAATGGTAATTGCACCGCTTGCAGGGTTAGGATAAATGGTCACATTTTCAGATTGCAGTTGGTTATCATTAACACCTGCACCAATGCTGGTAAGATAAAAGCCTGTGCCCCCCACAGATAGGTCTGTCATCATCATATGTGCATAATAAATTCCACCCGATGTTGTGAGCGACCAGTTGGTTGTAGATGCGGTCGACCCATATGTATAAATGGTAAAATTGGCCGGCACAGAACCTGCAAAGTTACCGGCCGGGCTCGGATCTACCGGGCTCTTCACGGTATACATGCGGTAGTTATTGATTGCAGCCGCACCGGGCACGCTGCCATCTACATCAACTGTATCCTGTGATAAGAAAGGGTATATCACCTCAACCGCTGAAGATGCAACGGTAGCACCGGTTACTTTCCAGTAGCGCTGCATCGCCATATTCTTACTACCAACGCCCGATGTACCGGCAGGGAATGTTATGGTATCTGCTTTGACGCTTCCAAAACCAGCCTGTGTGCCGGTTACAACAGTAAAGCCTGTTTGGTTCAGGTTACCTATGTTCATGCCATTCGCTTTCACCATAAGCACCAGGGTATCATCCGTATGGTCTGCCGTATTGTTGTCCCACCAATAATAGGTAGTTGCTACACCGCTTACAAGGTCAGTACATTCCCTGTTGGCTGCCAGTGTTTTGTTCGATTTAGCCATTACAGGCGTTGGGGTATACTTTGCCTGGCAACTGGATGATACTTTATTCTTGATGAACCGCCTGATAGTATCACCCGGCTGTTGGCCAAATCCATTGCTGAAGTTGATACCTGAACTGGTAAGATGGCAGTAACTCATTATAGTGCCGCCAATGCCCGACGTCGGATTACCCGGATCGGGGCAGCTTCCTTCTATGGTGTAGCAGCCATCAATAGCTGTGGTACCTGTGCCCGGCGGATTCCAACAGCAACGGTGTGTATGTGGCGAACCAACAATATGCCCCATTTCATGAGTAGAAACTTCTACATCCCATGTATACGTAGGAAAGTTTGTAACACCGCTGTTATCCATATTGCAGAACCCATAAGGCCCGAAACGGCTGGATGAAACATAAGAGGCACACATGGACCGCAGCCAGGCTATTCCACCAAGCGCACCATACCCCCCATTCAGGTGTGTAGACATAAGTAACGCAAGGTCGCAGCCATGTAATGTGTTCTGTGTCACCTTACCAAATGTGTCCAGGTGCCTGCTGGAACTTGATGTGGTAATGTTCTGGTAATTATCTTTCGCAGTATTCACCTGCAGGTATTTCAATACAATTGGTATCAGCTCATTCCTGTATATAGTTGCCTGGTTATTGAACAGCGATGTCAGGAAGTTGGTCACATTGGTTGTGCTGCTGCCCTTTGTCAGGTACAACGCATAATCGCCTACTTCAAACACCCTTACCTCCGTGCAATTCTGGTACACTTTGTTATTCGATGTCGTTGTTGTTTTAGCACCGGTCAGATCAGGTAGTTCCTGTGGATCGGGCAATTGGTCGGCAGCGCATTGTGGCGCATATTGCTTTATCTTTAGGTCGTTATCGTTGTACAACAGGTAGTGCACGTTGTAATCAAAATACTTACCAACCATTATGTTAGGCACAACAGTAAAATTGCCTTCCCCGGGTATGGAGAAAATACCATACACCTCACTTTTGAAAAAAGAGAAGGCGGCAACAGAGCCCGGGAACCCCTTCACTACTCCCCGGTAGTACAAACCGGGCGTATAATGGAAAAGCTCGTCTTTACCATTCTCTCCTAGTGTATGCACCTGGAAATCGTTTGTAAGGAATTCATAACGTGCCAGCTCTATAGTATAACTACCGCCTTTTGTTGCTGGTATCTCAAGGCTTATTGCGGTCATTTTTTTCTGAAGGAAAACAGCTACCTGGCTATAATCAATTGTGAGCGGCTGGGCATCCTCAACTTTTTCCAGCAAAGCCGTCTTATCAAAATTGTTATCTGCCTGCCATATATAATTTACAGGAACAAACTTGTTTGTCTGCTTCACCTGGTTGATAAATGTCTCGATAGGAGTGTTGTCCCGTGCAGTAACAATAGTGGTTTGAACTAAAACAATAAGAAAGACAGGGACTAATAAAAGGCGCTTCATTAAATATGTTTTTACTTTACAAATAATAGATTACTATATACCTCTATGGGTTTAGCGCTCAAAACTAAACATAGACCCCATCATAGAGTATACAAATGGGGCGAATCGCCTTATTGATGTTGTAAATATTCTACTTACGGCAGAATGAACGGCTTGAACAAAGAACGCACTGTAGCCTCGTCCATCGGTTCATCAAACGCAGCCGAAGCCGACAGCGCAGGTATGGTCTCCCCTTTGGTTACACCGGTTAGCGAGGTTATCTCAACATCCAGTTGCATGGTGCTTTCTTCGCCATCATAATTAGGAAGAAAATCCGTTATAGGCGCAATATCGTTTGTTACCCATGGCATCGGTCTTTCAACCGCGCCAAGATTCCTGCGCTTTAGCCTTGCATGCGCAGCATGCCTGCCTTCCGTTGATGCGATCTGCTGCACCTGCGTGAATATAGGCCTACCCCACAATGGCGATATCTGTCCGTTGTACGCACGTATACCGGTATCTTCAAACACCTGTGCCAGCATCAGGAAATGCGCGTAATTGGCAAATGGTGCATATGCGCCGCCTTTGGTAAAATCGTATGCAGCAGGCACGTAGGGCATATTGGTAGTTGGATCACTGGTATGTTTAGGAATGAATGCAGTACCACCAAAAGAATTAATAGTATCTGTCAGGAATTCAATGTGGGCTTTTTCGTGGCTCTCAATTGTTTTGAAGCCCGCAAGGTCTGCCGCTGGTATCAACCCGCCTGTATTGGTCGCCGTGCGATAAAAGGTATATTCAAAATACTCAAGCTCCAACGCAAGATTCAAGGCATCCGTAACTACATCGGTTGTCTTTCCGTAAGCCTTCTTGAAAAGCGAACCCAATGCAAATGGCAAAGCAGCAAATGCCACCTTCGACCCAAAGCTTTTCAGCACATGACGGCGGCCACTCAGCCTCTCATATACCTCGGGATCATTCTTTTCTATTTCGTGCAGGATATTCTTAAAATTCATGACTCTTTAATTACTAGTTAGGTAAATTGCTTGCATCGTAGTTGGTGTGACTGAATACGTTGATATTACTCAGCGCAGTTCTTGGCGATACCGCCTGGTCCAGCCCTTTCGCATCGATCGCATTATTTGCAAACGAATTCCACGTATGCATATCCTTGAAGTAAGCAGCATGTCGCGCTTCAACCGAAGACATTTTGCTTAATGCAAGAGAATATACTTTATTCGTAAACAGGTTAAGCGCGCTGTTAATGCCCGATACCACTATATCCTCGATCTCACCCGCCTTAGATAATACACTTGCCCGGTCAGCAAATGTCACCGATGAAAAATCAGGAGAGATGTTGGTAACGGCATCCTTCCCAAGCAATTTCTTAAGATATTCCCTGTGGGCTATTTCCTGGTCGCGCACATCAGTTATCGCTTCCAGTTCCAGCTTATCCATTCCATAATAGGTGGTCGCAACAGCCTGGGTGTAAAATGCAGCCTCTATTTGCTGCATGATATAAATAAAATTGAGCAATGCAGTATCACCGCTGCCAAGATAAATATTGGTTGGCGATGAAAGCGGTTTGCAGGCTGTATATAATAGGCCGATACCTGCTACCCCCCCCGTCAATTGAAAGAAACGGCGGCGGGATACGTCATATCCTTTCTCCTGTTCTTCCATTTGCTGTTCTGCAGGCGTGTTCTGTATGTTCATACGCTCAAATTAATAGTTTTTTAGTACGGGGGCATACCGTTGCTCCCATAAAATACCCCAACAAGCCTTAAAATTAAAAAAAGCAGGTTGCAAACCAATAAATTCCAACTTTATTATGAAAAAAAAGTTCGCAAATATTACTAATCCATCACATACCTGCGCCGCAACCGCATTAAGCCCATTTTTGAGGTCAATTTTTACCCACCACGAACACAAATGGTATCCGGGACCGCTCCCGTAAGGCTATTTTTACCTTATTCACCTTCCTGATGACTTTATACTTCTGCAGGTCAACCACTTCAAGTGCCGCCGCATAATGTTTATTTGTGTCGCTGATCCGTAGGTAAGACGCGAGAAAAACCGCTGACGACACATCAGCAGCTATGATGTTTTTTACATAATGCAGCCATTCTTTCTCTTCTCGCCACATAAGGGTTTTGTTTTACTCTTATAAATTTATGCCCTGTTATACCCCTGCACTCAGTTATTCAGGCCTACCTGTGCCTGCGGTTTTTATATACTGTATTCAGATCCGTGCCGCAGCCGCATTTCTTCTCACCAAGGCAACTTTCCATCATTATGCTCATTACAGCTAGTATCAAGGGCAATGCCAGCACTTTTATTATTCGCCTGCTTCTGTTACTTTGTTCCATAGATTTACTTTTGTAAAAATAAACATTATTGGTTATCAACGAGCATAAGCATATTTTAGTAGCCCCCCTCGATTGGGGATTAGGCCATACTACCCGTTGCATACCGCTCATCAGCCATATACAAAGACTGAGCCATTTTCCCGTATTTGCTGGCAACTCGTCACAGATCGCATTTATTAAAGATACATTTAGCAATATAGATGTTATCCATCTGGAAGGCTATAATATCACCTATTCAAAATGGAACAAATATGCGCAAATAGGTCTTTTATCGCAATTACCCGGTATTCAGAGGTCTATTAATACCGAGCATAGATGGCTGCAACAACTGGTAACTCAACGCAAAATAGATGGCGTTATTTCCGATAACCGATATGGACTCTTTCATTCAAAAATACCCTCAGTAATACTTACTCACCAGCTTTGTGTTCAGACCGGGTTGGGCACTTTTGCCGATCGCGTCATACAAAAGGTCCATTACCGGTACCTCAACAATTTCAATAAAACCTGGATTGTTGACGCTCCCGGCACTCCGAATTTAGCAGGCAGTCTGTCCCATACCAACCAACTACCCGCAAATACGAATCACATCGGCCTCTTATCACGTTTTGAAACCCGGGAAGATCTGGTAGATCCATCCCATAACTCTCTGCTCATACTTTTATCCGGCCCCGAACCACAGCGAACTGAACTCTCCCGCATACTCTGGCAGCAATGCCTGCACCATCCGGGCAATATCACATTCATAGAAGGCAGCGAAACCGCACAGCGACCTGCTACTGTTCCTGCACATATTGCTTATCACAAGCGTGTAGTTGGCAGTCAATTGGCCAATATCCTCAGGAATGTTTCAATAGTTATTTGCCGTAGCGGTTACTCCACTATTATGGATCTCGTAGCACTGCAAAAGAAGGCAATTCTTATTCCCACACCGGGGCAAACAGAACAGGAATATTTAGGCACACACTTGCATGAACAAGGTATATTCTACTGCACAAAACAGGGTGCTTTCACTTTGCAGCAGGCACTACAGCAAACGCAACAATTCCCATTCCGCGCACTCAATTTGCAACCACACTTCAGCGACTACAAACCTGTCTTAGAAAACTGGATAAATACTTTGTGATCATACCTGCACATGCTCCGACCTCACCTTTTCACCAAAAAAGATAGTTGCATGGTCATCGAATTCCAACGACTCATCAGTGGTGCAAAATCGCCTGCCGCCTTGCTTGCTTAGCCTGCGTTCCATTTCCGGGTGACGGCGCAAATAGTCGTCCAGGCTGCGGGCAACGATTTCCCCTTGCGAAACGACCGTAATTTCCTCCGGCAAATACTTCTTTATCTTATCCAGCAGCAGCGGATAGTGCGTGCATGCAAGCAAAATAGTATCTGTTGCCGGGGCTTGATAAAAGAGTTCGTCAAGGTATTTCTTCACAAAATAGTCCGCTCCTTCCGACTGATATTCTCCGTTCTCGATCAGCGGCACCCAAAGCGGGCACGCAAGCTGTTGAACTTTTATTCCGGGAAAAAACTTACCGATCTCAATTTCATACGACCCGGAATTTACAGTACCCTTTGTACCCAACACAGCTACGGTCTGGCTCTTTGAATACTTACCTATTACTTCCGCAGTTGGCCGTATAACGCCAAGCACCCTGTTATCAGGCGCTATCTCCGGCAGGTCTTTTTGCTGTATCGTACGTAATGCTTTGGCCGATGCCGTATTGCAGGCAAGGATAACTAAAGGACAGCCCTGGTCAAAAAACCACTGCACACACTCCAGGGTATATTGGTATACTGTTTCAAATGAGCGGTTGCCATACGGCGCACGTGCATTGTCTCCCAGGTACAGGTAATCATATTGCGGCAACAGGTCGGCAATTGCCCTGAAAACTGTCAGCCCGCCATACCCCGAATCAAATATACCAATAGGGTGTTGTCCGCTCATGCAGCTAAGTTAAAGTGTTTATACATAATAAGAGAGCGCCCTGGTTAGGGCGCTCTCTTAATTATCAGTTATTTATGAAATTAGTGTGCTACAACTAATTGTTTTACGATCTTGCCTTCTGCACCATTGATGCTGATGAAATACAGGCCGGCGTTAAGGTCACTTATAGAAACGCTGCTTGCATATGCAGTAGTAGATGGTGTTTCCCACTGCCTTACCACCCTGCCTTGCGCATCGAATATTGTGATGTTAGCAGCCTGTGCCACATCCCATTTCACATCAACATTCAATACATTTTGAGCAGGAACAGGATAAATGTTAGCAGAACCACCGATAGCTGAAACCGGTTTCACGCTTGCAGATGCAGGGTTGTATGTTTCATAGAAATATACACGCCTTGGGTCTCCCAGTGCATATTCAAAAATTACGCTCGGAGCATTCCATGAGATACCCGTAGAAGAGGTCATCTGGTTATAACCATTGTAAGAGTAAGTGTACTGCATTACGTTGGTCCATGTGCCTGTATCATTATGCTGCACGATATCGGTTGTTGGCATATGAGAAACAAAGCCACCATAGATATGTAAAGAATCATCTTTCCATGTGCTGTCTATGGTCTGGTAAACCTGGAACAATGTATAGGTCATGTCACCACCTGTGTTGTAAGTGTTTGTGTACATAGTAGCTGGTGTCCAACCTGAACCATTCCATGTTTTCTTTGTTGTAGTCAATGGCTGGTTAGTGCTGGTATAAGCATAATCCCATGCATTAGAGTAAACCCATGTGCTCGAAACAAAATCCTGGTCGGTCCTGTTGATCAGGTTGCCGGTTACACCGTCATAGTAATATGTCTTTTGGCTGGTTGCCATATATGTACCTAATACATATACCTGGTATTGGTCAACTATCAGCCTGCCAGCAAGGTCATAGCTGTAAATATTACGTGCAATAGGCATCCATGATGAACCGCTCCAGTTTTGCATCACCTGCGATGTCATTTTGTTGCTGCTGTTGTAGAATTTCAATGTATTGCTGTAAGGAACCCATACGCCCATTGCACCGTCCCAATATTGGGCTATATCGCTGGTATCGTTATG
Source organism: Flavipsychrobacter sp. (assembly GCA_044224775.1). GTDB lineage: Bacteria > Bacteroidota > Bacteroidia > Chitinophagales > Chitinophagaceae > Nemorincola. The sequence goes on from JBGAJU010000066.1 coordinate 13,816, forward strand.
GTTAGCATCATAACGCTGAATGTAGTTCCATTGGTTTGTATATACGCCTGTATCGAAAGACCAGGTAGTAGAATTGTCATATTTCTTGGGGTGAGTAAGGTCGCCGCCCCTGCCGGCAGAATAATTATAGTGAGCTGAGTCTTTAAGTTGGAATGATACACCATCATTGCTCCAGCCTGTTTCAGCTATCAGTCTTGACGCTGTCTGAGCTGCAACATTCTGGCATACAATTACAGGTATTGCAAGTGTTAAAAGTAGCATTCTTCTTTTCATAAATGGCAATTTAATTTGAATTGGTTATCGTACAGATCGAAAAACCCTACAATGATAGTAATAATTTTCTGTAAAATGCAAATATTCCACAAAAAAATAGTTGCCTCACAAATGATTTTACGCAGGTTTTTAACGGCCTTTTTTATATCACAAAAAGGCGTCATTTTGAATCACAACAAGCCAGGTCAATAAACAAAATTTATTCAAGTAACGATAATATTTAATTTGTATTCAGAAAATACATATGAATATATTTGTTTTTAAAAAAGCGTTCACTATCTTGTGCCTCCCTTATCGGCCATACCTGCCATCTCTGTTGGGTGCTGCTATGGTCCTCGCTTAAAAATTACGGGTAACACCTTTGTTTTTAAACTTAAAGAATTATCTTGCATGCTAATGTTTTCCCGTTACGTCGGAAAATATTCCCATTCAGGAAGGACATAAGGATATTTTAAACGAAAATTAAACAGTCTATTATGAAAAAAATCGCTCTACTCTCATTGGCATCAGTTAGCCTGGTTATTAGCCTTTTTTGCAGTAGTTGCCACAGGCAGGCTTTTGCCACAGGACCGGAAGTCGACAAGGGAGATACTACTTGGATAGTTTTCACCAAGTCGTTGAAGCACCGTCTGGAGCACGACAATATCGACATCAACAAAGTACAGTTCTATATAGACCACAGGCTTACCCTGAGACGTACAATGGGCTCTGAAAAGGGTAAAGTACAGTCCGGAGTTATCGTTTTCGATAACGGCCAGTACATTAACGAGCTGGTAATACCCGCATATACACCTGGTGTTTGCGAGCGCACTAGCGGCGATGCTATAAAAGTGAGCTTCGATGTTCAGGGTAAAACTCTGGAATTCGCAGCATTGTATAACAATAACAACTTTGTATTGGTGGGCAGCAACTGGCACAATGGCACAGTAGATGTAGAGTATGACAACCAAACCTACCAGGTAACGTGCGACTGTGGCAATGCCGCTGAAGCAAGGCTGGTGGTAAGAAGGAACCAGGCCTACCAAAAAGATAACAACGCTAAAGTTGTTGCAGGCAGAAAAGTAAACTAAGATAACTTCTTAATAAAGATAAAAAGCCCCGCATGCGGGGCTTTTTTATGCTCATTAACCAAACGCTTTCTTCTTTCTGTTGATCACATACACCGCTGCTATCCCCAGCACCCCGCCTATAGCAGTGTGTATTTGTATCCGCTCTCCAATAAACGCCCACGCAGATATTGCCGCACCCAATGGCACAAGAAAAATAAAGCTGCTGGCCTTCTCGGCGCCAAGGCGGGTAGTGGTATAAAAGTAAACCGTGGTAGCGATCGCCGTCACGCCAATGGAGCTAAAGAACAGGTTCAGCCAGAATACTGATTCTTTGATATGGAGCATAGCATTGGCTTCCTGCCAGTTAAAGAACGGTACCATACAAAATAATGTCACCAGGTATTGCCATAAGCTGAAGCCTAACGATGAGCCATACTGCCCACCCTTCGCAGTGAACTTGCTCATCACCGCCCACGTCAATGCACACAGCAAAAAGTAAAGGTTGCCACTATCCATAATGGCAGCCCCGCTATCCCAAACTTTCAGCAAAACACAGCCGGCAATAGCCCCCAGCACAAGTCCAATGATCTCATTCCCGGCCGGCAATTTTCTTTTTTGAACAATGCCTATCGCATACGCCATAATGGGGTTCATAATAGTTACCAGCACACCCCCGGCACCTGCCGCACCGTTTTTCAACCCCATGAAAAAGAAATAGCTATACACAGCCAGCAGTACCCCCGAGATCAAAAAAACCGGTATGCCCCTTTTATTTATTCTGATACTCAACCCGAGTGACGGCAGCAATACCAGCATAGCGATCACTACAAGCGTATACCTGTAAACACTGAAGTTAATGACCGAACAATAATGCGTCAGTACCTTCCCCGACGGCCAGCCAAGTCCCCACAGGAACATACTGATGATCATGCCAACTACAAGATATTTCTCTGATGCTTTACTATGGCGCATTCGCAGCGCGAACTTACGATAAAAATAACCGTACTCACGAACTCATTATATTTGCGGCATGAAGAAATTACTATTCATCATAACTACACTAATTCCTTTTGCCGTAACCACCAATGCTCAAAATCGCATCACCACCCGCAACGACATTGGCTGGATAACTACGACCATTACACCCAACATCAACAAAAAACTCAGCGGCTATATCGAATATCAGTTCCGCAGGGCCGATTTTGTCGAGATATGGCAACAAAGCCTGCTCAGGCTTGGCTTTAACTATAAAGTACATCCGCAGGTAACTACACACCTGGGCTACGGCTGGATACTCACCTTTCCATACGGTGAATACACAATAGCCGCTCAACCCCGCATGTTCCCCGAACACCGTATCTATGAACAATTGGTGATCAACGGCCAGGCGGGCAAAGTGTCATTCGTGCATAGGCTGCGGCTGGAGCAGCGTTGGCTTGGCAAGTTCACAGATATGGACCAGAAAAAGCCACAGGAATATGTTTATCTTAATCGTGCACGCTACATGTTGCGTGCCGAAGCCCCGCTGTCTAAAAAAGTATATGCAGCAGCTTACGATGAAATATTCATCGGCTTTGGCAAGAATGTAGGCGAAAATATCTTCGACCAAAACCGCATCGGTATCTTGTTAGGTTATAAAGCCAATTCATCCTTTAAAATAGAAGGTGGCTTCCTCAACCAGGCGGTTCAATTAGGCAGGGAGATAAACGGCAAGAACGTCTTCCAGCAAAACAACGGGTTCATTGTCAACACTTACCTGCAATTGAACAATAACTAATCAGCCAGGAAACCGAATTTACCGTCATTGTAATCTTTGATACATTGGTGTATCTCCTCCTCCGTGTTCATCACGAACGGCCCATAGCTAACATAAGGCTCATTCAACGGCTCCCCGCTTAATACCAGCAGTATGCCTTTTTTAGTAGCCTTTATGTGTATCTCTCCTGCTTCATTCTTCAGTTGCACAAAGTGGTTCTCAGGCACCTTATGGTCATTCACACTAACTGAGCCATCAACAACCAGTATGCCCGTGTTATAATTTGCCGGTAGCGTAAAAGAAAAATCTGCATGGGCATTATAGTGTATATCATACATATGCACAGGAGAGTACGTGCTTGCTATACCCTTCACACCATTATACTCACCGGCTACAACATATATCTCTCCCATATTGCCCGGCAATGTCACTTTAGGCTTAGAAGAATGCACAATGCTCTGGTACTTGGCAGGCGCCATCTTATGTTTCTTCGGCAGGTTTATCCACAACTGTAGCATCTCAAATGCACCACCGGTTTTCAGGTAGGTCTGCTCATGATACTCTTTGTGCAGCACGCCACCTCCCGCGGTCATCCATTGTATATCACCCGGGCCTATTATACCATGATTACCCTTACTGTCGTGATGCTCTACACCACCCTTATAAGCAAAAGTAATGGTCTCTATACCCCTGTGCGGGTGCACACCAACTCCCCTTGATATATCAGACGGCGGATAACTCACCTCAGCATTAAAATCCAGCAGAAAGAACGGGCTCATCCGCTCCTCAAACCCCCTGCCATTAGGAAAGAAATTCATCACCTTAAACCCATTGCCCACCATATGCGTATTCGTTGGCGGCAATACGCCTTCCACGCCTCTGTACCTGGCGGTCGACAATTTGGCAGCAGCTTTCATAGGTGCGCTTACTGCAGCAGCAACATAAGCCAGCGCAGTACCCAATACTCCCCGTTTTAAAAATTCTTTCCTTTCCATAACCATGCATTTATTGCTACCGAAGTTACTAAAAATATTACACCCGGTTACCGCAGGGGCTACTACTCCTCCACCTTGAACACCGCATCACTCAACCCGGTATTTACAGCATAACTCAAATAAGTTATCTCTATCACACCCTTCTTGTTTTTCACTTTCTCGTCTTTCAACGGTGGTGCCTCAACTTCACTGTAATCCATGGTCACACCCTTGGGCAACTTATACTCCTTCACATCCATAGTGATCTTCACCTTATCCGGCAACGCATAATTCAGGAATTTCCCATACTCCAGGTCCATAATTACCGTACCCTCATTCTGCGTTGTGGTCTCCGTGCGCAACGCAAGCATACCTGCCTCGTCTATCCATATCTTAGTAAGCACTATCCCTGTCGTTTCATCTTCAGGTATCACTTTCAATATCCGCACAGGTTTCCCGTTTATCGTGCCTGTTCCTGCATCTATCACCGTCACCTTACCGTTGGGTATAAGATTATTCAGCGTCAGGTTCATATTCTTCTTCGGCAGTATAGAGATACCTCCCTTCCTTTCCATCCGCATCTTATTGGGCGCTTTAAAATACAGCTTACCATTTAGGGCAGGTATACGCATATAGGTTATATCCACCTTCATTTTCACATCAGCCGTATAATCCTTCACCTGCAGCACCTTATCACGCAGCTTATAATACAACTGCTCGGCATCATACGCATAAACGCTGCCCTGCACCATTAACAATAAAACCAATAACCAAACCCGCCTCATGAATTAATGTCTTTTTTATTGAAATAAAAGATGGTCCCGCCCAAAAAACCCAGGGTATATATCGCCAGCACCAGCGCCGATCTCCCAATTGCCGCATACGGCACCGGCTCATCAAAAAATCCTTTCCACCCAATCATATGCTTCGTGAACAGGTAAGGGTTTATCGCATCGAACAGCGGCAATTCCAGGCCCGACAATATCGTCAGCACAACCACAATACCCATCGTTGAAATAATCGGCCCTATAGAATTATCAGCAAATGCCGATAGGAACAAAGCAAGCGAAGCAATAGTGGTCATGGCAAGACATGCAAAACCAAATGCGCATATATACCGCCACATCACATCATCTTTCAGCAGCAACACAAAGGTCTCACTCTTCAGATTGATCATATCCCCCGCACCAAATATCAGCAGCGACAAGAACAACGCCACTACCGCCAGCCATACAATAAGCGCCACCGTATATACTGAGCTCGCAACAAATTTGATCATCACCAGTTGAGTGCGTGTTATGGGCTTCGTCAGCAAAAGCCGTAATGTGCCCAGGTTTGCTTCACCCGCAAGCGCATCTCCTGCCACAAGTGCCACCAGCAATGGTATCTGTATCAATAACGATTGAAGGATCAGGTAAGCAACCAGGTACCCGTTAATGATACTCCCCTGCACATCGAACTGCTCCGTAATATTTTGCATCCCGAACTTAAAGAACTCACGCCCGCCCGACATCATCGCCAGCTGAAAGATAAGCGCAGTTGCTGTCACTATACCAAAGCTGATATAGGTGCGCGGCCGTTTGAATATCTTATACAGTTCTATGCCCAGTAACCTGATCATTGGTCAACGATAAAAAGTAATCCTCCAGGGAATGTTTTGACTTTATTTCCATTATACCCACCCCACTCGTCACCAGCCATTTACTGAGGTCAGGTATGTATTTACTGTTCAGCTTGAACACAAGCCTGGCCCCCTCTGCCGATTGCAGGTATTGCCCCCACTGCGATCCTGCCACCTTCGCACCTATAGATTCATCCGGCACTATCGTTACCTCCACCAGCGTTTCATCAGGGTGCAACAGGTCCCTCACCGCCCCCTCCACTATCATTTTGCCTTTGTTGATCACCAGCATCCTCGTAGCCACCTGCTCTATCTCATGCAGCAAATGCGACGAAACCAGCACCGTCTTCCCATGCTCCTTACTCAGCGATACTATCAACTCACGCATATCTGCAATACCTTGCGGGTCCAGTCCGTTGGTGGGTTCGTCCAGTATCAGCAGGTCAGGCTCATGCACCAACGCAATAGCAATGCCCAGCCGCTGCTTCATCCCCTGCGAGTAAGTTTTTACCTTATCCTTTTCACGTCCTTTAAGCCCCACCTGCTCCAATACCGAGTGCAGCCGCGCGGCAGGTATCTGCTTCCGGCTCAACGCAGCAAATATCTCCAGGTTCTTCCACCCGCTCAGGTAACCATACATATCCGGCCGCTCAATGATAGCGCCTATGTGCTGCAGTAAATACCGCCTGTTATTATTGAACTCAGTACCGTTAATGAAGATTTGTCCTGCATCTGGAAAAATAAGTCCCAGCAGCATACGCATCGTCGTGCTCTTGCCCGAACCATTCTGTCCCAAAAAGCCATATACATCGCCCTTTAGTATGGAGAACGAAAGGCCTGAGACTGCGTTTACATTCTTGAAAGATTTGCTGAGATCGCGTGTTTCAATAATAGTATCCAAGAGGGCGGTTACTTTGAATTATTGCGCAAGTTACGTACCTCTAACCAACATCCGCTGTTAAAGATCGTTATTATTTTGGCAGCCCGGCCAGTGCCCTTTTGTCCGGCTTACCCAGCGCCGTATAGGGTATTTCCGCTACCACTTCTATTGCGACTGGCATTTCATACCGCGCCACGCGGGGCTTCAGCCACTGCAGTAGCTCTGCAGGCTGTTTTTCCTTTGTTTTGGTCACCACATAGGCCTTCAGCCGCTGCCCGAACTCTTTATCATCCACCCCTACTACCGCTGCATCAGTAATATCATCATGTTGCAGCAAAACATGCTCCACCGACAAAGGGTGCACATTCTCCCCTCCCGATATGATCATATCATCAACCCTCCCGCAAAGGTAAAACCTGCCGGCCTCGTCGCGGTAGCCCATATCCCCCGTTTCCACCCAGCGCTTTGCATCCTGCCTCACCGACCAGCTATTCTTTATAAATATCCTGCCCGCCTTTCCGCTCGCCACCTCCTTGTTCTTCGCATCCACTATTTTCGATCGCACGCCTCTTATCACCCTGCCAATAGTGTTGGGGGCCGTTGCAAGGTCATCCGGTGTCGCCAGTATGGATAAACCCGCTTCCGACGTGCCATAAAGGTTAAACAGCTTCAACCCAAGCTTGTCATGTGTTGCGCGCACTAGCGCAGGATTCAGCGCCGCCCCACCCGATATGATGCAGGCAAGGCTACGCAATGCAGCCGCATCGTGGTGCAGCATGCGGTGCAGCATCAGGGGCACCAGGGTAACTACGTCTATTTTATTGTCCTCAATAAGTTTGCACGACTGCTCGGCATCAAAACGCTCCAGCAAAAACACTTTCGAACCCAGCACTATAGAGGTAATAATAGCCGCCAGACCATACCCGTGAT
>JBGAJU010000003.1:0-102282 GCA_044224775.1 Flavipsychrobacter sp.
TGATTCATGTACCAGGTATACAACGCCCGGTGGCAATGTTGGTGTTTGGGGCTTGAGCCTTTACAGGGATGAATTGTATGCTTGCTACATTTATGTGCCTTTGGGAATACCTTTTTATAGTAATTGGAGCGGTGTTAAAACGTTCACGTGGAATAATTGCGCTGCGGCGGGTATTCAGGAAGCTAACAGTACGCATGAGGTTGAATTATATCCTAACCCATCGGACGGTTCGTTTCGTGTGCGATTACCGTCGGGAGTTAATGGAGGAGTATCAGTAGCAGTTTACAATTTAGTTGGAGTGAAAATATTTGATGGATCGTTCGATGGTATTGCTGATCCGGAGGTAGGTGCGGCAAATATGGTTCCCGGGAGCTACCTGGTGGCTGTTAAATATAACGGCAAGGCACATTATAAGCGGCTCACTATTATCAGGTAAACCAGCGTGTTCGTCGTGATGCTTGATGTTTTGTTTATTATTAGCTGCCATCTCAATAGTAATGCTTATTTTAGCACACCTGATGGAGCTGTAAGCTTTTTTTAATGAATATGTTGTCGCCGATATATGCCTGAATTACCACTGGTATCAGTTGTTTCCTGCAGCTATAATAATTCAAAATATGTGCTTGATACATTGAATAGTATCAGGGCACAGACATATCCTAATATAGAACTTGTAATAGTTGATGATTGTTCCACAGATAATAGCGTAAAGATCATCAGGAAATGGCTTAAAACTTATCCCGGGAGGTATAAATTCATCCAACTCAGGAAAAATATGGCCGGGGCTATGTCGTATAACATAGGGCTTCAAAATGCAACCGGCAAATATTATGCAGCAGTGGATACAGATGATGTGATATTACCGGAAAAAATTGCAACGCAGGTAAAAATACTCGAAGAGTCGGATGATGATGTAGCGGCAGTATATTCTGATGCTTACTTAATGGATGCTAAAGGAGCAAATGTAAAAGGCCTTTTCATTGGGAAACATCGAAAATTTGCGAAACCACCGTCGGGAGATATTTACCGGGAGCTGCTTAAGGGCAATTACATACCGGTATTGTCACTTTTGATCAAGAGACGGGTTTTTGATGAACTGGGTGGATATGACGGCGAGCTGATCTATGGAGATTATGATATGTGGCTGAGGATAGCCGCTAAATACAAAATAGTATTTTCAGACTATATATCCGGCAAATACCGGATAAGGCCAGGCAGCCTCACAAATACTATCAAGAACTGGGAGTTTTCAAATGCGCGGATATTCTCTAAGCATACGGATGCCGATCTGCCTATGCGTTGGCTGTACGACATAGCATGGAAAGCCTATTTGAATAAAGACCACAGGGCATTACCGGTGATAAGAGAAATCGCGGCCAAGCTCAACGACAGGATATTAATGGCGAATTATTTGTTGTGGAAGTTTGATATCTCGATCGATAACGGAGAATTGATAATCAGTGGTATTCATAAGCATATAGCAAAAGGCCTGTCGCCGTTTATTGTGAATGGAGATGATTCTGATATTAATATTTTCCTCAGTGAAATAATCCATTCGGTGCCGGAAGAACTGCACCAGAAGATCATTTGTGATGGTTACCTGCACGATAATGAGAATGTTAAACTCTTATTGGATGAGCTGGCAGTTAAAACAGAATCTCCGTTTTTTATCACAGCACGTATGCTCTGGAAAATGGGTATTCCCTATTCATTCGGGGAGCCGCTGTTGAAGGTGCTTAGTGAAAAAATAGGAGATAAAACAACCGGAAGGATCATAAAGAACGACGCATTGGGACGGGGGGCTGCACCTGATAATAAATTTGAATTCGGTTCGGATTTGTTTATCGAAGAGATAATGCCATATCTCAATGACGAATTATTGCAAACCTTTGCTTACAATGCTTACGCAGACGATAATAAAAAAGCGATAAGCCTTGTAAAAGATATTGTCAAAAAAAATAATGACAGGATATTGCTGACTTCAGGACTACTTTGGGAAATGGGTTTGCCGTCAGCAATCAAGAAAGACCTGTTGGGAAAAGTCAAAAAGGCTATAGCAGACGGTATTTCGCCGGTAATTGCCAGGAAATACAATGCTAACATTCAGATGTTCATGAAAGAAGTTTTTCCGATGATTCCCGGGGAAGACTATCAGAAAATAGCTGCAGAGATATATTATACAAACACGAAAGTACTGATGCCTGTTGTGAAAGAAATGGAGCGTGTCACGGGTAGCCGGTATTTCAAGGCAATACTAAGGCTATGGAGATTTAAGATCAATGCGTTTACAGGTGCTATAATCCTCAACAGGATAGATGATTACTGCAAGAGAAAGCTGAGCAATGTTTATATAGATCTATGTATTTATAAAGATATAGGGGGCGCAATAAAAACCAGGAATTCCGACCTTTTCAAATAGGCTGTTTTGTGATTTTTTTAAATACAATACACAAAAATATCGCTAATATTTAGTGCAAATTCTTTACCTGACAATTTGGGCCGGGCAATTAACGGAATATTGAGAGACGGAGGGCCTAATAATTTTTATAATACGCATAAAAATAGCCAACTTTGCAAATCGTTTGCGAAGTTAAATAGTGTAATTGAATAATACGTTTGAGGCATATGATCCTATATTTGTAAAACACAACGTCTGTGTTATTGTGCCTACTTATAATAATGAGCAGACACTTGAGCAGGTGATCACTTCTGTGCTGGAATATACAGGTAGGGTTATTGTAGTAAATGATGGTTCTACTGACAGTACACCCACGATACTCCAAAAATTTCCGCAAATAGCAAAAGTTGAGTACGCCAACAATAAAGGCAAAGGGAAAGCTTTACGAATTGGCTTCGATCATGCGATATCTGTTGGATATGACTATGCTATAACAATAGATTCAGACGGGCAGCATTTTGCTTCAGACCTACCACTATTTCTCGCTCAACTGGAAACAGAAAAGGAAGCAATTGTTATTGGCTCTCGAAACCTCCAACAGGAGAATATGCCCGGTAAAAATACATTTGCGAATAAGTTCTCTAACTTCTGGTATTATGTCGAGACGGGACAGAAGGCGCAGGATACGCAATCGGGCTACAGGCTTTATCCGATTCATCTTATGAAGAGTATGGCCTTTTTTGGCACCAAGTATGAATTTGAGGTAGAAGTATTGGTACGCTGTGCATGGAAGGGCATAAAAGTGATGTGGATACCTGTAACTGTTTATTATGCGCCACGTGGAGAGCGTATATCTCATTTCAGGCCGAGTATTGACTTTTCGCGCATCAGTGTGTTGAACACAGTACTGGTGCTTATAGCATTTCTCTACATCAAGCCGCGGGACCTGATACTGAAGATGTCGAAAATAAAGAACGTGAAAGAGATGCTGCGGAAGAATCTTTTTAACAAGGAGGAATCGGCTATGAGGAAGTCGGCATCGATCGGATTTGGTGTATTTATGGGTATAGTACCTATATGGGGCTTCCAGATGGCTGTAGCGGTGGTGTTGGCTGCTATATTTAAGTTAAACAAAGCATTGACACTTATTGCTTCCAATATCAGCATACCGCCAATGATACCTTTCATTGTGTTTTTCAGTTTCCTGTTTGGCAAGATATGGATGGGTGGTAAGTCGGTGTCGCTCATTTTCAACAAGAACATTACCACTGAAGCAATAAAACTAAATATTCAGCAATATATTTTTGGCAGTATTACCCTTGCTGTGGTAGCAGGTCTACTGGCATTTGGCATTACTTATTCAGCTTTGCAGGTTTCGGGAAAAATTGCTGCCCGCAAGAGTGGAAAGACACGATGATATTTGTAGATTAGCGCAAGGCATGGCAGGAATATTTTTAGCAATATATAACTACTTTGATAAACACAAGGCTATGTTGTGGCTTACGGCCATAGCGTCCTTCCTTGCCGTAGGGTTTTTCGCATCAAGGATAAAGATCGAAGAAGATATAACCCGGATACTACCGCATGAACAAAAACTGGATAAACTGCAGCAGGTTTTTCAGGATTCCCGTTTCTCCGATATGCTGACGGTTACTTTCTCGCAAAAAGACAGTACAAAAGAAGCAGATCCTGATCGCCTTGTAGCATTTGCAGAAGCATTCTCAGAAATAGCCCGGGGAAAGCTGGCGCCTTACATCAAGCAAATAAAAGGAAAAGCAGACGATAGTATTGCTACCAACCTTATGGACGGTGTGCAGGCATCGTTGCCCATTTTTCTCAACAAAAAGGATTACGATACTATTGATTCGCTTATATCCCCCGCAAGAGTCAGATCGGCGCTGGAATATGATTACAATACCCTGGTCAGCCCTTCGGGTTTTTTATTAAAGAGGATAATCCAGGCCGATCCGGTAGGTATTACATGGATAGGGCTAAAGAAGCTTCGTAATATAGATGACCAGTATGATCAATACGATGGTTATATAATGACGCGTGACCACCGCAATTTACAAGTGTTCATTACCCCGGCAAATCCGGCAAATGCAACAGCTAAGAATTCAAAGTTTTTTAAAGAATTGGACGGAACGCTGGATAGTTTGCGGAAAACATTTCCCGGTATCGATGCGTCTTACTTTGGAGCTGCGGCAGTTTCAGCAGGTAATGCTGCGCAAATTAGGGCGGATACTTACCTGACTCAAGGTATAACTGTAACACTGCTTATAATTTTCATTGGCCTTTATTTCAGGAAGAAGCGGGCGCCGGTATTGATCATGTTGCCGGTAATTTTCGGCGCATTGTTCTCTTTGGCTATGGTCTATTTTATTGACGGCTATATTTCGGTTGTGGCGTTGGGCGCAGGCTCAATAGTGTTGGGAATAGCTGTGAATTCGTCCCTTCATATATTCAACCACCACAAGCATCTGCCTGATATGCGAAAGGTGATAGCTGACGTGGCCTCACCAATGACCATTGGTAGCTTTACAACAATTGGTGGTTTTCTTTGCCTGTTATTTGTGCCATCTCCGCTGCTTAATGATTTGGGATTGTTTGCAGCTTTCAGCCTAGTAGGAGCTACGTTATGTTCACTTATCTTCCTGCCACATTGGATAACCGCTGGTAGCCACGCTAAGATCCAGGCAACTGAACATGCAACGGGTTGGCTTGATAAACTATCGGAATATAAGCCCGAGAAGAACAAATACCTGATAGGGGCTATTTTCCTGTTAACTATTGTGTTTTTTTATACAGCAAGGAATGTAGGTTTTGAAAGCGACATGCTGCGGATGAACTATATGTCGCCGGAGTTACAGGATGCCGAAAAGAAACTGAATAAAGTAAATGCGTACACCGCACAATCATTGTACCTGCTTGCCGAAGGTAAAAACCTGGAAGAAGCATTGGAGGCAAATGAGCGGGCGTTACCATTTTTGCGGCAGCGAACAGGGAATAATTAAAAAGACATCCGGTATTGGCGACCTGTTATTATCACAGAAAGAACAGCAGGAACGGATAAACAGGTGGAACAACTATTGGACAACTGAAAAGAAGCAGCGACTATTAGCATTGCTAAATGCAGAGGGCGAACGTTATAAATTCAGCGCAACAGCCTTTGATCAATTTGAACAGTTGTTAAACAAACAATTTGCTGCACAACCCGCAAAAAATCTGGGTTTGTATCATTCTGATGCACTGAATAACTTTATTCTTGACAGAGGAGGATCTGTTTCGCTGGTTACATTGATCAAGGTTGATCCCCGGCAAAAGGAAATGGTCAATAAAGCATTCGACGGCCAACAAAATATAACACTGCTGGATAGACAGTATGCAGCCAACAGCCTGGTAGGTGAGATAAATAATGAGTTCAATAACATAGCATGGATGACCTCGTTGCTGGTGTTCTTTGCGCTGCTACTTTCTTATGGAAGGATAGAACTAACGCTTATTACCTTCATCCCTATGCTCATAAGCTGGGTGTGGATATTGGGTATTATGGGCATCTTTGGGATAAAGTTCAATATAGTGAACATCATCCTGTCTACTTTCATTTTTGGCCTGGGGGACGATTACAGCATCTTTACCATGGATGGGCTTTTACAGCAGTATAAGACAGGCAAGAAGCATATCACCTCTTTTAAAACCTCAATATTCCTTTCTGCGATAACAACCATATTGGGATTGGGTATCCTGATATTCGCTAAACATCCTTCGTTGAAATCTATTGCCTTAATATCCATCATTGGCATTTGCTGCGTGGTAATGACGTCGCAAGTGCTGATCCCGTTCTTCTTCAATTGGCTTATTACAAGCAGGGTAAAGAAATGCCAGCCGCCATGGACACTGTCCGGGCTATTTATTACGTTGTTTGCTTATGCCTACTTCGTATCCGGCAGCTTTATTGTGGCCTTCTTTGGGTTAATATTAGTTAAACTTAATCCTTTTAATAAGGTAAAAGGGAAGTACATGTACCATGTCATTCTTTCTAACTATACATGGTCTATGGTGCATATAATGGGTAATGTGAAGAAGAGGACGTATAACCCATCCAACGAACAACTGGATAAACCTGCACTTATTATCAGCAACCATCAATCCACACTTGATATTTTAGTGTCGACAGCATTAAACCCTAAAGTTATTCTGTTGACCAACAAATGGGTGTGGCATTCCCCGGTATTTGGTGCGGTGGTAAGACTTGCCGATTACTACCCGGTAACAGATGGGGCAGATGATGCAGCAGGCAGGCTCATGCAAAAAGTGAAGGAAGGATATTCAATAATGATATACCCTGAAGGCACGCGTTCTGTTACAGGTGAAATAAAACGTTTTCATAAAGGCGCATTTTTGCTGGCAGAGCAATTAGGGTTGGATGTTTTGCCCGTATTGATACACGGCACAGCATATACACTCACCAAGGGGGATTTTTTGCTAAAGAATGGCGAGATAAACATTAAATACCTGCCACGTATAAAATCGGATGATGCGTCGTGGGGGACAGGTTATCAGGAACGTGGAAAAAGTATATCCAGGTACTTCAAACAGGAATTTGAAAAATTCCGTGTCGAGAAGGAAACGCCTAAATATTTCAGGGAGCAACTCATCTATAATTACATTTATAAGGGCCCGGTGCTGGAATGGTACATGCGCATAAAAACAATGCTTGAGAGAAATTACGAGCAGTTTCATCAGCTTGTGCCTCTTAAAGGAAGAATATTAGACCTTGGGTGTGGCTATGGATTTCTTCCTTATATGCTTCATTTTCTTGCAAAGGACAGAACAGTAACCGGTGTAGATTATGATGAAGAGAAAATAGATACTGCCAATCATAACTACCTGAAGAATGACAAGCTAACCTTTGTGGCGGCAAATGTTGTAGAATATACCTATGAACAGCAGGATGCTATTATTATCAGTGATGTGCTTCATTACCTGCAGCCTGATGAGCAAGAGACAGTGATACAACGATGTATTAGTAACATCTCGGAGGATGGAATAATCATCTTGCGCGATGGCGATGCTGATAAAGCTGAGCGGCATAAGGGCACAGAGCTTACTGAATTTTTCTCGATCAAGGCATTCGGGTTCAATAAATCTTCAGGTAAGCCACTCTCGTTCATGTCAGGTACCAGGATAAGGGAAATAGCTGCCAAATACGGCGCCTCTGTTGAGCAAATTGACAATACCAGGTATACATCAAACATAATATTTGTACTAAGAAAAAATGCAGTACCCGCTTATGCATGATCATGATATAGTGATTATTGGCAGTGGCCTTGGCGGACTGGTATGTGGTGCCATATTGAGTATGCATGGCTACAAGGTCTGTATATTTGAGAAGAACCGGCAGATAGGTGGATGTTTGCAGACCTTTTCACGTGATAAAACTATCATTGATACAGGGGTTCACTATATAGGCGGACTTGGAGAAGGACAAACACTGAACCAGATATTTAAGTACCTGGGTATAATGGATAGGCTAAGGCTGAAGCAGCTTGATGAAGGGGGCTTCGATCGTATTATTTTTGGTGACGATAGTAGGGAATATAAGTTGGCCCAGGGTTACGAGAAGTTCATAGAACAGTTAGCAAAAGACTTTCCGGACGAAAAGCAGGCAATTCATAATTATTGCAGTAAGATAAAGGAGGTGTGCAGCAAGTTCCCGTTATATAATCTGCGAATGGGTGATTACAAGGAAAAGGAAGATGTACTTGGTATAGATACTGCGGGGTTCATATCGTCGATCACGAATAACAAGCGGTTGCAACAGGTATTGGCAGGTAATAATCTGTTATATGCCGGTGTCGCAGACCAGACGCCACTATACATTCATGCGCTCATTATGAACAGCTTTATTGAAAGCGCGTGGAAATGTATCGACGGGGGCTCACAGATAGGAAAACAACTGAGCAGGCAAATTACTAACCATGGAGGTATTATTCGTCGCAATGCAAAGGTTACCGAAATTGTGGCCGGGGATGATAAAGCCACGCATGTAATATTGGAAGACGGGGAAAAGATAACTGCAAAGTATTTTATCTCTAACCTGCACCCGGCGCAGACAGTTGAAATGACAAACAGCAAGTTGTTTAGAGGAGCTTACCGCAGCAGGATGAAGGCTATAGATAATACAGCGGGTATGTTCCTGTTGAATATTGTGTTGAAGGAAGGCACTTTCCCGTACCTGAATCACAACTACTACTACCACCAGGCAAATGATGCATGGGAAGGCATTAGTTACCCCGAAGATAAATGGCCGCTTACCTATGCTCTATTTGCAGGGGCATCATCAAAACACAAAGAATATACCGACAGCCTCACTATAATGACCTATATGCGGTATGATGACGTGAAGAAATGGGGCGATACTTTTCACACTGATACTATAGGTACAATAAGGAGTGATGATTATGAGGCGTTCAAAAAAGAAAAAGCAGAAAAACTGATCGGTCTGGTTTCCGGAAGGTTCCCGGGTTTGCGAGATAGTATAAAATCTTATTATGTAGCCACTCCGCTTACGTACCGGGATTATCAAGGGACAGCCGACGGCAGTATGTACGGTATAGCCAAGGACTATAAGGATACTATGAAGACTTTTATTGCCTCACGCACCAAGATCCCTAATCTTTTCCTGACCGGGCAAAACCTGAATTTGCACGGTATACTTGGTGTAACTATCAGTGCCTTAATGACTTGTGGTGAAATCCTGGATCTTAACGAATTGGTTAAAGAAATAAATAATGCATAGCATAATTTTAAAATAAAAGATAAATTTGCCCAAACAATCACACATGATGCACAAACCGTTATCTAAAAGTGAAGCAAGTGAAATAGCTGAAGATTTTGAGGACCTTATGGACACCGATTTTACAGTGAATAAGTCGCTTTCTTATTTAATTGATAATGTCTTGATATCGCCATATAATATGGACGACAAAAAACTTTTTGTGTCCAACTTCCATTATTCGAAAGACAAAGAAGCCGCTTTAAGTTTTTATAACGGAGACCAGTACGATGTAATAATACTTGCTTATGATGTAGATGATGAAAGCAGCTACATTTACATAGATATCAGGACATTTGTGGGGCAGCGTGGGATAAACTATACGTTCCCGGGTTAATTTAACGCAAGAAACAACAACAGCATCCATTGGAAAAGGAAAAGAAGAAGAGAAGTAGGTTGGGGAGATTTTTCCGGGTACTGTTTTATTTTTTGGGAATAGTTGTATTGCTGTTAACCGCGTTTGTTATCTATGTGATATCGGTTTCACATATCGACCCTCCCGAAATAGCCGACACAGCTCCATTGCAACTACAACGCAAGCAAATAGACAGTAACTGCTATACTATTGGCAATAACTGGTTTCGGAAGAGCAAATCTGGATTATACGAGCTATATGTAGAGGGAAAACCTTTTGAGCGTGGTGTTATCAACGGTAAATTGACTGCTGAATTGGTGAAACGACAGGAGGACAATTTTGTTGAGCAGATCCGCAAAATGATACCATCTGAGAGCTACCTGAAGTTCCTCAAGTATTTTACCGGGTTCTTTAACCGCAATCTGGCGGACCATGTGCAACCCGAATTCCAGCAGGAAATATATGGCATATCTTACTCCGCTTCGGATAGCTATAGCTACATTGGTACCAGGTATGAGCGCTTGATGAACTACCATGCAGCGCATGATATAGGCCATGCATTGCAGAGCATGGCGCTTGTTGGCTGCACATCTTTTGCAACGTGGGACGGTAGATCGGCTGATAGCGATCTTATACTGGGTAGGAACTTTGATTTTTATGTAGGTGATAAGTTTGCAGAAGACAAGATCGTCGCTTTTTATCATCCCGAATCGGGATACCGCTTTATGATGGTGACCTGGGCAGGTTTCACAGGTGTGGTGTCCGGGATGAATGAGCAGGGGCTTACGGTTACTATTAACGCAGATAAAACTGATCCGCCTTTGGGTGCTGCTACTCCGGTATCATTGGTCGCGAGGGAAATACTGCAGTATGCTAAGAATATTGATGAAGCGTGGAATATTGCCAGGAAAAGAAAGATGTTCGTATCAGAGTCGTTCCTTATCGGCTCTGCGGCTGATAATAAGGCGGTTGTTATAGAAAAAACGCCGGATAAGATGGATATGTACAGCACAAGAGAAAATTACATTACCTGTTCCAACCATTTTCAGGGGAAAGAGCTTAGCCAACTGGAGTCGAACAAGATACAAATACACGAAAGCGCATCTGATTACAGGCACAAACGCCTGCAGGAGTTGTTGGACCAAAATGGCACAAATTCCGTGCAGAAGACAGTCAATATTTTACGCGACCGCAAAGGCCTGCACGGTGCGGATATTGGTATGGGTAACGAAAAAGCATTAAATCAGCTGATAGCGCATCACTCGGTGGTTTTTGAGCCAAAGAAACGATTGGTTTGGGTATCCACAGCACCATGGCAATTAGGACAATATGTAGCTTACGACCTGAATAAGGTGTTCAATATGCATGGGCTGGATAGCAACATGGAAATTTGCGAAAGCGCGTTAAATATTGCCGCCGATACATTCCTGCATACAAACGCCTATAATAGCTTTGTCATTTTCAGGATGCTTAAACAGCAAATAGTGGATGGTGAGGTAGTGGATATCGACCAGTTAATTGCAGCTAATCCAAACTTTTACAACACTTATGTGCTTGCCGGCGATTACGAGTTCAAAAGGAAAAATTATCAGGTAGCTAAAGGCTATTACGAAAAGGCCCTGACTAAAATTATTGCAACAAAACAAGAAGAAGATAAAGTACGCAAGCAAATAGACAAGTGCGATAGAGCGCTGGGGAAGTTGTGATGACAAAAAGTTGCAATAACAAGTCTATTTCTCAACCCGTTTCAGGGCAATATTAAACTTAAAATTCCTGTGTGATATATTAATGCTATCGGGCAAATAATTTGTGTAGTTCAACATTTCTGCAATAACTACGGGTTTGCGTTTAGAAGCCTTTTCGATTCTTACCAGGTTTGTGCAGCTATTGTCTGTTATATAGTAGTCGTTACCTTTTTTGTTCGGAATCTTAATGTAGTTGTTGTTTCCGTCGGTCAATATTCTGGCGTTAATAAGAGTAGGGTGTAGTAGGATCAGGTTCAGGTCATTTTTTAGTGCATTGATCACTATTTTTTTATCCAGTTTATCCAATACAAAGAATTTGGTAAATGTACCATCTTGCCCAAAACCGAAATCAAAGAATTTTACGCCAACTTCATTAGTGAAGACAATGCGCGTGCTGCCATCCGGCATAGACCGCATAAGAAGAATTCCGCTGAAGTGGTGTTTGGTTACATCCACATAAGCGCTGTACAATACCTTTGTAAACTTTGGGGTGAATTTTTCAATACACTTTACATCACCGGTGGCCGGTTTTAGGCCTTTGTAATAATTTTTGCAGGAGGTTAATACAACAATGGTCGCAAGTGCCAATAGCTGCGCAAAGAGATATTTTCCCTTAGGAAAGGAGTGCTTATTTAACCGAGAATAATGCATCGGATATGTTTGTGTTCACTAGTTTATGCTGGAAACTGATCACGGTATTATCGCCTGATTGTTCCACCATATCTATTTTCACAACAGAATGATCTTTTTTATCTACCGTGAGATTGATGTTCTTAAAAATACCCTGTAGATTTTTTACAACAGGGGTCATCTCTACAAGATATGATTGGCCACCTTCAAACAACTTTGTGGTAAAGCTCTTATTATCCAGTGCAGTACCCTGTACACAATCTATCATCATCTTATTCACCTGTTCAAATACTTTGTTCGATTTTGCTGAAACCTTATTCTCCTTCTGGCCATCTTTCGTTTTTACATCATTACCATTTATTACCAGCAGATAATAAGTGGGTTTCTGATATTCCATTCGCACCTTGTTCTCACGTTTGAACCAGAATTTACCTGTTGAAATAATTTTGTCATCCATCATGCTCAGGTTCTTATCCTGTGTGAAGTCGCATTGTATTGATTGTGTGCTCTGCGCAGCCTTTGTGAATTGCTTTTTGAATTCATCGGCATTTGCCAATGGTTTATAGCCCTGGTATTGGGCAATACCATTTAACGAAAAAAAGCAGCAAACTATAATAAACACACTACGCATACGCACGGATGTTGAGCATTTCATCGATACCTTTTATTTGATATCCCTTTTTAAAAATTGTTTCTATCAATTCAGGAAGCAAATTTGCTGTATGCTCCATAGAATCATGAAGCAAGATAATATCTCCCGGCTTCATACGGCGGCTTATTCTCGATAATAACTTTTCTTTATCTTTTATGGTTGTGTCCAGCGATCGAACGCTCCAGCCAATGGTAAGATATCTGCCTTTTTGAATTGCTTTTTTCAGGTTGGGATTTGTAATACCGTATGGTGGGCGAAAAAGAACCGGCCTTTTGCCTATTGCTTCTTTTATAGTGTTATCGGCAATATGCATGTCATCCAGCATTTTTTTAGGACTGTACATATCAAACCAGAAATCGTGGCAGTAGCTGTGGTTGCCTATTATATGTCCTTCTTCAGACGTCTTCTGAAGAATAGGTTCGTTTCCTTCGATATTTTTGCCAATTACAAAAAAAGAGGCCGGCACGTTGTAACGCCGCAATGTCTCTAATATCCTGGGCGTAAGTACGCTATGAGGTCCATCGTCGAACGATAGGGCAACTACTTTTTCTGTGGTTTTGGCTTTACATAGCGCGTCTACAAAATATCCTGCTGAAATTGTAGTGACACCGTAATAGAGAACAGACAATTGCAGCAATACAAAAATGCCCAGCGCCCACCATCTTAAGGTTGGGTTGTAAGCGCCAAAGGCCATCACTAATGGCAATACTAACAGGAGAACGAGATTCAGTATACGAAACTTCATTTTGCCGCGTACTCCTTTTTTTGCTTTTCCCAGAAAGGAAAATAGTTAAACCATTGTTCAGGATATTTTTCCATCCTCATTTCCAGGTCTTTTATATAATCATTCAGCGCTTCGGGTATTGCCATGTGTTTAGGCGCATTGTACTCCTTTGGCTTCGATGTATATAAATGGTAATGCTTCGATGTTTCTTTAAAACAATATACGAATGATACCGGCACTTTAAATACAGTAGCAATGATAAACGGACCCATAGGGAACTGTGCTTCTTCACTCAGGAAGGTGCCGGTTATCGTTTTACTTCCTTCGACATACCTGTCAGCATGTATGGCCACCAACTCGTTATTCTTCAGCGCGTTACTGATCTCGTAGATGTGTGAGAAATCTTCTTTGATGGTTATGATATTAAGGTTTTTCCGGTCACTCATCACACTTTCCAGGTATTCCTTTATTTTCTGGTGCTCCTGGTCTACCATTACAATGTTAACACGCACAGTTATGCGCTTAAAATAATGGCCTGCCAATTCGTAATTCCCGGCATGAGCACCTATCAATATACCGCCTCTTCCGCCTTTGTTTATTTCTTCCAGGTAGTGTTCTCCTTCAAACTCAAATGTATAGGGAACTTTCAGCCCTGACATCACCACTATTTTATCTATCAGTATTTGTCCAAAAATGTAGTAGTTCCTGTATAGGCCCTTTAAAGAGCGCCACATACTAAAACCTTTTCTCTTGCGGAAAAAATAATAGATGGGACGTGACGACGACCTTGAGAACAGGAAATAATAGAATGATACGAACCTTAAAAGAAAATAAGCAGGCTGTACGCCTGCATATTTTAATATCGCAATAAATATCCTGTATCCAAGTTTGTTGCCTTTTGACTTCCCTTGCCAGGACTGCTGGGTCATATCAGTTCTTTCTTCTTAGAGTGTGTCTCTATATAGGCATAGAGATCGGCAAAAGTAATGATCTGGTTAAAATCTTCTGGCTTCACCTTACAGCCAAAATTCGATTCTGTAAGCGCTACCAGGTCTATATAATCAAGACTGTCAAGCTCAAGCGTGGTTTTCAATTCCGCTTCAGGGGTAATATCCGCTGGATCAACTTCAAACTCCTCAGCAAGCAACGTATTAATGCTTTTTATAATTCCATTATCCATGCCACAAAATTAGTTAACTTTTTTGAATTTAAAAGGCAACAATTGATATTAGTTTTCTCAAAAAGCGCTGTATTTCAACAGGTTTTGCAAAAGAATAGGATATATTGCTTGTACTATTGGGCTGCCTTTTGTTTCAATGAATTATAATAGTCGTAGTCCACCTTTTTAAAGCCCAGGGATATCGCTTTTTCAACGTATTGCAGGGCGCCGTTGTAATTGTGCTGTTGCGTATCACATTCTGAGCGGAGGTAATAAACTTCGCCCGCTTCCGGGTTAATGGTTATGGCTCTATCATAATCGGCACAAGCTTCAGCCCATCTATTCATTTTTTTCAACACTATCCCCCTATTCATATAGGGTACATGGTTCTCTTTTGTGAGCCCTATGGCCATATTGTACATGAGCACGGCAGAGTCGGGTTTGCCGGTCATTTCCAGGTAGTTGGCATAATTGCCATACGCTTCCGCCCCGGGTTTCACCCGTATCGTTTCCCGGAAATATTTACCGGCCGAATCGTTCTCATGTGTTACAATATACAATATAGCCAGGCCGACGTACAAGTTGCTTTCGTTTGGATTGTTCCTCAAGCCTTCATAGTAGATTTTCTTTGCTTCTTCGTATTTACCCGCGTTACGTTGCAATTCGCCTAAACCCATATATGGGTTCATGTATTTGGGGTTGAGTTCTTTTGCTTTATTAAACAATGTTACTGACGAGTCATAGTACATCTCTTTCTCATTGCCCTGTGGAGACTGTGCCCATTTGGTATAGTAGATGTAGGCAATGTTATTGTATGCCTGCACTGCAAGCTTTGGTTCTTTTTCTATTTCATCGCTCCACAGGGCTATGTCGTCTGCCCATACTTTACATCTTTCTGAACTCATGTAACCCATACATACAATATACACTACCGACAAACCTAATACCCCATATCGCACATTGTTCTTTCCTGTTTCATAATATTTAGCTACATACCATCCTGCAATAAAGAACAAACCTATATATGGGATGTAGGAATACCGCTCGGCTACGATGGCTTCACCCACCTGCATGAATTGCAGCAATAAAGCAATGTTTACCGTAAAGAATAGTAACCCGAATACCACGATCGTATTACGGCGCAGGAACTTCCATGCCACAGAGATCAGTGCAATTGCAGCAGCAGGGTACAGGTAGTATATAATGGAAATAGAACCTCCTGTTTTTTCAGGGTAATGATACAGGCAGCGCAGCGATGCCGGCACTATTGCTTTCCATAAGTATGTAATAAAAGCGTACCCACCCAATGCTATCCTTTCCAGCATATTGTATTCCACTTTCTGCATGGCCATAGCACCCGCAGTATGCTGAGATTTAACAGCTATGATACCGAATACAAGCGAGAGAATGAAGTGGGGGAGCTTCTCAATAATAACTTTTTTCGACCATTGACGCTTTTCTATATAGTCAATAAGTAATAGGGTGAGTGGTAATACAACTGCCACCGGTTTGGATAGCAGTGATAAAATAAAAAGCAGAAGCACACCTGTATACAGCATGCCCTTTTTGCTTGCAGCACGTAGGTAATAGACATAAAGAATAACTGAGCCTAAATAAAATGCGCCATATAGCACATCCTTCCTTGCAGCTGCCCATGCCACAGACTCTACGTGCATTGGGTGTAGTCCGAAGAGCAGCGCATTGATAACAGCAGCTATCCTGTTTTTGCTCAACAACCAAACCAACCAATAAACTAAAACTGTACACAGTATATGCAACAGCAGATTATCAAAATGATACAGCCACGGCTCCAGTTGCACAAAGCTGTATTCTATAGCATAGCTCAGAATAGTAAGCGGGTGATAATTGCCCATTGATGGGGTAGAGAAGATGTGTTTTATCCCTTCCCAACTCAGGTCTTTTACCAATGCATTTTCCCGTATGTAGGGTGTATCATCCCATGTAGCAATATCATTATTCAGGCAATTCTTCAGGAACAGCCACGTAGCTATACAAAGAAAAATAATGATAAGTAAATGCGGGAATGGCTTTGGTTCTTTGGCCGAAAGGGTATGCAAAGGTTGAGTACCAGTATTCCTTTTATTACTGTTTAAACTCTTTGCCTTTGCCATGTAGAATAAGTGTACAGCAAAGATATATTTTGATACTGAAACGTGTTTATGGTAAGCTGAGTTCTCAATATCATAAAGTAGATAAGGAAACACTGGCATAATAGTTATGGCCTATGGAGGGGGCGTTGTAGTAACCATATTCCATTTTTTTATCGTTCAAAAAATAGGTTATTGAACCATAACCGATAAAATAGTAGGTTGTTGCTGTACTGTATTTAGGTTCGAAACGAAAAGTATGATCCATGAATTGAACTGTGGTTGCATCAACAACAGTTATTGGTAGTGTAGTATCATTAATTTGCCATAATACATGTTGCCGAGTGCCATTATCAAGGTATCAGAATGCCCACTCCATGTTCTTATTCCGCCCATATTTTCTGTATAATTTACAGCGAGCGTATTGGCTGTTTTCTTTTTGCAACAACACAAGGCAAATATTAAAAAGAGGAAAATAAAAGTAGGAAGTTTCATAAGCAGGATATATACATTTAGAAAGCAAAATATATGCCAAAATCTATCCAATCTGTTCTAAAAAGCGAAAGGGAGCGAATCCACTCACTCCCTTTCACGTATTAACACACTCACTCACAATTATCAACCCAAATAAACTTTAAGGGCGTTGCTATATCTCGCCTTTTGCAGGCGCTTAATGGCGCGTTCTTTTATCTGGCGTATACGTTCTTTGGTCAGGTCGTATTTTTCGCCTATTTCTTCTATGCTTGGCCCGTTGTCGCCTTCCAGCCCAAAGTATGCTGCTAATATCTCAGCTTCCCTTGTGCTCAGCGATTTCAGTATCCTGCGTATCTCGTTCCTCAGCGAATCTTTCATCACATCATCATCCGTATCGCTGCTGCCTTCCAGCAGGTCACCCATGGCCACATCTTCAGCTTCATGCACAGGTGCATCAAGCGACGTATGGCGGGTGTTGCTGGTGAAGATATTGGTCACTTCGGTTTCGCTCATGTCAAGTATGTCCGCCAGCTCTTCGGTTGAGGGCTCACGCTCATGCTCCTGCTCAAAAGCTATAAAAGCTTTGTTGGCTTTGTTGTAAGTGCCTATTTTGTTCTGCGGCAGGCGCACAAGGCGACCCTGCTCGGCAAGAGCCTGCAGAATAGATTGGCGTATCCACCACACTGCGTAAGAGATGAATTTAAAACCCTTGGTTTCATCAAAGCGCTGGGCGGCTTTGATGAGGCCGAGGTTACCCTCGTTGATAAGGTCACTCAGGGAAAGCCCCTGGTGCTGGTACTGTTTAGCCACCGATACTACGAAACGCAGGTTCGACTTCACCAGCTTTTCCAGCGCGCGCTGGTCGCCCATATGTATCTTTTGGGCAAGCGTGGTCTCTTCCTCAGGCGTGATCATGGAAATTTTGCTTATTTCCTGGAGATATTTCTCCACCGCCTGCGAATCCCTGTTTGTGATCTGGGTGGCAATTTTTAACTGCCTCATATATTATATTAACTATTTAATTACTTATTAATCAGAACTAACAATTATTCAGACATGAATTTTTGAGAAAACGTCAGGTCTTTTTTCAAAAATGGTACTAATATTTACTGCACAAATTACGTTCCACAAATACTTAATTTCCTTAACAAATCGATCCCATTACAGGATATTATGTTAAAAAAGGCTATGGTACTTACTTTTAAGGGTTATGATTATTACTTATACGCCTATAAACGAAGTGGCTGATAGATGTAGCAACGCTTAATTGTAGTGCAAAATTACACCGATATGCCAAAAATGCTACCTTTGCGCCACATTTTTCACGCCAACTTAACAATATATGCAGAAAGATCTTTACCAACACCCCGACTACTTCCTCGTAGATGAATTATTAACAGATGAACATAAGCTTATCAGGGACTCTGTAAGGGCATACGTAAAGAAGGAAATCTCCCCGATAATCGAGGAATTTGCACAAAAAGCTGCATTCCCCACGCAAATAATAAGGGGATTGGGCGACCTGGGTTGTTATGGGCCGTTCGTGCCCCAGAAATATGGTGGTGCCGGACTCGACTATATATCATACGGAATTATGATGCAGGAGCTGGAGCGCGGTGATTCGGGTGTGCGTTCTACCGCTTCCGTTCAGGGTTCGCTGGTTATGTTCCCGATCTATAAGTTTGGTAGCGAAGAACAAAAAATGAAATACCTGCCAAAATTGGCAACCGGGGAGTGGATGGGATGCTTCGGCCTTACGGAACCTAACCATGGTTCTAATCCTGCAGGTATGCTCAGTAACTTTAAAGATGCCGGCGACCATGTTATTCTTAATGGTTCCAAAATGTGGATATCTAACGCCCCGTTTGCAGATATTGCTGTTGTATGGGCTAAAGATGAAAAAGGCGATATCTATGGTATGATACTGGAGCGTGGTATGGAAGGTTTTACTACGCCTGAAACACATGGCAAATGGTCATTGCGTGCATCTGCCACCGGCGAATTGGTGTTCGATAATGTGAAGGTTCCTAAAACGAACATACTGCCGGGCGTTAAAGGCTTGAAGGGCCCGTTGAGCTGTCTTTCCAGTGCTCGCTATGGTATTGCGTGGGGCGCTCTTGGTTGCGCTATGGATTGTTATGATACCGCATTGCGCTATGCTAAACAGCGTGAGCAGTTCGGCAGGCCAATTGCAGGCTTCCAGCTGACGCAAAAGAAACTTGCCGAGATGATCACCGAGATCACCAAATCGCAATTGCTCAATTGGCGCCTCGGTGTATTGCGTAACGAAGACCGTGCTACTCCTGCTCAGATATCAATGGCAAAACGTAATAGCTGCGATATAGCGCTTAAAGTATCCCGCGAGGCCCGCCAGATATTGGGTGGTATGGGCATCACAGGCGAGTTCAGTATCATGCGCCATATGATGAACCTGGAATCTGTAGTAACCTACGAAGGTACGCATGATATCCACCTGCTTATAACAGGTATGGATGTTACCGGCATCAATGCATTTCAATAGTTGCCCGCATTGATTGGTTAATTCCCCGTTCGCCAATGTGTCTTATCGTTATCTCCACCTCCTCGTATTGCGTTGATGATGATCATAAGCACCAATGCCCCCACTATGGCTGAAGCGATACGCCTGAAAAGGTGATCGTTGATAAACGTCATATAAGGCATCAGGAATTTGTTGCCGATTATTGACCCTGCAATACCGATGAGAATAGTAGCACCCATACCAAAGCCTTTGCCCGGAACTATCATTTGTGCTATCACCCCGGCCAGTATGCCTAAGCCAATAGCAATGATGAGCATTTTATGCTCGGTGAATTGCTCCATGATAAAGTAGGAAAACTTCGTTGAAAGCAACAGGTATTGCATGGGGATATATTTCTTGTAAAACTATAAATAAAAATCAATAGTCAAGGCTTAGGCTAAAAACCTCGCCCGTAGCTCCGGGGTAGGTATCATGCACTCATTGCGCTTGCCAAACCATTTATACCGGTTGCGGGCTACGAACTCATAGATACCATCTCGCAAAAAGCGTGGTATGATAATGCCTGCATATAATGTTGGCCATAATCCGCCCATCAACTTAGCAATATGTAAGGCAGCACTTGATTTGATGTAGTATTTGCCGTTGTGAAAAAGTATGAAGCTATCTACTTCGTGTACATTGTGCTTTGCTTCAGCACCGGCAGCAGATTGCAGCGGTGCAAACAAAAAACGTTTCTTTTTGTCGCGTTTAATAATGAACTGCACACCACCATTGCACAGGTTACACTCGCCATCAAAAAATACCACAGGCCTGTCCATAGGTAGGCTGGTAATATTATTGTCGGTGGCGTTCATGGTTTAGAGTTCGGCAGGAGTTGTTGGTGCCAGAGCCATATTGGTTTTACGCTGCGCGTTGACCAGGGAATCTACCTTTACCTTAACTTCAATTTTAAGGCGGCGTTCCAGGTCTATTCTCGCAGCTTCGTCCGAGCGCTGTACACTTGCTTTTACAGCAGAATCTATCTTCTTGCTCACCTCTTCTTTCGACATTGGTGGCACTTCTTTACTACATGAAAAAAATAAAACAGATATCGTTGCTGCAAATAAAAGTGTGCGTGTCATAATGCGGATGCAAAGTTAATCTTTAGCTATGCAAATTGTGTACCACTTCTGTGTTATAATAAAATATTAACAACCATAACTGCACTGACATTAGCAATTTTTTATGGGTGGCAGCCGTTTAATACCAATAAAAATTCGGAAATTTACAATAAGTATGAGGTGTTTGCCGGTAATATTGTTGGTATGTGGCATTTTGTTGTTGCCCGCAGCAAAGGCAGGTGCCCAGTTATCAGAGAACGATACAATAAGGCTGGGGGCTACCCTGGAAAATGGCATCGCTTACCCAATGATACTGCTTGATGAGGTGGAAACTTATGCTACATACCTCAATGCTGCAGAACGTATACGCCGCGATAAACTGCGCCGGGACATCTTTGTGGTCTACCCTTACGCATTAACCGCCGCCGCCGTATTTAAGGATATCAATGATAACCTGGATAATTTAGACCGCCGCCGTGACAAACGTAAATACCTCAAAGAGATAGACAAAAGCCTGGACCGCACATTTAAGGAACCACTCAAAAACCTGACAATTGATCAGGGACATGTGCTTATTAAGCTCATCAACCGGCAGACGGGAGTAGATTGTTATCATATCATCAAAGAATTAAAAGGTGGCTTTAACGCCATGATGTGGCAATCCGTAGGGGTTTTCTTCAACAACAACCTGAAAAGAGAGTATGATCCTGCAGGCGATGATTATGAACTGGAAACTTTTGTGCGCGACCTGGAAGCTTCGAATGCATATAGCTACCAGCTTTCCAAGCAGAGCGAATTAATGAAAAAAGCAAAAGGGGAAAAGTAATACTTAGCCTGAAATTTGGAATTTTGGTCTCGGAATTCTATACTGATTAGTGCTTATCAAAATCTTTCAAAAGGTCTTTAGCAGGAACATGTTTTACCTCGCCATTGATACACACAACTACCGTTTCATTGTTAGCAGCTTTTTGCTCAAACAGCCTGCGGGAAGCAAGCTTAAGGCCGGCTTTAATTTTTTGGTACAGTTCTACGTTCTCCTGCTTAAGGCTCATGTAACTGCTTGTTGATTAGACTCCAAAGGTCGGCATTTTCGATCACATTTTCAAATTCTTCTTTATGAGCTATCGGTGTAAGTTCACCACGTGAATTATCTGCCAACGCCCAAAAATCACAGATGGGCATAAACAGTTCAAATAAATTCTTAATACCCCTGAAATACCTCCTCCGCACCACGTCAATAGGGATATTATGCCCGCCATGTTTCACTCTTTCCTC
The DNA here is from genome assembly GCA_044224775.1 of Flavipsychrobacter sp. Taxonomy (GTDB): domain Bacteria; phylum Bacteroidota; class Bacteroidia; order Chitinophagales; family Chitinophagaceae; genus Nemorincola. The sequence continues at coordinate 21,959 of JBGAJU010000003.1, forward strand.
TACCCGCTGCAACGCTTGTTCAGGGCTATTCAGCCATATGTATATAAGCGATATTTTATACCCCAATGCCCGTGCTTTGTGTACAAGGGATACATAGCTGCGGGTGGCCAGAGTAGTTTCAATTGCAAAGTCTTCTTTCAGTGTTATCAGTTCATCAATACGGTGCAGCATTATTCTGCCTGCTTCTATCGCCACGCATTCCACATCAAAAGGGGATAGGCCGGCTGCTATATAATCCGCATTCACGAATTGGTTACAGTGCAGTATTTCAGGCAGTATAGTGAGGCAGGCTGTTGTTTTGCCGGCACCGTTACATCCCGCTATTATATACAGGTTGGACATCGGTAAGTAAAAATAACTAAAACGTGGGAATGGTTATAAGATGGCGTAGTTCCCATCCATCTTGAAGAGCATAGCTGCATCATTTTTGAAGGAAGCGTTAACCTTATAACCACCTTCCTGCTCTTTCCAGGTGATGCTGATTGTGGGTTGTATATCGGGGGTGATAAGCTGCAGGAATTTTACGTTGCCCGCATTGCTGAGCATGAGTGGCTTGTTGAGGATGCCCTGCATCAATTCTTTAACTATCTCCATCATACACACGCCGGGCACCACAGGGTGGCCGGGAAAGTGGCCCGCAAAGATGCTATGGCCCGCGTTGAATACGATCAGGCAATTGTATTCATTGTCACCGTGATTGGCGTCGAGTGTAGTATAGAAATCGTTTTTCAGCACAGGGTGAAGTTAATGCAAATGGTTAATAAGTAAAAACGTGCAGAAAGAGAAAGTTAAGCAACAGACATTTTAAAGTGTTCCTTAAAGATACCTGTCAGGTTCGAGCTGATGACCTTGCTCGCCACATCTATCATATTGCGGAATGCAAATGCATGGGCTATGCCATGGCTGATGATAACAGGGCTGTTGATGCCTAGTATCGGCGTGCCGCCGTAGTTCTCAAAATTGAAATTATCCAGGAAAGGATCAGTGAAGCCTTTTTGAACCTTAAATATATCGTAAACAGATTCGGCCATTTTCAAGGCCACATTGCCTACAAAGCCTTCGCATACTATTACCTCTGCTTTATCCAGGAACAGGTCGCGGCCTTCTACATTGCCTATGAAGTTGATGCCGGGCATTTCTTTCAGCAAAGGGTAGGTAGCCTGGCAAAGCAGGTTGCCTTTACCTTCTTCCTCACCTATGTTCAGCAGCGCTACCCGAGGGTTAGCAATACCATGCACGTGCTGCGTATACAAAGAGCCCAGCTGTGCGAACTGCACCAGGTGCTCGGGCTTGCAATCAGCATTTATACCGGAGTCAAGCAGGCAGTTGAATTTGCCATCCATGCGGGGCATTGGTGTGCCTATGGTAGGCCGCAGGATGCCTTCTATTACTTTAACCGTATACATCGCACCCACCATCATCGCGCCGGTATTGCCTGCACTGATGAAAGCATCTATCTTGCCTTTGTGCAGCAGGCCAAAGCCTACTGCTATGCTCGAGTTTGGCTTTTCCTTAAGCGCTTTGGTAGGGTGCTCGTGCATGCCTATCACCTCTCCCGCTTCTATAAGCGTGAAGCGGTGCTGGTAAGGCTCAAGCATAGACAGGTAGGGGGCTGCAGCCACGGCATCACCAATGAGCAAAAGGTGAACTGACGGATCAGTCACCTGCTCACAGTATAATTTAACACCTTTAATGGTCTCTGCAGGGGCGTAGTCTCCGCCCATGATATCCAACCCTATCTTCATTAACCGAAAGTAATAAAGTTTTTGATTTGAAGTTTACTGGTTTGGTGCTTCAGCTTCAGGCGTTGCCGGAGCTTTGTCAACCACCACTTTACCGCGGTAGTACAGTTTACCTTCAGACCAATGGGCACGGTGACGCAGATGGCTTTCGCCTGTTGTTGCGTCTACGCTCCAAGTTTCTGCTGATGCTTTATAGTGCGTCCTGCGTTTTGCGCCCCTCTGCGCCGAGTGGCGTCGTTTTGGATTTGGCATTTTACTCTATTTATAATTGTTAAGTACTTACTTTTTTGTTTTGTTCTTGTTGCCTTTAACTTCTTTAAATTTATCCAGTTGTTCCTTCCACATCGGGTTCTTTGCCGGTTCCGATGGTTCTGAGAGCTTATCCAGCAGCTTTAAAGCCTGTGGATTGCATCCCGGTTCCCCATCGGGTTTATCCGGGTGAATGTGCTGTAACGGCACACTCAGCATCAGGAACTCATACACCCAATTGCCAATGTCTATCACCGTTTCGCTGCGTGGTATGAATACCACATCATCCTCCTCGTCTATCTTTCCCGCGTCATCACCTGTCAGCTTTATCACGAGGTCGAACTCATCCCAAAGGCGGAGCTGGAACTCGTCGCCGCACCTGTCGCAGGGAACTGTTACGTACCCGTCTATATCAAAGTGCAGCATAAAAAAACTTTCATGCTTATCGAACCCGAGGGTTATTTTGGCATTCCAGTTCTTAAAACTATCATCAACTTCACCCCGCTCTTCTATGAACCGATCATCAATATCGTAAACATAAGTGTGCGGTCCGGGTTTTAACCCCTGCCAGGCTATTTCAAATTCCCGGTTGTGCTTCATACCTACTCACCCCAGATCTGCTTATGGCAGACTTTTTTACCATAAAACCTTTGTAGGGGTGGTAATTGGGGTTGCAAAGGTATGAAAAAAAACTGTTTTTTACATCAATTTATTGCGTTTTACCAAAAATGCGTGCAGCACCTCGTCTACCGGTTTTGATAGGTCTACAGCTATCCTGTCCACATGGTATTGGTGGCAGCGGTTCTCCACCATTTCCTGAAAATTACGCATTTTACTAATATATTGCTCTTTGATCTGCTGGGGCTGGAGTTTTACACGGTCGCCGGTTTCCATGTCAACAAATTCATATGGGCGATTTTCGAATTCGAATTGCAGTTCTTGGGCGCCGTCTATAATATGAAATAAAATTACCTCATGTTTGTTATAACGCAAATGCTGCAGCGCAGAGAAAAGATCCTCGATATTCTCGGCATCGTCCATCATATCACTGAAAACAACTATGAGCGAGCGTTTATGCATTTGCTCTGCCACTAGGTGGAGGGCACTGGCAGCTTTTGTTACTTTATTCTCCGTATTTATATTCAATAACCGCTGCAGCTCATTCATCAGCATGCGGTAGTGACTATGTGCCGAGCGACAGTCCGAGAAATAATTCACCTGGTCATCAAACACCGCAAGCGATGCAGCATCAAGCTGGCGTTTCAGCAATTGCAGTAAGCTGGCAGCAGCTACGCATGAGAACTGCAGCTTGCTCAGTTTCTTTTCATCCTTAGGGAACTGCATGCTCGATGAAGTATCCAGCACTATACAGCAGCGCAGGTTGGTCTCTTCCTCAAAGCGTTTTACGAACAACTTATCGGTGCGGCCAAACACCCGCCAGTCAATATGCCTCAGCGGGTCGCCCTGGTTATAAAGCCGGTGCTCTGCAAACTCAACAGAGAAACCATGGAACGGGCTCTTATGCAGGCCTATAATAAAACCCTCCACCACCTGGCGGGCTATCAGTTCAAGGTTGTCGTTGATGGGTTGCTGCAGTATCACAGTTTCAAAAATAGGGCTTTAAATGTAAAAGAATGGAAAAAACTGGATACGAAGCCCGCGTTACAAACTTTTAGTATAACTCAGCAGTATAGTTTGCCCGTAGTAGGGTTTGAATGGTTTCTGAGAGAAATCGCCTTTAAGCTCGGCGCGGTGAGATAGATAGAGATCTTTAAAGAGCTTTATCTTCGTGATGAACAGCCCGTCAAGCAGTCCATTCTTGCCCACGTTCTCCAGGTATTCTGCCGACACACCTACACGGTATTGTACCTCCAGCCAACTGCCAATCTGCCGGTCGTACCAGATATTCACCTCTGCACCAAGTTGCTTAAATTCGAAGCGGGTATAACTACCATCTCCATCAGGGTCGGTTGTATAGAGGCCGGTATTGGCTATCTGGCTGTCCGTTAGTCCATAAAAGCGCATTGAGTAAGGGGATATGGATACTCGCAGGTATTTATCCGGCTGTATTTTTAATCCCGGGGAAAGTATTGCTTCATACGGGCTGAGAAATCCCTGTATCCTGCCCAAATGGTTGACATCGGAAAAATAGTCGCCGTTGTAGATAGTGAAAATGGACGTAGATGTTTTAGCGATAAGATTTATGCTGATCCTGTTCTTGTTAGTAATGCCGATCGAGTAATCATGCAGCGTTTTAAAATCGTCATTTACACGTTTAATGTATTCCGTATCAGCAAGCCCTGCCTTTTGCACGTTCACCATCCAATGCACCTCGTTGGTCATTTCAAACCGGGCTCCTTCTTTTTTGTAATTCAAGCCCAGGTCAAGTGAACCTGCACCCGAAAAGCTTTTTTTATCTGGTCCGGGTGAGGCATTTACTTCAAGGAAGTGGCTAACATTCAAACCGAGCGCTGCCGTAGCCTTCCAGGCTTTTTCTTTTACGGACAGTTCGGGAATAGTTAAGCTGTCTTTGGTTCGTGCAGTTATTTGCGCAGTGCAAAATGAGAAAACAATAAGCAAAACAATGATATTTTTCATAAAGTATTAACTTTAGATTTTGCGATTGTGTGAGCGGGTCTTGATAGCCGAGTCTCTGGGAACGAGACTCGGCTGATATAGGATGACTTTGTTTTAATAGTTGATAGTTCTGAAATTAATGATCACGGGTGCCTCAGGACAACACCTGACATATATCCTTAGTTGATATTCGCCTGGTGGATAACGGGTAACTACGCTACGGTCTTGCAACACATCTTTTAGTATTAATTTGTGACCGTCATTAATCGGAAAACTATTTCCTATGGGTACATATCCAAAGCCCTGCTTCTTATAGGCCTGAACGATAACAGGAGGGGTAGTTCCAATTCTGGAGTAGTGTATGATATATTTATCAATAAAATGATTATTAACGATACTGGCAGGGCCATTATTATAATCCAGGCTGGCTGTCAGGCTTGTAAAACAACATGCGTTGCCCTTCCATGTTGTTGGCTCTTGAGGCTGAATTTGTATTCTTTTACCTTTGGTATTCGCTGCATCGCCATTGTGTTGCGCGTGCGATTTGGTATTCGCTAGTGTTGCAAGTGTAAAAAGCAACGCACTGAAAATAAGTGAGCTTCTCATAAGAATTTTGCTTTTGCCTACTCTTATCCCTTTTCGGCTACCGGGCGCTTACTCTGTTGTGGATTTTCAGCTTACTCCTGTGTTTGTTTTATCTGCAATTGGCTGGCTACTGCGGTTGCAGCAAATACTGCTGCAACCGCCACGGTAAGCCATCCGGATTAATATCACCGGCAAGCACATGTGCAGAAGCCAAAGAAGATATCATCTATGCCGATATCGGCTTTTTGCGCACCAACATCTTGTCTCAAACCAATTGAAGTCACAGCAGTGGTCGTTGTGAACGTTATAGTGTAGGTTGGCCAGGTAGAGCCATATGCTCCATTTACAGACACTGTGGCAGCGCTGCCAACAGGTGCGGGCATATTGTTAACCATAAATGTCACATTTTCTGCGCCCGACGAACCATAAACATTAGCTGCCCTGAATGAGAAAGTGTAGGTCATGCCTGCGCAACCCTTCACATCTTGTTTCCAGATCATTTTGCTGCCACCGGTTGTATGGCCATCCACGGCAAGGAACTTTCCCGAACCGCTTCCTGCGTTTGGCCAAAGGTTACATTTTTGATTGAACGATGAAACAACCTGTACGCAGTTGGTAGAGCAACCCGAGCAGCCTATAGACATATCAGAGCTGAAACCTGGTGCGCTCGATTCAAAGTTGCCGTTAGTTGCAAGGTTACAAGGCTTTTCACATCCTTTTATTTGGGCCTGTGAAGTGAAGCTCGTAGAGACCATGAAAATAGAAACCAACCCCATAGTAATTACAGTAAGAAAATTCATTTTTAAGTTTTTCATAAAAATTGTTTTTAGTTTGTTTTTTTGCGCCTACTCGTTCCCTTTTCGGCTGCCGGGTGCTTACTCTTTTAATGGATTTTCAGCTTATTCCTTTTATACTTTTTCCGGAAAGTATCGCGATCCATATGTCGTGTTAGTTGTTCAGGATCATGATGCAAAGCTACTTTGGACGTTAGGCCCGGAACAGAGCCGAACAGGGGTTTTTACCACCCCTGAATAGGGGTGTTTTAAACCCGTAAACAACGATGGGCATAAAAGAAAACGGCTATTGCAGTGCGCAATAGCCGTTGCTGTAATACCAGTAATAATTAATTGTCTTTCCCGTTCTTTATAGCATAAATCGCCAGGCCCACCCTTGTTTTAAGTCCAAGCTTTTCAAAAAGGTTATCCCGGTAGCCTTCTACTGTGTGCACGCTGCAAAACATTTTCTCAGCTATTTCTTTATAGGTCATCTCAGAGCAGCAATGTTTAAGGAATTCGTTTTCGCGGTCAGAGAATGTTACCCGCTTTATGTTGTCGTCCGATAGGCTGGAGAATACTTTATTAGCAGCCCAATCAGGGTAATAATAACCATTCGCCACCAATGAATCGAGCGCTTTTTCAAGCAGGGTGGGATGGGTGTTCTTCAGCAGGTAGCCTTTAGCGCCTGCTTTCACCATATTAATGAGCGAGTGGTCGTCGTTCTGTGCAGACAGGGCAACTATAAGCACATCCGGATGGTGCTTCTTTATCCATCGTGCTGTTTCAAAGCCATCCATCTCTGGCATCGATATATCTACCAGTGCAATGTCGGGTATATTTTTGGGCACCTTGAATTTTTCGATCAGCTGTTTGCCATTCTCGGCCTCGAACAGTACAGAGTAGTGGGGAAAATTCTCTATCAGTGCCGTCAGCGCTTTTGCTATCAGCACATGGTCATCAACTATTGCAATTTTATACTGCATGCCAGGTAGAGTTTAATACAGTTTCAGGAATATATAGTTTCACTTTTGTGCCCTTGCCGGGTGCGCTGTCCATTTCAATGTCTATGTGCAGGAACTCTGCACGTTTCCTCATGTTAGAGAGGCCTATGCCACGGTTCTCGTTTTGGTGGTAAGTGGCCATATCAAAGCCCACGCCATCGTCCTGCAACTCTATGGCTAGGCCCGTAGCATCTTTATAAAAAGAGAAGGTAATGTGACGGCAACGGGAATGCTTCAGGCTGTTTTGCAGGAACTCCTGTATGATCCGGTGGATGAACGCTTTTAGCGTTGGGGAAATAGTTATGTTATCTGTGTTGAACCGGCTCTCCACCGTGCAGATGTTGAGCGCATTCACACGGTTACATTCATTTTCCACAAGGTCTTTAAGTTCCCATTGCTCTGCATGGGCATTGGTGAGGCTCTTCGATAAATTCCTTAACTCTTCCAGCGACTCGTCTATGATCTTGCCAATGGCAGATATTTTCTCCCCGGTCTTTGTTTCTTTCTCCTCGTACTCCAATTGGTAGGTATACATCGCAGCTAGCGTCAGGCGCTGGCCAACGTTATCATGTATCTCCCGGCCAATGTCGCGCATGGTATGCTGCTGTATCTCTATTTTGGTAAAGAGCATCTCCCTTAAATGCCGTTCATCCTGCGCCGCTTTTTCTTTTTCGAACATCAGCTTTCTTTTTTGATACTTGAAGATGAATACGATAATGCCCCACGTGAAAATGATCAGTATCACCGAGGCGAGAATAATAAATTTTATGAGTTCGGCTTCCCACATATAAAACTGAGTGCAAACGTAAGATACATAAGGCTGTCTAAAATGTATACGAAAACACTATAGTAAACGTAAATGCTATTGAAATATTTATTTGCCAGCAGATTCTTAAGTCCGTAAAATGGGCAACTACCTAAGTAATAGATTAATAAGCCAACGCTAACCCAAAAAAGAATATTTTGTCTGAATTTGAGTAGGTTATCACTATTCACCAAACGCAGGAAAAAGTTTATTATTAGCAATAACAGCAAAATATTTCCAATAGTGTAAGAAAAAGAGAATGCGGTGAATTTTACATTCCTGAAATAGATGATATCTGTCAATAAGCTAAGTGCATAAATACAAATACAAAGTATTGGCAACCACCTGCTTTTTGTTATTTTGAAATCTTGATAAAATATCCAGAAGAAAAAAAAGAACTCAATTGGGATTACAACATAACTATAGAAAATCAAGTTTATGATTGCCATATTTTTTACTCCTAATGTATTGCCAATGATCTCTGCTATTACAATAAATGTTAAGTAATAAGGAAACCATTTCCAGTATGTACTTTGCCATTTCTTAATGTAAATGAAAGCGGTAATCATAGCTACCGCCTCCATTACATAAAGTGTATATTTTAGAAATTCGAACATGGTTATTGTTTGTAATTCTTCCAATTGCCAGGTACACTCGGTGCTGTTGTCTGTCCCCTGTAAGGGTTAACTGTTTCGTTAGGATTAGTTGGATTAGGAGTAGGGTCTACAGCGTATATCATAAAGTCGGCACCACAACCGGCATAAGTAACAGTTACAGGATCATTACCAAATTCTGTGCAGGGGCCAGGATTATAAGTATATGTTGCACTTCCGCTTGGAAATGGTGGAGGGGCCATTCCACCGTGATTCATCATTAATGCCATGATAATACCGTTCCAGATGGTCGTGTCAATAGGGCTGCTGCAATCAACATGTTTTAACGGGTTAAAGTCATGATCCTTGCCATCACTCATTCTAAATGTTGGGATCATAATAAGTGTGGATTTTTTTGCATAGTTCTGCTCAGGATTAAAACATGGATTTTCAGTGTTAAAAGCATTTACTAGTCCTTCGTCATATTCAGCAAAGTAAATCCGTATGCCCAAGGTTTCACAACATTTTTGGTCTTTATTGCTTCCCGTGGACATATTAGCAGCTGCATTTTCTTCAATTTTTTTAATAAAACCTTTTAGTCTGCTTAGGCTAAACCATACACAGCGCGAATCCTTCATGTTTTGTAGATCTATAAATGAAGGGTCGGAACCTGGAAGACTGGCGCCTGCTTCATTTGCTTTCCTGGTATTTTCTCTATTAATATCTTCCCAATGGTCTAACGTATAATTGATGACGAGCTGTTTGGCCTTTGGTCCATCAAATTTAAAATCTCCGGGATCCTCAGATTGAACACATGCATTGTTTGCAGATTGGGACGATCCCTCACCCTGCACGGTACCGGTAGCACCACCTTGCGCGGTGGCGATAGAGTTCCCCCAGCTCCAGCACAAGATGAGGAGTGCCAGCGTAATAATGTTGGTAATAATGAGTATGTTTTTCCAGTGGTTTTTCATTTGGTAAATTTTTAAAAGGTGAAATAATAAATTAAAAATCAAAACAATATACAGTACGGTTTTTTGCTTTTTTGCTGATTAACGGTACAATAACTATCTGGAATTACTGCGCACAAAACTATTTGCAAATGCTTTTGCGATGAAGCATGTAATGTTCTTAATAAAGGGTAAAGTCCGCTGAAAGCTTTGCTCTGACTACGTTTGAAACGAATATAGCAAAACGAAAATACCCCTGAATAGGGGCGTGATACACACCTGAATAAGGATGACGAACACCCTTTTTCGGGCAGCACAATTCCACCAATTCACCAAATTCCAAAAAATCGAGTTCAGAAAAACACGCGCAAATCGTCCTGCCAATACTTAAATCCTTGAATCCTGGTTACGCGTTAAAAAAATAAATTTTCTTTACTCAAACCCGCTGCTATAGCAGCTCTCAAAAACCATAAACACCATCATGGTACTGTTACTGTACCACCATGCAAAATAGATTTGGATACCCCTATGCTCATTTCGTAACTTTACTTCATACCCGCCCTAAATATCGGGTACGCTCTTTGACAGACTGCTTTATGAACTTCGCTGACAGACCTATTGGTCGCGGGTCTGTTGTAAAAGCTTTGCACCTAAAAAAACAATGACTTATGACTTGCGACTTACGACTCACGACTTGGTATAAATTATACCCAAAACCGCGTTTTTTATACCTTTTACCCCGTTTTTTATACCCTTTTATACCCCTTTATACATTATGATAAAATACATAAAATAAGCCCGCAGCGAATTTTGCTCACATTTAATAATAAATATGTACCAAAAACGGCCTATCCCCCAAATTATACCTTGGTTTTACGGTTAAGCCTATGCGATCGCAAAAATTTTATTCCGATCCTTACATTTGATGTATGAAATTTTTAAGAGTTTTTTTATGTGCTATGGTGGTGTGTGCTGTATGGGTAGTTCAGGCGCAGGATGTGCTTTATAGCGAATATGAAAAATTCGACACACGCAATGATGCATATTCAGTTGTAGGCATGTGTGGCGGCAGGCTCTACACATACACCAACCAGGGCGGCAACGCCATGCTCAATGCCTATGACGACAGCATGAACAAGCTGGCAACAGTGTTGCTCGATTTTTTTCCTGCCAGGATATATGAGACACGGTTCATAGCCTACCCCGATAAAATAATAGCCCTCTACCAGGGCCTGGAAGGCAATAAGGTGATACAGTATGCAGCATTGCTGGATGAAAAGGGCAGGCTGAAAGGACGCCCGGTAGAACTTGGTAATGAAAAGACGGGGATATTTGGCGCTACGCAGAATTACTTCAGCAGTGCTGTTTCTGAGAATAAGAAGTGGTTATTGGTCTATAGTGCAGAGGATGATGGCTCAGAAGTTAAGTTTGAGGGTAAGTGGCTGGACGACCAACTGGTGATACAAAAGCGCAGTAGGGCTACGTTTAAAACAGATAACCGCGTAGAGCATGGCGAGGTGCATACAGGTAATGATGGCACTGTGTATATGGCTGCCTACACCACGGTAGGCGCACAGGACTACGCCGACCAGTACTGGATACTCACGCTACCGGCAGGCGGAAACAAATTTGAACCGAAAGAACTCATGCTGCACGACCTTTTTGCTGCCGGCGGCTATATGAAGCTGGATAATACAAACGGCAAGGTTTATTTTGGAGGGTTTTACTCCACGAAAAAGAATGGCGGCTATGACGGTGTAGTATTTTCCACACTGGATATGGCATCCGGCAGTGTGCCAACCGGTAAACTGCTGCCGTTCGATGAAAAGCTGGTGAATGCGGCAGGCAACAGGCGCAGGGGGCACCCTTTCGACAATTTCCAGGTGCGGCAATTGATCGTGAAGAATGATGGTGGTTTTGTGCTGATAAGCGAGGAGGAGTATGTAATAACGCGGAGCAACTACACGCCGGGTTTTGGTTACTACTCAGCCTATAGCCCATATATGACCAATACCGTGCGGGAGTACCATTTTGATGATATTTTGTCGCTCTCGTATAATGCTGATGCTACATTGCAGTGGCATGCCTTCATTCGTAAGGACCAGTATTCGCAGGAGGATGGGGGCGTGTTCTCGTCCTATGCGCTGCTGAATACCGGCGGCACGCTGGCGTTCCTGTTCAACGATTATAATGCCCGCCGCTCTACAATTCAACTGGCTACACTATCATCTGACGGCCAGGCGAATGTGCGCGGATTTGCAGCTGAGGGGAATGATTACCCGGATTGGTTGCCGAAGAGTGGCAAGCAGGTGGCTGCACGTACGCTTGTAGTGCCCTGTTTTCATAAAAGGCAGATATGTTTTGCACGGGTGGAGCTTTAGGTTCGGCCGCAAGGTTGATAGTGGATAAGTTTCGATTTGAATTCGGTTTACAGGCGTTACCTTAGCCGGAAATTTTGGTGGTGCACCGTGCTGCAGTTATTCAGAAATAATAGCCCGTTTACTGTAATTGTATTGTTCATATTTACCTTGTTGGTAAAGTTTCCGGCATTGCTGCACCCAATTGCGCCGGAACCGGTGACGGGTCATTTCTTATATAACTATATACTTAAAGGAATCGATTTTGTGTTCAGGCATGGAGCTTTTGCCTATACCATGCTGGCGATAGTTGTTATATATGTGCAGGCGATATACCTGAAAAGTATAGCATCAAGGCATAAGCTGTTCCCCAGGTCTACTTATGTGCCATCGTTTGTTTTCCTGCTGCTCACGTCTATTTACCTTCCTTTCAATACGTTCTCTGAAACGCTGATCGTGAACTGGCTGTTGCTGGGTGCTGTGGATGTGATGTTCGGGTTTACGCAGACAACACAGCCTAGGAAGCTTATCTATAATGCCAGTTTCCTGCTGAGTATGGCGGCGTTGTTCCAGTTCACGATGTTGGCTTTTTTCTTCCTGCTGTTGGTGGGCATGGTGTTATTCCGTCCGTTCAATCTTGGGGAATGGTCGGTGGGGATGATGGGTTATTTCACCCCGTTTTATTTCCTTGCCTGCATATTGTTTCTTGCAGACAGATTTTCCGTTTATGCAGAGTGGCCCCACATCGGTTTTTCACTTTCATCGCACGTCACCTCAATATTTTATATTATTATAATGGTTGTTGGGGTGCTTATATTGCTGGCCTCGGGTATATATGCGATGCAATTAAACGTTGCAATGAGTAATATATATGTTCGGCGTGACTGGATAGCGCTTTCGTTCTACCTGATCATATCAGTTTTTGTGGCAATTCTTACTGATGAAGCCATGTGGACGGCGTGGCTGATAGCCATACCTGCATTGAGTATTATCATCTCTCACGCTCTTTTGCTTGAAAAGAACAGGCGATTTAGTAATTTTATCTTTTATTTTTCACTCTTTTTTCTTGTTTTCTGCCTTTGGCGTATAAATAGTTAAGTAAAATGAAGTTTGGTATTATCGTTTTCCCCGGTTCCAATTGCGACAGAGATATGCAACATGCTTTACAGGACGACCTTGGACAAGAGGTGGTGATGCTGTGGCATAAAGACCGTGACCTGAGTATGTTCACAAAAAATGACTGTATCGTGTTGCCCGGAGGGTTTTCTTATGGCGATTACTTGCGTTGCGGCGCTGTGGCTCGTTTCAGCCCCATGATGGAACAGGTGATCAATTTTGCGAACAATGGCGGTAAAGTTCTGGGTGTGTGCAATGGTTTCCAGATACTGTGTGAAGCGGGTTTACTGCCCGGTGTGCTGCTACAGAACGACCACCAGAAATTTGTTTGTAAGAATGTGTATATCAAGAGTGACAATGCTAAGAACCTTATTGGTGCAAGTGTTGGTGAAAAAGCCTTGAAAATACCTGTGGCGCACGGTGAAGGCAGATACTATGCTGATGCTGCAACATTGAAGCAATTGCACGATAACAAGCAAATAGTTTTCAGGTATTGTGATGAGCATGGTGAGGTGCATATTAATTCAAACCCTAATGGGGCGATCAATAATATAGCTGGTATATGCAATGCGGGCAGGAATGTTTATGGTATGATGCCACACCCCGAACGGGCATGTTCGAGCGCACTTAACAATATAGACGGCAGGGCTATACTGATGGCGTTGAATTAGCCCCTGAAATTCAGCTGTTTACCCCTCAAGCCAGTGATTATTAATAAAATAAAAGTTAAAAAAAGCCATGTGTGTGGGGATTTCCCACTAAGGGCGTTATTTTGTAGTGTTAATAACCTGTTCGGATATATAAAAAACGATCTATGAAGCTAATAAAAAACTTTCTCCTATTTATACCTGTGTTGTTTGCAATCCCTTCTTTCGGGCAAATGATAGAGGATCCTACAACCTGGAAATATGAAGTGAAGAAGAAGAGCGCAACTGAATACCAACTGATATTTCATGTGGATATAAAAAGTGGCTGGCATATTTGGTCGCTAAAGCCGGGAGGAGACGGTTTCCAGATAATACCTTCTTTTACGTTTGATAAAAACGTTAATGTAAAAATGAAAGGCAAGATATCTGAGAAGGGTAAGGCAACAACAACTGTTATGGATGGCGTGGATGGTAAAGTGACCTATTTATCGGGGAAGGTCGATTATGTTCAGGATATTGTTGTAAACGGCAAAACCAAAATAGCCGGCAAGCACGAATACCAGGTGTGCAGCGATAAAATGTGCCTGGCACCTACCACCAAGAATTTTAGTTTTGAAATTAATTAATTGATGTGATGATTAGCGAAAGCTAACGGGCTGTGATGATGGGATAAATGAAATTACAAGTTATGAGGAAAGCACTGAATGCTTTTTTGTTCTTACTGTTCAGCTTGTTGTCTGTTGCTTCATATGGGCAGATAATAAAGGATGAAAGTAAATGGACGCTGGAGGCTAAGAAAAAGTCGGGCGACAAGTACGAACTTATCCTTCACGTGACCTTGCCGAAACCGTGGCATTTATATTCGTTCAAGCCCGGCGGAGATGGTTCGCTCATATCTCCCGAGGTTAAGTTTGCAAAAAATGCCAATCTAAAATTAGTAGGTCCGGTAAAAGAGAAAGGGAAACTGATCACAGAAGTGATGTCGGGGATAGATGGAGCGGTGAATATGTTCAAGGATAAGGTCGATTATGTGCAGGAGGCAACTATTAGCGGTAATACTAAAATAACTTGTGAGTACTATTACCAGATATGTAATGATAATATGTGCCTGCCCCCTACGAATGGCAAAGTATCGGTTGAGGTGACAGATGCGGGAGGCAGTGCAGCAGTGACAGCGAGTGAAGAAGTGACTGCTGCTGCCGGAGTAGACACCAGTGCATCGGATACGGCTAATGCAAATGCAGGCAGTGCTACGGATACCTTACCTAAGAGTGTAGCAGATGTTACACCCGAAGTGAAAAGTGAGCCTGAATCACCTGTGAAGACAGAGCAGCAATCGCTGTTGTTGTTATTCCTTCTGTGCTTTGGAGGTGGTTTGCTGGCGGTAATTACACCATGTGTATTCTCGATGATACCTATTACAGTGAGCTTTTTTACCAAGCGCAGCAAGACCCGTAAAGAGGGTATCAGGAATGCAATATACTACTCATTGTCTATCATCATCATCTTTACTGTTCTTGGACTGGTGATATCGGCAATATTCGGCAGGGATGCATTATATAAGATATCTACTAACTGGATACTGAATGTTTTCTTCTTCCTGCTGTTTGTGGTATTTGGTATTTCGTTCCTTGGCGCGTTTGAGATAACCTTGCCGAGTTCGTGGACAAGCAAGACGGATTCTAAGGCAGGGTTGGGCAGCTTTGGTGGTATTTTCTTCATGGCGCTGACACTTGTGATTGTTTCATTCTCGTGTACAGGACCGATTCTAACGATGTTGTTCGGGTTATTAGCTGCGGGAGGTTGGCTGGGGCCGATTGTGGGCATGTTTGCGTTTTCGCTGGCCTTGTCGTTGCCGTTCGCTTTGTGCGCTATATTCCCCGCGGTTATCAATAACCTCGGCAAGTCGGGTGGTTGGCTGAACCAAGTTAAAGTTACGCTTGGCTTTATTGAACTGGCATTGGCGTTAAAATTCTTTTCTAACGCAGACCTGCTGAAGCACTGGCGCATACTGGACAGGGAGATATTCCTTGCGTTGTGGATAGTGATAGCCGTTCTGCTTGGTTTCTACCTGCTGGGTAAATTAAAACTTTCTCACGATGATGAGCCTAAGAAAAATATCTATGGGCAAGAGTATGTTTCCATATTCAAGCTGTTCCTGGCTATATGTTCCTTCACATTTGCGTTGTACCTGTTGCCCGGCATGTGGGGGGCTCCTTTGAATGGCTTGGGCCAGTTTGTGCCACCAATGGGTACTCAGGATTTTGTGATCACAAATGCAGATGGCAGCGAGAATGGCGGTGTAAAGCCGAAGAAGTTTGTAAACGAAATGAGTATCTATGAGCCTAATGTTGTACGGAACAACGGACTTGTAACCTATTTTGATTATGAAGAAGGAATAGCGGCAGCAGAAAAGCTTAAAAAGCCAATAATGCTTGACTTTACGGGTATTACTTGCGTGAATTGCCGAAAGATGGAAACCAGTGTGTGGTCGAACGCTAAGGTGTTGGAAAGGCTAAAGAATGATTTTGTGCTTATCTCTTTGTTTGATGATGCACGACATGTGCAGCTGCCGAAGGATGACAGGTATATTTCTACAGTGTCGAAGCAGGAAATTACTACATTGGGGGACAAGTGCCTGGATATACAGATAGCCAAGTATAATTCGAATGCGCAGCCGTTTTATTTCTTTATAGATGAAAAAGAAAATCTCCTTGTAAAAGAAGGTTACGGCTATGATCCCGATGTAGATAAGTTTATTGCGCACCTGGATAAGGTAATTATGAATTACAGGAAGACTCACTAATAGGTTTGTTGCTTTTAGGATAAAAACCTAACGCATGATAAAATCAATTTCTCTCTCCCTGCTGCCCTCAGAGGCGGCGGATGAACAAGGTATCAAGAAGTATGTTGCTGCTGAATGTGGTACAAAGCCACAACGTGTATCCGGTTATCATATTCAGAAGCGATCCATAGATGCACGTGGACGGCAAGTAAAGGTCATCTTACAGGTGCTTGTTTTTATTGATGAGCAGGTGCAGGAGCAATCGCCGTTTGATCCTCAATTGCAGGACGTTTCCAATGCTCTTCACGCAGTTATTGTTGGTGCCGGACCAGCAGGGTTGTTTGCTGCCTTGAAGTTGATATCGCTTGGTGTAAGGCCGATAGTAATTGAGCGAGGTAAAGATGTGCGCAGCCGGCGGCGGGATTTAGCTGCTATGAATAAGGATGGCGTTGTTAATCCTGAATCGAATTATTGTTTCGGAGAGGGTGGGGCAGGGACATACAGTGATGGTAAGTTGTATACACGTTCTACCAAGCGCGGTAATGTGATGCGCATATTGCAAATGTTCCATCATTTTGGTGCCGATGAAAATATCCTGTATGATGCGCACCCACATATTGGTACCAACAAACTGCCGCATATCATCACCGCAATGCGGGAACAAATTGTTGCCTGCGGAGGTGAAGTGCGATTTAACACTAAACTTACGGATATAGTACTTGACGGAGATACGGTAAAAGGAGTAAAGATAGATGACGGTACAGTAATCAACTGTTCGTCAGTGATACTTGCTACGGGGCACTCGGCACGGGATATCTTCCTGTTGCTTCATCAAAAAAACATATTGATCGAATGCAAGCCTTTTGCATTAGGTGTGCGTATTGAGCATCCGCAACTATTGATAGACCAGGCACAATATCATTGTAATGTGCGAGATCAGTATTTGCCGCCAGCCAGCTATTCGTTAGTGGCGCAGGAGTACGGGAGGGGGGTGTTCTCTTTCTGCATGTGCCCGGGAGGTATCATTGCGCCTGCAGCAACCGCACCGGGAGAGGTGGTGGTGAACGGGTGGTCGCCTTCTAAGCGCAACAATCCATTTGCTAATTCGGGTACTGTTGTAGCAGTTGATGAGAAGGATTTTGCGACATACAAGTTCACCGGCCCGCTTGCTGCTATGCACTACCAGCAGATGGTGGAACAGCAGGCATTTAAAGCGGGTGGGGGTAAATTGGTAGCACCTGCCCAGCGAATGGCAGACCTTGTGGACGGAAAAGTATCACGCTCGCTGCCAGATTGCTCTTATTTGCCTGGAATACAAAGTGTAGGATTGAATGAAGTGCTGCCTAAAGAAGTGCATATCGCATTGAAAAAGGCGGTTGTTTATTTTGGCAAAAAGATGAAGGGTTACTTTACCAATGATGCGGTAATGGTAGCAACGGAATCACGCACAAGTTCCCCGGTTCGGATCCCACGAGATAAGGAAACGTTGCAACACCCACAAATTAAAGGGCTATTTCCTTGTGCCGAAGGTGCGGGTTATGCAGGTGGAATTGTATCGGCAGCTATTGATGGAGAGAGATGTGCGGAGGCAGCGGTGAAACTAATTGCGGTGTAGCACAACTACCTAATTGAAGCACCTGACCATAATTCGTTGATTAGTTTTTCTTTATTCGTTTTCATAAGATGAGAGAGACTGTTTTTCATCCATTCTTTTTTTTCAGTAGCAAACATTTCTTTCAAAATTTTAAGTCCCTCATTATTTCTATTCAAAGTAATAAGTAATACGCCCTTGTTTATAAGGTATGATGTAATATTTGTGCCTCTTTGCGCATAGTGTCTAGTTTGGTATCATAGAGTTGTAGTGCTTTCATTAAATAAACGTTACAGCTGTCATTATTGCCAAGCTTATAATAAATCAGACCCTCGCACGTGTACAGTTCTGGTTGTGCCTTTAATCTTTCTATTTGTTTAGTCGTGCCTAATGCATCTTTAAGCTGTTGGGCTTCTAATTGAAGAGTCATTTTGTTTGCAAGCGCAGGATAATAACTACTGTCAATTAAAATAGCTTTATCGAACAATTGAACAGCTTCACTATAGTTATGGTATTTAACGTTAAGTAGCAAAGCACTATCATTTAATACTTTCGCTAATGATTTTTTGTCTGTGACTGATTGTGCTTTGCAACAGTATAATTCAACTACGCCCGAAAACAATATCAATGCAAATTTCATGATTACCATTTTATGTTCCCGGCACCTTATCTGCAATTATCTCGTCTTTCGATTTCTGGATGTAAAAGCCAAGGTAGCTTTGGACGTACGGGTCTTTTTCTGCATCGTATATTTTTTGGATTATGGCTTTGCCTTCAACTGAGCGATCCAGCAGTATCAGCACAATACCTTTATTGATCCATACCCCTTTATAATTGGGATCTTTCTCATGCCCTTTTAATATTGTGTTGTCCAGTGACAGCAATTTGTTGAAGTTATAACCGGCTTCTTTCTTGTGCCCGGTATGGTATTCCATAACACCACCCACCATTAAGGCATCCGGTTCATTTGGGAAAAGCCTGCATATAGTTCTTGCAGTTTGTAAGCCAACATCAAACCGATTTAGCTGACATTCAACATGCAATTTGTTTACCCAGGCATCGTAGTAGAGGCTATCTTTTTTAATTATCCCGATGATGAATGTGAGGACCTCCTGCAGTTTATTTGGTTCTGCACCTGAGCGAATATATCTCGCGCTTGCAGTATCCATCATTGTTTTTAAAGCGGGGGTTATTTTATGTTTGACGGTCTGCGCGGCGCATATATAAACAGTGAAAAAGAAAAATAAAAGAGTGAACCGATACTTCATACCATGAAGTTAGCAAAGAAAGTGCAATTTGCTTTGGGGTGACTTATCTAAGTGTTGAAGGGAGTGTTATAAAAAACTCTGTGCCGACATTTTCCGTACTTTCAAATCGAATACTTCCCTTCTGGTAATTGATAAACTCTTTACACATCACCAAGCCGAGGCCCACGCCTTTTTCGTTGTCAGTGCCATAGGAGGAATGTATCTTCGATGAAAATATCTCGTCTTGTTTGTCTGAAGGTATGCCGATGCCTGTGTCAGCCACAGATATGGTTACTTCATTATCTTTCCTGTCAGCTTTTATTGTGATCTCGCCGCCAGTTTTGGTAAATTTAATAGCGTTGTTAAGCAAGTTCCTTGTCACGATCTTGAGCATCTCGAAATCTGCGATCACTTCCAGCGACGGATTGATGGAATAGGTGAGTTTTATACCTTTTCGTGCAACCGATGTGAGTTTATTGCCTGCAATCAGATCCACAAGTTCTTTTATCTTAACCGGCACCAGATTTACTGTAACACCACCCATTTGTGATTTTACCCATGAAAGTAAATTCGTGAGCAGGTCTGATGTGTATCTTGTTTGGTCTACCAGTTGCCCTTCCATTGCAACACGCTCTTCTGCGCTCAGTTCGTTCAATGACAATAACTCAAGATAGCTTTTAATTGAATCGATGGGAGACCTGAGGTCGTGGGAGACAATGGAAATCAGCTTGTTCTTTTCCAGGTTCATCTGTTCGAGTACCTGCACCCGTTCCTGCAGTTGCTTGATCTGCAAATCGGTATTGCCGGCGGTTGTTTCACCTGTGAAATGCCCATTACCCGTTTTGTTGATTATTCCCATACTGTCGATCCCAAATATTCGTTCCGAGATTTAGCTATATCTTTAGAACAGGACAAAGGTAATTCAATTATAAATAGTTAGGTATAAAGTACGATACGCATGTGCTTTATTTTATATTGCAAGAACAATATAGAAGTGAAAATTACGTTATCATTGTGATCAAAAGTTATGCGTGCTATATACCTATTATTAATTCCTGTCTTGTTTTTCGTTGGCTGTACTCATACGGCGCGACATAGTAATATTGTGCCACAGCCATATATCGCGTACAAGAATATAGTTTATGGTACGGACTCGGCGCAACAGGCAATGGATGTTTACTTGCCCATGGAGCGTCATGCCAACACAACGCCGGTGATCATCTTGCTGCATGGCGGCGCATGGGTGGTGGGTGATAAGACGGAACTGAACTGGATAGGGTTGGATACTTTTTTTACTGCACATGGTTGCGCTGTAGTGAACATGAACTACCGCCTGCACGACCAATATGCATGGCCGGCACCGCTGGATGATATTGGTATAGTGATGAGTTATATAAAAGCCAAAGCAGCGGAATGGAAGATAAACGCTGATAAGGTTTGTCTTTGGGGGAAGAGCTCGGGGGCGCACCTGGCGCTGGTGTATGGTTACAGCAGGAACAGCGAGCGACGAGTGAAGGTGGTGATGGACCTTTACGGGCCATCGGACCTGACGGATAGCAGTGTGGTGTATAAAGACTTTGGGATGAATGTTGCCTATTTGCTGGGTGACTATACCGGTAATAGGTATGCGTGGCAAAATGCCAGCCCTTTGTACTTTATGAACAGTGCAGTACCAACTGCCATCTATCACGGTACTGCTGATTCTCTTATTTACTTCACGCAGGCGCAGCGGTTGTTTGATTCTCTGCGGACGCGGGGTGTGCCGTGCACGCTTACGGCATGGAGTGGCAGAAGCCATGGCTGGTACCAGGAAGAATGGCTGCACGACCGTGATGCAGCAATGGCCTGGGTACAACAATTCTTAAAATAACTGCTTCAGCACATTGTATATGACGCGGGGTTTGCCGAGTGTGTAGAAGTGCAACACGGGTATGTTGTTCTTCAACAGATCGCGGCACTGGTGCAGGAGCCACTCTGTGCCTACCTGCTCGCAATCGCCTTCTGTTTTGGCTTTCATCATTTCGTTGCAAAATTCTACGGGTACTTCTGCGTTGAAGACGCGGGGAATTGTGCTGAGCTGTTTTTTATTGGTGAGCGGTTTCAATCCCGGGATTATGGGGACGTTGACACCCAACTCGTTGCAACGTTTTACGTAGTTATAATAATGCGTGTTATTGAAGAATAACTGAGTAGTGACATAATCGGCGCCGAGGTCTATTTTTCTTTTCAGGTAGTAGATGTCGGTGTCCATGTTTGGGGCTTCCATGTGCTTCTCGGGGTAGCCGGCAACGCCAATGCAGAAGTCGGTCTTAGCGCCTTCGATAATATCTTCCTCCATGTACTGGCCATTGTTAAGTGCCACTATCTGGCGCACGAGGTCTTCGGCGTAGCGATGGCCCTGCGGATGCGGCGTGAAGAATTTTTCGTTGGCTGCAGCATCGCCGCGAAGAGCGAGTACGTTCTTGATGCCGAGGAAGTCGAGGTCGATGAGGGCGTTCTCTGTTTCTGCTTTGCTGAAGCCGCCGCATATGAGGTGGGGGATAGCCTCTACCTTATACTTGTTCATGATGGCGGCGCAAATACCAACTGTGCCCGGGCGTTTGCGGATCTCGACCCATTCAAGGCTGCCATCGCGGCGCGTTTTTAGTATCTGCTCGGCGCGGTGATAAGTGACATTGACGAATGCAGGTTTGAACTCCATCAACGGATCGAGATGGGTGTAGGTAGATTCTATGCTTTTGCCTTTTGTTGGCGGCAGTATCTCAAAAGAAATAATGGTTTGCTTATTTTCAGCGAGTAGTTGTGTGACTTTCATAATTAATTGAGGGCAAAAGTATAATTAATAGGTTGATTTGTTACCAGTTGATGAGTTGCCAGGTTGATTTGCCGGCATATTGATTGCTCATTTTCTTTTAAAATAACATGGTTTTTGTTTAAGTAATTCATTTTTAACTAGTTAAGTTGTTTTTTGTTGCTCACTTCTTGCTCACTCCTGCTCATTTTTTGCTCATTTCCTGCTCATGTGTTTTGTGGTATCGTGGCAAATGGAAGAAGCAGGTATAATTTCGGGCATGGGCCTGTTTTTGGTTAATAATTCGCATCGGGTAGTGGCGAAATGCTTTGTGGGATGATGTTATGTATTTTGTTTTCATGTATAAAAGGGTATAAAAGGGTATAAAAAACGGGGTAAAAGGTATAAAAAACGTGGTTTTGGGTATATTTTATACCCCAGCCGGGCTAAATATTTTTCGTCATCGTGCCTTTACCTTACCAGGGGCAGATAAATACTTTCTGTCATTTCAAAGAACTTGTGCCTTGCGGCAAAAACCAACCACCCTGCAGTGCGCCCGGAATGGAGGCACCATTTAAATAGTTACCGGATGCCAGGCGCCAAGGGGGATGTTTCTATGTAAAGTTCTGCAGGAATTTTTTTGCGGAGAAATTTATTTTCCATGATGGTACTGTTACTGTACCATGGTAGTACTGTTACTGTACTATGATGGAAAAAAGTTTGCGCTGTGGGCGCGGGTTTTGGCTGTTTTATGGGGGGTAAAAAAATCGGAACTATAAAGCTATTGGATAGCTATTAATAAACCTGTACTTTTAGATTATTTTTTTCTTTCTAAAAGTACGCAAATGAAATATGTGTTGAACTCCATTTTAATAGTTATTGGAATAATTACTACACTTTGCAATAATGCTATAAGTCAAATTGCCATTGGTTTAACAATAGGTCTAGTATCAGTAGCATTAGTAATTCTAGAAATAGTAACAGATATACGACAAAAAAAATCTGATACTCAATACAAAAACGATATTAGTTTAATTCAAAGACTTACCGATTTAAGAGTTAAGTGGCATGGGATGCTAGTTACTATTAACGACCCAGAAACTAAACATTTACCAAAGCATGTGGAGGAATTAGTTAATGAGTTTAATCTAATTGAAATTACTAGACTAATTGAACTGAATAAACTAACAAATACAGAAAAAAACTTCTTAGATAAGTTTACAAATTTCAATCAAATTAAAAATGAATTTATTAGAGCTATCTGATAATTTTCGTACGGAGTTAGACTGCATAGAATATGCGGAAAAAATACGCTTTGGAAAGAAAGTTAGGTGTGCTTATTGTGATTCTAAAGACCTTTCGGGCAGAAGTCCCGACCATAGGCACAGGTGCAAAGAATGCAACAAAAGCACCGCTGTAACCGTCAATACACATTTGCATAATACCCGTATTCCGCTAAAGACATGGTTTTTTGCAGTTTCAATAATTACTGATGCAAAAAAGGGAGTAAGTGCCATGCAATTGCAAAGAAATATCAATGTAAGCTATCCTACAGCCTTCAAACTATACCACAAAATTCGCGGGTTAATGATGGAGGAAAACAGGCAAATAGATGAGCTATCAGGCATAGTGGAAATGGATGAGTTGTATGTAGGAGGAAAACCCCGAAAAATGAATACGCCATTTGTTACTATTGATAGCATAAACCCAAATGTTAGAATAGCAGCAGCAAAAGGTAAAACCCGCGAAGAACTTGATACACAGATTGAACAGTTAGAGGACGAAGGATGGGATTTTTCTCCTAACGAAAAACACAGGGGAAAAATAGACAAATTCAATCTTAGGGGAGCGCGGGGAGCTGGCAGAACGCCAGTTGTAGGTATTGTGCAAAGAAATGGAAATGTAATTGCAGAAGTGATGGAAAATTTAAGTTATCAGAATTTGCGCGACATGGTTAAAAAATATGTGGTTGAAGATGACAGCGTATTGATTACCGATAATTTTCCGCAATACAATTCCATGAAAAAAATTATTTCTCACTTAAAAATTGACCATAACCAACTATACAGTTATAAGGGTGTAAATAGCAATACCATAGAGAGTTTTTGGGCAATTATTGAGCGCGGAATAATGGGACAATATCATAGTGTTAGCCCTAAGATGTTACCCAATTATGTAGCGGAATTTGTGTACAAATACAACAACAGAGATGATACTGATTTTATGTTTCACGAAATGATATTCAAATTATTACAACCAATTAATTAATAGTTCCGAAAAAAATAGCTCCTTAATTCGGGTGTATACGGTGTGATAATTCCGCTTTTTCGAGAAGGAGGGTGAGGTATATAAGAACGTTATTAGCCCTATGGCAGAATTGTTTACAGGACATATCTGACATATTTTGTATAAAATTATTTATATGTTTAATTTATTGGGTAAAATGGCTTATTTTAGATGCAGATTTTAACTATGGTTTAGTGTGTTCTGCTGTGGGAGACAGAACCGTTTTAAAATCTATGCTTATTTCTTTTTAAACGACTAGTTTATGAAAAAATTCTACTTATTGCTCGGGCTTATATGCCTCGCCCTATCAGGAAATGCAAGGATATGGTATTCGATTTCCAGTGGTTCAGGCCCGTTGAACCAAGTAACCGACCCGACGAAGTGGAATTCGACGGTGTCAGGTAGTGGTACGCCAGGTACGTGGCCGTCGTCAGTTTTCTTTAGTGTGCCAACCGATACTTTTATTTTGCAAGGGCCTATGCTCCTTACGGATACGGTTTCGTGGCGTGTGGCAGGAACTGTCATTATGACGGCGCCGAGTATTACTCTTCCCGGCGTGATAGTACGAGGAACTGCTACAGATCCTGACACTATTGCCATAGGTAAGGCACTTATTATGCTGCCAAATAGCCAAATCAGTTCATCAAACGCGACAACTACGCAGCTCCGTATAGAAATGTATGGAGATTTAGATGTAAGGGCGGGTGCGTATATAAAGTCTGCTATCAATGTTGTTCCTAATATTGGTAAATGTTACACTGAAATACATTTTTGTGATACCAGTGCTAATTTCTTTGCACCAAAAACGGTAAAGTGGGGTGCAATAACTTCAGCAGATACTGCTTCACCAGGGAACTTACACAAATTCACCAGCCTGATATTTGACAGGCGTAGTGTGAGGAAGTTGCTTAGTGATGTTACTACTCCTGTATATACGCTTATTGGCGACAGTGTTTTAGGTACCCTCATCTGCGACAATTTCAGGTTAAGGGGTATGTCCTCCGATCCGTTTACGATAGACAGCGGTGCGCACATATACACCACTAATTCCGATGGTATTGACAGTACCATTCAGCAATTCAGCTCGGTTGCGTTCAGTCCTGAAGCTCATTATCATTACAATGGAACAACACCCCAAATTACGGGTATTACGCTGCCTAATCTGTTTGAAGCGCCCGGATCTATAACTGTTACCAACAGGACCGGTGTTACGCTATCGCAAGCAACTACGTTTGACACAGGAGCAGCAGTGAACCTGGATAAAGGTAACTTCATTATTGCGAGCTTACTGACGATGGATAGCAACTCGCGCGTGAACGTGGACTCTGGCAATTTTGCGAGCAGCCCTACCTACAACAAGTTTGTGCATGTTACGTACATGGCGCTTGAGTATGACTCTTCTGCAACCATGACGACAGGCAATGAGCTGAAGCCAGTGGACCTTACGGGCTCTATCGGCAACCTGATGGTATTCAAGAAGCAACCTTTCAACACCGGTACGGTGATACTTGGCAGCGATGTGACGGTGAACGGAGATGTGCTGCTGGCAAGCGGCACGCTGGACGCTAATTTCATAGACAATTATACCATATTTGCAAAGGGGGGATGGTTCAACAATGCCCACACAGATGCCTACCTATCTAATTTAAGTGCGTGGGTGCGTTTTACAGGCAACACACACCAGATAATTGGTGGTGCATATACTACGAAGTTCTTTGGGTTGGAAGTGGACAATGTTGGCGGCGAAGTGGAGCTAGGAAATGATGAACTGGTGGAAGGCCAGTTAACACTTACGAATGGTACACTGGATATAGTTGCAAACGACCTTACTTTTGGATTCAATGCATCTCCGGTGAACGGCGGACCGTTTAACAGCGGTACGAAAATCATAGCTGCGAACTCAGGTATGGTTCGCCGTATGCTTGTTTACGATGACAGCTTCCTTTTCCCGATCGGTGACACGGCGGGTTATTCTCCAATCTCGCTGACCATCAGTGCTGCAAGTTATGACGGGACCTATGCGGACATGGCGGTGAACGTAGTGCCACGTAAGCATCCTAACAATGCTAATTTTTCGAATTACCTGAATCGTTACTGGCGCATGACCAACACCGGTGTAACAGCGGGTGAAACCACCGTTGATGCCTATTATGATGATATGGACCTTGTGCCCGGACCGGCTGCTGAGACCAACCTGAGTGGCGGACAGTGGAACGGCTCGCTGCCGTGGGTGAAATTCGGTGCTACTGTAGCGCCAATAAATAAACTCAGTTTCCCGGTATTGCCAGAGTCTTCTACTGAGCTGACGGGTATTACCAAAAATCCACCGACCGTAACAGCACCGGCCAGCCGCCGTATCTGCAACAACGGCACTACGACAACGACGTTGACAGCAACAGCATCAACATCGCTGGATATGCCGCTGACCTACGAATGGACACCATCAACCGATCTTACAACAACTACGGGGCTGGTTACAACGGTTAACCCAGGTGTAACTTCGTTTGGTGTTACAACTTATACAATTACGGTTACGGATGGCAATGGCTTTACCGGTTATGCAACAACAACCGTTACGGTTGATGCTGCACCTGTAGTGTCTACTGTTACAGCAGTAGGAGAACTGGGCGGATCGGGTGTTTGTTTTGGCAGGGACCTTTACCTTGGCGCAAGCGGCGCAACCGATGTTGCCACCTACTTGTGGACAGGCCCTGTGCCGATAACCTTTGGCGCAACACTGGCGAGCGCGCTAGTGGAAAGTGTGACACCTGCAGCATCTGGCGTGTATACGCTTACAGTAACCAACGGACCAGATCCGGGATGTATGGTAGTCTATACTACGACGCCGGTTGTTGTTAACCCGCTGCCGGGTGGTACCATACTTACTACTCCGGGCATGGGTATTGAGTTCTGTGTTACTACAACTATAAATGTGGCACCGGCTGTGACGGGAGAGACCATTACCTACCAGCCAAGCGGGTCGGGAGGTATGACGATAGGCCCACCGGTAACGGAACTTGTTGTTACCACTACGGGTACCTATTACTTCCGTGCACTGGATATGGTAAATGGTTGCTGGGGACCTGAGTCGAGCGTAACGGTTACTATTAATCCTGCACCGCCTTATTACAGTGTAACAGGTGGCGGTAATTTCTGCTTTGAAGGTACAGGTGTGCATGTGGGATTATCTTCATCGGACGTAGGTGTTGATTACTATCTTGACAGGGACAATGTTTATACAGGAGTATCTCTATCAGGCACAGGCTCAGACCTTGATTTTGGTTTGTTCACGGACGTTGGTACTTATACGGTAAGGGCTAAGAACCTAACCACAACATGTACCAGTGACATGTCGGGCAATGCGCTGGTGTCTACTATTCCGCTGCCTTATCCGTATGCTATGAATGGTGACGGCGGCTATTGCGTTGGAGGGGGCGGTTATAATGTGAAGCTGATGGGCAGCCAGATAGGAGTTGATTACCAATTATATTACAGAGACAATACTTTGGGTGCCGTATTCAACCCGATAGGTGTGCCTTTGCCAGGTACACTTGGTGAAGTTGATTTTGGCCCACAACTGGCGGAAGGTGTTTATGCGATAATGGGTATTGATGTTGCTACGGGCTACGGCTGTACGGATACGATGCAAACGATGGATTCGGTTTGGATCAACCCATTGCCGGATGTGTATAGTATGGTTTCGTTCGATACGGTTATCTGTGCCGGAGCACCAGGTTTGCATATCGGTCTGAGCAATTCTGGCGGTACGAATGTAAACTACCAATTGTATGAGAATGGTGTTCCTGCGGGTTCTTCTTTCAACGGAACGAGCGGAGCAATTGATTTTGGAATTTACCCATCGCCAACGCTTACACCGGGTGTTTATGTTTATACCGTGCAAGCCAAGGATGTGAACCTTTGCGAGAACAATATGACCGGACTGGTTACAGTTACTGTGAACCCTGCACCGGTTGTATATAATGTGACAGGTGGTGATAACGCATATTGTGACGGATCGCCAATGTCGTTCGCAATGGGACTTGACGGCTCTGAACTGGGTATACGCTACGAATTATACAACAGCGGCTACCCGACAGGTGTGACGGTAGATGGTGATGGTGTGACCTTCGCTGATTTCGGAAGCACATCGGTACCCGGTTATTATGAAGTGAGGGCACAAAATCTTGTTACAGGATGTATGTCGATGATGAACGGCTTCTCGCGTATAGTGATGAACGTGCTGCCCTACATAGATACCATGAAAGGTGGCGGACATTACTGCGATGGCGTTCCGCCCGGTGTGAACGTGAGCAATACCGGTATAGGTGCGCTGTTCGATCCGAATATACGTTACCGTGTTTATAATGAGTTCACCGGTTTGGTGGGCCTCTTCCCCGGAGCTGACTTCGGCGACCAGATGGCACCAGGTAAATACTATGCAATAGCAGTGAACATGAGCAGTGGCTGTGAAAGCCCTGTGCATGATACTGCTATCATATCGATAGACTCCCTGCCACATGTACAAAATGTGATAGGTGGCGGTGAGTATTGCGTGAATGATACGCTTGCGCACCACATTGGCCTGCTGAATACGCAATTGGGCATTGATTACGAGGTATCGCTTGGCGGCACACCAATTGATACTTTTGCAGGTACAGGAAGCGCGGTTGACTTTGGTACTACCGTTGTGACCGGTACCTATACCGTGCAGGCGCGCAACCCGGTTACGGGATGTGTATCAAATATGTTAGGTTCTGCGTCGATCATTGCTAATCCAATACCAGTACCTTACAATGTGTTTGGTGGCGGCAGGTATTGCGAAGGCAGCGGCGGGCCTTATGTGATGCTTGACAATTCTGAGGCTACTTATTTTACTTATCAACTGTACCGTAATGGTGTGGCATGGGGTGCTGCCGTAAACGGAGCAGGTGGTGTAGGTATCAGTTTTGGCCCGCAGGATTCTGCAGGTGTCTACACAGCAATCGCGACCAATACAATAACAGGTTGCGTGAATGATATGGACTCGTTCGCATACGTATTCATCAAACCAATACCTGCGCAGTTTGCTGTTGCAGGCGGTGGTCCTTACTGCGTAGGGGATACGGGACGCCACGTTTACCTGAGCGGTTCGCTGGTGGGTACCCAATACTACCTTTTCAGAGGCGGTTCGCCGATAGACACCATGGCAGGCACCGGTTTTGGCCTTGACTATGGATTGTTCACGACCCCGGGCACTTATAATATTATGGCGGAACTGGTGTCGGATAGCTGTACGCGTAATATGATAGGCTCTGTAACCATTTCTATTACCCCACTGCCGCCGGTGCAAACTGTAACGGGTGGCGGAACTATATGTGCAGACAGTGCAGGCACAACCGTGAAATTACTGGACTCTGATCCGGGAGTGCGTTACCAGGTGTTCCGCGGCACAACCCCGGTTGGTGCAACTATAGATGGCACCGGAGATTCGCTGATGTTTGGCTTGTTCAATGTTGCGGGTTCTTATACTATCCAGGCGACCGACCTTGTAACAGCTTGTGTGAGCACAATGACAGGCAGTGCGGCAATAAATGTAAATCCGTTGCCGGCAGTGTTTGCTGTGACGGGAGGAGGAGAGTATTGTGATGGTGATGGCGGATTGGCATTAAGCCTGTCGGGTTCTGAAACAGGTATTATATATCAATTGTACAGAGGCGGTACACCGATAGCAGCTCCGCAAGTGGGTACGGGAGGTTCGATATCATTCGGGCTGATCGTTGACACTGTTGGTACGTATGTGCAGGTTGGTAAAGCTTATAATTCACTTACCGGTTGCAGGTCTGATATGAGTGGCAGCGCAACGCTGATCGTTAATCCGCTGCCGAATCAATTTACTGTTACCGGTGGCGGCAGCTACTGCGAAGGCGGTGTTGGTATGCCTGTATTGCTGAGCGGCTCGCAGGTGGGTAAATCGTACCAGCTATACGTTGGTGCAGGTGCAACAGGAACGCCAAGGGCAGGTACCGGAACTGTAATTAATTTCGGTCCGCAGACGACAGCCGGCACGTATACTGTAGTGGCTACAGATGATGTTACAGATTGTATCAAAACGATGACAGGCAGTGCGAACATCAGCATCATACCGTATGTAACACCGACGGTAACACTTACGGCTAACCCCGGAACAGTGATAGCTGTAGGACAACTGGATACAGTAGTTGCGAATGTGACAGGCGGAGGCGGTACGCCAACTTTTGCATGGCGCATCAACGGCAACCCTGTTCCGGGTGCTAATACCAATACACTTGTATTTACTATATACTACGACGCTGATACAATAGAGTGTGATGTGACGAGCAGCGGTATGTGCAGTGGCATCACTACAACGAAGCAGATCATCATACACCTGAAACCAACGGGAGTGAACGAGCTGACATCGCTTAATGGCAGCCTGAGGCTGATGCCGAACCCGAACAAGGGTGCGTTCACGCTGAAGGGTAACATAGGCGCTACCAGCAATAATGAGCTGGACGTTGAAGTGACGAATATGCTTGGACAGGTAGTATACAGGAGCAAGATAGTTGCGAAGAATGGTGAAGTTGATGAGCGCATACAGCTGGATGGTAACCTGGCCAACGGTATGTACCTGCTGAACCTGCGTAATGAAAATGCAAGTGGTGTTTTCCACTTTGTGGTTGAGCAATAAGCGTAGTTTTTGATGATTATATGATGTGCCACACGGAAGTGTGGCACATTTTTTTGTGTGGTTAATTCTGTATCAAATAATTTATTGGGGTGGGAAGTTGTGGAGTATTTCTTAGATTTGCCGCATGCATATCGGGTTGTATTTCGGCAGTTTTAATCCTATTCATACGGGGCATTTGATAGTTGCGAACCATGTTATTAATTATACAGAGATCGATAAGATATGGTTCGTTGTTTCGCCGCATAACCCGCTGAAGGATTCCCACTCGCTGCTGAATGAGTACGACAGGTTGCACCTGGTGAACCTTGCGATAGAGGATAATCCTAAGTTCAGGGGGAGTAATGTGGAGTTTTCGATGCCTAAGCCATCTTATACGATAGACACGCTTACGTACCTGACCGAGAAATTTCCGCTGGAGCGATTTTCGGTGATCATGGGGGCGGACAGTTTCCAGAACATACACCGGTGGAAGAACTTTGAGCAGTTGGTGAGCAAGTACGCCTTTGTGGTGTATAACAGGCCGGGCTTTGAGATATCAGACACTTATGGGGCAGATATTACCCTGCTGGATGCGCCGCTGCTGCATATATCGTCTACGTATATCAGGAAGCAGATAAAGGAGCGGAAGTCTATAAAATATATAGTGCCGTCGGCAGTGGAGGAGTATATACTGGCTAATAAGTATTACCTGAAGTGAGGTATTAGTTGAGGTTGCCAGGTTTGTGAGATTTCATTTATCTTTAACAGTGGAGGTGATATATGTCATATATATCAATGCGGGGGAAGCTGTATCTTTGGGATGGTTTTAAAGGTGATTTGGGACCAGTACATTTTTTACTCATTATTAAAATCATATCACATGGCTAAGATAGGAAACACAATAGCTACATTGTTGGTTGGCGCAGCAGTTGGTGTTGCGGTAGGTTATTTGATTGCAACAGACAAAGACAAAAGGCAGGAAGACCTGGACAAACTGAAAAAAGGTTTGGGCAGCCTGAAAGATAAGTTCGGGAAGAAGACGGCTGACCTGGAAGAAGAAATATACCATTCATAAGCAAAGAGAATGAGCATATTCAGTTCTGTAATTGATAAGGCCAGGCGGGCCATTGAGGTGCACATCAACCTGCTGAAGGTTAATGTCATCGGGCGCACTGCAGATGTGGTGAGCTACCTGATGTTCGGAATGATAACGCTCTTCATCTTGTTCTGCATTATTTTATTTTTCGGGTTTGGCCTTAGCGAGGTGTTTGCTGCAATGGGGCTAACGAAGCTGGCATCGTACTTCCTTACTATGCTTGTGTACATTATATTGCTGCTGGTGATATTTGCAGGCAGAAAACAGATAACCAAATTCTTTTCGGGCAGCCTTATTAACATTATGACAAGTGATGAAGATGAGCCGCAGGACAAAAAAGATCAGTAGTTACAACTAATGGGATTATACCACAAACATCTGAAAGGCGTTGATGACCTGAAGCGGGAGAAACTAGCCCTGCTGAAGGAGAAGGAAGAACTGGCCAGTGAGCCGTTCTTTTCTTTGGATGGTATATTGGGTAAGGACAAGAAAGAACCCAAAGCACAGGAAGATGCCAGTGAAGACGGAGATGGTAGTGGATTTGGGATAGAGGATATACTAAATTTATTGCCTGTGCTGAGCCCGGCACTGACTTTAGTGGGCAGTATTGCGGGCAAAGTTTTTAGTAAAGGCAAAGGAGAGAAAGGCGGCAAGAAGGGACAAGGGTTTATACCGAAAGTGGCGAAAGAACTTATATGGGGCTATGTGAAGTGGAAAGCCATTGAGCTGGCCATAAAAGGTGTGCGGCACATGATACAGAAAAAAGAAAACAAAGAGGGGCAACGATAGTTGCCCCTCTTTGTTTGTGCTTTATTTATTACGCTTGTGTTTCGTGCACGGCGAGTATAGGGATGCTGCTATGTGTTGTTATTGCCTTTGTGTGGCTTTTGTGGAACAGGCCTTCGAAGAATGAATGCGCGCGTGGTATCATCACCAGCCAGTCAATATCGTTCTGTGCTGTGAATTCCTGTATGCCTTTGTCCACATTCTCTGCTCCATAGACGAAGTGATAATGCGGATCTGCGGGTGCAAGTTGTGCTTTTGCATCTGCATCTATCTGCTGCAGGTCGTGCGCGGTGTTGTCGGGTTGTATGTTGAGCACGTGCAGGGAGGCACTGAGTTGTTTTGTGAAATCGTTTACCTGGGCGATAGCGTTGTTGTTTGCGGTGTGTTTATTATCGAAGGCAAAGCAAATATTCTTTATGGTCTTGTATGCGGCATGGTGTGGCACTGCAAGAACAGGGTAGGCGAGTTTCTTAAAGGTGTCCATTAATGTGCTATCAGGCCATTTACTGCCTTCGGCACCTGCGTTGCCAATTACCACAAGCCATGGTTTGCTGTTGTTGTCGGCATATTCTTCCAGCGCATCGATAGTGCTGCCATAGATAACTTTACCACTAACGGGCAATGCGGGGTAGGTTGCAGCCATGCGCTCCACCAATTTTTGCATTTGGTTCTCTGCGTCTTTTTCAGCATCGGTGATCAATGAGCCCGGCATTGGAATATCGCTGAACATTACCGGTATCATAAAGGAATGGATAATTGCCACACTTGCATTTTGTGCAACGGCAAGCCTGCACGCATAATCTACTGCATGTTCGCCCACTTCTGAGAAATCGGTAGCTGTGATGATCAATGGCATAAAAACGATTTTGGAGTAAATACTACACCAAAGGTAGAGTTATTACCTAAAAGATGTGCCAGAGATCCGTTAAAGTGTATTATTTGGCAGCTGACTTGCGGAAGGGGTGAAGCGCTTTGCGGAAAACACAGCCGGCAGTGCTCAATAGAATATTGATATCGAGCATGATGCTACGGTTCTTCATGTAATAGATATCCCACTGTATGCGCTTACGTAATTCGCGTTCAACACTTATCTCGCCTACGTAGTCCTTTATTTGTGCCATGCCTGTCATGCCGGGAAGCACTTCGAGACGCAGGTTGTAATAAGGTATGCACTCGGAATAAAAGCGTGTGTGATAGAGCATGTGCGGCCTGGGGCCTACAACGCTCATATCGCCAAGGATAACGTTGAAGAACTGAGGTGTTTCGTCGATGTGTGTGAGGCGCAGGAACTTGCCGAGTTTGGTGATGCGCGTATCGTTGATAGATACTTGCTTAACATCGGCATCATCGTTAACGAACATGGTGCGGAATTTGAAGCAATTGAATTCAACGCCCATGTATCCGGTACGTTTCTGGACGAAAAATACGGGGCCTTTTGAAGATAGCTTTATTAACAGGGCGATGATGGGCGTGAGCCAGGACATGACGAGAGCAATGAAAACTACCGAGATGGCAACATCCATTATCCTTTTAACCGTGAAATAATACCCTGCAGGCTGATGTTCGAGATACTGCCGGTTCATTTCATGAAACATATAGCGAATACTCGCCATATCGGTTTGTGGTATAACCTGGGTATGCTGCCTTTCGGCGGGTAGTTCTAAGATGCCTTCTTGCTTCATTGAGTCGTTTAAATACTACTTACACACAGCAAAAATCGTGCTAAACTCTCGTTAGCGGGAATTCGGCAAAGATTAATTTATTTTACTATTGTTATCAATGTAATGTATAAATGCTGAATGCAGGGCAAATGTACAAATTATTGGAATAAGTAGTGATTTTAATTAATTTATAGGTAGCTAATTTTTTGCAAAAGTTTAATGCAGGGTTAACACAGGGCACTTTTTTCCTGGCTGTTTGACCCGGATCTCAAGGTTTTTTTTAGCTGTAAAAGAGCATTTTTTTTGGCCTTAGGACGTTGGTTTTAACAGTAAGCCAAAAGTTATACACATTATGAAAATAATTTTATTACTAACTAATTATTTTTTTGAAATTTATTTTGTTAAATTTACTTCTCTTTAAATCCAAAGATATTTATATAGAGTAGTGCATTAGTAAAAAATTTTTCAAAACAATAAATGAATATGAAACCACTTTACCTTTCAAGATTCGCGATCCTGATCATGTTATTAGGATGCAACTGGAGCTCTATCGCTCAAACCTCCACCACATTCAGTACGCCCGGAGGACCATACAGTTACGTGGTTCCTGCCGGAGTAACGAGAATTGCCGTTGACCTTGTTGGTGCCAACGGAGGTAACCCTAACTCGTCTGTTCCGTACGGTGTAGGCGGCAAAGGGGGCCGTATAAAAGGTGATCTTGCTGTGACGCCCGGCCAAACGCTGTATGTTTATGTAGGCGGAGTTGGCGGCAACGGAAACCCTTGCTGCACTTATGGTGTAGCTGGTGGTGTGAACGGTGGTGGCCGTAGTGAATTTTATTATACCGGTTCAGGTGGTGGCGGTACTGATATCCGTACGTCTGCTTCAGGTACCAGTTACACAAACCGCCTGATCGTTGCCGGTGGCGGCGGTGGTGCAGGTTACGGTTCCTGCTGTTCGGCTACCCTTAACAGCGGAGGTGCCGGTGGTGGTGCCACTGGGCAAGCCGGCTTTTTTAGTGGCGGTCAGACCAATACATGTTATCTCGCAACAGGAGGAACTCAAAGCGCGGGTGGTAGTGCAGGAACCTGTGGTTGCTCTGCACAAAACGGAGGCTTAGGTATTGGTGGTAATGGTGGCACCTGCTACTATGGTGCAGGTGGCGGTGGTGGATACTACGGCGGCGGCGGTTCTTACGGCGGTGGCGGCGGTGGTGGTTCATCGTTTCCAGCGAGTGATAACGGCACTGTAATAAATGTGGTTCATACACAAGGTTATAATTCTGCATCAAGCGGTAATGGTAGTGTGGCGATCTGCGCACCAAATGTTGGTACAGTTTCCGGTGATGGTCCATTATGTGTAGGTGGTTCTTTGACTTTAACGGCTTCTTCTACAGGCGGCACCTGGATAACTGATGCTCCCGGAGTTGCTACTGTTAATACATCAGGTGTTGTTACTGCTGTTGGTGCCGGTATTGCGAACATATCTTACTCAGTTAACATTGCCGGATGTGGATCCGGTTTTGTTGCGGTTTCGATCGTTGTTAATCCATCTCCTGCTGTTCCAACTGGCACCGGTACTGTTTGTCCCGGAAATACTGTTACGCTGACTGATGCTACCTCTGGTGGAACATGGAGCAGTGGTGATGTTTCGAAAGCTACCGTTGGTGCTACATCAGGTATCGTTACCGGTGTGGGTGCGGGCTTAGTTCCAGTTATATATACATTGACTGCAACAGGTTGTTCTGCATCAAAAATGATCACAGTTAACCCGCTTCCAGCCCCGATATCGGGTACAGCTGCGGTATGTGCAGGCGGTGGAACTACTGCATTAACTGATATAACACTTGGCGGTTCGTGGACAAGCAGCTCTCCAACAAATGCAACTATTACCGGTACAGGGCTTGTAACGGGTCTTGTGGCCGGTGCTTCTCTGATATACTACACATTGCCAACAGGCTGTGCGAGGAGTTTAAATGTCATTGTTAATGCGTTGCCATCTGCAAGTACCGGTGTGCCTGTTATGTGTGTGAACGGAACAACGACGCTAACCAACAGCGGAGGTGGTACATGGAGTTCGAGTAACGCTGCTATTGCTGCTGTTGCTCCGACTTCGGGCACTGTGACCGGTATCAGTGCAGGTACTGCGAGCATATCTTATACTTTATCTACAGGTTGCTCTACGTCTACAAGCGTATTGGTAAATCCTTCTCCTGCACCAATCACAGGGGGGGCATCGGTATGTGAAGGCTCGACAACTACACTGGCTTGTGCTTCATCAGGAGGTATCTGGACCAGCAGCAACAATAGTTTTGCTACAGTAGCCGGTGGTGTTGTCAGTGGTGTTTCTGCAGGACCAGCGACAATTTCGTATACACTTGGAACGGGATGTTCATCTACTGCGAATATGGTAGTTAATACCTTGCCAAGTGCGTTCAACGTTACAGGCGGTGGCGGATATTGTGTAGGAACGCCAGGTGTGCACGTTGGATTAAGCTTCTCTAATTCGGGTGTAAGCGCACGTTGGATTAAGCTTCTCTAATTCGGGTGTAAGCTACAATTTGTACAACGGAGGTAGCCTTGTTGCAACAATTGGTGGTTCTAATTCAGGTCTGGATTTCGGTTTACAAACTGCAACCGGAACTTATACCGTTGTTGGTTCGAATTCATCGACAGGTTGTACGAACAACATGACCGGTTCTGTGAATGTATCAATCAACCCATTACCTAATATATATACAGTAACAGGTGGCGGTAATTTCTGCCCCGGTGGTTCAGGTGTACATATTGGAACCAGTGGTTCTGAGTTGTCGTCCAGTTACCAATTATATGTTGGCGGTGTTGCAACCGGTGCGGCTGTTGCCGGTACGGGCGCAGCGCTTGATTTTGGCCTGCAAACAATGACCGGTAGCTATACGGTTGTGTCAACTAACACAGCAACAGGATGTTCTTCAAATATGAGTGGTTCTGCTGCTGTAGCTTATAACACGGTTCCAACGGCATATAATGTAAACGGCGGTGGTGCTTATTGCATTGGCGGATCGGGCGTGAATGTAACACTTGATGGTTCTGATCTAGGTGTAACTTACCAGTTATACATGGGTGGTCTTCCATCAGGAGCGTCTATGACAGGTACAGGTGCTGCGTTGAATTTTGGTTTACGCACTACTCCGGGTTCTTACACTGTAGTGGCTTCGAATACCATAAGCGGTTGTACCAATAATATGAATGGCGCTGCGGTTATCTCGATCAGTGCATTGCCCAACGTTTACAATGTGACAGGCGGTGGTAACTACTGCTCAGGTGGTTCAGGTGCTCACGTAGGCCTTAACTTCTCGAGCACAGGAGTTGATTACAGGCTGATGCGCAACATTACTACATTAGTAACAACAGTTTCTGGTACAAATGCAGGTCTTGATTTTGGTGCTCAGTCTGTAGCTGGTTCTTACTCAGTAGTAGCAGTTGACGCATTGACAGGTTGCCAAAGGAATATGACCGGTTCTGTTAGTGTAGCTATTAATCCTCTTCCAGTTATTTACACTATATCCGGTGGTGGTACTTATTGTTCAGGTACACCGGGATTGCATGTTAACCAAAGCGGTTCTACGCCAGGTATCCAATATCAGTTATTCCGTGATGGAGTAGCAGTTGGCCCAGCATTGACCGGCAGTGGTTCGGCTTTAGATTTCGGAGTATATACTGCAGCAGGCAACTATACAGTTGTAGCAACAAATGCGGTTACTTCCTGCACAAGCAATATGATAGGCAGTGCAACAATAAATATTAATACCCTGCCTGCGGCATTTAACGTTTCTATGGCAGGTACAACAGCAAGTTATTGCGCCGGTGGTACAGGCATCGAAGTGCTGTTGAATAATTCTGAAATAGGGGTTAACTACCAGTTGCTGAGAGGCGCATCAATAGTTGGCGCTTCAATACCAGGTACGGGTACAGCTCTTACATTTGGTAATCAAACAGTAGCAGGTAACTATACTATAGTTGCTACCAATGCTACTACTGGTTGTTTCAGGACAATGATCGGCAATGTAAACGTAGTTGTTAATCCTGCTCCTCCGGTGTTTACAGTAACCGGTGGTGGTAACTACTGCGATGGCAGCTCAACAGGTGTTCATATAGGTTTGAGTGGTTCAAGCGTTGGTGTTGACTACCAGTTGTTCGGTTCAATATCAGGTGCAGTTGGTGCACCGGTATCAGGTACTGGTTCTGCAATTGACATGGGTATCTATCTGACTCCTGATGTTTATACTATCGTTGCAACAAACCAGATAAGCGGATGTTACAGCAGCATGTCTGGCACAGTAATGGTTGATGTTAACCCACTTCCAGGTGTTTATACAACAGGTGGTAGCAACAGCTACTGCTTCGGTGGCAGCGGTGTTTCTCTTAACCTTAGCGGTTCTGACCTTGGCATCAACTATCAATTATTATATGGCGGTGTTCCATCAGGCCCAATGGTTGCCGGTGATGGTTCTCCGATCACGTTCAGCCCACGCGTTGGTGCAGGCAGCTACACAGTAAGAGCGATCAACTCACTTACCGGTTGTGCTGTTGATATGTCTGGCCTAGAAACGATCTCGATCAATCCATTACCTCCGGCATATGCTGTGACAGGCGGTGGTACTTATTGCTCCGGCGGTGTAGGTATGCCGGTTGACCTTGGTAATTCTGACCTGGGTGTTACTTACCAGTTATATTATATGGGTTCTGCGATCGGTTCTCCAATTCCCGGTTCCGGCCTTGCCCTGAACTTTGGTTTGCAAACAGCTGTTGGCGGTTATAATGTAGTTGCTACAGATGATGCAACATCTTGTGTTGCCAACATGAGCGGTACAGCAACGATCAATATGCAGCCTACTCCTGCTGTTCAATCAATGGTAGGTGGCGGTAGCTACTGTGCTGGCGGTACAGGTGTACACGTTGGCCTTGGTGGTTCTGAAACAGGTATTCAATACCAGTTATACCGTGGTATTGCTACGGTAGGCACCCCGGTTGCAGGTACAGGCTTCCCGATAGATTTTGGTATCATGACCACAGCAGGTGCATATACAGTTGTGGCCAGCCCAGGAGGTGTATGTGCTTCTACTATGACCGGTTCTTCATCTGTTTCGATAGATCCATTGCCAACTATTTACTCGTTGACGGGTGGTGGTAGCTATTGCGAATCCGGCACAGGTGTTCATATTGGTTTGAGTGGTTCAAACGAAAGCGTGAAATACCAGTTATATCGTGGTGGCCTGGCTACAGGCAGCTCAATGACAGGTACCGGTTCTGCACTTGATTTCGGATTGCAGACAGGTGCAGGTTTCTATAGCGTGAAAGCTACTGATACCATCACGGGTTGTTCTTCAATGGGTACATCTACAAGTATATCCATCAGCACAATTGGTTTGCCTACGGCTTATAATGTTACAGGAGGTGGTAACTATTGTGTAGGTGGCAGCGGTGTTCACGTTACACTGGCCGGCTCTACTACCAACGTAAACTACCAGTTATACCTTGGTGGTTCTGCGGTTGGTTCTGCAATGCCAGGTACTGGTACTATCATAGATTTCGGTACACGTACTACTGCCGGTAATTATACCATAGTTGGTACAGACGCTGCTACTCTTTGCGCAAACAACATGACTGACACAGCTAAGGTTGTTGTCGATCCAATACTGACACCAGTTGTGAATATGGTTGCTCATCCGGGTGTGAATATTGTTAAAGGTCAGCGTGACACAGTGGTTGCTTCTGCAACAAATGCAGGCGCACCTACATACCAATGGTACCTGAATGGCTTTATCATAGCGGGTGCAACTGATAACTCATACTCCAGCAACAATTTTGTTGACCGTGATAGCCTGAGTGTTGCGGTGACCAGCGTTGGTACTTGCGGTGGTGTTACAACATGGAAGTCTACTGTTATCCGTGTGAGCAGCAATGTTGGTGTTCAGCAGGTGTCTGCTTCAAACAGCAACATGCAGGTTATGCCAAACCCAAGCAGGGGAACCTTTGCAGTAGTTGGTAACCTGGGTACAAATTCAGACGAAGAACTGAGCCTTGAAGTTACTGACATGGCAGGCCGTGTTATATACTCAAACAAAGCAATGGCAGTTAATGGTAACGTTAATGCACAGGTTCAGTTGAACGGTGTGGCTAACGGCATGTACCTGCTGACTGTTCGTTCGGGTATGGAAAATAAAGTATTCCATGTAGTTATCGAACAATAATCAATAATACTTCTTCAGTAAGAAAGGGAGCAGCATTGCTCCCTTTCTTATTATTGGGTATGGGAAGTTATTAACACATCTCTAAACCTGAAAAACCAAAAGTTATTTTACTTTTGCAGGAATACCTCCACGCCATAATGAGAAATAAGTTCCGGAAATACAAAGCCTACCTTACAAAATTTGCTGAGAGCCCGGATAAAAAAACTATTATTAAGGACCTGGCAGCCGAAAT
Source organism: Flavipsychrobacter sp. (assembly GCA_044224775.1). Taxonomy (GTDB): domain Bacteria; phylum Bacteroidota; class Bacteroidia; order Chitinophagales; family Chitinophagaceae; genus Nemorincola. The sequence goes on from JBGAJU010000003.1 coordinate 62,728, forward strand.
AAAGAATAAAGGTGTTGTTAGTGGGTTCAGGAGCTACTTGCACAAGAAAGTGCACCTGAAAGGCGGGTTATTAAGTTCTGATCCAATAGAATACGCGAAGCCGGGAATAGTAAAGTTTGATGTTTCTACGAAAATAAGCCTTCCGTTTTATGCACAACCGAAGGTGTCGATCGTTATTCCGATGTATAACCAGTTGGAGTATACTTGTGATTGTGTATATTCCATTTACCGTAATTGTGGTGTAAGCTATGAAGTGATCATTGCCGACGACAAGTCGCCGTTGGAGAGCTCGGATGTGCTGAAAGACTATTTTGAAAATATAGTTATAATAAAAAATGAAACCAACCTCGGGTTCATAAGGAATTGTAACAATGCCGCATTGAAGGCGAAAGGGGAGTATGTTATTTTTCTGAACAATGACACACAAGTGCAGAAAGGCTGGCTTGAAGAATTGCTGAATATTTTTGACCGGTTTGACCATGTTGGTGTGGCAGGTTCTAAACTGATCTATCCTGACGGAAGCCTTCAGGAAGCCGGTGGCATTAAATGGAAAGATGGCAGTGCGTGGAACTATGGCAATGGCGATGACCCGACGAAATGCCAGTATAATTACGTGAAGGAGGCGGATTATATATCCGGGGCATCTTTAATGGTCAAGAAGTCTTTGTGGGACGAATTAGGTGGATTTGACGAGTTATACGTGCCTGCATATTGTGAGGATTCCGACCTATGCTTCAGGGTGCGGCAAAAGGGATATAAAGTTATGTATCAGCCTTTTTCAGTTGTGGTACATTTTGAAGGAGTATCGCATGGTACGGATGTGAAGACGGGAGTGAAGCAGTATCAACTTGTGAATCAGAAGAAGTTTTTTAAGCGGTGGCAGCATGAGTTGAAAAATAAATCGAAGAATGGTGAGGACCTTTTCTTTGAAAGGGACAGGAGCCGGCAAAAAAAGCATGTGCTGGTAATAGACCACTACCTACCCACGGTAGATAAAGACGCGGGTTCCCGTACCATCAGTAACTTTATGGATTCGTTGCTGAGCCTTGGATATGTGGTGCACTTCCTGGGCGAGAACCAGGTATCGTTCAAGGAGTATGAAAAGACTTACCAGGAAAAGGGCATAGAAGTATTGTATGGCAACGATTATAACTTCCACTTTAAGAAGTGGAAAGATTACCTGTCTAAGCATTTTCGGGATTTTGATGCAGTGCTGATGAGCCGTTCTCACATATGCTCACCGATTATGACGTACCTGAGGAATCATCATTTTCGTGGCAACATTATGTACTACGGGCATGACCTTGGTTTTCTGAGATTGGAACAGGAGGCGATACTTAAGAAAGATGACGAATTGAAGAAGGTTGCAAAAAGAATAAAGGCGGTAGAGGATTTCATGTACCAGAATGCGGATAATTCTTTTTACATAAGCCAGGAAGAAGCGGACTACCTTAGGAAATATATTGTAAAGCCGTTACATTATGTGCCTCCATACTTTTTTGATGTGGCGACAGACAGGCCGGAATATGAAAGCAGGGAGGGTATATTTTTTATCGGAGGCTTTAACCATCCGCCAAACAGGGAAGGTATGTTGTGGTTTCTGGACGAGGTGTATGAGCCATTGCATGCAAAGAATATTAGACTTACAATAGCAGGTTCGAGGTTGCCACAGGAATTGTTTGATTACCAAAACCGATTTGGCCTATTGACTATAAGACCGGATGTGAGCATTGAAGAATTGAATGAGCTTTATGCAAAAACAAGGATAGCTATTGTGCCTCTGAGATCGGGCGCCGGGGTGAAAGGTAAGGTGATAGAGGCTATGGCAAAGGGGGTACCCGTTGTTGGCACAGATATAGCGTTTGAAGGTATGCCTAAGGGTGAGGATTACCTGTATAGGGGTGCTAATACGCCCGATGATATGTATAACGAGATAATGTCCGTATATTCATCGAAAACACGGTGGGAAGAATTGTCTGTGTTTGGGATGAAATATGTAAAGCAGAACTTCAGTAAGGAAAATATGACGAGTGTATTCAAAAAAATAATTGGGTAAATTAATATGATCTCTGCCAGAATAAGGAACATACAGGAGTATACGCGACATGCCGAAAGTAACGCTCATGTATACCGGCGCATTTGGGAAAAGGAGATGGAATTGTGCCGTGTGAACAAAAAGTCATTTACCGTGAAGGGTTTTTCCTATCCTGCGCAGGCGGAGGTGAATTTTCTTGTTGATTACCTGTATTCTGACAACGTGCATGTGAATTGGCGGGAGCGGGTGGTTTGCCCTAAGACACAGTTGAACAACCGCCTGAGAGCAGCAGTGCACTTCATTGATTTTGAGCTGGCGCCGAAAGCGGATAGCGCGATATACATTGCAGAGCAATTAACGCCGTTGTACACCTACCTGGGGAAGCAATTCAGTAACCTTATAGGTAGTGAGTACCTTGGGCCCGAGTATGAGCCGGGATCTGTGAACAGGAAGGGTATAAGGCATGAAGACGCAACAAAGTTATCGTTTGGAGACGGGGAGCTGGATTACTACCTGACATTTGAGTGCTTTGAGCATATACCTGATTTTATGAAGGGCTTTACCGAGAGCTACAGGGTACTGAAGCCGGGTGGAATGATGTTCTGGACAGTGCCATTTGCACCTAACAGTTATGAGAACATTATAAGGGCAACCATGACCCCTGACGGAGCGATAACACATCATTTAGAGCCGGAATATCATGGAGACCCGGTGAACCCCAACCAGGGAATATTATGCTATACCCACTTTGGCTGGGAAATGTTTGACCAAATGAAAGCAATAGGCTTCAGGGATGCATATGCCATAACCTATTGGTCTGATTCATTGGGGTATTACGGCGGCGGGCAGATGCTATTCTGCGCAATAAAATAGTTATTCGAATTTGAATGTCTTCAGTGAGTCTTTCATGTATTCACCCGTTATGTCTGTGAGCGCGTATTTAAATGTCTGCCCATCATTAGAAATTTTAAGCATGACGATCTGAGCGGAATCTTTATTGAAGTCAGCCAGTGCATAGGAGTAGGTTGAATCGGTTTTCTGATATAACGAGTCGATGTATATTATTTGTGGTTGCTTATTTGAGTAAAGTTTAAAAAAATAGCCACCAGCAAGTGCCCAGGTTATCTCTCCTTCTCGGTCTGGATTGCGGTGATTTTCCCAAATATAGAGGTGAGTATTATTCTTGTGAATAACATTGTTTTTAATAGCATTGTAGAAGGTTTCCCCAATCCTGGCGGCAGTGCTGAAATAGAGATTTTTCGCTCCCTGATCCAAGTAGCAATAATCCAGCCATATAAAGAGTGAAGTGAAAATCAGAAGTGCAGCATTACGTATGCTAATGCTGCGGAATTTATACCCCGATATTGCAATAATGACCATCAAAATAAATGTAGCTAATGGAGCCTCGAGCCATCTTAATTCAATTCTTATTTGAATAACTGCGGGTGCCAGCAACATGAAAAAAAGAATAGTCAATGCAATAAAAACGTAAAATCGTATTCCGGATCTGTGTGTGTTCGCTGCAAATTTCTTACGCAATCTCGCTTGCTGTATCCGTAGGTATGCGATGTGTCTTACACGAAATGTTTTCCACGTCCTGTACAAGTAATATAACAAAAAGAACAGCGTAGATGCTGCAAAAAGGTATAAAAAAAATTTGTTTGTAGTTGATAGGGAAGAAAAGGGAATTCCTGACAAATATTCCGGGCCCGTATTTATCTGGAATACGGACAAGATAGCACTGATCAGGAATGACAGGATAGATGAAAATGAAAAGGAAATACTAGTATAACCAGTACCCATAAAAAGTTGCATTGAGAAGTAGTACTTTTTAATAAGCAATGGCAGAGCAATAGAGCAGATTCCAAGCCCGATGATGAGTACACGATTGCGCCATCCGATAGATTTTATGGAAGGGAAAAGCAGTACAAGTAGGATGATGAATGGTAGCAATACGGCATATCGTTCATGCGTATACATGCAGAAATTCGCATACAATAATGCCAGTAGCAGGCCATTACGCTGTTCTTTAATAGAGGCATTTTCCTGTGTTAAGGTTCTTAAGGTGATATGAAGAAAAAGAAGGAAGAACATAAGGGCCAGGCCTTCGAGCGCGCCACCACCATATAGTTGTACAATATTGTAGTAACAGTATCGCGAAAGTCCCAGAATAAGACTAATGAAAAGTGAGAGGTAGGGCGATCTTAAAAAAATGTCTAAGACTCTGGCGAAAAGAAATGCATTTATTGTTTGAAAAAGTACATTGTACAAATAATAAAGGTCCAAATTTTTACTAAATGTTTCAACAAGAAAATATATTGATAGACCCTGGAATGGCCTGAATATTCCGATGGAGGTTGCCATATTGACCTTACCCCAAAAACCACTTGCTTCTCCATAACTTTTTAAAACGAACAGATCATCATCGTGAAATGAAACATTCTTCCATTTTAAGAAATAGAGATAGATAATTATCCCTAACCCTAAAAAGGAAGAAATGTAATAAAGCGGCGTGTTTTTCTTCATATGGTTTATTTTAACCTGTAGTCTGTTGCCTTAATCGTTAAGTTGGGGTTGTAGAACGGATCATTGTCAATAATATTTCCCCATTCATTTTTAAAGGTAGCAAAATCTTTTTCGTGCTGCAACCAGGACGCTTTGCTGCGGAAAGGGTGGCCGCGTGTTGCAGATTCGTGATGGTATAATTCTACAGGGAGGCAAACGTTGTAATGCCCTCTTTTAAAGAGGCGCAGGCAGAGGTCCAGATCGTTGTACTCAATAGTAAGAGTTTCGTTCATGCCGCCTACCTGTAGGTATAATTCCTTACGTAGCATGAGGCAAGCGGCAGTTAAAGCAGCATAGTTTGTAGCAGACAGCAGTGATCCGAAATATCCGGGTGCACTGCGCGGCGCATTAGCAAAAATATGCCCGGCATCGCCATTTATGCCCATTACAATTCCCGCGTGCTGGATGGTGCCGTCGGGATATAGCAGCTTGGCACCAACGGCACCTACATGTGTATGCTGTGCGTAGCCAACCATTTTGGTGAGCCAGTCAGGGTCTATCACTTCAACATCGTTATTGAGCAGTAGTATATAATCCCCGTTGCTTTCAGATACCCCCATGTTCATTAGGCGGGGATAATTGAAGGGGAAGTTTGCATCAACGCACCGGAACTTGTCAGGGTAAGCTGCTGTATACTCTTCGACTAACGCAAAGAACTCAGTTGTATTGCTGTTATTATTGAGGACGATGATCTCGTAATCCGGGTAAGTGGTTTTATTGAAGATGGAGTCTATAGCCGTTCTTAATAAAGAAGCCTGATCTTTTGTTGGTATAATAATGCTCACTTTGCTGACGGATCGCACTAAGTAATCTATTGCGTATGCATTTATGCCGGCAGGGGCTATTGTTGCAGGTGTGCCCCTGCGCTGAAGAGCAGCGTTTATTGCCTGCTCTTCAGCAATGGCTGTGCTGTTGTGTTCCGGGAAGTGGAAAAGTATTGTGGGAATATTGTAAATGGTTGTGGTTTGTTCAGTGGCTCTTAATAACAGGTCGTAAAGTGTGCTGTTATTAAAATAGCCAGGTGTGTAAATTGTTCTTGCAATGTGGGTGGCAATGATAAAAGCATCGCCAATGTAGTTGCGCGACAAAAAAGTATCGGGCGACCAGGAAGGTTTAAAGTAGGGATCGATATAGGTGCCCGTGCTGCTAATAGTATCGTGGTCGCTGTATATTATTGTTGCGTCCGGAGATGAATTTAACCGGACTGCAAATTCGAACAGGCAGTTGGGTGTAAGTAGTGTGCCCTGATGCACGAATAAGACATAGTTTCCGGCTGCGGCAGAAAGGGGAGAAGTATTATCGCCGGGGTTTACCGTAAGCAGTTCCCAGTGTGGGTAGCTTTGTGCATTGATGGAACTGAAAGTGGCTTCTGCGTTGCCGTCCTTTTCCTTCATGGCACTAATAATGATACTGAATAACGGTTTTTGTTCAAGCGTTGGATATACTGTCCTGAATTTTTGTGCGAGGTTAGCAGGGGCCAGGTAGGTGTCCAGCCAATCCTGATAAGTGGCTTGCTTTTCATTGAACAGGCCCACCTTATGCAGCATCCTGCCTGCCACTTTTTTCAGTATCGCGCGTCCGGGTGTGGTGAAAGCAAATGAAATGAACCCAAGCAAGCTTTTAAGCTTGCCCTCGCCTGCAGCAAATACTTTGGCAGTGTTCTTTTTCATTCAAGACAGAAAGAGGTATTAAAATAATGCGCTGTACTTCTTGCAAATCTCCTGCGAATCGCCGCTGTGCACGATCTCGCCCCGCTCCAATAACACGGCTTTATTGCATATACGCGCCACATCGTCGGGGAAGTGGGAAACATACAATATTGTTGTGCCTTGTTCTTTGATCTGGTAGATCTTGTTGATGCACTTTGCCTGAAATCCCTGGTCGCCAACAGCCATTACTTCATCAATTATCAGTATGTCAGATTCGTTGGCAAGGGAGATAGAAAAGGCGAGGCGAGCCACCATTCCGGATGAGTATTGCTTTACCGGCATCCGCAGCACTTCATCTGTAAGTTCGGAGAACTCTTTTACATTTTCTACTGCATTCGTGTTTTTTCGGGCGGTGCCATATAATGCAAGAAGCAAATTGATATTTTCATAGCCGGTGAGTTCCGATTCGAGACCTGCACCTATGGCAAGAATTGGGGCAAATGTACCGTTGACGGTAACTGTGCCGCGGTCGGGTTTAACAATGCCGGCAATAGTGCGCAGCAGTGTACTTTTCCCAGATCCATTGCGGCCAACAATGCCCAGGCTTTCGCCGCGTTTCACCTCAACCGAGATATTGTTTAGGATAGTTTTGGATTTGAAAGGCAGCTTACGTTGTGTGATAAGATCTTTGAGAGTATAAATGCCGACGTTGTTCTGCCAGAAACTGACATGAACATTTTCAACCTTTATGATCAGATCATTGTTATTCATCGGCGGCTAGATTGCTGAAATAAACTGATTTTTTAACCTGTAAAAAACGAAATGCCCTATAACGTAAGTAACAGCCGCGATGGAGATACAAACAGTCCACTGGTGAGCAGAGGGCGATGTGGGTTCGTATAGAACACTTCGGCCCAACTTAATAAAATGGTAGATGGGGTTGTATTCAATTATCGCCTTATATTTCTGTACGATCTGCTGCTCGCGGTAGGCGATAGGAGTGAGAAAGAACAGGGCGGGCTGGATAGTTCCCCAGATGATGCCGATGTCCTTGAAAAAGACATTTATTGAACAGAGAAATAAATTGAGTCCGAGAGAAAAGATGGCAAACAAAAAAATGCAAGGGACAACCAGTAAAAGTTTAAGATCGTAAACCAGGCCGAACCAGCGCATGACGATAAAGAAAACGACAAGCGAAAGCAGGAAATTAAAAAGTTCGCTCAGTGTTTCGGACAGCGGGAAAAAAAAAGCCGGGATGTTCAGCGATTTAAGTAAGCCCGCTGAGCCAACAACGCTGCCGATGGACTGCCCGGTGACGTTGGAGAAAAAGAACCAGAATATGAGTCCAGAAGTTGCAAATAAAGGATAGTTAGGTATGCCGGAGTTTTCGCCAAAAATGACTATGAAAATAAAAAGGTATAATAATGGTTTGATAAACCCCCAAAAAAAACCCATCAGGGAATTTTTATAACGTAAAACTACATTTCGCCTGCTGAGCGCATATATACGGGTGATATTTTGCACTTTGTGGATTTTGTTGATACTTTGCAGCAGGGGTTATTGCCTTTTGCAGTTATATGAAAATATTTGTGAATGCACGCTTTCTTACGCAGCCTGTTTCCGGGGTACAAAGGTATGGAATAGAATGTAGCAGACAAATAAAAAAGTTATATCCCGAGACGGTGTTTGTAGCCCCTAAGGGCATACTGCATACTGATATCGGCGACGAATTGAATGTGCTGGTGATAGGGCGGAACACGGGGCAGAAATGGGAGCAATTTGACCTGCCTTTATACCTTGGCAGACATAAAGCACCGCCATTACTTAATCTGGCCAACACGGCACCGATATTTTACAGTAATAATTATGTTACCATACATGATCTTGCATTTTACCATCACCCTGAATGGAACTCTAAGAAATTTTCCATGTGGTACAACATCCTGGTACCACGAATAGCGATCAGCAGCAAACATATTTTCACCGTTAGTAATACCATAAAGAATGAGCTGGTGAAATTTTACAGGCTACCTGCAGCTAAATTATCAGTAGCGTATAATGGTATATCTCAGAAAATGCAGGAAACAGAGAATGATGCAGCTATTGCGAAAGAGAAGATCATTTTATCGGTAGGTACTTTTAATATAAGAAAGAACCATCAAAACCTGGTAGATGCATATGTAAAAAGCAGCGTGAGCAAAGAATATTCCCTGGTAATGATCGGAGACAGGAACAAAGTCTTTAAAGATGGTGAGTTAGAAGAGGGTAGTTTACAACGAGCAAATATCCAGGTTATTCCGTCATTAAAAGAAGTAGAATTGATAGCACTGTATAAAAAAGCCGAGATAGTAGCTTCTATTTCATTGTATGAGGGCTTTGGGATACCATTGCTGGAAGGGCTATACAATGGATGTAAAATTGTTTGTTCTGATATTCCCGTGTACAGAGAAGTATACGGGCCATACGCAACCTTTTGCAACCCAACAGATACAGATGACATAGGCAAAGCACTTGCAACCGCTGTTGCAAGTGCTCCGGCTTCGCAGCCGGAAATAGCACTATTATTAGCACAATGCAATTATGAACGATCTGCGCAGACTATGCTCGAAAGGATAGTGCCCGGCTATAAATGAATAAGCCACACAATTGTGTGGCTTATTCATTTATAGCCAGTGCAATTTATTTAGCTGCAGACAGTTCTTTTATTTTGGCGAATACTTCTGCTTCTCCGCCCTCTTCGTAACCAGCATGCGTGAAGACAATTTTACCGGTCTTGTCGACAATGATCGTGTAAGGAACAGATTGGAAGTTCAGTGAACGTTTCAGTTCTGCGTTGAGGTCGATATAGTGGGGGAAAGTCCAACCCTGAGCAATAGCGTATGAGCGGACCAGGCCTTCTGCCCTGGCTTCATCTATCGATACGGTCATGTAATTAAAGTCTGCTTCTTTCTTCCAATCAGCCAACTTCAATGATATATTCTTGATCTCTTTTTTGCAAGGCACACACCAGGTGGCCCAGAAGTTAACGAGTGTTACCTTGTCTTTCTCGAATGTATTGTTGAAGGCTATTTTCTTATTAGAGCTGACATCTTTTATTTCGGTGTCTGGCAATTCCTGCGCATGTATGTTAGCAATAAATGCCATGCATGCTACAGCGAGCAGTATTTTTTTCATGTTTACTTGTTTTTATAATAAATAAGCGAAAACTTTGCCAAATATAAATTAAGGAACTAATTTCGGAAAAACTTTAACAATATTCTTATTTAAATGAGGAAATCAGCTATTTTATTGTTACTACTATGTAGTTCTCTGAGGTTAATGGCGCAAGGATCGTTTTCCGGCGACCTGATGATGCAATTGAATTTTTTTGATAGGGATACCAACATCAAAGCATCAAATAATCCGTTGTATGATAAGTACTTAAGTGGTAGCCAGGGCTGGCTTTCGCTTCGCTATAACATTAAAGGGTACACTTTTTTTGTGCGTGGTGATGCGTTCAATAATTCTAACCTGAAGAATCCAACCTCCGCAAATTCTGATTTTGGCCTCGGTGCGTGGAGTGTGACCAAAGATCTTAAAGACCTTTCGATAACAGTTGGTAGTATCTATGACCAGATAGGAAGCGGTTTACTTTTCAGGGCATACGAAGACCGGGGGCTATTAATAGACAATGCACTAGTGGGTATCAGGTTGAAATATAAACTGACCAACAATATTAAGATAAAGGGTTTTACCGGGCAGCAGAAGGACAATCGCAAGTACGTGACCAACACACGATATGCTCCCATCATCAAAGGCCTGAGCATAGATGCTGATCTCAATATTGGTAAAGTTAATTTATCGCCCGGAGCCGGTGTGCTGAACAGGACACTTGATGATGATTCTTATGGAGCCACAAAACAAACAGTTATCACGCAAGCGACTTTAAATTCTAAAAATCCACTGTTCACACCGGTATATAATATGTATGCTTTCTCTGTTTATAATACAATAACGTACAAGAATTTTTCGTGGTACATAGAAGGTGCCTATAAAACGCACGAGGGCATCAATGAACCCGATTCTGCCAGAACAAGTACTATAGTTTATGATAAGCCGGGGAATATTGTGTATACTTCTATTAACTACGGTATGAAGGGTATAGCATTGACATTGAGCGGTAAGCGCACTGAAGATTTTGTTATGCGCACGTCTACCAGTGAGGCTTTGTTGAATGGTATGCTTAACTGGCAACCTGTGGTGGCTGTTCTTAGGCCTGAAAGGTTGATATCGAGGTATGCGCCGCCATCACAGGATATTTCGGAAATGGCAGGCACGGCAACATTACAGATAGCCCCGAACGAGGTGACTGCTATTACGTTATCGCACACCAACATCAATACGTTGAAGGATGAGAAACTTTATCGCGAAGTGTATGGTGATGTTTCTTACCAGGGACTGAAGTCATGGGTATTTCACGTAGGTGCGCAATACCTGGAGTATAATGTGCCTTTATATCAAAACAGGCCAGGAACCATATTATACGCACTTACACCAATGGCAGAGATTACGTACAAGTTGAATGAGAAAAACTCCATAAGGGCTGAAGTGCAATATATGAATACCAAGCAAGACTATGGCTCATGGCTGTTTGTATTGCTGGAATATAATATAGCCCCCAAATGGTCTATTGCATTATCGGATATGTACAATAGCGTTGTAAATAAAAACAGTGACAACCCTAATTCCACCGATCTTGGCTTCCCGAGAGAGGGTAATCATTATCCACAGGCATTTGTCGCTTTCACAAAAGGCGCTAACAGGTTCACCCTGGCTTATGTGAAACAAGTAGACGGTATTAACTGTACCGGTGGTGTTTGCCGATATGAGCCTGCATTCAGTGGTGTGAAAGCAACTGTAACGTCGAGCTTCTAACGGTTTAGTATGCCTGAGCCCAGATATTAATGCTATATATGCCGTGCGCCTGTCGTCCCGATATACCCTGTTCTGTTTTGCGTTAATGTTATTAATGCATGCAACAGGATACTGTCAGCCCCGGAAGACATTAAGCGCAAAACGCCAGGTTAGTAAAATTATGCTGGACGGCAAATTGGATGAGCCGGTGTGGCAAAGTGGTGAAAAAGCTTCTGGTTTCATACAATATGGCCCATTACCGGGAGCTTCATCTACTCAGCGCACTGAAGTGAGTGTATTCTATGACGATGATGCTTTTTATGTTGGGGCAATGATGTACGACATTCCGGACAGTGTTTTGAGGCAGTTATCTCCACGGGATGAGTTTGAAGATCATAGTACCGATGCTTTTGGTGTAGTGTTTGATACTTATTGTGACCGGCAGAATGCTACAGAATTTGCGGTGACTGCAGCGGGCGTACAAGCCGACGGCATACAAAAATTCAATGGGCGGGACCTATCCTGGAATGCCGCGTGGTATAGCAAGGTTTTTCTGCAGGATCATGGGTGGAGCGTGGAAATGAAAATACCTTATTCTGCATTACGGTTCTCGAAGAAGAAAGAACAGGTGTGGGGTGTGAATTTTTACAGGGTCATCCGGCGACATCGCGAAAAATCTTATTGGAATATGGTACTGCCTACCATTGCGAATAATCTTAGCCAGGCAGGAACGCTTACAGGCATACATGATATAAAAGCACCTATTCGCCTGGCGTTATTGCCCTATCTATCGGCGTATGCGGAGAATTACAATAGCGCTAATGCCCAAACGTTAAATGGTGGTCTGGATATAAAATACGGACTGAATGAGAGCTTTACTTTAGATATGACCCTGGTGCCGGATTTTGGCCAGACCATTTACGATAATCGTGTATTGAACCTTTCGCCCATAGAAGTAAGGTATAATGAGAATAGGTATTTTTTTACAGAGGGGCTGGACCTGTTCAATAAGAATGACCTGTTTTATTCGCGCAGGGTGGGTGGTACACCCGTGAATATAAACCAAGCTGGCAGCGGACTGCAGGTCAATGAGATAGTGGAAAAGAACCCCGCCACTATGAAGTTGTACAATGCAACAAAAATATCGGGCAGGACGAGAAAAAAACTGGGCATAGGTTTTTTTAATGCAGTAGCAGCACCTGCTTACGCTACCATCCGGGACACCATCAGTAACAGCATAAGAAAGGTTCAAACCGCACCACTTACGAATTATAATGTGTTTGTAATTGACCAGGCGCTGAAGAACAACTCGTACGTGAGTTTTATCAATACCAGCGTAAACAGGCAAGAGAATAGCTACAATGCGAATGTGAGTGCACTGTTGTTCAAGTTTACGAATAAGGCGAATAATTACGGATTAAACGGGTCGGGAGACCTTAGCCAGCTATATCGTACCACAAAAAATGATATTGGCCATCGTTATTACCTGAGCGCAGGTAAAGTGAGTGGAAATTACACATGGTCGGTCAATACGCAGTCGATCAGTGATAATTTTAATCCGAACGATCTTGGCTACCTGGACAGGAATAATATTACTTACTATTCAGCAGACCAGTATTACAACATATATGAGCCTAAAGGGATAATACGAATGGCCTATAACCATGTGGGTGGAGGCTACTATCGCATTTATAATCCGGATGCGTATTATAAGGCAGAGTTCTTTGGATCTCATAATGTTACTTTTCTGAATTTTACCACTGCAGGCCTGTTCTGGTCAATGTCGCCTTTTAGGAACTACGATTACCTGGAGCCCCGTGTGCCGGGCAGGTTCTATGTATATCCCAGGAACTACATGGCCGGCGGGTTCTACTCATCTGACTACCGCAAACGGTTTGCGCTTGACCTTGAGCTAACTAAGCGCTGGTACCTTGAGCGTAACCGGAATTCACTGTCGTGGTCTGTTTCGCCGAGGTTCAGGTTCAATGACAAGCTCTCTGCTATTTACGAATTGTCGGGCAGCACAATTTATGATGATGTTGGTTTTGTGGCCAATAGGAATGATTCTATTTACTTCGGCATCCGTAAGCTAGGTACTATAACCAACTCATTGTATGCTGCTTATGTGTTTAATAATAAAATGTCGCTTAGGTTAAATGCAAGGCATTACTGGTCTCAGGCACAGTATGCTCAGTATGCTTACCTGAACAGGGATGGTGGATTGGATATAACATCTGCATACGCGGTGAACAGGAACGTTAACTTCAACACATTCAACGTTTTTATGAGCTATGTGTGGCAATTTAAACCGGGCAGCGAGATGACCATAGTTTACCAGAATGGTATTTTCTCATCACCACAATCGCCGAAGATATTCAACAATTATTTTGACGACCTTGAACATACGTTCCAGTCTCCGCAGAGCAACAGCTTATCGGTGAAGATCATTTATTATTTAGATTATCTTAGTGTACAAAGGGCGTTTAGAAGAAACACTTGACAAAAAGGCTGTACTTTTGCGTTTCTTTAAGTAGGATTTGCTATGCTTAAAACCGACTTCCTTATTATTGGCTCAGGTATTGCAGGTCTTTCCTTTGCTATAAAAACAGCCAGCCGCTTTCCGGACAGAACCATAACCATTCTTACCAAGGCAAATACGGATGAGACAAACACCAAGTATGCCCAGGGTGGGATAGCCGTGGTAAATGATCTTGAGAAAGACAGCTTCGAAAAACACATAGAAGATACACTGACAGCGGGAGATGGGCTATGCAACAGGCATATAGTTGAGGCAGTGATCAAAGAAGGGCCGGAAAGAGTGAAAGAAATAATAGAGTGGGGGACTGAGTTTGACAAGGACACAGAGGGCGAATTCATGCGTGGCAGGGAAGGTGGGCATTCGGAACACAGGATACTGCATCATAAGGATATAACAGGTTTTGAGATAGAGCGGGCGCTGGTAGCAAAGACAAGACAATATCCCAACATAAGGATATATAACCACTGGTTCGTGGTGGATATTATTACCCAGCACCACCTTGGTTTCCTGGTCACTAAGTCTACCCGCGATATAACCTGCTATGGTGTATATGCGCTTAACCTGCAGAATAATAACATTGAGAAGATATTGGCAAAGTGCACGCTGATGGCATCCGGGGGAGTAGGGCAGGTGTACAGGACCACCACTAACCCGCGTATTGCTACCGGTGATGGCATTGCTATGGCTTACCGCGCCAAGGCGCGTATAGAGAATATGGAGTTCATACAATTCCATCCAACGGCTTTGTATGAAATGGGTGTGAGTCCATCTTTCCTGATCACAGAAGCTGTGCGTGGCGATGGGGGCATATTGCGCAACAAGAATGGAGTTGCTTTTATGGCGTCGTACGATGCACGGGCAGACCTCGCGCCGCGTGATGTTGTGGCACGTGCGATTGACAATGAGATGAAGAAAACAGGTACGGAACATGTATACCTTGACTGCAGGGAAATGGACAAGGAAAAGTTCAAAGCCCATTTTCCGAATATTTATGCAAAGTGCGCAAGTATTGGCATCAATGTATTTGAGCAGATGATACCTGTGGCACCTGCGGCACACTATTGTTGTGGCGGTATAAAGACGGATGAGGCAGGCCGATCGTCGGTTGTTAATTTATATGCATGTGGCGAATGTTCCAGCACAGGGTTGCATGGTGCTAACCGTCTGGCATCGAATTCTTTATTGGAGGCATTAGTGTTTGCGCACAGATGTGCTAAAGATATGGCATCGCGAATCAGTGACTTGTCATTCAACGAAGACGTGCCGGACTGGAATGCCTCCGGTACCAATGACCCGAAGGAAATGATCCTTATTACCCAGAGTCTTAAAGAGATGCAGCAGGTGATGAGTGATTATGTGGGTATAGTACGAAACGATATTCGCCTGGAGCGGGCATTGAGCAGGATAGACCTGTTGCACGATGAAACCGAAGAACTATATAAGACCACTACGCTTTCGCCCCATTTGTGTGAACTGAGAAATCTCATTACCATTGGTTATCTTATTGTAAAAGGGGCTCAATTTCGGAAAGAAAGCCGAGGACTTCATTTCAATACAGACTATCCTGACAAGAGCGCTTTGCTACAACAGATCGTTCTTTGATAGTGATTGCTATAAATTTTTATTATTACTGCAATCTGGCATCTTTTTTGTTAAGTTTATTATAGCTCCAACAGCTAAGGCATTTTGTATAGTTTTTATATGTAAATTTGCTATGAGCTAATATTCGATGAGAAAAGGTCAAAATAGGCTATTTATTTTTAATGTATTTGTGATCCTGATGGTGTTACTCGTGGCGTCATGTTCCAAAAAGAAAGGAGCCGGGAGTATGTACGATATCATACCCGGTAAGTGGCACCTGACTCAATATGGATCTGATGATAACCTTAACGGTAGAATAGACTATTTCGAAAAGCATGCTGTAGCTGCCGGTTCGTTATACGAAATGGTATATGATGCTAACGGTACCGGCGTACATACGAACACAAATAATGGTGTAACGTCCATGGCCCTTAATTACAGATGGGAGCTGATAAACGGTGATTCGTTGCGTATTTCTTATGATGCGAACGATACTATCACTTATTACATAGCAACAAGTACTGCCGGTTCTCTTGGTATGACGAGGACATCTAAAATAGAAAACTCCAACAAAGTGGGTATTGAATGGCTGTTCTTCAGCAAGCAGTAATTGTGGTTACGCTTTCAATATGTCCCTTGAAATTACCAGCTTTTGTATCTCTGAAGTACCTTCTCCAATAGTACATAGTTTGCTGTCGCGGTAATATTTTTCAACAGGGAAATCTTTTGTGTAGCCATAGCCACCGAATATCTGCACAGCATCGGTTGAGATGCGCACTGCCGCTTCAGATGCATAGTATTTAGCCATAGCCGACTCCTTGGTCATCTTCTCGCCACGGTTTTTCATATCAGCTGCCTGGTAAATAAGCAGTTCGGAAGCTTCGATCTGAGTAGCCATATCTGCTAACTTAAATGCAATAGCCTGAAAATTAGAGATCGGTTGATCGAACTGGTTGCGTTCTTTTGAATACTTAAGTGAAGCTTCGTAAGCACCTTTAGCAATTCCCAACGCGAGAGCAGCTATTGAGATTCGGCCGCCATCAAGCACTTTCATTGCCTGGTAAAAACCATCGCCTACGGGGCCCATTCTTTGCGCGTCAGAGATGCGGCAGTTGTCGAAAACAAGTTCTGCAGTTTCGCTTGCGCGCATGCCCAGTTTGTTCTCTTTCTTGCCCGAAGTAAAACCCGGTGTTCCTTTTTCAACTATGAAGGCCGTGATATTATTTTTAGCACGAGGCTCGCCTGTTCTGGCCAATACAACAGAAACATTGCCGCTGATGCCGTGTGTTATCCAATTTTTAGTTCCGTTCAATATCCAGTCGTTGCCGTCTTTCACAGCGGTACAACGCATATTTCCTGAATCGCTGCCCGTATTTGCTTCAGTAAGGCCCCATGCACCTATCCATTCCCCACTTGCCAATTTAGGCAGGTATTTTTTCTTTTGCTCCTCGTTGCCAAAGTACAATATATGGCCGGTGCACAGAGAGTTGTGCGCAGCTACCGAAAGACCGATAGAACCGCAAACTTTTGCTATCTCACTAACTACTGTAACGTACTCAAAATACCCCAAGCCAGAACCGCCGTACTCGTTAGGTACGAGCACGCCCATAAGTCCCAACTCTCCCATTTTATGAAACAGGTCGACAGGGAATTTTTGGGTTTCGTCCCATTCCATCATATTCGGACGGATATGCTTGTTAGCAAAATCGCGTATCATCTCTGCAATCGAAACCTGAGCTTCAGTCTGTTTGAAATCCATTTTTTTATATATGAGGTATTATAAACGCAATTTTACAACATTTTTTTGAAGAGAAATAGAAATGGAAAGAATTGAAATTTGAAATAACCTAAACGTGGTTAAAGTATGTATTATCAGTTGACAATTAACTGCTTTTTCAATGTGTCGAAAACAGCATCAGAGAAATGCCCTAATCCTTTTAGCTCGTTTATATTCGTAAAAGGTTGTTTTTTTCGGTAGGTAATTATTTTGCCGGCTGTGGAAGGCCCGATCCCCTTCAGGTGTAAAAGGGAAAGTGAATCGGCGGTGTTTATATCAAGGGGTAATGCTGTTGCTTTGGTTATGGAGTCTTTTGTTTGGGCCTGGGTTTGTTTGAATTTTTCCCACGCCCTCACCATTTGTTGTTCTTGTTCTTTATTTACATTGGGATGAATCCACAGGTGCATAGTGAACCGAATGGCGATCAGGATGATAAGCAGGACACATAATGCCATCAACCCGTTGCGTTCTGTGCGGGAGAAAGAGATAAATGATTTGAATATTTTTTTCATTTACCATAGCAAAATAAAATATTTTGAACAATTAGCTTGGTAATTTTATTGCTCTTTACTTTGTAGTATGTACACCCAACAGGATGAGAAGCGCCTGTACGAGCAGGCGAAACAACTGATAAACAATGATGCCGGTGCGGTTGACGATACCATAACCCAATTACGGGAAGTGATATTGTATGCAGACTGGAAATATTATGTGCAGAGTGAACCTGTGCTATCGGACTTTGAATATGACAGCCTGTTTAAAAAGCTAAAACAACTGGAGGGAAAGCACCCGGAATTGGTTACCGACGATTCCCCTACGAAACGCGTTGCGCAGGGTTTGAGTGAACGTTTCCCAACGGTGAGTCACCTGGTGCCCATGCTAAGCCTTGACAATACCTATAATGCAGAAGACCTTACCGATTGGGACCGACGATGCAGGGAACTTGCGGCAACAGATGATATAGAGTATTGTGTTGAGCCAAAGTATGATGGAGCAAGTGTTTCGTTGATCTATGACCACAGCAAACTAGTACGTGGCGCTACCCGCGGTGATGGTGTGATGGGCGAGGATGTGACCGCCAATGTAAGGCAGATAAAGGCAATACCACTATCGGCCCCGCTGGTGCAGCAGGGGATAACGCAGGTGGAGATTCGCGGGGAAATAGTGATCCACAAAAAAGTATTCGAGGAATATAACAGGCAGCGCATTGCCGAAGGTTTATCGCCATTGGCTAATCCACGCAATGCTGCATCAGGTACGCTGAGGATACTTGACCCCGGCGAAGTGAGAAAGCGTGGGTTAAATGCGATACTATACCACATAAGCGATTATACACTTGAACCCGGCAAAGAGCGCCCGAAGGAACTGAGTAACCATTACGATTCATTGCAGTGGTTATACAATATGGGTTTTCCTACGCCTGCGCGGCAAATGAAGGTATTCAGAAACATAGACGAGGTAATTAAGTACTGCGGTGATTTTGAAGAGAAGCGAGACGACTTGCCTTTTGAGGTGGATGGCCTGGTGATAAAAGTGAACGACTTTGCACTTCAGGACGCTATGGGAATGACTTCTCACCACCCACGATGGGCTGTAGCATATAAATTCAAGGCAAGGCAGGCAACCAGCAAGTTGCGGAGAGTAGAGTTCCAGGTAGGAAGGGTAGGCAGTATAACACCGGTAGCTAAAATAGACCCGGTGCCGATAGGTGGGGTCACGGTTACATCCATATCGCTGTTCAATGAAGATGTGGTGAGGGAGAAAGATGTGCGGATAGGAGATACCGTGCTGGTGGAAAGAGCCGGCGATGTGATACCGTATATAGTGAAGCCATTAACGGAATTAAGGACAGGTGAAGAAGAGGAAATAAAATTCCCAACCCACTGCCCCGCATGCAACAGCGAACTGGAGAAGCAGCAGGATGAGGCTGCATGGCGATGTATAAACGTGGGCTGCCCCGTGCAGGTAGTGGAAAGGATGATACATTTTGCCAGTAAGGACGCTATGGATATACGCAGCCTTGGCAACGCCAATGTGCAGAAATTTTATGAGCTTGGGTTATTGCCCGATATCCCTGGTATTTATACAATAGATTGGGAGCAGGTGAAGCAGTTGGGTGGATTTGGAGAAAAGTCTGTTACCAACCTGAAGCAGGCGATCGAGAACTCTAAGCAGCAGCCGCTGAACAGGCTCATTTTCGGGCTGGGTATCAGGTATGTAGGGGAAACAACGGCTAAGACGCTGGCTAATGCAGTGTCGCACATCACTGATTTTTATGACTGGGATATTGAAAAGCTGCTGACACTGGAGGATATTGGGCCTAAGGTAGCCACTTCTGTAAAAGATTTCTTTGCCCGCAACGAGAACAAAGAGATGCTGCGCAGGCTTGGAGAGGCTGGTGTGAACCTTGTGAACGAACATAAAGGTAATAAGCAAGGTGATGGCGAGCTTGCCGGAAAAACGTTCCTGTTCACCGGTACGCTTAGCCAGTTCAAGCGTAGCGATGCAGAGGCAATGGTGGAGGAAAAAGGCGGCTCTATACTGGGTGGCGTGAGCAGTAAGCTAAACTATCTTGTTGTGGGTGAGGATGCAGGATCAAAACTGGAAAAAGCAAAGAAATTGGGCACAGTGAGTATTTTGACAGAACAAGAGTTCTTAGAGCTTATAGGCTAATTGTAAAAGGTAATAAAAAAAACACCGCTGAATGGCGGTGTTTTTTTATTGGTGGTGTGATGGTAGTATTAGTTGAATTCGCTGTCGGGTATATTGGTATTTGCTTCTGCAGTCTGTACCTTGAAAATAAGTGTGCCTGGCAGGCCGCCACCTGTTTTGCTAATACTGTATGCTACTTTGAAGCCATTAGTGCCCGGGATTTCTTTGTAATCAGCATAATCTGTAGTTTCCATTTCCTCGCCTTCACCTTTTATTTTCTTGATCAGCATAGATGTTGCAGCATCATAGTACTCAGTTGATTTTTTGCCTTTACCATCTATTACTTCGATCTTGTATGCATTAGCACCATTCACTTGTTCCATACCTGTTAAAGTGCGTTTGATGCCATATTTTTCCGGATGAAGGTCCGCTGCTATATCAGATTCTTCTTTAGCTTCGTTTACTTCTTCTTCTGTCATGTCTTTCCGCTGTCCTTGTGCAGCCTGGTAGCCGCTGGTGCCATTGAAAGCCTGCTTGCCTAAACTCATTTTTTGTGTGCCCATTACCATTTCCATAGACTGTGCAGATTTGTTTGGGCTCTTTTTCATAATGGTGAGTGCTAATTCCCGTCCCTGTAAATTGGCACTCATAACAAGTTTCAGGTCTTTTACACTATTGAAAGCTTTTTCGCCCCCCATTGCAGCAACATACTTTTTAAATACCTCGTCTCCTGTCATGCCGGCAGGAGCAACTGTAGCTTCAGAAATAATCAGTGGTTTGCCAGCCCAATCAAAATAATCGATCTTGCCGTCGGCTGAATATTTGGTGAGTTTAGAAGCAACGGCATCTTTGTTGCCGGCTACTATAATGTTTGCCTGGTCGGGAAGGATATATTTTTTAGAAACTTCCATTACATCGGCCGCGGTTACAGCGCTCAGGTTCTTAAGGTAGTTCTGGTAGTAGTCTTTAGGCATATTGTAGCGCTCAATATTGATGGCAAATTGCGCTACGCGCTTTGGATCTTCCAGTCCGATAGCAAAGTTGCCCGACATATATGTAATGCAGTTCTGCAGAGTAGTATCCGGTACGGGCTGACTGCGCATAATACGCATTTCATCAAGCAACACCTCGAGTGCGCTATCGGATACATTGTTCTGTACTTTCAATTCTGCGCTGAAATTACCTACCATGTCGTCTTCCTGCATAGTAGAGTAAGAACCATAACCCCAGCCATGTGCTTCACGAATGTGCAGGAAAAGACGGCCGAAAGAACCACCGCCCAATATAGTGTTGGCAACCTTTGCTTTGATCACATCGGGTGTGCCAGGCTTCAGGTCTATTGGGTAAGTAACATTTACAACACTCTGCACTGCACCTGTGCGCGGGGCAAAGTCAACTTTTGTAGTGCGGCTTGCAGAGATCGGGGCGCGAAGTGAATAAGTTGCAACGGGTACATTTGCTTTTTCCCAGGGGCCGAAGTATTTCTCGACCATAGGCTTAACTTCTGCCAAAGTAATATCACCTACAATAGCTACATAGGCTACATTGGGGCGGAAGTATGTTTTGTAATACTGCATACAACGTTCTACAGTGATCTTCTTTACTGTTTCTTCTGTTGTTACTTCGCCGTAAGGGTGTTTATCTCCGTAATTCATTACTGAACTGACATTGTTCACCATCGCATCTGGCTGGTTTTTCTGTGTCTGAATACCTGACATCGTCTTCTTTTTAACTTTGTCAAGTTCATCGTTGCTGATAACAGCGTTCATAGCAATATCAGCCATCAGCTCGAATATTTTACCCATATACTTTTTTAGACCGCTGCCATACATGCCGCCGTCACTGACGCTGATATTTGCGCCCATCTGGTCGATCTCGCTATTCAGTTTTTCTTTAGACCTGGTTGTTGTGCCGGCCTCTAACAGTTCAGACATCATATCACGGTAACCGGTCATATCGCCCTGCAATTCAGGTTTAATGTCCAGTTGTATGCTGCAGGAAACAGTGGGAAGTTTGTGGTTCTCAACTACGAAAACCTTCATGCCGTTGGGCAAAGTAAAGCTTTCGGTTTTGCCCAGTTTTATTTCAGGTGCAGGGCCGGGTTTCGGCTTTATGCTCCTGTCAAGTTTTTGTGCAAAAGCAGCAGAGATGGCTGCAATTGCTATTATGGATAATACGATCTTCTTCATTTGAATATTTTTAAGCTTATCAGCTGATTATGAGAATTATTTCTTTACGTTGTTGGGTTTAGTTTGGCCTTTGGATTTGTCATCAGCGGATGCTTTATCCCCGTCTTTCTTCTTGTCTTCTTTCGGCAGGTAGTAAACCACAAGCCTGTTCTCTTTGGTCAGGTACTTAGTGGCAACGCGCTTGATGTCATCCTTGGTTACTTTTTTATAGCGCTCCAGTTCTGTATTGATCAGGTTCGCATCGCCCATGAATGTATAGTAAGTGGCGAGGTTGGTAGCTACACCAATATTTTTCTGGTTTTGCGAAATAAAGTCGTTCTCTGCTGAGTTTTGAAGTTTAGCGTATTCTTCATCGGTGATACCGTTCTTTTTTACGTTCTCTATCTCATCCAGCATGGCTTTCTCCAACTCTTCAGGTTTAACGCCCATATTGGCTATGCCCAGCATAATAGCCATGCCGGGTTCTTCGTTGCCGAGGTCGAAAGCTGCAGCCTGCACTGCTTTTTCCTGCTTATCCACGATCTCTTTTTCAAACCTTGAGCTTTTGCCTTGAGACAATAGTTGTGTAAGCATCTGCACTGCGTAGTAATCATGAGTGCCCTGTTTGGGTATATGGTAGCCCAGTATAATGGCCGGAAGCTGAACATTATCGTAGAAGTTTACGCGCCTTTCTGCAGTTTGTGCAGGCTCTACTTCTGTAGGGCGTGGAATGGCTTTAGTGCCTTTCGGGATCTCACCAAAATACTTTTCTATCATTTTTACTGCGCCATCAAACTGGATGTCGCCTGCAATTACCAGCACGGCATTGTTAGGCACATAGAACGTTTTATAAAAGTTCATGAACTCATCCAGCGTAGCCTGGTCTATGTATTGCTCTTTACCAATCGGACTCCAGCGGTAAGGATACTTAACATAGGCATTTTCAAATATTACGTTAATGAGCTGGCCATACGGTGTGTTGTCATAGCGCTGCTTCTTTTCTTCTTTGACTACTTTGCGTTGTGTCTCAACGCCGGTAACGTCTATTTTAGCATGCGCCATGCGCTCAGATTCCATCCACAAAGCCAGCTCGAGTTGGTTAGACGGCAGCACTTCGAAATAGAAGGTACGGTCTTGCGTAGTGTTAGCGTTAAGCTGACCACCGGCCGACTGGATGAATTTCATGTACTCGCCGCGCTTGATGTTGTCGCTGCCTTCGAAGAGCAGGTGCTCGAAGAAGTGCGCGAAACCGGTACGCTGCGGGTCTTCATTCTTAGAGCCTACATGGTACATTACAGATACTGCCACAATGGGAGTAGAGTGGTCTTCCTGCAGGATAACATGCAAGCCATTAGGCATTGTATATTCTTTAAAGTTGATCGTGGCCGTTGCCGACTTTGCGCATAGCAATGACGTGCCCAGCAACAAACTGTAAAAAGCGGTTCGCTTCATAAAAAAGTGAGATTTGGCGCAAAAATAGCATTTGAGGGGTGATTTAGAGTTCTTTTTAGCCAAATTTCACCCAAAAAATCACTAAACAGTTAATAAATGGAATATGTTTAAAAGCAAGAAGAGTAAGTTGAAGCTAGTAAGTACTTTTGCTGTAGCTAAAATACTATGATAAATACAGTTTTATTTGATATGGATGGGCTGCTACTGGATACTGAACCATTGTGGGGGGTAAGTATGCTGAAGGTGGCTGAGAAGCACAAAATACCGATCACGAGGGCAAAATTCAAAGAGACCACGGGATTGCGCATATATGAGGTTACTGACCACTGGGCTATTCACTATCCGTGGGAGGGGAGGACGTCGAAAGAGGTAGCGGATGAGATACTGGATGATATAATAGCCTCATCAAAAACCAGCGGCAGAATATTGGATGGGGTAGAGAAGACATTGCAGCTGCTCAGGAAACATAAATTTAAAATAGGTCTTGCATCATCGTCGCCGAGGCATATGATAGATGCACTTGTGGAGCATTTTGATATTGCTAAGTATTTTGATGTCATTACATCCGCTGACGTGGTGGAATTGGGCAAGCCGCATCCTGCAGTGTTTCTTTACTGCGCAAAGGAATTGGGTGCAAGGCACAATGAATGCCTGGTGCTGGAGGATTCGGTGAACGGGGTTATAGCAGGAAAGGCGGCGAGGATGAAGGTAATAGCCATACCGGATGACCTGCATTTTGATGACCCGCGGTTCTCTATTGCAGATGCAAAGCTCAGGAGCCTTGAGGATTTTGAGTTGGGGATGATCTAGCTATTTTTTATCAAGCCATTCATCTGTAAAATGTCTGTTACTCTTATCCTGGGCGAATTTTCCGGTATTGTACTCATTTGATTTGTTGCGTGGTATAGAAAGGCTTTCCCATTCTTTACTGCTGCGCAGTTTAGATATATATACGATCTGTCCTACATGGTAGGAGTAGTGCGAAATTTGCCGATTTATGGCGTCTAGTACAGGCATGCCATCGTTGCGGATATAAATGATGCGGTCAAGGTCTGCATCTGTAATACTATTCAGTGCATTGAACAGGCATTGCCAACCTTCCTCCCATTTCTGCATCAGTTCATCACGACTCATAGATCCTTCAAACTCGACATCGCGGTGGCGCCATGGTTTTTCTCCATCGGTGGTCAGGAAATCTGTCCACCGGCTAAGCATGTTGCCCCACATGTGTTTAACGATAAGGGCTATGCTATTGCTGTCTTCATTTGCCTGCCAGTTGAGCTCTGCATCAGCTACCTGCGCAATGGCTTTTTCTCCAAGCTGCTTGTAAAGCTTAAATTGTCGTTTTGCGCTGTCTAAGTACTGAAGCATGTCTACTGGTTGAGTGGTTGTAAATTGCTTGTTCTTATGAGTTCCATCATTTTCTCGGGGTGCCGGATGTTGGTAAATCCGAACTTCCTGTATAGGTCGTGTGCGTCGGTTGTAGCTAACCGCATTGCCCATAGCTTCTGTACCCAGTCCAATCCCAACAGCACTTCCATCATTTTCTTGCTAATGCCTTTGCCCCTGTGTTCTTCGGTTACAAATACATCAGCAAGGTAGCCGAGTATCACATAATCGGTCACTAAACGGCCGTAGCCTATTTGTCGCCCTTCAAATATCGCACCTATACAGAACGAGTTGTCAAAGGTGGTCCTGAATGTCTCAAAAGAAACGCCCTTACACCAATAAGATTCTTCTGATAGCCATTTATGGATATCTCCCGGTTTCATCAAGCTCTTATCAGTAGTGATGATATAGCCTTTGTAGTCAACAGTTACAGGTTGCATATTGCAAGGTTAAATGATGTCGTTCCAATTGTGTACATCTGGTACAATGCCTTTCCTGATATCATGCAGCTCTTTTTGTAGTTTATACATTACTGCGTCCGGTTCCAGGTAGCATTTGTATTCCTTGTGCCCTATGCCAATTATTTCTATGGGTGCAATAACGGCTGCTGTTCCCGCACCAAATGCCTCCACTTTTTTGCCTGTATTAAATGCGTTCACCAATTCGTGGAAGCTTATCTTTCTTTCTTCCACTTTGATCCCTTTGTCACGGGCAATGGTTAATAGTGAGTTGCGTGTTACCCCATCCAGTATCGTTCCGGTAAGTTCGGGTGTTATCAGGGTCCCATCTATTACAAACATCGCATTCATGGTGCCTGATTCCTCAATGTACTCATGGTTGCGGGCGTCTGTCCAAAGTACCTGGTCGTAACCTGCTGCTTGTGCAAGATGTGTCGGAAAGAGCGCACCGCCATAATTGCCCCCGCATTTGGTTATGCCTGTGCCTCCTTCTGCAGCGCGCACATAGTCAGTTTCTACCCGTACCTTAAGAGGTTTGTTGTAATAATGGAAAGCCGGGCTGCATACAACCATAAATAAATACTCTTCTGATGCTTTTATGCCTATGCGGGCTTCGGTAGCTATCATGAATGGACGGATGTAGAGAGCCCCTCCGTCTTCGGTTGGTATCCAGTCTGCATCTATTTTTACGAGTTGTTTTATAGCATCAGTGAACAGGGCTTTAGGAACGTGGGGCATACACATCCTGTGCAAAGACTTTGTAAAACGCTCATGGTGTTTTTCTATCCTGAATACATTGATCCGTCCATCGTCCATTTTAAACGCTTTCATTCCTTCAAATACCGTTTGCCCATAATGCAGGCAAAGCGTTAGCGGGCTGAGGGTAAGATCGTGGAAAGGCACAACCTGGGCATTATGCCAGGCTTTGTCTTTGTACTCAGCTACGAACATGTGTTCGGTTGGTATTTTGCCGAAGGGCAGAGATTTGGTGTCCGTAACCTTTCTTTCGGCTTGTGTGGTAACTGAAATTGTGTGCTCCATAAAAATGTTTTAAGAGTTATTAATCGACCGGGATGGTTTCCGGGAATGCTTCTTCCAGTTTTGATTCGTGTGTTTGTTCTCCTTTATGCTGCCTCCTGTAGCCCCTGTTCACCAGGAAAACGCTGATGACAATGGTAATGAATGCCAGCCCTATGTAAATGTTCAGTTCTTCTGCAAGGAATAGATAGCCCGCCAGTACTGCAATGAGGGGGTTAATATATGCATACAATGTTGCAATGCCTACCGGCAGTACGTTCAGCGAATACATGTAGGCTGCATACGCTATGGCTGAACCAAAAATAATAAGATAACCGAGGGAAATTATGCCTTCTGTATTCCACAGTTGGAAGTTGGAGTAGTCATCTACTACCGGACTTATTAGCAACATGAATATTCCGCCGAATGATAACTGCAGTCCTGAGTTAAGCACAGGATTAACAGCGTCTACATATCTTTTATTTACTGTGCCGCCCAGCGCCCATCCTGCTGTCGCTACGATTGTGGCAATAATGCCGCCTATGTATGCAGGCTGAGTAACCTCTGCTATATTATGCCTGAATATGAGGCCTACTCCGCAAATGCCCAGTAGCAAGCCAGCGCCAATTGTTATGTTAAAATGGTCTTTTTTGGATGACATCATATTGAACAACACAGCGAACATGGGCATTAGACTGCATATAAGTGCTGATACGCCACTTGGAATAAATTTCATGCCAAATGAT
Organism: Flavipsychrobacter sp.; assembly: GCA_044224775.1. Taxonomy (GTDB): domain Bacteria; phylum Bacteroidota; class Bacteroidia; order Chitinophagales; family Chitinophagaceae; genus Nemorincola. The sequence goes on from JBGAJU010000003.1 coordinate 89,649, forward strand.
ACCAGCCCGTTACCTACCGTAAGCATCAGGAAGCCTACCAACATTTGCCGCAGCATATTTCGGGAGGAGAAGTCTTTTTCCTTGCTCCTGTACCATGCAAAAGCCATTAAAATAACACCCGCCAGCAACTGCCTCACGCCTGCAAACAGGAAAGAAGGATAGTGCTTAACGCCTATTCTTATTGCCAGGTAGGTTGTGCCCCATACAATACAGACATAAACCAGTGCTAAATAAGCTTTTGTATGCTTTGTCATAATTCCGGGACAAAAATCAGAAAAATAATTAGAACAAAACAGATACAATTTGTGTAATTTTGACCATAACAGTTGTTTTAATTTTTTTTATGCCTTCTATAAAAAACCGCAAAGCAGATCTGTTGTATCTACGGATAGCAGACATTTTTGAGCAACAGATTATGGATGAAGTACTTAAAATTGGCGATAAGCTGCCATCTGTGCGTCTGCTCAGCAAAGAGCATGGAAGCAGTGTGAGTACTATCCTGCAGGCATATTATCATCTTGAAGGCAAAGGCCTGATAGAATCCCGCCCGCAATCAGGCTATTATGTACGTTTCAATCCTTCGAGGTTTCCCCGGAAGATAGAAAAGAGTAACCCACTGCAAACTATTAAGACAAAGAACGTGGAAGCCATTATTGGTGAGGTATACGATGATTTTTCACTGCAGGGCATTACCCGTTTTTCGCTAAGTGTGCCTGCACCGGAGATCCTGCCATTGGCGCGCCTGAACAAATCCATGATGCAGTCTCTGCGTGATCTGCCTGCAGGTGGTGCGTCGTATGAGCAGATACAGGGAAATGATCTGCTGCGAAGGCAGGTTGCAAGGTGGTCGTTGCATTGGGGAGGACATTTGAAAGCAGATGATATCATTACTACTGCTGGATGCATGAATGCCATATCGTACTGCCTGATGGCAATTACGAAGCCGGGAGATACAATAGCGGTTGAAAGCCCTGTGTATTTTGGTATGCTGCGCTTTGCGCAGAGCATAGGGTTGAAAATACTGGAACTACCCACCGACCCGGATACCGGTGTAGACCCCGACGATGTGAAGAAAGCTCTGCAAAAGCACGCGATAAAGGCCTGCTTCTTTGTTACCAACTTTAGCAATCCGCTTGGCTACTGCATGCCTGATGAACAAAAACAGGCGATGGTGAAGTTGCTGTCGCGGCATGGTGTACCGCTGATTGAGGACGACCTTTATGGCGATGTGTATTTTGGGAAGACAAGGCCTAAGTCGTGCAAGTCTTTTGATGAGGAAGGTAATGTGTTGTGGTGCAGTTCTATTTCTAAAACACTGGCGCCGGGTTACAGGGTAGGTTGGGTAGCTCCCGGCAAATATTTGGAGCGCATTAAGCAGCTGAAGTTGTATCACAGCATTACAAGCGCTACTGCACAACAGGCAGCGATAGCTAATTTCCTTTCTACCGGACGTTATGAATATCATTTGAGGAAATTGAGGCAAACGTTGCATGCCAATAGTTTGCAGTTCACACGTGCAGTAGGTGAGTACTTTCCCGAGAATGTGAAAATGAGTGCACCTAAAGGTGGGTTTATCCTGTGGCTGGAACTGGATAAGAAGATAGATACCTATCACCTGTACCAGGAAGCTATGCACCATAAGATCAGTATCGCGCCGGGCACCATGTTCACATTGCAGGAACGTTATCAGAATTGTATGCGCCTGAGCTATGGTATGCAATGGACGCCGGAAGTTGACAGGGCGCTGAAAAAACTGGGTAACCTTGTGAAGGCTATGATGTAGCGCCATTAAGTTTCTTTAGGAATTGTTAGGTTTTTTTGTCATTAGATTGGTTCATTTTTGAAATGATAAAACACTTATTGATTCTTAAACGAAACATATGAAAACTTTTACAAAAATTCTTCTTTGCTGTTTATTGGTTACCGCCTCATCAAAGGCACAGTATTGTATGCTTGTCGGCAGGGTTCCCTACAGCACACTACAGCCGGGTATTGCTAATTTTAAACTTGGTACAATTAACAGGACATCATTGCCGGTGGAAAGCATGTCGAAAGTGCTGGTAGTTACTACAGATACAGCATCGCTGATAGCAGGGCATACTTATACTGTTACTATCAACCACACACGCGATTCGATAAATTTTCCAACTTCACGGAACAACATCAGGATATGGATCGACTATAATAATAACAAGAGCTTTAATGACGCAGGGGAGACAGCTATAACTTATGATTTTCAACCGTATGGTGTATTCACCGGTACGTTTACTATACCGGCCACTACTACTCCCGGTATTGTTAGAATGCGTGCTACTGTGAAAATGAGTAGTGATGCAGGCCACATCATTCCTTCCTCCTGCGATAGCCCCACCGTAGATCCGATCGGCTATCATGGTGAGATGGAGGACTATACTTTGAGAATACTTTCCCCGGTATCCATACAAGAGGTAAATACATCAGCGAGTGATATTGTCGTTTACCCGAACCCCAGTGCAAACAGGGTTACCGTATCCTTTGGTGAGGTGAGTAATAAGCCCGCAACTATCGACTTGTTTGATGTTACAGGTAGATTGGTTGGTGCTTTACTAAATCAGTCGCAGTCGTCAGCATCTTATGATTTTGACCTTAATGACTATGTACTTACTCCGGGTATTTACCTGATAAAGGTTTCTGTTGGAGATCATACAAGCTATCAAAAAATAGTTAAAACAAACTAAACTTATCGGGCGGGCTTAGCGAAAGTTAAGCCCGCTTCATTTAGTATGCTGCTTTGGCTATGAGGACCGGTATTCTATTTGTTGTATATGCTGTTTATGTTCTCGCTGGTTTTTCGGTATTGTTCAACTCCTGCAAGCACGACAGCAAGTATGTAGACATGACCGGGAGTAACTACCCCAATGATATCGCCGCTATTATACTGAATAAGTGCGCAGTAAGTGGTTGCCACAATGCATTAAGTTACGAAAATGCTGGGGGACTTAACTTAAGCACATGGGATAACTTATTTAATGGAACTGAAACCGGTGCAACTGTTATACCATACAGGCCTGATTTCAGTTCTTTATGTTTTTTTACCAATACTGATAGTAGCCTGGGTATTACATTGAAGCCTACTATGCCGTATGACAGGCAACCATTGTCGAAAGGAGAATACCTGAAGATAAGAGATTGGATTGCTGCGGGAGCACAAAGCGCAAAGGGTATTGTCAAATTCGAAAATGATGTTAATAGGAACAAATTCTATGTTGCCAACAGACTATGCGACGTTGTTACGGTGGTGGATGCTGCTTCATTACTGCAAATGAGGTTTGTGGATGTTGGTAATGGGGTGGCTAAATATCCTTATTGTGTACAGGTTGCACCGGATAAGAAACATTGGTATGTGTCCTTCTTTACGCAATCAGATTTTGTGCAGCAATTCAATGCAGAGAATGATAAACCGACGACAAACATAAACCTGGGAACAGGCGTATGGACCTCTTTTGCTATTTCCTCCGATTCACGGTATGGTTGGTTTGCAGATAACAGCAGTATCGGGAAGATCGCCTATGTCGACCTGCTGAAAAATACTGTTTTAGCAACATATGCTCATGGTGGTCGGTTTAGTTATCCTGCCGGTATTGTGTTAAATGAACAATATAAGAAATTGTATGTCGGGTCGCAGACAGGGAATTTCATTTACAGTATTGATGTAACGAACCCGCTTTCTCCTGTAGTAGAAGAGACGCCGATTGACGGGAAGGGCAGTATAATACATGAATCTTCGGTAGACCCTGTAGAGCTATTAGCCGACAGGCAGAGCACAAAATGCTATATTGCCTGTGCAACATCCAAAGAGGTCCGGATAATGGATATGCAGTACGATACATTGATTGGTAGCATCTCGTTGCACGCAGCTCCTGCGCATTTGGCAATTGCAATGGGTAAATTGTTTGTTTCCTGCCCGGATGATATGATCTACTTTCCCGGGAACCGGGGGAGTGTTGCCGTAATTGATCTGCAGACGCATCAAGTTGTCAAAAGAATTAAAACTGGTTACCAGCCATATGGTTTGGCGGTGGATGAAGCCCGGGGTGTTGTTGCTGTAGTCAACGCCAATATCAGTTCTGCAGGCCCGGCATCACACCACGTATCGGGTTGCGGGAGCAGGAACGGAAATGTGACGTTCATAGATATTAACTCCCTCGAACTACTACCCGATAAACAGCTTGAAGTAGCTGTGTTCCCATACAGCGTTTCTGCTCGCTAGTTGCATATTTGAATATTATTGTATTATTTTGCCGTTGATATATGACTTATAGAACAATTAAAAGACTAAAAGATGAACAATTATTCAAAAGAGAAACTGTACCAGGCATTACAGCACTTCTTTGGCTATAGCCAATTCCGTCTCACACAACTTCCGGTAATTGAATCAGTATTAAGTGGTAAGGATACACTTACTATTATGCCTACGGGTGGTGGTAAATCAATTTGCTACCAGTTGCCGGCAATGCTCCTTCCGGGCATCACCATTGTAGTATCGCCGCTTATAGCGCTGATGAAAGACCAGGTGGATGCGCTGACTGCCAATGGTATCCATGCAGCATTTTTAAACTCGTCTCAAACACAGGACGAACAACAGCGTGTGATCAAAAATGCTGAGCAAGGCAATATCAAGCTGCTATACATAGCTCCCGAGCGTATACCGGCCAATAGCGACACATTCATCACTTTCTTAAAAAAACTGGGGCCTTCATTATTTGCTATTGATGAGGCGCATTGTATCTCGCAGTGGGGGCATGACTTCAGGCCTGAATACCTGAAGCTGGCGATACTGAAAAAGCACTTTCCGGCAGTGCCGGTGATAGCCCTTACTGCGAGTGCCGATAAGGTGACGCAGAAAGACATTGTGGAAAGACTGGAGTTGAAAGCGCCCAGCATCTTTATATCCAGTTTTAATAGGCCCAATATTCATTACTACATCCAGCCCAAGAAGAACGTTATCGGGCATATACTGGAGTATATTAAGAAACATAAAGGCGACAGTGGCATTATTTATGCATTATCACGGGCATCAACCGAGAATATAGCGGGGCAACTACATGCTGCAGGTATAAAGGCCGCATATTACCATGCCGGGATGGATGCCGCTGAGCGGGCCAGGGTACAGGAAGCATTTCTGCGGGATGAGTATAGGGTGATAGTGGCAACCATAGCGTTCGGTATGGGTATCGATAAATCGAATGTGCGGTTTGTGATACATCATGATGTGCCGAAGAACATAGAAGGGTTCTACCAGGAGACTGGCCGTGCCGGGCGAGATGGGTTGAAGAGTGACGCCATACTGTTCTATTCTGTGGGTGATATTATCAAGCTAAAGAGCTTCGCGAAGGTTGAGGGGAATGCGCAGCAGACAGCTATTTCTATGAAGAAGCTGGAACTGATGCAGGAATACTGCGAGCATGAAGGCTGTCGCAGGCAGTATCTTATGGAGTATTTCGGAGAGCAATTCCCGGCATATTGCGGCAGTTGTGATTATTGCCTGAGCTCGCTGGAGGAGAAGGATGCAACAGTTGATGCACAAAAGCTGCTATCGGCCATTATGCGCACGGGCGAACGATATGGTGCGGGCTATGTGATAGACGTATTGCGGGGATCGGATAGTGCGCGGATAGAACTGCCGCATAAGAACCTGAAGGTGTACGGTGTGGGCAAGGGGCTGAAGAAGGAAGAGTGGCAATGGCTCATACAACAGTTGCTGCACCAGGGCTATATTAGCAAGACGGCAGACCATGCGGTATTGAAGGTGAATGATACGGCATGGCGGATATTGAGAGGGGAGTCTGCACTGAAACTGGTTCTGCGTAAGGAGAAAGCTGCCGTGACCACGCAGGACGAGCTGACCCATGATACGCAGCTAATGCAATTGCTGCGCGAGCTGCGCAGCCAGATGGCCAACAATGAGCATGTGCCTGCGTACAATATCGTATCGGACAATACGCTTACTGAGCTGGCTACTTATCTGCCGCACACATTTGAGGAGCTGAAGCAAATATCAGGGTTTGGGGACTATAAAGTGAGCAGATATGGCGCCGGGTTCCTTAAGGTCATCAAAGATCATGCGGCGGAAAGGGGGCTGCAGTCTAAGATGGCCTATAAGGTGCAGAAGCGTGAGCGGAAGGAGCGTGCTGCCAAACCTGCCGTAAACAGCACTATGCAGACGACACTCAATATGTTCAATGATGGATTGAGTGTTGCTGAGATCGCAGACCAACGCAGGTTGTCTCCTATAACAATAGAAACGCACTTAGCTTCTTTTGTTGGCAATGGCGATATTGAACCTACCCGTTTTGTATCCAAACCGAAGCTTGACCAGATACTTGCAACCATTAAATCAACCGGGCAGGCATATGCTTTGAAGCCTATTAAAGACCTGCTTGGCGATGATTACACCTACGCTGAGATCAAGGTTGGGCTTGAATATTACAAGCGTATTAATTCTTAGATATTATACACTAAACTTTATCCCCTGTGCCAGTGGCAATTGGTCGCTCCAGTTGATGGTATTGGTCTGGCGGCGCATATATGCTTTCCAGCTGTCTGATCCGCTTTCGCGGCCACCGCCTGTTTCTTTTTCGCCACCAAAGGCGCCACCTATCTCTGCGCCGCTGGTGCCTATGTTCACGTTAGCTATGCCACAATCGCTGCCCGCGTGAGAGAGGTATTGTTCTCCCTCGCGCATGTTCAGCGTCATAATGGATGAAGAGAGGCCTTGCGGAACACCATTTTGTATGGCTACCGCTTCATCCAGCGTTTTGTATTTCATCAGGTACAGAATGGGTGCGAATGTCTCGTGCTGCACTATAGGCCATTCGTTTTGCGCTTCGAATATGCAGGGTTTTACGTAGCAGCCACTTTCGTAGCCCTTGCCCGATAATACGCCACCTGCAATTATCTCTTTGCCACCTGCTTTCTTTACTTCTTTAATGGCATGCAGGTAATGTCCCACAGCTTCTTTATCTATCAACGGGCCTACGTGGCTTCTTTCATCAAGCGGGCTGCCAATGGTTAGCTGCTTATATGCGGCTACTAATTTCTTTTTGAATGCATCGTACACTTTCTCATGAATAATGAGGCGGCGGGTAGTTGTGCAACGCTGGCCTGCAGTGCCTACTGCGCCGAATATGGCTGCGCGCAGCGCAATGTTCAGGTCGGCATGCTCTGATACGATTATTGCATTGTTGCCACCCAGTTCCAGCAGCGATCGACCAAGCCTCGCCGCCACTGCTGCGCCCACCGCCTTACCCATGCGGGTAGAGCCCGTGGCCGATACCAGCGGCACGCGGGGATCGCTGCTCATCCATTCACCGCAATCGCGGGCGCCAACTACCAGGCCGCAAACACCTTCGGGCACATTGTTGGCTTTAAATACTTCTGCTATAATATTCTGGCAGGCAACTGCCGATAGTGGTGTTTTTTCTGATGGTTTCCAAACGCAGGTGTTGCCACATATAAATGCTATCATACTGTTCCAGCTCCACACTGCCACCGGGAAGTTGAACGCGCTGATGATGCCCACAACACCCAGTGGGTGCCACTGCTCATACATGCGGTGCTTGGGGCGTTCACTGTGCATGGTCAGGCCATATAGCTGGCGGCTCATGCCCACGGCAAGGTCACATATGTCTATCATTTCCTGCACTTCGCCATAGCCCTCCTGCAGGCTCTTGCCCATCTCATAGCTTACCAGCCTGCCCAGTGGTTCTTTATACTTGCGCAGGTTGTCGCCTATCTGCCTCACTATTTCACCGCGTTTTGGTGCGGGCCACATACGCCACTCGGCAAAGGCTGCCTGTGCCTGCTCAACTACTTTATCGTACGATTTACGGGTAACGGTTGTAACCGATGCAATTCTTTTGCCGTCAACCGGGGAAAAAGAGTCTATTTTTTCTCCACCGGCCTTCAGCCACTTAGTGCCTGTAGCAGCCCCTTCGTTCACTTTCTTTATACCCAGCTTGTCCAGTACTTTATCCATTTTCATAAAACAGTATATTTAATAACAGGTGGCGAAATTAAGCCGAAAATTCAGAATTAACAGAGATCGGCCATAAGTAATGGCATCATTACTTCAAAACACCATATACTTTCCATAATTTGCAGTATGGTATATAAGTTGGTATTGATGGCGGCACTTTGTTTTGGGCATGGGGTATATGCGCAAAACAAAAAAGGGTTTGAGAAGCCCGACTATAAAAATATAGAGCGTATCACCAAAGACAGATCATCGCCATCATACTATCCAAAGCTGCTGAAACGCTATGAGGCAAATGACGCTACACTCACCCCGGATGATTACCGGCTGCTTTATTACGGTTTCTTTTTTCAGCCGGGGTACAGGGCATATGGCTCAGCATCAAAATACAGCGATTCGCTGAAGGCGATATTCAAAAAACAGGATATCACCGATGCGGACAGGAAGAATGCCATCCGCTACACATTGGATGACCTGGAGACATCGCCATTCAGCCTCAAGGATATTTACAGGTTGTATAACCTGTACGACCTGTTCAAAGATGAAAAGAAAACGGACATATACCTGCACAAGCTGGAAAAGATAGCCCAGGCCATATCATCAACCGGTGATGCTAAGACCGATACTACGGCATTGCATATATTATCTATAGAGGATGAATACACAGTGGTATCGCTACTGGGTTATGATTTCAGCGGCTCGCAGACCCGCACGCAGAATGGCTGTGAATACCTGCTGCTGCGAAAGAACGACGACAACATTGAAGGCCTGTATTTTGATGTGAAGCAGATATTGGCGATGTCCAAAAAATAGTCTGAACACTACACCACATTGTCATTGCGCGGAGCAAAGCGTGGCTTTGTGTATAGCTGCGACAAAGCAATCTCGCGGAACACTTTTTTTACATATAATGTAGCAGTCTAATTGGCATTATAGGATGAAAGGAACCTACTGGTCGAAGCGTCTCGCTTCGTCCTGAATGTTGCAAGCGTCTCGCTTGCGGTACTCTCTACGCCATCATTCTTCGGCAAGTACGGCCTACGCTAAAGGGGGAATACGTCCGAATATTTTTGGGCCGCTGTTCATTTTCTGCAATAGCTACTGTTTTATTATTCTATGTACGGTGCGTTCTCCTTTGCTGTCTGCAATTTGCAGCAGGTACATGCCCGGTGGTAGGGTGTTTAGCTGTATTGTGTTGCTACTATACTGCAGCACGCCATGCTGTAGTATAGTACCTGCTAAGTTGTATAGTTTATATTCACTGTTGGGGTTTGCATTTTCTACTTGTAATTCATCATATACCGGGTTGGGGTAGATAGACATCGCATGACGATAGTTTATTGCCTGTATATCAAGCGTGGTATTAACTACATAGCATGGTGTGTCAATTATTATTTTACGTATGCGATTATTTCCCCCGTCTGCAATATATACATTGCCACATGTGTCTGTAGTTATACCTTCGGGATTGTATAACTTTGCTGCCGTTGCTGGCCCACCATCACCGCTAAAACCACTTGTTGTAGTTCCTGCAATACTATGGAATATCCCAACAGCATCTATTTTATGTACCCTGTCATTTCCTCTATCAGCAATGTATAACTCATTACGCATTGTATCCATTCCTATTATATAGCTGTCAAACTGTGCTGCAGTTGCAGGCATGCCATCGCCTATATACCCAAAAGTACCAGTTCCCGCATACGTTGTAATTATACCAGTACTTTTGCTGACTTTCCTTATTTTGTAATTGCATGCCAAATATAAATTCCCCGAAGAATCTATGCACAAGCTGCCATTCATAGCCAGTTGTGCGGCCGTGGCGGGACCACCATCACCTGCAGTTCCAGCAGTTCCATTACCAGCAACCGTTGTAATTATGCCGGCAGTGTTTATTTTTCGTACCCGGTAGCCACCTCCGTCAACAAAATATATGTTTCCGCTCTTATCCAGGCAAATACCACTTGGCATTAATTCTGCTACTGAAGCAGGTCCACCATCACCAGAAAATGCAGCAGTACCTATTCCCGCAATAGTATTAATTATGCCAGTTGTTGCATCAACCCGCCGAATTCTGTTGTTGTAATAATCACCGATATAAATATTGCCTTGAGCATCAACGGCTAACCCCTGCGGTTGTATTTTTGCAGTTGTAGCTAACCCGCCATCGCCACTAAACCCAGCAGTACCTGTACCTGCTACCGTATGAATAGTCCCAACAACATCTATCATCCTTATTCTTGGACTACTGAAAGATTGAGGAAAATAATATCTTCCACTTTTGTCAAACGCCCCTAAGCCAGGATTAGGTACCGCAGCGGAAGTAGCGGGTCCTCCATCACCAAGTGAACTACCTCCACCGGCTATTGTAATTATTGTTTGAGCCTTTACCGTTAAACTAAATAAGAACACACATATCCACCACCATTTCATAACAATTTATTTATCATTTTAGTATAGTAAAGATAAGCGGTAACAATGGAGAAAAAATAGGTATAAATACCTATTTTTTGTGTAGTGTTTTTTGGGGAAACGGGCGGAACTCGAATTTTGGGTAGTGTCTCAGTTTGAAATTTAGGGGTTATTTCTTTTCCTATATTGCTTTATTATCCCATACACAAGTAAAAACGGCAATATCGCCCCCACAATCCATATGATTATACAGAACGTCCAAGAAGCTGAACTATAAAAGTCCCCCATTTGTCTTTGCACAAGAAAGTACAATCCTACAACAAGGCATATTGGGATAACTACTCGAACAAGAATTTTACCCATGAAATAAAGGTAATAAAAAAGGGATATTGCCTCAGTTTGAATAATTTTCCAACACAGTAAGCAAATCTGCTATGTATAGTGGTTTGTCAATAATCTTTGCCTCCATAGCCGGAGTAACACGCAAAGTGGAATGTACTCTTACGAAGTTGTAGTACACGAAATTTATGGCTATTGCGTAGCAATGGTTTTCTATCTTCTTTGAGTATGCGTTTGTCCTTCGTGTGAACCTGCGCATCTGCATTCTCATGGTGAGATTTTGGCGCTCAATGAAGCTGGTGGATATATACTTCTTATCGGGCTTGCCGCAGATAGGTGTTTTATCTGCGCCCATGTATCTATCTCTTTCGTTGTATCTTTTCACAAGCTGCGCGAAATCTACTTCGCTGCCGAAAGTATCTGCCACAGCTTCTTTGTAAGGAACGTAGCCATCAGTAGTTAGTTGCACTCTGCCTTTTAACCTGGCCCACAGATCATTCATAAAGAAGTTGGCCGCTTGCTGGTCCCGCTCACCGGCGAACCATGAGATCACAAACTTAGTATCAGCATCCATTGCCACCCAGGTCCATACATCACCTCTGCCATACTCAGGTGTAGTTATGTTCTTTCTTTTAGCGCCTACAAAGGCCCAAATTTCATCGCATTGTACGCGCTTACATTGGTACCTGACAACGGTTTTGCTGTGGAATTTCAGACAGGCTTTTCCTACGTCCACCAGTAGCTTTGTTACTGTGTTTAAGGAAACATTGGCAATCCTGCAGCAGGACCGGAGGCTATTGCCCTCTACCATTAAACGCACTATTTCAGCACGTTTTTCAAGACTTAACCTATTCATGGCTTCAAAAGTTGTATGTGTTATAAATAAAGTTTTGTACTTTTGAAGTAGAAAAAGTGGCCCGGCTGGGATTCAAACCCAGATTATACGTTTCGACAGAACGCCGTAATATTCGTTATACGACCGGACCTTTTTTCCACATTGATAACATCGAATCCCCTCAGCGACCAAACTTGTGGGGATTTGTTGTTTTTACGATTGTATATAATACTTGTTTACAGAGCCTGAAGTATCTACTGCAATTTCCTTTTCCTTAGCAAGTCTTGAACAAGTTGCAGCAATAGTGTTTGAATAGTTGTCTAATAGGTGCCCTTCAAATAATAAGGGTTGAGTTTTTCTTAAAAAACCAAATATTTCATTTGCTGTAACAGGTTTATTGAGCCTCTTTAGGGCATACATTATTTTCTCGGCCCACGTACCATTTTGAGGAAATAAACTTTCCCTAACATTAGCGATTACGTTGGCAATATTGCTTTCATTCAATTCAGATGTATTCGGAGCTTCACCACCATATGATTTTATAGCTTCCGAAATTTTATTGAGTTTGTCCACGGTTGTGTGATAAGTGTTGATCAGAGTGTGATACTCCTGATACAAACGTGCTAACATATCTTCCATATAGCTGAATTTTGATGCAATGTACAACAATTTTCAATTTTTCAAACAAATGTTTGTATTTGTTGTAAAAATAATGCAAATCAAAGCAAAAAACCGTTTAAAACGGTATGCAACCTTTTCAAATGTTCGTAAATTGCCATCCTGCCAAAACAATAATGCCTATGTAGAAATGAATATAGTATTGCCACGTATGCTGCCGTCCTAAAATTCGACACTTTACCCACAGCAGCTTCGGTACAATGTATGATGTGCGATACGCCTGAGAAAAGGCGTAACCGTATCTCTTTGTATCGAAGTGGGCGTCGAATCCCAAGGACGGCAAAGGAATTTCGGTTACGTCTTTTTTCATTTATAAATATTCAAGCATGAAACAGTTATTTTTCATTATCGCAATC
>JBGAJU010000067.1:0-20421 GCA_044224775.1 Flavipsychrobacter sp.
GCTCTCGTATCTCGGGTATATCATTTATATAGGCATTCCTGATCGTCAGCATCTTTTTATATTATTAAATTATCACTTGTAAAAAGAATAAAAAATCACACAAATCTTTCCTGTTCAAAGATAAATAAACTAAATTCGCTACAGATTCATACGTATCTAAAAGCATCAGGATGAAAAAAGCGGCGTTCTCAAGTATTGTTATTCTCGTAATAGTGGTTTCTTCTTTGTTTGCATGCAGAAAACACTACAATTGTCATTGCATGTACGATAATAAACTTGTGTACAGCCAGGACCTCGGCAACAAAACCAAATCTGATGCCGAAACTATCTGTAACCGCAACGACACTTTGGTAGCGGGTGAGATATGGACCTGCACTATTTATTGATCCATTCTGTTGTTATTCAGTATCTTAATTAATTTTTTTGCTTCGGTTGGGCAATTATTGAAGTCGCAATCAATAAAAATAATAAAAGTAGGTACATCGGTTTATTAGCTAATTGATACCTTTGCTGCACTGTTTTTTAGCCATATGCGCACGCTGCATAGTGTATTTTCCTTATAGCTTTGCATAGTCCGTTGGTTATCAACTAAGCAGTTCATTCCCATATGCTGAACCGCGCTTTTCTTTCTTTGCTCATCCTGTGTGTCTCTGTTGCATATACTTACGGGCAGGAGAAAAATGCCACCATAAAAAGCGGAATTATAGAGGGGTATGGTAATAATGCGCTCACACTTGCCGACTGTATCACTTTTGCGCTAAAGAATCAACCTGCCATTAACCAGGCGGGTATCGGAGAGGATATTGCACACACAAATAATAAAATCGCATTCTCCTCATGGCTGCCGCAGGTAAGTGGTGCAGCTACATTGCAGCACTATTTCTCCCTGCGCACGGCATTCTTTAATTCTAATGGTACACTCACACCCTTCCGATCAGGAGTCATTAATAACTCAGTACCGCAATTTAACGCCACGCAAACCATTTTCAATCCCGATGTACTCTTCGCGCTAAAAGCCTCAAAGCTGAACACATCAAATGCCCGGCTGGAAAACAAAGCAACCAAAATAGCAGTTAAGGCAGAAGTAACGAAAGCATTTTACAATTTGTTACTTTCACTTGAACAAGTAAACGTCTATCGCGAAGACACGGCTCGCCTCAGTAAAAACCTTTCCGATGCCTACCATCGCTATGTGAGCGGCATAAATGATAAAGTAGACTACAAACGCGCCTCCATCAGCCTCAACAATTCCCGTTCACGCTTAAACAGTGCAGCCGGTGAGACACAGGTAAGATATGCAGCACTCAAACAATTGATGGGTTATCCATCTGACAAAACATTTACGGTCCGTTTCGACACCGCTCAGTTGATGCAAGAAATCATAGCGGATACAAATACTACCCTACGTTTCGAAAAACGTGTCGAATTCCAGCAACTGCAAACAGCAAAACGTTTACAACACGAAACAACCCGCTACTATCGCAGTAGCTTTCTGCCCTCTGTCTCCGGTTATTACAATTATGTTTACGAATACCAGAATAATGAGTTCTCCGACTTATACAACCAGGCATATCCATATTCATTCGTAGGCCTTCAATTGAACATCCCTATATTCTCCGGCTTCCGCCGGTTGGAGAACATACGCAAGGCAAAAATGCAGGAACAGCGCACCGACTGGGACGAAGTGAACCTGAAATTGGCCATCTATACCGAACACACGCAGGCGCTAGCAGGTTACAAGAGCAATCTTTACAACCTGCACATACAAGCCGAGAATACACAAATGGCACGCGAGGTGTACAATATTGTGAAGCTGCAATATAGTGAAGGGATAAAGTCCTACCTCGATGTGATCATTGCAGAATCGGATCTGCAAACAGCTGAAATAAATTATTTGAATGCCCTCTTCAGTCTCTTATCAAGCAAAATAGATCTGGAACGGGCAATGGGAAATATATCTCCGGAATAAACGAAACTGAAATGAAACTATTATCACGATACTGTTCATTGATCATCTGCTGCCTGTTTTTAATCGCTTGCGGCGGTGAGAACAAAATGCTGCCCAACCCTGCCAACATGCCTGTACCGGTGAACTTGTACGAGGTACATGCTGAGAGAGCCCTGTATTACGACAGGTTTCCCGGCACAATTGTAGCTATGATGCAGGTTGACCTCCGCGCACAAGTGGAGGGCTACGTAACAGGTATATTTTTTACAGAAGGTTCATTCGTCACCAAAGGCAAAAAACTTTACACCATCGACAGCCGCAAATACCAGGCAAGCTACAACCAGCTGGACGCTGATGTAAAAGTTGCCGAAGCCAATATGCAACAGGCACAAAAAGATGCAGATAGATATACCTACCTCAACCAGCACGATGCCGTTGCCAAACAAACACTCGACCATGCAATGACCGCACTGCAAAACGCCAGGCAACAGGTTAACGCAGCAAAACAGGCATTGACACGCGCGCAAACTGATGTTGGCTATTCTACTATCACTGCACCTTTCAGCGGTATCATCGGCATATCACAGGTTAAATTGGGCAATATGGTTGTTCCCGGTCAAACGGTGCTCAACACCATTTCTACTAACGACCCTATGGCGGTTGATATCCTCGTGAACGAAAAACAGATACAGCGGTTCATCAAGCTGCAAAACCTGAAACAAAACCCGGCCGATTCTTTATTCACTATCCAGTTGGCAGACAATAGCGTGTATAACTATCCCGGCCGCATCCAGGTAATAGACAGGGGGGTAAACCCACAAACGGGTGCAATCACGGTACGTCTTGTTTTCCCCAACACTTCATCATCTTTGCGCGCAGGTATGAGCTGCACCGTCCGGGTCCGCAACAACGACACAACCGAGCAATTGATAATACCCTACAAAGCAGTAGTAGAACAAATGGGCGAGTATTTTGTGTATGTAGCAAAAGATACTGTAGCAGAACAAAGAAAAATAACACTCGGCCCAACCATCGCCGACCAGGCCATTATAACATCAGGAGTTGAGAGCGGCGAAAAAGTAATAACCGACGGCATACAAAAACTGCACGACGGCTCAAAAATAACCATTGGAGAAAAGAAGAAATGAGCAAACTAGTGAAGTACTTATGGGTTTTCACTTTTAACTTTTGACTTAATTAATGATCGCTAATACATTCATAAAAAGGCCGGTTACGGCAATAGTCATTTCCATCGTGCTGGTGCTGGTGGGTACTATATGCCTCATCAACCTGCCTATCGGTCAGTACCCTGAAATAACACCACCGGTTGTTTCAGTCACAGGCCAGTTCACCGGCGCCGATGCTCTTACCGTTGAACAAACAATGGCAACACCCGTGGAGACGCAGATAAATGGCTCTCCCGGCATGGAGTACATCCAGAGCAACAGCACCGGCAACGGTGCCATGGCAGTGAATGTCACGTTCAACATAGGCACCAACATAGATATTGCAACCCTCGATGTGCAGAACCGCGTCAGTGTCGCTACCCCGCAATTACCTGACGTGGTCCGTCGCCTTGGGCTCACCGTTAGAAAAAAGAATCCCGGCATCCTAATGCTGGTAGCGCTCTACTCACCCAAAAAGTCCCACAATGTCACCTTCACTGATAACTACACTAACATCTTTGTCCGCGATGCCCTGCTTCGCATCAAAGGCATCGGCGACATCGTTACCCGCGCTGATGATTTCAGCATGCGCGTATGGCTTAAACCCGATAAGCTCGCAGCCTACGGCATATCTGCAGCCGAGGTAAATGCAGCTATTGCCGAGCAGAACGTACAGGTAGCAGGTGGCGCTGTAGGTGTGCCCCCGCAGCAAAACACACAGGTATTCGAATACAACCTGCTGGTGAACGGCAAAATGTCAACGGTTGCCGAGTTTGAGAACACCGTAGTGAAGGCCATGCCCGGCACAGGCGCTATGGTTTACCTGAAAGATATTGCCCGCGTAGAGCTGGGCAAATTTTCTTATGCCAACAACGCCTTCGTTGATGGCAGGCGCGCGTCCTACCTGCTCATCTTCCAGGCACCCGGAAGCAACGCAGTTGCAGTTGCCGATAATGTGTACAAAACAATGGAGCAACTGAAGAAGACCTTCCCTACCGATATTGATTACATTATCCCGTTCGAAACAGTTACCGTTGTAAAAGTGTCCATGCATGAAGTTGTTGTCACATTGCTTGAGGCGTTGGCACTTGTAGCCATCGTAGTATTTCTCTTCCTGCAGAACTGGCGAGCCACATTGATCCCCTTGCTTGCCATACCAGTTTCCATCGTGGGCACTTTCATCTTCTTCGTGCCATTGGGCTTCACCATCAACACCCTCACCATGTTCGGCTTTGTGCTCGCAATAGGTATAGTGGTAGATGACGCCATCATCGTAGTGGAAGCCACCCAGCACTACATCGACGAAAAGAAGATGTCGCCAAAAGAAGCCGTGTACAATGCCATGCGCGATATCTCCGGTCCCGTCGTTGCCATTGCATTGATACTTGCGGCAGTGTTCATTCCTGTCGGTTTTATTCCCGGCATAGTAGGCAGGCTATACCAGCAGTTCGCTATCACAATCGCCGTATCAGTTATTTTATCTGCATTCGTGGCATTGTCGCTTACACCCGCTTTGTGCATGCTACTGTTAAAGCCATCTCATGCCGGCAAGGATGCCAAAGGACTGGACAAATTTTTCAATCGCTTCAATTCATGGTTTGCAGAAATAACCAACCGCTATACCTCTGGTGTGCACAAATGGATCAAAGGTGCTAAGTATGTGGTTGTATTGCTTGTTTGTATCTGCATTGGCACTGTACTCCTCTTCAAAAACAAACCTACAGGCTTCCTCCCGCAGGAAGATGAAGGCCGCATATTCATCACCTACGAATTGCCCGAAGCATCCTCCACTACACGTTCTGTCGAGGTGCTGAACAAGATACTTACAGCTGTCAGCAAAACTCCCGGCGTCAACCACTATGCAGGTCTTAGTGGCTTCAACATCCTCACCAATGCCAACAAATCAAATGCCGGCAATATCTTCTGCCAGCTCAAACCCTGGGACGAACGCACAGACCCTGCACAAAAAGTACCGGGTATAGTAGAAGTGCTGAAAAAGAATATCGCCGCCGAAGGCGTGAAGCAGGCCAATGTAGTGGTCATACTTCCCCCTCCTATCCAGGGCCTTGGGCAATCTGCAGGCTTCAGCATGCAGATACAGCAGCGACAAACAGCAGACGATGTACGCGCATTCGAGAAAGTAGTAAAGAACTTTCTTGCCGAGGTAAATAAGCACCCGGTCATTGGCTCAGCATTTAGTTTCTATGGTGCGCACACACCCAGCTACAGCGTATCCGTCGATCGTGAGAAATGCAAGAAGATGGGCGTATCGCTCACAGAAGTATTCAGTACAATACAAACTTACATGGGCAGCTTTTATGTCAACGACATCTCGCTCTACAATCGCAATTTCCACGTAATGGTGCAGGCAGACACTAACTACCGCACCATGATCTCCGATATGGAGAAATATTATGTGCGCAACCAAGCCGGCCAAATGGTGCCGCTAAGCACGCTCATCAGCTACAAACCGGTTGAAACTGCACCACTCATTTCTCACTTCAATATATTCCGCTCTGCGCAGGTCGACGGCACACCCAAACCCGGCTACAGCAGCGGGCAGGCAATTGAAGCATTACGCGATATCGCACAAAAAACTTTACCCCAGGGCTATGGCTATGAATTCTCCGGCCTCAGCTACGAGGAGATACAGGCAGGCTCCAAAACAGTATATATCTTCCTGTTGTCCGTAGTGTTCGTTTTCCTGTTCCTTGCCGCACTGTACGAAAGCTGGTCCGTACCCTTCTCTGTTATCTTTGCAGTTCCTATTGGTGCATTCGGCGCCATCCTTACGCTCACTTTCGTGCCTAGTCTCAGCAATAATGTTTATGCGCAGATCGGATTGGTAACACTCATCGGCCTTGCCGCAAAGAATGCCATCCTCATTGTTGAATTTGCCAAAGAGCGCGTCGATCAGGGCTATGAACTCATCTCCGCAACGCTTGAAGCTGTGAAACTGCGCCTCCGGCCTATTATTATGACCTCCCTGGCATTTATATTTGGCGTCATGCCGCTGGTATTGGCAACAGGAGCAGGTGCGGTAGCACGGCGCACCATCGGGTTCACGGTATTAGGTGGTATGCTGGCCGCAACCTCCCTGGCTATATTCATTGTGCCGGTCTTATTTGTGCTCATTTCCAAAATAGCATACGGCAAAAAGCGCCTGGCCTACCTGCAGGAACATCACAATGAGCTTATGGAGCGCCAAAAGAAGATACATGAGCAAAACGTTGACCCAACACTGGAGTTCGATCTGAAGCATAAGGACAAAGATCAGGAGCAATAAATTTGGGCACTTTTCCGGCAAAAACTGGTCATTTGGTAAATATATAGTTGCCTCATTCTCATATTAAGACAACTTTATGAGAACCGGCAGGTACTTTATCACCTTTTAGATATTATTTTTGAGCCAACATAACTCAAAATCTATATAGATGAAAAATACGCTGATCGCTTTAGGATTCGTTTTGGTTGGTGCTTCGATACTTATCAGCTGCGATAATAAAAAAGATAAACCGGCCGCTGCGGCAGTTGCCGTTACCCCGGGCACACCAAGTCCTAATAAAATAGCCTATGTCAATATAGACACCTTCCAGGCAAATTATGAACCTATGAAGGCGAAAAGTGAAGATTTCCGCAAGCGCCAGGAAGCAATGGAAAACGAACTGCAGAGGTCATACCAGCAAATGCAGGCCGATGCAGAGCAGGTGCAGAAAAAAGCAGAGGCCCGCACACTTACCGAGGACGAATACGCAAGTGCCCAAAAGCGCCTTTACCAGATGCAGAAAAGCTTTGAGTCACGCAAGCAATCGCTCACCGAGCAATTGATGAAAGACCAGGAAGATTTTAATAAAGAATTAAAGGCTAAGCTTGATGCCTTTCTCGACGAGTTTAACAAAACAAGGCATTACGACTACATCCTTTCCTACTCATATTCCGGCTCATCTATCCTGTATGTCAATAAAGAGCTGGAGATCACAAAAGAAATTGTGGAGGGCATGAATGCAGCAGCAAAAGCTGATGCCGATAAGAAGTAAATAAGCAGGAAAAGTAGTATTTTTCCGAAAATCTGCTCATTTGGAAAACACACGCAATAATTCCGGCGGCGGGAACTCGTTTGTCCGTTCGCTTACACTGCTCGATGGTATTCTGCTGGTCGCCGGTTCCATGATCGGCTCCGGCATCTTCATCGTCAGCGCCGATATTTCAAGGCAATTGGGCAGTGCAGGTTGGCTCATTGCAGTTTGGCTGCTATCCGGTTTCATCACGCTTGCGGCAGCGCTAAGTTATGGAGAGCTCAGCGGCATGTACCCCAAAGCCGGCGGACAATACGTTTACCTGCGCGAGGCATTCGGCAAGCTCTATGGCTTTCTGTATGGCTGGTCATTTTTTGCGGTCATTCAAACCGGCACCATTGCGGCCGTAGGGGTTGCCTTTGGTAAGTTCCTCGGCTATCTCGTCCCTGCTTTGGGCGACGACCACATTCTGCTCACAACCGATATAGGTTTTAAAATAAAAGCATCGCAGTTGGTGGGTATAGCAATCATCTTCCTGCTTACTTATATCAACACACACGGCATTAAGAGTGGTAAGTTCCTGCAATTCCTGTTCACTTTTGCCAAGCTCAGTGCCATGGCTGCCCTCATCATTTTTGGCTTCGCCTACTTCAAAGACAACAGCATTTGGCAGATGAATTGGTCTGATGCATGGAGCGCAATGACTGTTACTAAAACAGGCGATGCTATCACGCATGAAAGCCTTTCAGGCCTTGCTATTCTCGGCCCGCTATGCGCCGCCATGGTGGGTGCGCTATTTTCCAGCGATGCCTGGAATAACGTCACTTTTATCGCCGGGGAAATAAAAAGACCGGAACGCAACATTGGCCTCAGCCTGTTCATTGGCACGTTCATAGTCACAGCTATCTACATCTCCATGAACTTCATGTACCTCAACGTGCTCACCATGCAGGAGATCGGCAATGCCCCCAACGACCGCGTTGCACTTGCCGCAGCATTAAAAATATTTGGCGCTGCGGGCACCAACATCATCGCCATCATGATCATGGTCTCTACTTTTGGCTGCAACAACGGCCTTATTCTCTCGGGTTCACGTGTGTATTATACAATGGCACACGATGGCCTTTTCCTGCCAAATGCAGCAAAACTGAACAATAAAGGAGTTCCCGGCAATGCACTCTGGATGCAGTTCGTTTGGGCATCAATACTCTGCCTCAGCGGCAAATATGGCGACCTTCTCGACTTCATCATTTTCACTGTACTATTATTCTACATACTCACCATAGCAGGCATCTTCAAGCTCCGCAAAACACACCCCGAAATACCAAGGCCATACAAAGCGTTTGGCTACCCGGTTATCCCCGCTATTTATATTATTCTTGCAGCCACCATTTGTATCGTACTGCTAAAATATAAACCCACATACACCTGGCCCGGCCTGATAATTGTGCTTATTGGCATTCCGATATTCTATGCTCTGGAAAAGAAGAACAAAACAAAAAACGTATAACAGCGTTAGTCAGTTAGCCTGAAAAGCTTCAATTTGAATAACCATCGGTGAATCCGATGGAAAAATAACAACTCAACCCCGAACGGGGTTGAATAATAAGACATAACGTAATGCCCCGTAGGGGCTACCGCTTTGTCACAATAACAAAACATACATATTTTTGCCCCATTGGGGCTAACCTTTGGGGTAATCATGAACAAGAACGAACTGCAGAAAATATTCGATGATATGGATACCCTCCACGTAGTGGTGGTGGGCGATGTGATGCTCGATAACTATTGGTGGGGCAACGTAGACCGCATTTCTCCCGAAGCTCCTGTTCCCATAGTAGCCCTCTCCCGCCGCGAAAGCAGGCTTGGCGGTGCAGCTAATGTTGCACTTAACTGCAAGGCGCTGGGCGCAAAGGTCACACTGGCAAGTGTGATTGGCGACGACACCGAAGGTAATACGCTCATAAAACTGGCCAACGATGCAGGAATAGATACAAGCCTCATTTCGCAAAGCTGGCGCCGACCAACAACTACTAAAACCCGTGTCATCAGCCGCAATCAGCAGGTCCTCCGGATAGATGATGAGGTTACCGAAGAACTTTATACCGATGAGGAGCATCCCTTCATCGACATGGTACTCAGATACCTGCAACGCGTTAAGCCACAGGTGCTCATCTTCGAAGACTACAACAAGGGGCTCCTCAAAGAAAATGTCATACAGCGCATTACCGCTCACTGCAAAGAGTTGGGCATCATCATCGCGGTCGATCCTAAGAAGAAGAATTTCTTTGCCTACAGGAATGTAACCATATTCAAACCAAACCTCAAAGAAGTGCGCGAAGGCCTCAACCTCGGCATAGAAAACGTAGATGAAAAAGAAATGAACGAGGTGCATCACAAACTCTACGAAATACTGCACCACGAAACCACTTTTATTACGCTGTCCGAGAAAGGCGTGTTTTACAACAACGGCTTCACTTCCGGCATTATTCCGTCACACATCCGCAACATCGCCGATGTTTCCGGCGCTGGCGATACGGTCATTGCCACAGCATCAATGGTCTATGCCATTACAAAAGATGTCCGCCTCATGGCAGAGATATCAAATCTTGCGGGCGGCCTCGTGTGCGAAGAAGTAGGTGTGGTATCCATAAAAAAAGACAAGCTCAGAAAAGAAAGCGAACTGCTGCTCTGCATATAATGTCATTCACCGAAATACTTTACGTTGTCGCTGTGCTGGTTTTCATTGGCAACATGTTTTGGGGCCTGGTACGGAAAACTAACGCCGACCGCACTGCCGATCCCTCCGTCATGCACCTTACCCTAAAAAGCATCGTCCGAAACGACCTCAGCATCACCATCCCGTCCCTCCTCATTGTCTTGCTGCTCAATTTTAATGTTAACATGGGTAAACTGTTACTCGGCTCATCAATTGCGCTATCCTATGCCATATGGTGGGTAAGCATCTATAGCATACTCACATTTATTTTTATCATACATCCCATTCGTTCATCATTGATACGCCTTACAGCCAATTCCGGCAATTTCAACGAAAAAAAGTACCGCAGCCTCTCCGGCATATGGGTCATGTTCGGAATAATGGAACTTGGCCCCTTGATATTAGTTTTATTATTATCCCTCTAATGCCCCCTTTTTTCTTTAAATCCTCAAAATCCTATAAATCAAGGTTCAGATTTCGTACTTTTGCGCCCTGATTTTTACATTAATTTAATGTTGCAGGAGCAGGTAAAAGTAAGGCGGCCGGTATCGGTTATAGCGCGCATGCGCGATTATAACCAGTTGCTTAAGCCCAACCTTAGCGGTATGGTGGTTTTCAGCAGTGTGATAGGCTTCCTCATGGCACCAAATGTGCAGTTCGTATGGAACGACATGAACCTCTGGCGCCAGATCATTACGCTTTTTGCAGGTGGCATGCTGGTGACCGGCGGTGCCAACACCATCAACCAGATACTGGAGCGCGATAGCGATGCCCTCATGCAGCGCACCCGCACCCGCCCCATGCCCGATGGCCGTATGCACCATACCGAGGCCTGGATATTTGCTCTCTTTACAGGCATTACAGGCGCCTTGCTGCTGGGCTATTACTTCAATCCGCAGGCAGGCGCACTTAGCTTCTTTTCGCTGCTGCTTTATGCCTTTGCCTACACCCCAATGAAGAAAGTGCACCCCGTAGCAGTGCTTATAGGTGCCGTTCCCGGTGCACTGCCGCCGCTTATTGGCTGGGTGGCTGCTACCGGCGGTTTCGAGATGGGCGGCTGGCTACTCTTTGCCATCCAGTTCTTCTGGCAGTTCCCGCATTTCTGGGCTATTGCCTGGGTTGCTTTTGACGACTACAACCGTGCAGGCATCCGCATGCTGCCCACCCGCGAAAAGGAAACACGCTTCACTGGTATGCAATGCATGATGTATAGCCTGGTGCTCATTCCCATGGCCATGGTGCCCCGCGCCATTAACCTCGTAGATAGTGTGGGCATGTGGGTGTGCGTGCTGTGCGGGGTTATGTACTTTGCAGCATCAATAGCTTTTTATATTAAAAACGATCATAAGTCTGCGCGCAGGGTTATGTTCGCCTCTTTTATCTACCTCCCTACCGTTTTGCTCGCTTTGGTGATAGATAAGATGTAACACACAAATTAGTTAATTATGAATACAGTGACCGAAGGATTAAAGGAGACAAGAAGAATCCACCCCCACAAATTCATGATGTGGGTAGCTATGGCCAGTATGAGCATGGCTTTTGCCGGCCTTACCAGCGGCTACATGGTGCGCGAGGCACAGGGCAACTGGCGCTATTACTCATTACCACAGTTCTTTACTTATTCAACCGTAGTTATCATCATCAGCAGTGTTACCATGTTTTTGGGCGTAAAGGCCTTTAAAAACAGGGAGATGCCCAAGTTCAGGCTGCTTATTACCGCAACATTGCTGCTGGGTATTTTGTTTTGCGCGCTGCAGTTTGGCGGATTTTACCAGCTCTACACCCAGCTACAGCAGGTGCGCATCAACGGCCAGGTGCTGAACGAGGCTACCACCGTGCGGGTTAACGGCAATCCCAGCGAGTCTTTCCTGTTCATAATTGCGGGGCTGCATTTATTGCACCTGGCAGGTGGAATAATCGCACTATTAATTGTATTTTTACGCGCTTTCAGAACACGTGTAAAAACCTATAATGCAACAGGTTTAGAGATCGCGGCGGCTTATTGGCATTTTGTGGATGTATTGTGGATATATTTATTTGTGTTCTTTATAGTAAATCAATAAAATTGTTTCGAAATTCGCACGCGGATTCAAATTTGCTTACTCTAAAATAGTCTATGTCACATCAAACAGTAGTTACAACAGCACCGGAACCAAAATTATGGGCCGGAGGTCGCTCGCCCTACAACGTGAGCTATGGGAAAATGATGATCTGGTTCTTCCTGTTATCGGATGCCCTTACTTTCGGAGCCTTTCTTATTTCTTACGGTACAACCCGTTTCTTTAGTTCGGTGTGGCCCGATGCCAACCAGGTGTTCAAGTCTTTCCCGCTTATGGGCGAGTCCAACCTGCCGCTGCTGTTCGTGAGCTTGATGACGTTCATACTTATCATGAGCTCGGTTACCATGGTACTTGCCGTGCATGCCGGCCACTACAACGATAAGAAGAATGTAGCCAAGTGGCTACTGTGGACCATCATTGGTGGCATATGCTTCCTTGCCTGCCAGGCTTGGGAGTGGACACACCTCTCGCACGAGTGCGTGAAGTTGTGGAGCACAGACCCATCGCAGATCCAGCATGGCCTGTGGGGTTCTTTCACAGATACCAATATCCCTACAGATGCTTTCCGCCATTTCTTCGATCATCATGATGCTGCTGTAGCAAACGTGCTGAACAACGATCCTGAGACTGCTATGCGTGCTACGCACAACTTCTTCAACTACTTCTTCACCATCACAGGTTTCCATGGTGGCCACGTAACCTCGGGTGTTATCTTCAACATCCTTATCCTCATCAACACTGTGAACGGTGTTTATGAGCGCCGCGGCCACTACGAGATGGTTGAGAAGATAGGCCTTTACTGGCACTTTGTAGACCTTGTTTGGGTATTCGTATTCACTTGCTTCTACCTGCTGTAAGTCAAAATTTAAAAGTTAAAACCTAAAAGTATTTTTATAACTAACAATATTCTTTAATTGTCAGGACATCATCATTCTATTATCATACAGAACCTGTTCGAGGGCGACCAGTCGTAGCTTTAATCGGGTGTATTGGCGCACCATACCGATATCAACTCTGCAGAAAGCAAGTCGCAGGTAAAGAGGATCTGGAAAGTATTCTGGATACTCCTGGTCATCACCGTTGCAGAGGTTATCGTGGGTATGTACTTCAGCCACAGCCTGCCCAAGGCGCTGGTGGTATTTTTCTTCCTTGCGCTTACGGTACTTAAATCCGGCTACATCGTTTCTGTGTTCATGCACCTTGGCGATGAGTTCAAAGGCTTTATTATTACCGTACTGGTGCCGTTGTTCCTGTTCATTTGGTTCATCATCGCGTTCCTTGCAGATGGCGGTTTCTGGCTCAAGATGAACAACGAATCTCCGTCAAGGCAAAGCATACAGCACCACGCCACTAAGTAAGATCAAAACAGTGAGCATTCCATACAGTCCCGCAGCAATGCGGGACTTTTTATTTTAAACCGCATTTCCCCTCTTGAGAGGGGCAGGGGTGTGTTTGGTCAGCATCGGACCATTGCTGAGGCCTAGGAGAGCCCCATCAACGAACCGAACATAATCCCTCTTGCGGGTAGGCTTGTGCGAGGCCGAAGGGGGCAGGGGCATGTTTGTGGAGAGTTTGCACCAGTGGTCAGCATTTCGAACCAAGCAGCCTCAAGCAACATGCACTCGCGTTACAAACGCTGCACCCTGGCATCCTCGAAACATTCGAGGACGAGTACAGGGGTATAGCGTGAAGTTTTGTTCTATTCGCCGGGCCTATCACTATCCTTATTCCTATTTACCGCACTCGCATCCCGTACATTTACGTACCGGGTGAGTACATGGAATGAAAAGATTGCGCTGAACCCGATCATTATAATAGAGATGGTGAACCCTATTGTTTTTAAAAGCCCGTACGTAATTATTCCATTTTCGTTTTCTTTACCGGGTTGGAGCAGAAAACTAAACTCATCCTTTCCCCACCCTATCGGGAAAGACCGATCGATCGTTTCCAATGCCCTTTTAGCATTAATATTCAACTCCTTGAAATTTGCGGCAGTATCTGTACCCGAGGACAATGGCTGCCTTAAAACAGACATTACATTGCCAATAACGCTGCTCTCATTCAGCGATTTAAAAATGTGCAGTGTATCTATGTTCAACGATACAGTTAATAATATTGCCACAACCAGTATCTGGCGCTGAACTTTACGGCCAAACAAGCCCGATATTGCATTCATCTGTTCCCAGAAAATGTCCTTTATTTTTTTCTTATAAAGCTCATAATCGGGCGCTTCAATATCGGCAAGTGCTTTTATAAATTCGCTATCCGAACCATACATTTTTGCAAACAGTACCCGCTTCGAATCGCCTGGTTCTTTTTTCACTTCTTTTTCTCTTGCTTTAATAGATGTTATTACCGCCATGGTCAGGTTATCAATATTGATGTACGAAGGGTATTCGCCTACTATCTTTATCAGAGGGTAATTAAAAATATCATCGTAAAGTTTTGTACACCCTATTACTTCCTGTAAGCGATGCTGGAGTATGCGCCCTCTTCTGCGCATGGTTGTGTTATAACCCTCGATAATGATGAAACAAACAGCGCCCAGCAATAGGTAACCTGATACAATTTTGATGAGGGTACCAAGAAGGATTGAGAACAGGTCAAATTTTTCCATGTTTTTTTCATTTTTCCTATGTGCATTAGCTAATAACTACACAGGTCGCATTATTTTATTTTAAGAACACTGGCAACATGTGTACACGCGTTACAAACGCTGCACCGGGTAATACTCGTTGCAAACGAGGACCCCTGTGGGTACATTACATCGTTATGGCTTTTTCTTTTCCTCATTCTGTTGCAAAGGTTTTTCTTTAGTTTCAATTTTCTTAAAATAGTCTGTAATTTGACCTTGCTTAATTATAGCTACATTTTTCATGAAGAGCTTAAACGATTCATTTTCGTAATCCTTAAATGTTTCATAGTTTCCACTCAGTGTCATGTAATTTTCGCCTTCTATTTTTAAGTCTTCTGAAATTTTTCGAAAGTGCTTCCAGTCTATATAGTTATAGTATTAATATTGTATTGCAGGCATAGAGATAAAATGACTACAGATACATTCATCTAACTCCTTTCGGAATTAGAATGCCTATCAGTCTACCCGAAGGTCAATAGGCGGCAATCAATTTCATTAGCAGGCGCTCAAAGAACTATAATCAACTTTAAACTTAGCGAAGTTTATTCAATTATTAGGCTAAACTCCTTAACTGCGACAGCAACTATGTTTTACAGCCAAGCAATTTAACCAGATTTGTTAAATGTGGTTCACCGTTAAAAAACGGTATTTAGCTCATAATATGTTAATGATTATGATTCAGCTAAAAAAGAAGCATATCTCCGTACCTTTGCACACTTGAACTGGATAGAACTAAAAGACGAGCAGCAATTGGCCACCATAAAGCAGCACAGCGCCCTGCAGCCCGTGGTCATCTTTAAGCACAGCACCCGCTGCTCTATAAGCACCATGGCAAAGAACCGGCTTGAGAAACAAAAACCCATAGATAACACCCAGTTCTACTTCCTCGATCTGCTGCGCCACCGTGCGCTATCCAATAAAATAGCCCAGGATTTTGCCGTGGTGCACGAGTCGCCACAGGTGCTGCTCATCCGCAACGGCGAGTGTGTATATGAAGAGACCCACAACGGCATCACCATGGATGACCTGGCCGAAGCCGTTTTCAGCTCAAACTAATACCCGAAGCCCTTATTCCTAAAAATCCGAGGCATCCGTGTGATCCCCTTTATCCGTGATTCAGAAATATTTTTTTATAACACCATCCGCCCAAAAAGGCGCCGGTAAACAGTTTCAGCCACCCAAAAACCATCATGGTACTGTTACTGTACCATCATGCAAATTAAATTTTGCAGTCCCCTCTCCCCAACCGAACTTTGTACCGTAACAACAAAAATTTGCTGCTCACCCCACGCTCCCGCGCATCTGTAATATGTTTCGCGCCGCGCTTTTTTTCCGGGGAACCGTGCAATAGCAGTGAGCAGCGAATGAGCAATAAGTGAGCAATGATTTTCGCATAACTAATTGATTGTTAGATTGTTGCATTTTTTTAGTTGTTTTTTTATAAAAGTGAGCAATAAAGATGGCAGAAAAGCGGTCGAATAGCAGGTTTTTGTTGGGCATAACGTTCGCGTTGCTCATACCGGTGGCGTGCTACTTTATAGTGAAGCAGCTAAGCACCGGCAGTATAAAAATGCCCGGGCATTATGTTGTGGAGTCGGCAACCAATGGCGATACCACCTATCACCGCATTGCCGATCTTACCCTTACCAACCAGCTGGGCCGGCAGGTGTCCATCAATAAAGACCTGGCAGGCAAAATAGTGGTGGTCAACTTCATCTACACCACCTGCCCCAACATTTGCCCGCAGCTAACCCACAACATGCAACTGCTGCAGGCAAGCTTTAAAAAGAACCCCAAGAAAGAAGGCACGCTCGACTCTGTGGTGCGGCTGGTAAGCATCACCATAGACCCGCAGCGCGACTCGTTCCCCACGCTGCGCGCCTATGCCGACCGCTTTGGCGCCAACCACGATAGCTGGTTGTTTCTCACCGGCGATAAGAAGACGATCTACGACTATGCCCGCAACGAACTGAAACTGAATGTAGGCCCCGGCGATGGCGGTGCAGAAGATTTCATTCACCCCCAGGTCTTCCTGCTGCTGGATAAAGACCGTTATGTGCGCGGCATCTACAACGGTATGGAAGAGAACGATGCCAAAAAATGTGCCGACGACATTGTGCTGCTGACGATGGAGCGCCAACACAAAAAATAATGAAGTTTTAAATTTTAAATTTTGAGTTTTAACTTATGCTGACACCCGCTTTAAAAAAGAATGATAAACAGGCAAGGATATTCATCTGGATAGTGTCTGTTGTAGTATTTAGCGCAGTTGCCTTTTTGAAAGGCTTTACACAACTGCGCAACCTGGACCTTGGTTTTAATGTGCATATGCTGGCGTTGTGCAACGCCCTGATAAACGGTACGGTATCCGTGTTGCTGGTTTGGGCATATGTGGCGGTAAGGCAGCGCAAATACGAGCTGCACAAAAAACTGATGCTCACGGCCATTGTGCTGTCGGTGCTGTTCCTGGTATCGTATATAGGGCACCACCTTTTTGCAAACGATACATCTTATGGCGGCGAAGGTGCTGTCAGGTATTTTTACTACTTCATACTCATCACGCACATCCTGCTTGCAGGCATTATCCTGCCATTCATATTGTTCACGGCATACAGGTCGCTTACGGGCGAGTATGCGAGCCACAAAAAACTGGCGCGCTACACCTGGCCGCTGTGGCTGTATGTAAGCGTTACGGGTGTGCTGGTTTACCTGTTCATCAGCCCGTATTATGTGCCGCATATCTAATGAAGAAAAATAAATACCTTTATAGTATGAAACGATTTGTGTTGACAGTTTTTTTGGTAGCGGCAGTTGCATCTTTGTCGTATGGGCAGGGTTGCAGTGTGTGCACAAAAACAGCAGCAGGCATGGACGATAAAAGTGCCAAAGGCCTTAATGGCGGCATCATATACTTGGCGCTGTTGCCATTGGGGCTGATGAGCACTGTTGGCCTGATATGGTGGCGCTACAATAAGAACACTAAATAACATCATGAAGCAACAACTCCTTTTCATCGCTCTTATCTGCACAGTGGTATGCACTACCTCTTGCAGGCGGAATGTGCTGAAGGGCGAGGGCAACAAGACAACCGCCAATCCGCAGGTGAGCGCGTTTGATGCGGTATCGGTGGCGCTGGAGGTGAACGCGGTCGTGAATGTGCAGGAAGGCAGTGTGCCATCGGTGAAAATAGATGGCTACGAGAACCTGCTGAAACACATTGTTACGAAGGTGGAGAACGGCATGCTGCACATCACGCATGATCTTGACGAGACATGGACGATGGAGAGCGAGGACATCAAAGTCACAGTCACCATGCCCTTTATAACCAACCTTAAGTTAACAGGCGCGGGCGATGCAGCGGTGCATGGCAATATTACCGGCAGCAGTTTCTTCCTTGATGCATCGGGCGCGAGTGATATAACAATAGACAAAATTACTGCAGACTCTTTCCTGGTAGATGCATCTGGCGCCACAGACCTTGAGGTGAAAGGCGGCACCGTAAAGTTCGCAGAATACGACATCAGCGGTGCCGGTACAGTAAAGGCTTATCAGCTGCAAACGGAAGAAACCATTGCCTCTATTTCCGGTGCAGGCACAAGCCACGTTACAGCGCTGCAAAAACTTACTGCCGATATAAGCGGCGCGGGCAGTGTAAAATACAAAGGCCACCCGGCTATCACCAAAGATATATCGGGTGCGGGCTCTGTCTCAGACGCTAATTAGTTTCCGGCGCATGCCGCCGTGGTACAATTTTACTAAAATGCTATTTAAAGGATTTTTCTTAAATTTACTTTAAATGCTTTTCTATGCTGAAACAAGTCTTGTCGACTACATTCCTTTATACAGCATTGATCCTTATTCCCCAGCCTGTCTGCTACGGACAACACGACCCAATTGAGCACATATGGTATAACGGAGAGAAAAACGCAAAGGTTCAGATCTATAAAGCAACCGATGGCAACTTCTACGGCAAGATAATCTGGATGGCAGAACCCAACCGGGACGGAAAACCCAAACTGGATATACACAACAGCGATCCTGCGCGGCGTAAAGACCCGCTAATGGGGATGGTGGTACTGAAACAGTTCAGGAAGAAAGACAATTCGCATTACGAGGACGGAACGATATATGACCCTAAGTTTGGCAAGACATATTCAGGCAAGTTGGAGATGCAAAACGGCAAGCTGGAAGTGCGTGGCTATTTTGGCATCTCGCTACTGGGCAGGTCTGCCACATGGACAAAAGCTGATTAATTATGAGGTTACTCTATCTTCTGTTTATTGTATGCTACACCACTTCGTGCTTTGGGCAGAAGAATGGTGAGTGGATGAAAACCATTTCGTCTAATATTGTGATGAGCCCGAACAAGCCCGGGGTATTTATGTTGGCAAGGCCCGGTTTTGCCTTGTATTATTCTGATGCGGGAGGTGAAAAGGTGCCTTATCTTGTTTATGTTCCCAAGAACTACGACCCGGCAAAAGCTACGCCTGTGGTGGTCTTTCTGCATGGAGCTATACTTGCACGAGACAATTACTATCATCACACCGACCCTTCAATAGCGGATGAGCCTGTGTTTTCTGTGGGGGATGCTTACAATGCACTTGTAGTATTCCCGTTTGCCAAGTCAGGTTTTGCGTGGCCGGCACAGGAGGCAGCGAATGAGAACATCCTGAAGATGATAGAGCAGGTGAAGGAACGGTATAACGTGAATAGCAAGAAGGTTATCCTGGGTGGTATATCCATGGGAGGCTCGGGCACTTACTGGTTCATTAATAACAAAGCAGATCAGTTTGCAGGTTTTTACACCTTCTCTGGAATGCCTCAGGAGCTGAATTTAACGAACATTACGAAAGAGCGGCCACTGTATACAATGAACTCGAAAGATGATCCGGGGTGCCCTTATAGTGAGATCTACAGCTTCTACCAGGAGCACAAAAATGAAACGAAAGATTGGCATTTAGCGTCTGTTGAAACAGGCGGGCACCGGTTTATTTACAACCCCGGGGGACAAAAGTATGTTCAACAAATCATCGGGGCTTTGCTGAAGCCATAACTAATTGGCACAATATTTGCCTTTTGTTCTTATACTTTATTCTTATGAAATACCTGTCGTTTTGTTTTTTTGTTCTATTGGTATACAGTTGCCACAAAACAAATAATTCCCCTGAGATTACTTACTCATCAAATCTGTATGTAAATAAAGTCATTCATTTCTCCGGGCGCAATGTACCTTCAGATTGTGTCTGGACATTTGGAGATGGTACATCTTCATCGGGCAACGAAGTAACTCATGTTTATACCAAACCGGGTAAATATACTGTCGTATTAGCGTCAAAAGGGATAAGCAAAATATCCAAAACATTATCAGTAGGGCCAGATTCAGCTGTTATGGCATCATTGGTCGGCTCATCAACTTATCGTCATACCGATAGTATTTATCGAAACATTTTTTCGGGGGATACTATAGCTGCAAGTGGCACCTACCCGGATACCGCTTTGATCACAACACTGATAGATCCAACAACAATAAACTTTTACGGAGACACTCTTGCGTTTGATTCAATAACGGCTTATGCGTTATATTTTCATTATAACAGTCCGGCATTTGTTGTTAATCCTTATTCAAGTTGGTTTACACTTGAAATAACCGGAGGTAAAAAACATTACATAAGGAGAATGCACACAACAAGCTCATCTACACAGATAACCCACTACCAGACAGATTAAAAAAAATATGTACAAAATAAAAACGCCTCAACAAAAGTTGAGGCGTTTTAAAAGAATATGGCAGCTACCTACTCTCCCGCATTGTGGTGCAGTACCATCGGCCATGGCGGGCTTAACTTCTCTGTTCGGAATGGGAAGAGGTGAACACCG
>JBGAJU010000068.1:0-20377 GCA_044224775.1 Flavipsychrobacter sp.
GATTGAATCAAGTATCTCCTCCTGATCATCGAGAATGCATAGCCATGCTGTAACTACACCTGACGGTTCATTCTCTATAGTTAAGGTATTATCAAAACCATCTACACCCTGAATAAAGGTTAGCTCGTCATTATTCGAGTTGCTGATAGAATCAGTTATAGTTCCAATCTGTGCGGACAGGTTTATAATATTGAACAGGAGATATACTCCTGATAAGAATATTTTTTTCATGGGGGATAGGTTTAGTGATTGAGAATGGGGGTTAATTGATTTTCTGGATGAGAAGGGTAGAATAGGTTTCATCTATACCTAAACTGGCAGGATTGCCAGCATTCACACTTCCACTTCCGGGAGGGCTGGTAGTGTAGTTAACGTTTTGCTGAAGTTCAACCGTTGTTGTTACGGCAATGGTAAATGTGCCTTCAAGTGTTAGACTGTATGGTTTTTGAAGGGTGGAGCCATTTAAAGGCTGGCATACATCCGTTAGCTTTTGAGTATTACCTAATATAAGGTTACTACTACTTGTTGTATTACGCAGACGAAGGGCTGCACCTGCTGTTATATAGCTAAAGTTAAAACTGGATAGATAAGCGGCATTCCAGGCCCATGTCGCGCTTGCAGTTACATGATAGGTGCCTGGCTGTAATGTAAAAACGTTACCACTACGAGATATATCAGACCCTATTTCACCATTTGTGCTATTGAGTTTGCGTATCGACCATGCAGAATCAATTAAGCTAGTTACCGGTAAAGAACCGCTGGAAACAGTTTCCGTATAAAGCGCATAGCTTGTCCAGCCTCCTACACCGCCGGTGGGGCCGGTAATACCTGTGCTACCTGGCAGCCCCGTTGGGCCAGTTGAACCTATTGCACCAGTTGGTCCCGCTAAACCGATAGCACCGGTAGGGCCATCTGCACCGGTAGCTCCCGTAGCCCCACCCCCGCTTCCTGTTGGCCCTGTCGCACCTGTTGGCCCTGTCGAGCCAGTCGCTCCGCCACCACTTCCTTGTGCTCCTGTTGAGCCGGTGGTGCCTGTAGCACCAGGGGCACCTGTGGGGCCTGTATCACCAGCTGGGCCATCTTCGCCTTGCTCTCCTGATGGACCAGTATTGCCTGTTGGGCCGGTGGGACCAGTTGCGCCATTACTTCCCCCACCACCACTCCCTGATGTTTTAGCGTATAGGGCATAGGGTACGCTCCAAAGTTGCCCAGTGCCCATGTCGGTGTAACTGTTGCCACCAGAGGCATCTAATTCGATTTGGAGAAAGTATGGCCCTAATGCCCAATTTACCATTGAAAAAATTCCTGTACTAGCGGCACCATTGCCTATTTCCAAAGCGGCTAACCCCAATTGGTTTGTTGTGACACTATGTGTTTCTTTATAGATGACATTCCCGGTTGCGCTTCCTTGTCGTAGAGATATACGAAAAGCTACAATTTGATTGGCAATTATAGATCCAGCAGAATTTCGGACTATAGCCTGATAGTTGAATCCTTGCGGCACTTGCGCGTTACTTATAGCAGAGAATAGAATTGATAAAATGTAGATGTAAAAGATCTTTTTCATAAATATGGGGTTGATGGTTAGCCCATAGAAAAAGAGAAGGGTGCCAGAACTCACTACCTTACTCTGGCGGGTACCGCGAAGCACCTTGACAAATAAGAATAATGAGGAAGCACCCCGAATTGGGGCGTTCCTGCATTTTCTCTTTGTCATTGAAATTCGCGGTTTCGCCAGAAGAGAAAATACAGCTAACGCTGTATTTAAGTATGTGTTAGTTAACCTTTACTTTGTCTATAGTTGTGATTTTGTTTCAACACCGAAAGTATGATATCAATTTTACTTTACATAATGTGTACGTTTAACAGAAAAAAATATTATGCTCTAATCATTCCCGAAGATGAAATATGTCCCCTATATTCTTTTCTAGTCTAATTGTATCATTACATCTTGTACCATTTCATCCTCAATGAATAATTTGAGACACTCTATCTTACTACAATAACGCTACTGTCTGCATCGTAGCGGTATTTTACCACCTCGCCACTAATTATTAAATGAACTGCCTGTTCGATAATATCAAGCGGAGCAATGAACCATTCACGAGGAGTGTAACGCTTACCCTGGGCATCAAAAACGTCAACATTGAGACAGGCACTACCGAAAAAGTTATGTAACAACTGTTCAAATTTTTGGGTGTTCATGTTGTAGCATTTGAAAGCGGTTACCAATTTCACCTCGGCCATTAAGTAGGTTGGTTCCTGTGCTGCATTTTTAATTCTGTCTGCAACCGGAGTGGTGGAATAACCGATTTTATACAAATGCTGTATGGTCCGTATTTCTTCTTTTGGACTTTTGGATTGGAGAATGTAGATGTAACCCGCTTCTATATCTTCTTCATTAACTGTGCCAAATTTTTCTATGAAATTCTCGGTTACTTTATCTGCATTTATTGATACTGCTTTACCGTTTGCCAGGAGAGCTTTGTATAGTGAGCGATAAAGCATGTTTGACTCTGTACTATTTTCAAAAACAACCCTTGTCCTTCCGTCTTTTCTTACTCTACTTCCACTTTTAAATTCCTGGACATCTTCTTCAAAATCAACGTTTTCCAGCAAAAGCAAGATGCCATTGTGAACGTAGAAATCACTTGCACGTAAATTGTCCTGCTTGAAGGTTACTAATTTGCGCTTACCGGAAGCAAGGTCTTTCTGCACGTCTTTAAACAGCTGCTCATATTTTTCAAAGTCCTTACACGGTTTACGTTTGGCAACAAAATCTGCACTTGCCCTTTCATCTTCTGATGGAACATGTTTTAAATCAAAAAGACCTTCTGCATCATCATCTAACAAACCAAAAGAATCATCACTGAAAATATCCGAAACAGATTTGATTTCTTTCCGTTCAAAATTCAACAACCCAAATCTGTCGTGCGATTTTAGCATTTCTATTTTGATTGGATCTTCTCTTAACCCTTTTAACCGGGAGCAAAGCTGCATTTCCTGAATGCCTCCGCCTAACTGTGGTTCACGCTGGTTCTTTTCGTAGAACGCATTTATCTCTTCAAAAGATGCTATTAGCCTTTCATCAGCAGTACGCGAAGGTGGAGCCGCAGGCTTCACATTAAGCAGGCCAAAAGGGTCGTCATTAAAAACGTCTTCCAACTTTTTATGTGGTAACATTCTGTTGCTTCCTTTTTTGCTCTTTGAGATAAATTAAAACTTCCGCCATTCTTCTCTCCAAAGGGTCGGTTGAATTAAGGTCGGGTTCGCGTTTGAATGCTTCATAAAAATCTTTGATTTTATTCCAAACTAAAACTGCCTCTTTCTCTGTTACTTGTAAACGAGTGGCTTCTATTGCTTCCTGGATTATTTTGAGAACTCTTGTTGTTACAGACTTTGAAAGAATTTCAAACGCTTTTTGAAAAGGGTTAACGCTATCTATCAGGTCAATATGCAAATCGTCAATGTTAACGAACTTGCCTGCCATGCGTATAAAGCGTTTGTCCTCCACCTCTTTTATTTCTCCGCTTTTTACTACTGAATCAACTACTACATACTGACGCACTTCTTCTATCTCTTGGTCGCTCAAATCAGGATATTTTACCTGAATGATTTTAGGAATCAGAACTTTATTGATAACCTCGGGTTCAACATTGCCAGGCATTGCTTTCAACATTGTATCATCCTGTAAGATGGTAGCTTTTAAATCGTTCAGGTCGGTATCAATAATGTCCTGCACTCTTTTTGAACTTGGTGTTTTAAAGCCTCTGATTTTTATTTCCCCTTTTTCTGCCTTGTCATCATCGGACAACTTGGTTTTGAATTTGA
This sequence comes from Flavipsychrobacter sp., assembly GCA_044224775.1. Classification (GTDB taxonomy): domain Bacteria; phylum Bacteroidota; class Bacteroidia; order Chitinophagales; family Chitinophagaceae; genus Nemorincola. The sequence continues at coordinate 3,832 of JBGAJU010000068.1, forward strand.
AGTTGGGGGCAAGCACCTGCTCCATCAACAGCGAAGCTGTGATTGCCTTTAGCATATTGTTGACCGCTACTTTTACTTCGCTGTCCTGTGCATCGGGTTGAGCAATGAGGTTAGTAAACTGTGCATGTTTTTTGTTGCTACTATCGCGTGTTGCCCTGCCTATTATTTGGATAATTTCGGTTAGCGAACCTCTATAGCCAACGGTGAGTGCATGTTCGCAAAATGGCCAGTCAAAACCTTCTTTTGCCATGCCTAACGCAATCAGCAAATCCAAATCATCAACTTTTTTTATGCTGCGTAGATAGTCCACCACTTTATCTCTGGTTCTTGGATCGTCATTTACCAAATCAGCCACTTTGAGAATCTTGCCGTCTTTATGGCGTTTGAGAAAAATTATTCCTGTGGCCGGGTCAACCTTTTTTACTTCACCAATACTATCTAAAATGGTATCAACTTCCTTGTGTTTGTCTTTTGTAGATTCACCGGAATTGACATTGGGAATGTGCAGGATTGTTTTTTTATCGGTATCTAAAATTTCGTTGATGGCAGAAGTGTATCTACCCTGGTAAAAATGGTAGCCAATACCTAAAGATTTAAGATAGGTATAACCGTTAAGTTGTTCGTAGTAGTTGTAAGTGACATTCGTGAATTTGGCCTCATCTTCGGGACGGAGCACCGGAACACTGTCGCCTCTAAAGTAAGAGCCAGTCATGGCGATTACATGAGCGTTTGATTTTTCCATGATGCTACGCAACAATTCTCCTAAACGGCTATCTCCATCGGCGGAAACGTGGTGAAACTCATCAATGGCTAAAAGAGTGTCATTGAATTTTGTCTCGTCCAATTCTTCAACTGCAAAGCGGAACGTGGCATGAGTGCAGATGAGAATTTTCTCATCGCCATCAAGAAAGTTTTTAAACGCTTGCACCTTACTTTTGCTGCCATCAGAGCCTGGTGTGCAAAGGTTGTATTCGTCCTTTGGTTCCCAATTAGCGAAAAAGCCGAAGCCTTTGAGATTGGTTTTTTCAAATGAACCACCAATTGATTTTTCGGGAACGGCAACTATTACTTTTTTGATTTTTTGATTCACCAATTTGTCTAAGGCAATAAACATTAACGCGCGTGATTTACCCGAAGCTGGGGGGGCTTTGAGCAAAATGTATTGCGCATCGCGCACGGTAAATGCTTTTTGTTGCATTTCGCGCATACCCAAACTATCTATGCTTGAGCTTTGCCCTGTTTGGGCATAGGTGACGTGGACTAAATCAGGCATGGGTTTTCTTTTTCTTTTTTGGTTTAGGTGCTACTTCAAACAATGTTCCTCTTGACTTTTCGGACACTATCATTTGCTCGTAAAGTTTAAACAAATATGCTAAACGCTCTTCATCAGTATCAAAGGGTTTGCTACGGTAGCAGCGTTCTACAGCAAGGTCTAATTCTTGGTGAGCTTCTTTTAAACCCTGTGGCATTTTATCGGGGTCATACATTTGGGATAAAGTTTTTTCGCTGTGTTTTTCTCTTTCTTCTAATATGCGATACACATGTCGTTCAAGTTCGTGCTTTTGGGTTGGATTGATTTCGGGGAAAGGAAAAGTATTGTAACACAACTGAGATGAATAACGATAATCAGTTTTCAATCTACCTGCAACAGCACTTACCCATACCATATGAATACGGGAAGTAAGTATTGAAAAAATCCAATATTCAGAATTGAAAATTACACTGGCTGCATCTGAAACGATTGTATCACCATTCAAAAATCCCATTGGAATATATCTCCTCCTTTCAGAGGAAGTTCTTGGAATGATTATGGAATTTGAATTGCTATGCACTGAGTAATAAAACTTATGAGGACTGTTAGCCATTTCCCTAGTGCTCTCTTCAGAACTTTTTGCCCTGAATGACTTTACTAATTGAAGTCTTTTTAATATTGGTGGTATCCCTTTTGCGAACTCCAAGTTATTCTCATTTAAGTATAGAATCCATCTTTCTAAACCTCTAATAAATTCCGCAGAACCAGCAAATCGTTTGAAAAGGTCAATTGCATTTGGATAAAGTTTTAGCAGCTCGCTTTTTTCTTCTGACGTAAATATTAAATGACCATTGTCTACAACTTTACTCCCATAACTCATAGTTGGTATCATAGATAAAGGTTTCATCCTCTTTGCAATGAATACGCTGCTACCGGATGATAAATAAGGGTTGATGTTATCGACTGTTTGAAAAAGTTTCTCTGTAAATATTTTTTTAAGTCCTGAGTGGATATTTCTTATACCTATAATAGTGCAATAAACACCAGCGTTATTTTTTGCACTGTTTACCCATTTAAAAGATTCATAAGCAAAGAAAATCTCAAGCCCTTTTGATAGTATATAAGGCCATAGCAAAATGACTTGTTCCCCTTGACAAATAGAGTTTGTAGTAACAAAGGCAAACTTCGCTTCGCTATTCTGAATGTATTCCGCTGCTTTTATGAACCAACATGCGATATAATCCAAGTCTTTATAAGATTTAAAACCATCACAAACCAAAGCCAAATCTTGCTTTTGGCCCTTAGTTTGAAGAAAAGAACCCAGATAAGGTGGGTTGCCTAAAATGAATACTTCATTACTATCTACGGTGCAAACAGTCGCCCAATCTAGACGAGTTGCATTTCCAATTATAATATTACCACCCGCACGCAAAGGCAAGGTTGGGTTGGCCGTGCCCAATATCTCTTTGAACTTCATGTTCATTTGGTGCTGTGCTAACCAAAGGGATAGAACGGCAACCTCATGAGCGAAGTCGTCTAACTCAATGCCGTAAAAGCTTGATAACTCGATGCGTGAAAACATTTCGAGTTGGAATTGTGAAGCAAGTGACAACTGTGCTTTCGGTATAAGTTCTAATTGTTTTGGCTCAAACCCGGACACAGCTTTTTGTAATTCTTGTAGCTGTTGCAGAATTTTTATCTCAAGCACCCGTAATTCTTTGTAGGCAATGATCAGGAAGTTACCACTCCCGCAGGCAGGGTCGAAGATTTTTATTTTGCCAATGCGGTCTAACAGATTGAGTAAACGCTTGGGTTCGTATTTGCCAGCTTCCAACTCTTCAGAAAGTTCATCTAAGAAAAGCGGTTTTATTACCTTCAGTATGTTGGGAACGCTGGTGTAGTGCATTCCTTTTTCTCCGCGCTCTTCGGGTTTAATAACCGCCTGAAACATGGAACCGAAAATGTCAGGGTGAATATCTTTCCACTGCAAACTACCGCACTCAATTATTGTTGCCCGGCTCTTCCGATTGAAAACTGGCGCTTCGTGCTTGTTACGAAACAAACCGCCATTTACATAAGGAAATGCGGTGAGATATGCTGGAAGTTTCTTCCGGTTTTTGGTGTCTGTATTTAATACTTCAAAAAGCGTATCGAGATATGTGTTGAGGTCGCTGCCGTCTTCCTGTGTATGACTGCCAATAGCATTAGTAAATTGAGTTTCTTCAAATATGCCAGTGTCCTCCGCAAAGAAACAGAAGAGCAAACGCGAAAGGAAAACATTGAGATTATGAACTTCGGCTGCGGAATGCGTAGGGTTATCCTTCTTTATCTCATCAAACAGCTTTGCCATTTTACCTGCCGCCTTAATATCAGCAGGGTTTTCGTTTTGGTGCTGTGTCTTCTCCATGCCCGCCAACGGCAAAAAGAAATCGGTATGCTTGGGAAGGTCAGGAATAGGAATGTCGAGACCCTCGTTGGTTTTTGTATCTACTGCCAGAAGCGATTCGCTATCGGTAACGATAATGAAGCGGGGACTGTGTTTTAGCCTTTGGGTCAACCGCTACTTTTTTAATCCCTTTTCCTTCGCGGATATGGTCGTTGATGTTAGCACCGCAACTACCGCACTGTAGGCAGTGGCTACAGTAAATTTGTGTTTTGATAGTAACAGTCTTTGTTTCTCCGCCTTTTGCATTAGCGAACATAGTAGCCATAATAAAGGCTACGATTAGAATTGCATTTTTCATTTTGAATTGTTTTGTATGATAAATAATAAGTCCATGGGTATTTCCATCGGTTTTAAGCCAGGCACATTAGCACCTCCTGTATTTCCAACTGGTATTTCTCCTACAAATGACTTAACGCCACCTACCAGTAACCGGGGAATTTGCCCTATGATTTCCCTGATGTTTTTAACCTTGATGCCAAACATAAGCATTTTCCAATGCACCAATGTATGTTCATATGGATAAGGCTGGCCGATTACATGTGCTCGTTCGAGGTGCCGCCAGCTGCCGACAAGGTCGCTTTGGGAAAATGCAGCTGCCGCATCTTGCAGCTCTTTTTCAAAAAAAGGTCTTAATGATGGTGGTATGGCCGTATGAATTTTCATAAATGATTGTTGATCTGCAAAATTAAATTTCCTTTGGTGTTTGTAATAATCTATACATTCCCCACCAGGCAGCTGGCGCAAGCACTACAACGCTTGCCATCCCGGGAAAATACCGGTAGGGTACTTTGAGGAATAAAGGGAATACAAAGTGTGCTAATTCGGTAATGCCCATTGAGGCAAAAAAAGTCCACGCCAAATAGTAGCCAAAAGCATAATTGCGTTTTACCAGAATCGGAATTGAGAGCCAAGCTCCTACAGATGCCAGCACAAGAAGTATTACGGGAACAGAGGTAATTTCAGGCGTTGTAACGCCGGTAATCGCTGCAAGTTTTGCAAAGAATCCCATTACCTTCTCTTCTACCCTGTGGAGAACGAACAACACAAGCGTTAGCCAGTATGCCACTTTAAATTGTTGGAAGGGGACTTGACGGGTAGTAAATATCCAGATTAAAAAGCCTCCGAGAAAACCAAAAGTAAAAATGAGAGCAGTCCAAAAGCCAAAGGCAATATAGCCTAAAGCGAGAATGGCAGTAGTGCATAAAAAAGCAATAATTTTCATAGCACCGGTTACTTTCATAATATATCTTTTCTTGGTTAATAATTAGCAATTGTCGCAGCACTCTTTGCTCTTGCCTTTAAGTTCTCCAAACGAAGGTTTGTATGCAGGCATCGCAATCTTCACTTGACCATTTTCAAAATTCATCAAACGCAGGCTTATGAGGATAACTATTACTGTTACTCCTACGTCAGCAGCAATAGCCAAGACGAGGTTGCTAAATCCCAGGAATGCAAGGGTTATGAATATGAGCTTAATTAGTATAGCAGCTGTGGTGTTGAAGCGAATAGTTGTTACTGTTTTTTTGCCTAAACGTATAAGAAAAGGAATGAGTGAAAGTTTGTCGTTCATTAACGCAATGTTCGCTGTTTCAATAGCAGTATCGCTTCCGGCAGCACCCATTGCAATACCAACTGTTGCTTTAGCAAGAGCCGGAGCATCATTCACGCCATCGCCAACCATTGCCACTTTCTGATATTGTGCTAATACTTCAGTCATTCGTTGCGATTTGTCCTCGGGTAAAAGCCCACCGTATATTTTTTCAATGCCAACTTGGTCGCCAACAAACTTTGCTGATTGCTCCGAATCTCCCGTAAGCATAATGAGATGAATGCCGAGTTCTTTTAATTGCTTTAAGGCATCAATACTATCCGGCTTTATTTCATCAGTCAAACCTATTATACCGGCCACCCCATCTCCAAAGCTTACTACTACGCTTGTCTTACCCTGTGCGGATAGTTTTTTCACTGTTTCTTCCGCTTCCACACTTACAGGTTGATGTTCTTTGATAAAATTTAGTTTACCAATCAAAATAGTTTCATCCTCACATACAAGGCACCGTGCTGTCGCCCCTTTGCCAGCAATACTTTCAAACTTTTCGACTTGATGAATATTGTAACCTTCTTTTTTTGCTTCATCAACAATTGCTTGTGCCAGCGGATGTTCGCTGAAAATTTCGGCTCCTGCGCTACAGGCCAACAGTTCTTCGTGGCTTGTTCCGTTCAGTGGTATTACGTCGCTTACTACAGGATTGCCGTAGGTAATGGTGCGTGTCTTATCCAGACAAATAGCTTTTACCTCACTTATTGCTTCGATATATTTACCTCCCTTTACTAATACTCCTTTCGATGAGGCGTTTCCTATAGCAGCATAGATTGCTACCGGCGTGCTGATAACGAGCGCACATGGACAAGCAATAACTAACAATGTAATTGCTTGCTGAAGCCACTGATTAAAATCCTGTTTCAACAATACCACTGGCACTATTACCAGGCCAACAGCTAAAGCTATAATTATAGGTGTATAGATTTTCGCAAAACGCTGGATGAATTTTTGCGAATCGCTTTTGTTGGTTGCCGCCTCAAATGTTAGCTGAACAATCTTTGAAAATGTTGTATCCGCAGAAAGCTTTGTGGTTTTGATCTCAACAAAACCGCTCTTGTTAAGCGTACCGGCAAACACCGTATCTCCAACCGATTTGTCTTTAGGTATTGGTTCGCCCGTTATAGCAGCTTCGTCTACAGCAGATTCTCCCGTTGTGACTACACCATCCATAGGAATAAGGTCGTGTGGCTTAACCTGCAATATGCTACCAACCGGTATCTTGTCAATTGCCGTTTCACTGCTCTGGCCTTTAATAAGCGCGGTCTTTGGAGATTTAGCTACTAATTCATCCAATGCGGACTTGCTGTTTTCAATTCCGATTTCTTCCAGTCGTTCACCTAATACATACAGAACTATAACAACCGCCGCTTCAGGATATTCGCCCAAATAAAAAGCGCCTATGCAGGCGATAACCATTAAGAGATTTATGCTGCCAAAGTTCAGCGTAAATAATGCCTTTATACCGTGCCATATCACCTCGTATCCTATACCAAGAATGAACGCGCCGAATACGAACGGGGCATAGGGCATCGGGATATGTATACCCGCGAGAGAGAGAATTTCGAGCACTACAACCACAAGGATAGCAGCTAATAGCGTTACAAATTTCTTATCATGAAAAGGAAGTTTCATATTTTATTTTTAAAGAGTTAATCATTCAGTTTCCATCCGCGCAATTCGTAATACTTTTTACGTGGCGTTGCTTTAAGCGGATGTATGCCATGCTTTTTACACCAAGCAATATGGAATATCGTACCGGCACTAATAGGCACCATAGGCGCTATAAGAGCCCAATGCCCCACTAAGTAATATAGTCCTAGCGTTAGTGCATCAATAGCAAACCAACCCAGAAGTCGTGGCACAATAGGCGCTTCCAGTTCAAACGGAGCAAACAGCTTTATCAGGATTGTTTGAAGTATAAGCAATACCCCTAATTCTAATTCTATACCCATATCGTTTAATTTGATGGTTTAATGTTCATGAGCTTCCCCCTGGTTAGTCATCTTAGCTAACACAAAAAATGCTCCATTCGTTACAATCTTTGCATCGGCAGGTATATCCTTCAATAGTGTAACCTCGCTATACCCTACATCTGTGGTACCTTTACGCACAGGTATTCTTTCGAAAAATGTTTCATTTTCAACCGGTTGCTGTGGCTTTTCTAAATGCTCGTGGCCATGTTTATCATGCTGGTGTTCTCCGGCTTCTTTTTCTTCGTGATGTTCAGCTTCGCCATGTGCATCAGTAACTATAAAAATATAGTCCTGTCCCTCGTGGTTAACTACTGCATCTACCGGAACAGCATCTACCGTGGCATTTTCAAGGCTGACAAGGGCGGTGATATTCATTCCGTCTATTAAGCCTTGTTTATTGCCCTTAACATTAGCGTGCACAGCAATTGCCTTGGTGTTATTCTCGAAAGTATTGCTAATGGCATATACATCGGCATCATATTCCTTGCCAGGGTTATTGGTAAGCGTAAAATGGATGGTTTGTCCTACTTTAAGTTTAGCCAGGTCTTTTTCATACACGTATAAATCAAGGTGTAATTGGCTGTTGTCTATTATTTCAGCTACCGATGTATTGGCATCAAGATAACTGCCAATGTTAACCTTTACGTCGCTAACGGAACCATCAATCGGACTGGTAATGCTTATTACAGATTGAATGGTTTCCGGTGTAAGCGCCTGCGCGTTAATGCCTATTAGTTCTAATTGCTTTTGCAGACTGGACTTTCTTGCTTTCAGTGTTTTCAACTCTGTATCTGCCTGTTGCAACGTTTTCAATGCGCCTGCATTGCCTTGCTGCAAATCCTGCTGCCTCTTTAATTCCAGTTCGGCAAGGCTTGCTTTGGATGTTACATTCAGGTATTCCTCTTGCAGTGAGATAAAAGTCGTATTACTGATGGTGGCGATGGCCTGTCCTTTGCGAATCGTATTACCTGTCTGCACAAGAATAGATTTAATAACACCACCGGCCAGTGTGGTAGCACTTGCACGGTTTTGGTTAGGAACGCGCAAAATACCATTGGCTTTTATAGAGGCAGTAAGTTGTTTCTTCTCAATTCCACCAAGCAGAATTTTTATGGACTTCATTTGTTCTGCGGTAAGGCTTACGGTGTTTGTGTTTTCATGTTCGTGGTGTTCTTCTTCACCTTGCTCCGGAGCCGTGCTGCTTTTACTGCCGCATGATTGCAGAGTGGCAAAGACTGCAATTGCAAAAAACAGAAGCAAGTATTTTGATTTTATAATTTGATATTTCATGATTATTTATTGATGATGAGGTTAATGGTGATAACACTTTGATTAAGCTGGTTAATAGTCTGTAGATAACCCAACTGAATATCGCTCGCTGTCTGCAGGGCTTGCAGATATTCCATATAAGCAATATTGCCACTGCGATAGTTAAGGTTAGCCGTATTGATAATGACAGTAGAATTGTTGAGGTTGGAGTTTCTGTAAAAGTTGTATTGGGCCAATTGCTGGTTATACTGGGTAATAGCATTTTGAAGTTGTGCATGTAGAAGCAGTTTGCCGTTGTCTGCTTCTTTCTGCATTACCTGCTTTTGCAGTTCCAGTGATTTTACTTTAGATGCATTACTCATAAAAGTAAGCGGAACAGCAATACCGGCCGTTAAGCCCTGAAAACGCTTGTTTCTGTCAAAGTAAACATCCTGCCCATTTATACTTTGAACACCGGTAAGCGATTGGTTAAAATAACCAATAGAAAAGTCAGGCATAGCCTGAGCTGTCTCGACCTTTTTGTTTTGCTGCGCTACTGCAACGTTTTGGTAAAGCAGTTGCAGTGATGGGTTGCTGTTTAGTTTTGCTGTATCAGGTATTCCTGAAAACACCAACGGTTCGTTAGATGCGGATGACAGTATACTGAAATCCTCCTGCGTATTGAGCATTGCTTTGAGCAGGTTATATGTTTCAGAAATCTCTGCCTCATTCTGCCGTAACTGAATTTTCAAAAGTCCCTGCTTTGCTTCGGCAGATGTTTTTTCAAGCAGGTTAGTTTCGCCGGTGTTGTACCGCAAGGCGGCAGCATTTGCAAAATTGCCATAGGCGCTGTCTAACTGCAACAATACCTGCCTGTTTTGCAAAAGATATATATGCTGCTAATAAAGCGATTTTACCTGCGCTGTTACTTCGTTTACTGTGGCCTGTTTCTTAATCTGGCTGCCTTGTAATTGTGCCTTATATAATCCCGCCTGTGCGGTATAAATACCAGGAAAAGGAATTGTTTGCGATAACTGAAAACCTAAATCCTGATTGATACTGTTGTATTGCCCATACTGAACAGTAACACCGGTTTTGGGCAACTCAAATACAGATTTTTTTAGCGCTTGCGCCGACTGGACATTTAACTGCTGTGCTTGTATTGCTAAATTATTTTTTAGCGCCAGCGATACCGCCTCGTCCACAGAGATAGCTTTAGGGCTTTGTGCGTTTACGTGTAATGCCGTTAGTGCAATTATGAATAACGTAGCAATACCTTTTGATACCTTAATCTTAGCAGATGAGAAAAATAAATAGAGCAGAGGAAGCACAAACAGTGTCAAAAATGTAGCTGTAACAAGCCCGCCAATTACAACGGTCGCCAATGGTTTTTGCACTTCTGCTCCAGCACCATGAGACAGGGCCATTGGAAAGAACCCTAAAGATGCCACCGTTGCCGTCATTAACACCGGCCGCAGTCGCATCCTGGTTCCTTGTTTTATACGTTCGATAACGTCCGTCACACCATCCACTTCTAGCTGATTAAATGTGCTTATAAGTACAATGCCGTTAAGCACTGCCACACCGAACAGCGCAATGAACCCAACGCCCGCCGAAATGCTGAACGGCATACCGCGAAGCAAAAGCGCAAATACACCGCCTATGGCAGCCATAGGAATAGCTGTATAGATAAGCACCGCCTGCTTTACAGATAAAAAAGTAAAATAAAGCAACAGGAATATCAGCAGTAAAGCTACCGGCACCGCAATCATTAACCGCCTTGATGCAGCTTTCAGATTTTCAAACGTTCCACCATAAGTGAAGTAATAGCCTTCGGGTAGTTTAACCTCTGCATTTAGTTTTTTCTGAATGTCAGTAACAACACTCTCCACGTCGCGGTCGCGCACGTTGAACCCTACAACTATCCTGCGCTTACCATCTTCACGGCTTATCTGGGCAGGCCCAAGCTCCATTTTTATTTCAGCCACCTGTGATAGGGGAATTTGAACGCCCTTACCGGTAGGTATGAATAATTGCTCAAGGTCTTCCATGCTGCTGCGGTTAGAGCTATCAAGCCGCACCACCAAATCAAACCGGCGCTCGTTTTCAAATACCACACCAGCCTTACCGCCTGCAAACGCGGTGCTTACTATGTGGTTAATGTCTTCTATGTTCAATCCATATCCTGCAATTTGTGAACGGTTGTAACGTATAACTATCTGAGGCAGCCCTTCTACTCTTTCTACCATCGGTTGCGTGGCACCTTCAACTTTCTGAACCACCTTTGCAACCTGGTTAGCATAGTTCAATAGGGTATCTAAGTTCTCGCCAAAAACTTTCACGGCTACATCCTGCCGGATGCCTGTCATTAGTTCGTTGAATCGCATTTGTATAGGTTGGTTTTTTTCAAAAAATACTCCCGGTATTACGCTTAGCTTTTCTTCTATTTCTTCAGCAAGTTCATCATAAGTAATGTCGCGCTTCCATTCATCCGGATTTTTCAGAATAATCATCAAATCTGTCGCCTCCGGTGGCATTGGGTCGGTCGGCACTTCTGCGGCACCTGTTTTTCCTACCACCATTTTTACCTCTGGTATTTCTTTAGCAATCCTGGAAGCCTGCATAGAGGTTTCAATACTTTGGGATAGAGAAGTGCCTTGTGGCAAAATGCAATGGAATGCAAAGTCACCTTCTTGTAATGTTGGGATAAACTCACCCCCCATTTGAGTAAAGAGAACAACTGCCACTGCAAATAGTGCTACAGTAACACTAACCACAGCGATTCGAAAACGGACAGCCTTATCCAGCAAAGGTGCATACCCTCTTTGGAAGAAGTCCATCATTCGGTCGCTGATAGTGCGTTTATGAGAGATAGTTCGGCTTAAAAATAGTGCCGACATCATTGGTATATAAGTAAGCGAAAGAATGAAAGCGCCGATGATGGCAAATGATACCGTTTGCGCCATAGGCCTGAACATTTTCCCTTCGATACCCACAAGCGTAAGAATCGGCAGGTAAACGATAAGAATTATTATTTCCCCAAACGCCGCACTGTTTCTTATGCGCGATGAAGCCGTATAAACTTCTTTATCCATTTCTTCCCTGGTAAGTGTTCCTGAATTACTTCTTAAAGCTAAATGGTGCATTGTTGCCTCTACTATGATTACCGCTCCATCTACTATCAATCCAAAATCTATGGCACCCAGGCTCATCAGATTAGCGCTTACACCAAACAGGTTCATCATGCCAAGTGCAAAAAGCATAGCCAGGGGTATGGCAGAGGCAACGATAAGACCAGCCCGGAAATTTCCGAGAAAGAGAACCAAAACAAAAATTACAATGAGCGCTCCTTCTATAAGGTTTGTTTCAACTGTTTTGATTGCTCTCTTTATCAAATCAGTTCTATCTAAGAACGGTTCTATGATTACATCTTTCGGCAAAGATTTTTGAATAGTAGCCATCTTTGCTTTTACCCGCTCTACTACATCTCCGCTATTGGCACCTTTCAGCATCATTACAACACCACCTACAGCATCTACCTCGCCGTTATAGGTCATGGCACCATAACGGATAGCGCTTCCGAATCTCACTTCGCCTACATCTTTAATCAAAATAGGAATGCCATTGGGATTGGCTTTCACAACGATATTTTTTATATCATCAAAGGAGCTAATGAGGCCTACACCCCGTATAAAATATGCTTTAGGACGTTTATCAATATAGGCCCCTCCCGTGTTTTCATTATTCTTTTCAAGAGCGGTAAATATTTCGGGAATAGTTATATCCATCGCAATAAGCCTATTTGGGCTTATCACTACCTCATACTGTTTGAGCTGGCCTCCAAAGCTGTTTACTTCTGCAATGCCCGGTGTGCCGTAAAGTTGGCGCGCAACTATCCAGTCCTGCATAGTGCGCAGTTCCATAGCTGTGTATTTATCTTCACTGCCTTTCTTTGGGTGAATGACGTATTGATACACTTCACCAAGGCCGGTGCTGACCGGTGCCAGTTCCGGCGTTCCCGCGCCCGGGGGTATTTTATCCTGTGCTGCCTTTAGACGTTCCAGTATCAATTGTCGGGCGAAGTATATATCTACATTGTCATCGAATACTACAGTTATTACGGATAGCCCAAACCTTGAAATACTTCTGAGTTCAATAAGGTCCGGTAGGTTGGCTATACTTTGCTCAATGGGGTAAGTAACCAATTGCTCTACTTCTTGCCCTGCAAGTGTGGGACAGGAAGTAATTATTTGCACCTGGTTGTTTGTAATGTCGGGCACGGCATCTATAGCCAGGCGCGTGGCGCTCCAGCTACCCCAGGCAATCAAACCCAGGGTACACATGCCTACAATAAATTTATTCTTGATGCTAAACGCAATTATCTTATCTAACATGGATTATCGGTTAAATGAACATGACTAACCATGGCTGTGGGAACAGCATGGCTAAAGCTTTAAATAAAAAGGGTGTTCTTAACCGAGTTTGGGAGGCTGCCAGATAGCAAAACTCATATCTGGTAAGTTATTATCAGGTGCGGTGATATTTACACCTGCTGAAAATGTTTCGTTGAAACAAAAATTAACTGTTTGAGTAACTAAAGCAACTGTTGAGCAGCAGGCACAGTAACAAAAGGGCGAACATTGGTCATGCTCTTCCTGGTGGTGGCTGTTCGCCTGTTGCATGGTTACTGGCGTATCATGCTCATGGCTATAACAGGCATCACTGCACGGAAGTGCCGATATACTCAAGCAGTAGAAAGCAAGAAGGATACACAAAAACTGTTTCACTATTTCAAATGTATAGTTTTTTCCTAAACCAAGAATTAAAAGTATGAACTAATACCTAACTGAAAGCCCATTGTTTGCGATGGCGGATTGCCTATGAGGTCAGTGCGCCACTCGTAACGATAATTAAGGCGCAATACAGTTTGAGAAAACGGCCTGAAACTTATTGCCGGCGATATAGCAATAACATGGTCGGCTATATTGCCGCCGGTAGAGGTAAACCTGCCAACGTTATAATCTACATACTCTGTTCTAAATGCAAGGCTCAACGTTGAATTATCCCAGCTAAAAATGCGGCGCTTAAGGACAGGTTGAACAATATCTACATAAAAACCCTGTTGGCGGCTGCCATACTGCGGGGAATAAGTATTAGGCACATTTATAAACGCCATTACATATTCTGCGTTTATATAGGTCTTTATTTTAGGCAGGGTTGTATTAAAATCTATAGCCATCAAATCTGCCCGGCGCTTGCTATCCAGCACTATGCCATCGTCTTTAAACTTATTGTATACACCGCCCATCCACGATATGCCTAATTCGCCTATCTGCCTCTGCTTTATAGCCATTTTTGCTGTTACAAGCGGTGAGCCGTTAAAGCTTTCATTAAACCGTTCGCCGTTATCTTTACTGGCAGGGAACCAGGTGCGGTTTTGTCCATTGCTTATTATCTTATCATCAAAACCGTTGGTAGCATAAACTTCATACGCCCATACCCAATTGTTACGCGCATACTTGCCGTAGAATCCCATGCCTACGCAACTCCAGGTAGAAGGTATTATAGTGGTTGAAGAAAGCGGACGATTTACAAACTCCCATTTCGGGCCATCATGGTTTTGATTGAAGGAACCGATTGGATTCATCAATATGCCTGCCCGGAAATTTGCCAGCGGGTGAAACTCTACGTCAATAGAAGCGAATTCTATGTTTATTTCTTTGCCACCCTCTTCAAACTCTATTTCGGTCAAAAACTTAATGCGGTTTTTTATACTGGCTGATACAAAGAGTGTAAGCCTCGGTATTTGAAAACTCCAGCCATCACTTACTCCGTCAGTCCGGAAGTAAGATGTATTTGTTTCAATATATCCTCCCAGCGACACCGGCACCTTGCCAAACTGTAAAAAAGGGCGATTATAAATAGCATCCATGTTTATCACGTTAGCGGATGTATCCGGCTTAATGCGATGTATCCATTTAGGCTTTTCTTTTTTTTGTGCAGCACAAGCCATAGCTGCCAGCAGAAAAATCAATACAGGTATATAACGCTTCATATTCTTATGTAAACATTTTGATTGTCGGCAGTGACCGTATACGATTGCAGAGGCGATTCGGCGGGACCTTGTAACACTTGCCCGTTATTGTCGAATTCGCTTCCATGTGCGTTGCACGTGATGAGGTCGCCATATACATTCAACTCACTGCCCTGGTGTGTGCAACGCAGTAAATAAGCACGGTATTCATTTTCCTTTAACCGGTATACTACAATAGGAAAGTCAACTTTCTCGTGGCGAACAATAGTTGGTCGATTCCATTTCTTTTCGTCTGCATTGCCACTATAAAATGCTGTAAGCGGAATAGTCAATCTATTATTGGCATAAACGGCAGTAACAGAGTTTTGCGTGGCGCAGCTTTGTAGCCATGTGGTGAGTAAAGCCCCACCGGCACAGGCTAAACCACATTGTTGTATAAATAGTTTGCGTTTCATTTACAGCGACTCAAGAAATTTTAGCAATTGTTTTCTCTCAGCGTCGGTTAACTGCTGGTAATTTCCCTTAGCATTTTCCCCTTCGCCCCCATGAAGTATTATCGCTTCATGTATGCTATTAGCACGGCCATCGTGCAAAAGGTAGTATTGGCCGCCCTGTGAATTAGGGGAAAGTCCAAGCCCCCATAATGCTGGTGTACGCCATTCAGAAGTAAGGGCATTACCTTCGGTGTAGCCATCATCTAAACCGGGTCCCATATCATGCAATAGCAAATCAGTGTATGGGTGAAACTCTGCATTACTAAGTGCACTAACCGGTGAATGGCCGGTTTTTAATGTTTGGCGGTGGCAGCTTTCGCAACCAGCACTTGTAAACAGTTGTTTACCTGCAAGCACATCGGCATCTTCTGTATTACGCGGTAAAGGCGCTTTAAGCGTTTGCAGGTAAAACACCACATTGTTTATGGTTTGTGTGGGTACTTCAGGGTCTACTTCTAATCCGCTATATACATCTATAGGTTCGTAGATTGAGTTTACTCCCATATCCTGATTATAGGCATTAGCCGTTTGGTGCAACAGGCTATAAGCACCGGCTTTTTTACCAAAGCGGCAGATATATTGGCCACCTTGTTCAATAGCACCCGGTAACTCAGGCAAGTAAGCGGGAATACTTTTCCAATGCGCTACACCCGATATGCCATCGTTATTTGCATCGTTTGGGTCAGCCATTGCCAGTATATCTGCATCTGATACCAGTTCTATAAAACCAAGACCCGTATTGGCTGGCGCTATGAATTTAGCTGATGAAGCACCGGCTGGTATTTGTTCAGGATTAAATCCGGGCAGTGCACGGCTTTGTAATTGCGGGCCACCCATATTTAAAAAATGGTTGCCGTTTCCATCGCTCTGCCCAAACCGGGTTAGGGTTGTAAATGGATGCCCCTTACCGTCGCCTGCGTGGCAGCTACCGCATGAAGTAGCAACGAACAATGGCCCCAGGCCATTTTCTTTGGTGAATATATCATCGTTGAATGCGACATCTCCGGCTAAAAAGCGCTGGCCTTGTTCGCCTGTAAGTCCCTCTACCGGCCCATCAAGAATTTCATTATCCGCTGGGGTTTTAGTACAACTGTTTACAGAAAACGTAAGCGCAATTGCCAAACAAAGGTGAAGAAGAAGCCATTTCATGAGGCAAAACTAAAATAATATTTAGATTAGTCTAAAAATAAAAATAGGCAAGGCTAAATATTGAATTTGTAGAAAAGTAAAATTGGGCAGTAGGAAGAAAATATAACCGATAGTATAAACCACCGTAAGCAAACGTATTGCAACGATATACTTTATTTAATGGCGATATAAACCTATTTGGTGATAAGCTCGCAATACTTTAACGAAGGAAAATTACAATACATGGGCGCTTTGGTAATGTTACTTGATATGAGGTATGTAGAGTATTGTTCAGGTATCGCAAATGGCAATTCAAGTATTGTATTACATCTAATGTCCTTGTTAAGAGTTGCTGTATTTTATTAGCG
>JBGAJU010000069.1:0-20372 GCA_044224775.1 Flavipsychrobacter sp.
ACATGAATCAGGACTCGCCGGATTGGCAACATTCACAACATTTATCTCGCTCTTTCCGCTGGATAAGAATACCGTTTTACAACCACCCGAATACTGAATTTCGTTAGTATGCCCCCCGCTGTTGAACCATGTATTCGAAAAAGACTCGCAATGCCACGGGTTCCACCATCCTACAAGGCGAATGTTACTTACATTGGCAACACTTAGTACCTCCATACCGCAATAGTCCACCGCAACGTACAATAGCGTATCATCAAGTATCACATTATTGTAGGCCCGTGGCCTGTTATAAACCGCAGGGTTAGCATATTTCCCGATCTCAACGGGGGTCGATTTATTAGTTGCATCAATAACCCGTAAGCCTCCGGCGTCATCGCACAGGTAAACAATACTATTGCGCACTGCCATACCACGGGCGTTATACTTCAGGCTATCCGGGTTGGTCGGATTAGGATATGAGATCGAAGGCTTAAAAACAGAAACCAATGAGGGGTTCATTTTGTCGCTGACATCCAATATCATTAACCCTCGGCGCATGGCGCCCAGGTAAGCATAATTACCTTCCACTTTTACTATACCCGCACCACCACTCTGCGCAAAGTACTTCCATACCCCTTTTAAAACCGGGTTGGTCGGGTACTCCACATCAATTATAGCCATTCCGGGCAAAGACGATTTTGAAAAAACATTGCCCAAAGCCACATACACGTAATTACCTGCCTGGGTCACACTCATTGCTTCAAGGCCCAACATATCAGACACTTTGATCGAGTCAACAACAAATGGAGCGGCAACATTGCTCACATCATATATAAGCAAGCCTCTCTCTTTACCCGCGACATATAAATATGATTTCCCAAGTTCATCATGAACTGCGCTCATACATTGCTTTGGTAATGCAAATGCTGCATTACCCTTCTGCGTGATCGTTACAGGTGTTGAACTGCATTGAGCAAAGATTCGGCCGGATGCAAGAGTTAACCATAATAATAGAAAACCTACCCTCATAACATCAATTTATATTACAAATATAATGATAAATTGAATGAAATAGAGAAAAACCTTATAGCTATCGCACCAAGGTAATACGTTTCGTCAACAGCCTGTTACCTTGCAGATCGAATACAGTAAGTGAGTAAATACCATTGGGCAATTCACTAAGGTCAGCCTCATTGGTGTTTACCAGTTCTTTTATGAGCTTACCATCTATAGCATTTACGCGAGCTTTGATCGGATGACACCATTGAATAAATACTTTAGCGGCAGTTGGATTTGGGAATACTTGTATGTCTTCCACACTGCAATCTGTGATTTTGTAATCCGAATATATAAAGGAGCATCCAAAACCATTAGCTACAATTATCCCGTAGTTGCCCGTAGTCTTGAACATATAGGTATTGTTAGTAGCGCCGGGAATTGCAACTCCGTTCAAGGTCCATTGATAGGCAGCATAACCGGAAGGTACCGACAATATATAGCCATCTCTGACGATAGTCAATCCCCCGGGTAATGGGTTGATGGTCACAGACTGTGTAACTACAGATGTACCACAATGATTTCCTATGCTGTAACTGACCATATCTGTACCTGCAGCGATGCCCGTAACTATTACAGATCCCCTTATAGATATTGAACTTCCATCCTCGCTCCACGATCCATTAGGAGCAGAAGCAGTCAATATAAGGCTATCGCCTACACAAAGATCATGAGCACCGGCAATACTTCCCGCAAATGGCAATGAATCAACTATTACCTGCTTCAACGTCGTAGCTGTACCACACGAGTTGGTAACAGAATAGCTTAGCGTGTCGAAACCGGTCTTAACACCTTTCACTACCCAACCGGTCAATGTTGCATTAGAATTGGAAATGGTTAATGTACCACCCGTAACTATATTACCGATCATAATGGTGTCGCCAAGACAAACTGCGGTAGGGCCGGTAAGCAGACCCGCATCGGGCAACGGGTTAATTGTAATACCATGCTTTGCCTTATCCACGCCACACATATTGGTGACAGTATAGACGATAGTATCAGTCCCGGCATGTATTCCCGCGACCAAACCGGTAACGGAAACAACAGAATTACTGTTTAAATTGCTCCATGCCCCACCCACAGATGTGTTCGTCAGTTGAATTGTATCCCCTTCACATAGATCGGCCGGCCCTGCAATGTTACCTGCATATGGCAGATCAACAATGGTAACTACATGCGATGACGCCGAAGAACCGCATGCATTTGAGATAACATAGGAGATCGTATCTACCCCTTCGTATACACCGGTAACATTTCCTCCGGACACAGTAGCAGCACCATTAGATGCGCTCCATATACCTCCCAAAAAGCTGTCAACCAATGTTATGGTCTGGCCCACACACAAGCTTGTTGGTCCAAGGATAATTCCGGTATACGGAATAGGTGTAACAACAAAAGGCGTGTCTGTTTTACAACCTGTGGGCAATGTATATCTGATTCTGACACTTCCACCTGACAATCCGTACACTAAACCACTGACAGAATCTATTCCGGCGATCAGGCTGTTCGAGCTGGCCCATCTCCCGCCGGTAGTTGCGTTGCCCAGGGTTGTGACCGACCCTTCACATAAGTGCATCGTGCCGGTAATGTATGATGGTAAAGGGTTGACTCTGATGGTATCGGTCAGTGAACATCCGGTAAGCAATGTATAAGTCACTGTAGTTGTTCCGGGCGCCATAGAGATCACCCTTCCCGCGCCGCCACCCATCGACATAACAATTACACCCGTACTGCTATATGATCCCAGGGGATTTGAATTGGAGATATAAATAGTGTCTCCCCACGCGCACATGTCCCTGATACCCGCAATTAGCGGCACAGCATTCACCGTCACAGGCATAGTTCTTGAACAACCCGTTGAAACAGTGTAGCTGATCAATGTAGAACCGCCTGAAACACCGGCCACAACACCCGTAAAGGAATCAATGCCGGCAATACCCGGTGCTGCACTGCTCCACACCCCACCTGGTGTGGGATCTGTTAATGTAATAGAAGCACCCTCACATAAGTTACCACTGCCTAATATTGCTGCAGGTAGCGGATTTACCGTAAACGGAGTTGTAACCGTACAGCCCCCGCCCAATGTATAGGTAATAGTAGTGCTTCCTATAGTTGAGCCGGTCACGATGCCGGTAGGACCAACTGTCGCAATCAGAGTAGAAGCAGAACTCCACGTACCGCTGCCTGTAGTATCAAAAAGAGTTGTTGTCTGCCCGATGCAAACATGGTCAATACCATAGATCGCACTCGGCAAAGCGATAACTGACATGGTTTTAGTTGTTGCGCATCCTCCAGCTGTATAACTTATCGCTGCAGTACCCAAAGCAACACCTGCCACAACTCCACTGGTAGAATTAACCATAACAACACCCGTATTACTACTACTCCACGTGCCACCGGGCGTGGCACTACTTTGAGGCGCAGTTCCCCCGATACAAACAAAACTACTTCCTGTTATCGGCGATGGAGGGTTGTTAACTGTTACAGTGGTAGCGGCTTTACATCCGGTGGTCAAAGTATAGGTTATTCCTGCCGTCCCAGCTGACGCGCCCGTCACAACACCGCTCGTAACCCCCACCGATGCAGTGGCTGTACTACCGCTGGTCCAGGTACCCGTTGAAGGTGTACTGGCGAGAGCGACAGAAGCCCCCACACAAACAGGAGCATTACCGGTAATTGAAGTTGGTAACGGATTTATTGTCATCGACTTAGTGACAGTACATCCCGTATAGGTATAAGAGATCGTGGCAACTCCTGATGACAGGCCCGTAACCACCCCGGAAACCGAACCAACGGAACAGATAAGCGGTGAGCCTGTCGCCCATACACCTCCGCTTGATGAATTAGTTAAAGTGGTTGTCCCGTTAACGCAAACAGACGAGCTGCCAGTTATTGCAGACATACCGGGATTGACCGTGACTGTTTTTGTAGCAAGGCATCCCGTACCTAATGAATATGATATGGTTGCCGTGCCTACAGCCACTCCCGTTACAACACCAGTGGACCCTACAGTTGCTATTAGTGGATTACTACTGCTCCATAATCCTCCGGTAACCGTATTTGTTAATGCAGTAGACGTTCCGATACAAACAATGGGCGATCCATTGATAGCTGCCGGTACAGTATTAACTGTAACACTTTTGGTAATGGAAGCATTGCATCCCCAGGCGTCCGTAATAGACAATGTTACCGGGTGAGTTCCCGATGCAGTATAGGTATAGACCGGAGCACTTGCGGTGCTTGTATAGCCCGGAGCCAACGTCCACAACCAATTGGTTACTGGTGCATAATGCATTGATGTATCAGTAAACGTGAGCGGCGAACCTACACAGCCCGGGCTGGGCGTGGTAATAAAATCGGCAGCAATATTATCTATCTTGATCGTATCTGCTCCCAAACTGGCACTTGTGCAACCTGCACTGTCTGTAAGAATTAATTTTGGAATAAAACTGCCTGTCGTACTATACACGTGTGTGGCAGATGTGGATAACGACGGCGTTGTCGTGACACCATCACTGAAATCCCATACGGCACTAGCAATTGCCGAAACCGTTGCCGTAAATGCAACCGACAATGGCTTACATCCATGATCCGGTGTATACCCAAATCCTCCGGTGTACCCAAATAAAGTAACGTACTTGAACGCGGTATCCGAACAAGAGAAAGAATTGATAGCTAATAACCTTACGCGATAGTAGCCTGGCCTCAGGTACACCGTAGTAGGAGACGGCACTACTGAAGATGTACCATCACCGAAAGTCCAGAAATAGGATGTAGCACCCGTACTTGTGTTTGTAAAATTGACGGTGAATGGAGAGCAAACAGAGAACGAATCATCCATGGTAAAAGATGGTGTTGGCAATCCTTTCACAGTTATGTAACCCGGATTTGTGAGTGTATCACGGCATCCGGCAGAAGTAATGACAATCAGGGTCACTGTATAAACCCCGGGCACAGCGTAGCTATGGGATGGAGAAATTGCAGTGGACGTATCTCCGTCACCAAACAGCCATAAGCAAGTGAAAGTACCGCTGGTCGTATTCGTAAATCTAACACTTCGTCGGGCACACACTGTGGTAACATTTGCGGAGAATGCGGCATGTGGTTTATTGGCAGTTACCCTGGTGCGCTTTGTCAGAGAATCTTTACAGCCAAAAACATCCGTGATGATCTGCTTAACGGTGTATATTCCATTGGCAGTGTATACATGAGTTGTGGCCGGAGTAGTTGTAGTGGAAGTATGCCCATCGCCAAACTTCCAGAAATAGCTGCTAAACCCTATCCCTGCTGTGTTCGTAGACCGGTCCGAAAAATTGACCACAAGCGGCGCACAACCTGCAACCGGCGTAAAATCAAAACTATCTACAGGTTTGGCCACCATTACATTACCCATTAAAGTATCAGAGCAACCATGGTTATCCTCAATGATAACAGTAACGATGTGTGGCCCCGTAGTAGTAAATGTAAATGCTGTAGTATCGTGATTGTACTCAGATATCAGGGAATCAGTTTTCACCCCATCTATATACCATTTATACTTCACGATCCACGAACTATCCAAATGCGGGACACTGCTTTCATCCAATGAGAAGGTATCTGAAACCCCTTTACAAACTGTACTATCAAAGATCTTCAGCCTCATATTTATCCTTCGAAGATCAATAAATTTGGTGCTCGTATCCCGGCATCCGCTTGCAATATTATAGGTAGTTAAAGTTATCGGGTAAAAACCAAGTGACGCGAATGTATGTACAGGATTGGCCACAGTTGAAGTTGTGCCATCGCCGAACTGCCACAAATGGCTGTCATCTCCGAATGACCGGTCAACAAACGTCACTCTTGTCCGCGGAGCACAATCATAAGTAAAATGCATAACAGCACTAGGAGAATCAATTGTGTCTTTCTTCGCAGTAAGGAGGCTTCGGCAACCATTATAAACCGTCCTGAGATCAACATTGAAGGTGCCTGGAACAGTGTACACATGTGTAGTAGCAGCTAACGAATCGGCATTCCCGTCTCCGTAATCCCACATAAATTCATCAAATGTACCCGTTCCTGTGGCGTTAAATCTAACCGGTTGACCGGCGCAAATTCGAGTAGGGGTAATGGTAAAGGTGGGTGTTGGCGGTACACTTCCTACACGCACTTGGGGACCAAAGATATATCTCGATGAAGCAGTACAACCGTTAGAAGTAACGACAGTGAGAAAAGGATTGTAAACACCCCCAACCAACGTATAGGTATGGTAAGGTATGGGTGCCGTAGATGTAGGCGTGCCATCGCCAAAGTTCCATGTATAACTACTAGCACTATATGGATAGGCAAACGAGACCACAGGGGCTTCCGGGGGCGGATAGCCACATTCATACCAAGGATACCCGCAAAAAGGATTGTACACCGTAGACAGGAGCATTGGCACCAAAGTATCTGTGAGCGGCGCACAGCCCACATGAGGGCCTCCGATTATGAATATCTTCAGACAATTAACAGTATCCCGCCTGCCCACAGTATCCTTGCAGCCGTGCACGTCTGTAATGAACATGGTCACTGAATCTATAAATCCCACTGTATCACTCATGACTGTTGTAATAGGGAAATTATAATTCAGGGGAGTACCTGTACCCAGCGGGCCACGAATCAAAGAAGACCAGGAAACATTGCAACCCGAAGGTACCGAAGCAGTGAATGTCAGTACACGGGGTGGCTCGCACGGGCGGGCAGGTGAAATAGTAAAACTGCCCGAAGGTTGGGCAACATTGATGGTTCGCCTGATAGTATCAAAGCAAGAACCATCATATACTACAAGTGTAACGGTAAATACACCCGATCTTAAATAAACGTGGTCCGGGTTTTCATCAGGCGAGATAGTTGAGTCTCCAAAATCCCACTGGCTGGTAATATGCGTCGTACTTGTATTAGTGAACGTGATCGGCACAAAAGGGCAAGCATTTGTGGGTGCCGTAAATGACGCTACCAGGCTACCCACCGTAATAAAACCAGGGTAAGTAACGCTGTCTATACAACCATTAACATCGGTAGCTCTCAGCGTCACATCAAACACACCAGACGAAGTATAATTACGTGTAGGGTTTGGCAGCACCGATGTTCCACCATCTCCAAATCTCCAGAAATAGTTGATAGGCCCTGTACCTACAGTAGTATTGGTATATGTTGCCACCCCAACAGGATGGCAAAAAAGGTTGTTCGAAACTGTGAACCCGGATGTTGGCGGCGTATAGGCAATTACATAGGGCATCTTACTCTTTGAGTTGATACAGCCTTTCACATTTGTTGCAAACAAAGTAACATTATAATTGCCTGGCGACACATAAGAGTGTGTCGGGGAAGCCAGCGTGCTGGTTAGCCCGTCGCCGAAATTCCAGGTATACTTCACCCCTCCCCAGGCCCCCGAAGTAACAGAACTGGCAAAGGATACCGACCCACCCGGGCATATAGTTGTATCCGGAGAGGTAAAATTAACTGTAGGTAAAGCATATACTCTTATAGTAGCCGTTCGTGTACTTGTAGACGAACCATTGGATGCCACAAGCGTTATTGTATAAGTTCCAGCAGTAAGGTATGCACCGGAAACATTTGTCAAAGTTGATAAGGTACCGTTACCCAGGTTCCACGAATAACTTGTCGCCCCTATTGACGTATTGGTAAAATGCACTACCATTGGCGCACAACCTGCCGTATCATCAATAGTAAAATTTGCCGTTACTTGTCCTTTGACAAAAGAAGGCAGTAGAATCAGTACAGTAAACAGGACTTTAACTGTAGATCTGAGCATAGGTTATCGTTTTACCGAAATATTCCCGGGGGTTCAACAATAAATATAATAAAATCCGGGGAATCTGCCTACGCTCTTTCCTATTTTCTACTATTACTTTATAGCAGCATATACTACAAATCCGCGATTAACTAATTAATAACCAACCTATATTGTGGTCAGGTATTTGATCGCGGTGATGGACGGAAAAAAGAAATAGGCCCCGCCTCTTACCGTAACAAAACGCTGCATACCTGTGATATACTTATTAACCGGTGTGCCAGGTATCGTGAACACTTGCTGTACTCCCGGTGCAGGGTTTTCCCTGACGCCAATAAATGGGTCAGGATCATTCACCAACTGCTTGAACTTCGGATAATTAGCCCACGTGTACTGCACAAATTCAAATTGCCTGGAGATATCTGCATTAAAGCAGGTGAACAACATACCAACTTCTCCACCGGGTGTGAAATTTGTCGGAGAGCTGATAAAAGGTTCTCCATATAACCTTGCCCTCCTGATCATTCTGTGCCTGTTGGAAAGCAGTATAGATTCTTTCTTCGTATTCTCTTCAAAACTATCTCTCGGGTTTAATCTGCGTATGTGAGCCCCGAATGGACACTTCGTGCCATGCCGGTCCGTATCATTATAAAAGAAGTCATTATCGTTAATGAACGTTTCGGGGGCACGGTCAGGATATTGTTCAGCAGGATCCTGTTCGGGATACTTAACTATAGGTGCACCGCTTGGCCAGCGTCCCATCATTTTTGCGGCAAGCTTTTTACTTTCTTTCTCGTTGACTGAGCCGTCCTCATTCTTCGTTTTCTCATTAATAAATGTCCAGTAGCCTTTTACATCTTGTTTCAATTGTCGCATAACCATGAATGTACCATTCTTTCCCAGGTCTTTTTTTCCTGATCCTGCATCATCATCATGCAACAATCCCATATCGCCCTGAGGCTCGAACATCAGGGGGCTATCCGGGTAAACATTATACTCACTCTTATACCCCAACAGGAATTCTCCCGCATTCAGGTTGTCACTTTCTTTACCGCTATAACCCGTACCCTTAATGAAGGGCTGAGAAATACCATCCCTGAAACCAAAATGCTCCTTATTCCCCGGCAACACCTGGCTATCTATTTTATAAACCTCCCTTAATCCGGATGCGCTGAACTGTACCTTAAGGTTCTCATAGTAATTTTCCGTACTCACTTTGTCCGCACCAAAAACCATCAGTATCATATGCACTTCGTCATTCCTCGTTCCGCCCCACTCCCATGTTGACGGATCGCTGGAGTCGAAGTCGCCCAGCAATCGCTGCCTGTGAGGTGTCACCATACCCTCTCTATACTCACGTATAAAAGTGGTCAGATTTTGCTCCTTTACACCTAACGCCATGAGGCCGGGAGAGGTAAATGCAATATTGAGACACTTATTATCTTCGCTGCTCTTTGCATGCGTCACATCAGCAACAATGCTCTTAATAAAGTTCTTTGCAGCTGCGGCATCAGTAACCTGCAGCATCATGTAACAGGAGTATCGCATATCCGGGTATTCACTGATCAAAAAACCCTGCACATCCGACAAATCTATGTTAGTCATACGCGTATATTAAAAGCGGTGTAAGAAAGTCTGCGCCTGATGCTCGTTCAGGTTGCGCATCAGTTCTGACCTTATAATTGAATTGGTTGTTACATTTTTAATAGAAAGGTGCGGATAGGCACTGTACCATACGTGTGTAGTTATCTGCGTATGCCTCGCCCATGCCAGAAAATGCTCTTCATCATATGCCCCACCCCAGAAAAGATAACGCGAACGAGGGAAATTCATAGTATTGCTGAAGATCGCAGTCAAGCCCCAGCCAGACTTATCTATAAAATCACCAAGGTATTGCTGCCAGCTCCCGTCAAAATTGCTGAAGAAAAGAACTTGCTTTTTGTCATCCAAAAGCACCCAGCGCGCAAAATGGATAGTTGGAATACCCATAAGCTCACCGTGTACAAACTCATTGCTGATACGAAATTTACCATACAGCAGTATAGCCCGGATCGTAATAAGCCTCATCCAACCCGGCTTCATGGCTACTATTTGCGTAAACTGGTTTTGGTTCTGGTGATCTTCATACTCCTCCATTGTCGCGATCAATCCGGCATCTACCTGGCTCGGTTTTAGTCCGAGCGGTTTGTCTTTACGCTCGTACTTAAAATGCAGCACTAATAGCCAAATTCCTACAACAAGTGCAAGCAACAAAGTCAGCGGGAACAACACCAAAGCAAGTGAAATAACCAACACAAAGTTCCACCACTTCAACTGCGGGATAGTTATTTTTTCATTTACCCAAGCAAATTCCGGATTTTTCATCACATACTCTCTCACCTCATTATGCACTTGCCTCGCTGTTTTACCATCCCATTTACCACGATTTAAATACTCCCAAATATAATCCCTGAGCCTATTTTCATTCTTTATCTGCTTCAACGTTCTGCCCGGTGCGCCAACATAAAAAGCTTCGTCTTTGTGATTCCATTTCCTAAGGTATAACTCTCTTGTTTGTGCTGTCCTGTTGCCGGTATCCGGGTAACCTTCACAACACTCGTACAGATGATCAATTAAACCTGAGCAATTCGTCGTAAAGGACAACAAATGTTCATCCAGGTCTCCATCATAGTCAGAAGAAAAAACAAGATTTGTTTTTGCATTTGTAAGTTGACCATCCAGCAACACATAACGTGCATAATGCAGTGTATCTATCTTTTCAAACTCCTTGAAAGCTCCGGCCGACAGATCGCCACGTATCTTCAACAACCGTCGCTCCAGCTCATCTCGTTTTTCTGGTATCACAGGAGTCACCAACGTTATAGCGTTTTGCTTTCCCATACTAAATACTTGAGTATATTTTTCAGTTAACAACTATGTTATTCGAGCAACCTTCTCCCTTTCAACAAAATACATATCTATCTCTCCTTTGTTCTTTGCCGATACCTTGCCCCTGTACGTGCAATCAAATTTATCTTTTACCAGTTCGTACGTTATCCCTGAAATATTGATCTTTCCTACTTCTCCGCTTTGCTCCATCCTGGCAGCAGTGTTCACAGTATCTCCCCATATATCGTAAGCAAACTTTTTTTCTCCAACTATACCCGCAACAACAGGACCGGTTGTGATGCCTATCCTCATCTCAAAGAACAATTGTCCCTTCCTTGATCGCTCTTGCTGAACCTCGTTCATAAAATCACGCATCTCTATTGCTGCCCTGATGACACGCAATGCGCCGTTTGGATCATCCGGTATGCCCCCAACACATAAATAAGCATCCCCGATCGTTTTTATCTTTTCCAATCCATGCCTGCTAATAATTTTGTCAAACTCCCTGAAGCACAGGTCCACTTCTCCAACCAATTCCTCAGGTGCCAGCATCATACTGTGCTGCGTAAAATTTCTAAAGTCAGTGAACATCACGGTAACCTGGTCATATTTTCTTGCTTTCGATCGACCGGTATTCTTAAGTTCGTCGGCCACTTCTTTTGGAAGGATGTTGAGGAGCAGATCATCAGTCTTTTTCTTTTCCAACTGCAATTCATGTGTGCGTTCTTCTACACGCTGTTCAAGTTGATCATAAAATAAAGCATTTTCTATCGATATGGCTATCTGCCCGGAAAGCAATCGAATAAATTCCAGCCGTTTCTTGGTAAAAGCACCTGCGGTGATATCATTAGAAAGATAAATGATACCCTGAAGTTTTCCTTGATTGATCAAAGGCGCACACAGTATCGATTTCGACTGTTGCTGCTTAATATATTCATCATCTCCGAACAGGGTACTTTCAACCGCTCTGTCAAGCAATACAGACTCCCGCTTCAACGCAACATAATTGACGATCGAACGGGCTATCGTATTGCAACTATTAAGCGGGATCGATTGCAACGTCCTAATTTCACCTGCACCTGCAATTATTTCAGCCTCAATTACTCTTTCACCATTCTTTTCCAATATCAGGCAGCCTTGTTGTGCGCCTGCATTCTCTATAAGTATCTTCATCAGCTTCTCCAACAACCTCGAAAGAACGATCTCTCCCGACAGCGCAGTCGAAGCCTTTACGATCGTTGACATATCTATGTCCACACTATGAATGTCGTTTGAATCTAGGGTAAATGTATCTCCACGCCCGGTGTTGGTCTTCCTAAGTTCATCGTAGAAGGTATTCATGTGTTTTACCTTCGCCTCAGCTCCCCAACGCTGGTAAGCACTGAGCGCATTCTGTAAGTAAAACAGCGCTACCTTTTCATGTTTTTTATCGTGATAGAACTTGCCGGTACGCTCCCATGCAAGGGCTTCATCCTGTATCATGTGGTTCTCTACAGCGATCTTGATAGTGAAATCATACATATTCCGCGCTTTGATCTCTTCTCCCAGAACAGCATACATCTCAGCTTCTACAAGCATGCGTTTATGTCCATAATTTTCTTTGCAGAGCACCTCGTATTTTTTCAATTTCTTTACTGCATCCTTTAGTTTCTTTAGTAATTCAGATTTTTTACCAGCCTCTGCATTTCTGTAAATACCGGTTATAGCAAGGGCCTGGTAAAAATAAAAAACAGGTTCAAGCACTGATCCTTTTGTACTCTCCTGGTATTTTTCACAAGCACAGGCGTGATCATACGCTTCTTTGTCCATGTTGAAAGTAATAGCTAGAACGAGCTTTTGCAGGTTCAAATTCTGGAAATAAGAATAATTCTGAGCTGTTTCTGCCAACTTCACATCTCGCTCATCAAGTATAGGGCCTGCCAATACGTCCCAATCAGTTGCTTTGTTGATAAGATTATCAATACACTGACTGAAAATACGCAACCGCACAAGCGTAAGGGCCTGCCTGAATTTTACAACCTGCCTGTCGAGTAACTCAGCCTTATCTGCCAATTTTTGCAGGTGCACACCCGAATAGAATGAATTGTAAACAATGTTCTGTGCCAGGTAGGTCGTGTACTCGTTGTCACCTGTTTCAAGTCCCTTTTTAAATGCCTTCTCCAATTCCTCGTTGATGTCTGACAACCGCATTTTCCAATGCACGAGAAATACGTAATAGGTCATCAACAACCGCGCATTCAGCTCGTCCGTTTTTAGTTTCGCAGAAACATTGAGTGATATATTACCATAATTGATCCCATCGTCTACCTTGCCGATATACGCACTTTGTATGTATCCAAATGCGCCAAAAGCAAACGGAGATTTGGGGGATAATCCTTCTTTTACCGATAGTTGCACCATTTTAAATATAAGCAATGGTACAAGATTGGGCGCGGCAAAATACCCTGCCGAAAGTAGTTCAGATAGTATACGGTAAACGGCAAGCTTACCGGGATCTGTCATCAGCGGTAAGTTCTCAAAGAATGACGATGGCTTTTTGCCAAGCATCATGTTCGTTTTTATCAAGCCGATAACTATATCCAGTTTACCGGGCTTCGTGGGAAATTTGATCCCGAATTTATGCAGCAGGTTCAACCCAAGGCTTATCGCTTCATTTTGCTGATTGCCGGCTATAAGCTTCTGTATTTTTACCTCATAACCCTTAATGCTGTCATTCAGGTCTTTTGCATTAGCAAGAATAATTGTCACCAATTCTTCCACCCGGTCCATCTCACCGCACAAGAACGCAATTTCAGCAGCCTCATCAAACAACTGCAATGTGAAGTTGTAATTCCGTGGCCAGCAATCCCCCGGCAGCAGCAACAATCCTTTCTCAAAATAGAGCAAGGCTTGCTCATATGCTGCTGATGTCCGTGCCTTTCGTCCTGCCTGCAGGTTCAGATCTGCCACAAAGTCCTTATTATCCTGTCCGGCAAGTATATCTACACCTATGTTCCAATGATTAACAAGATCAAAAATACGCTCATCAATTTCCTCTGGTGGTGTACTTGCCGATAAAGCCCTACCTATATTCAGATGTAGTTCTTTCTTTATACCGTCAGGTATCAGGCTATAAATAGTTTGCTGTATGCGGTCATGTGCAAACTTATAATGCGACGCGGCAGATATGACAAGCCCCTCAGCAAGTGCCGGTTGCAATATATTTTGCAGCGTCCCCTCCGTAAGCTTCATCGAAATAGCTAACCTATCCAGGTCAAATCTGTTACCTATACATGCCGCTACCTTAAGTGCATCGATCGTCCGCTCAGGCAATTTGCGTATGGTCGACTCCATTAGTTCGGCAACGTTACCTGATACGTTCATCTGCACTATCTCATCTTTTTTCCACCTCCATTTCTTCTCATCAAAATCAAAGAAAAGATTGCCTTCGTCATAGATAGACTGCAAAAACCGGTGAATATGGAACGGATTTCCTTGTGTTTTTGTGTAGATGAGCTGGGCAAGTTCTGCTGAGTCATTCTGATTAGTGCGCAGCAGCTCATCTATCATTCGCTTCACATCAGTATCCACAAGGTTCACGACCTCAACTTTGTGAAACGGAATATCTTCTTTCTTGAACTTATTTAGCAGATGACCTAGTGCGTGCTCATCGGTCACCTCATTATCCCTGTATGCACCTATCAGCATAATATACTTAGCCTCTTTGTCGCTCATTATGAGGTCAAAAAGGTTCAGTGACGACGCGTCGGCCCACTGCAGATCGTCGATAAATATTACAAGCGGATGCTCCTCACACGCTATCGCTTTAATAAAATTGCCCAGCACATAATTAAAACGGCTTTGCAGCTCAGCACCCTTCAAATGTGGCAGGTCAGGTTGCGATCCGATCAACGCCTCTATATCCGGCAAGAGTTCTATTAGCACTTGCCCCAAAGAACCAACTTTCTCTAATATCGCCTCTTTCCACTTGGCTAATAAATGTGCATCCTGCTTCAAAAAGTAATTGATCAACTCATTGAACGCCTGAATGAATGCAGAATATGGCGTATCCTGTTGAAAAGGCTCAAACTTTCCACTTACAAAAAATCCTTTCCAATCACTGACAGGCTTCTGTAATTCATTGATCAGACTGGTTTTACCACAGCCGGAATAACCGTAAACAAAAAGCAACTCACGCGAACCACCCGCACAATTTTCGAACAACTTAAATACCTTCCTGCGATCCTCTTCCTTACCGTATAAGGTCGGATGGATATAGAGCTTACCCGAAAAATCATTTTGGCCTATTGTAAAAGAACTTGCCCTGTCGGTGCCATGCAGCAAACAATATTGAAGATCATGATAAACCCCCAATGCCGATTGATACCTGTCTTCTGCATTTTTGGCCAGCAGCTTCATAATGATGCCTGATAACACCAGCGATATATCGCTATTCAACTCATGGGGTGGTGTCGGCGTCTTCGCCAGGTGAGCATAAATGAGCTCTGCAGGGTCGGTATACGCAAACGGTAACTGTCCCGTAAACATTTCATATAGCACAACACCCAGCGAGTATAGGTCTGTAC
This sequence comes from Flavipsychrobacter sp., assembly GCA_044224775.1. Classification (GTDB taxonomy): domain Bacteria; phylum Bacteroidota; class Bacteroidia; order Chitinophagales; family Chitinophagaceae; genus Nemorincola. The sequence goes on from JBGAJU010000069.1 coordinate 15,241, forward strand.
GATAGTCTATCAGCCTGTTTATCCTGCCCGTTTGCTCCGGTGCTACATACGCAAGAACAGCCTTTCTTAATATATGGTTGTTGGTATCCTCCAGTTTCAGACTGTTGCGCGATGCTATTTGAAGATCAATAAGTAATACCTTACCCGTATCCTTCTGAATAAGGATGTTGCCGGGGCTGATATTATTGTGTATCACATCCTCTTTATGCAGCTCTGCTAATGCAAACGCTATCTCCGTTGCCAGAGAAAGTAACTCGCCATACAGTAGTTTATTGATTTGTATGTATCGTTTCAGGTCAGTGCCGTGTATATAATCAAGCACTATTGCCCGGTGATTTTCGATCATCGCTTGTCCGGTAGCTTTTCTTATCGATCCACAATTGACGTTGTACGAAAACTCGTATTCATTCTCAAAATACCAAGACTGGTCAGAAGAAGGGAATTCATCATTAAGCACTTTCATACACACAGGAGTAGTCCTATCCTGATCACCCTTGCCATGAATGATCGTGGAACTATCGCTAAAATAGATCAGGTCGTCCTGTGTGAAGTTTTTTATCATTGCATAAATACTTCCCGGCACCACTTGCGTAGCACGTAATAATTAGAGTTCTGGTTTCATGGAGATAAAGGGGTGAAGGTAATCCTAGTTGGGAATAAATGCCTTTGCTATTGCGTTCGTATCCATATAGGTTTGCACCATACTGATTTTCCCTTCAGTAATGGTAAAAAACATGGTCCAGTCTGTAGAATAAGTTTTGCCTGTAGATTTCACAGTTGCCGAATCTGATCCTAAAACAACTACAAGATTATGCGATGAAAAGTACGTTCTGGGAATAAAATGTTTTAATTGAACGGTTTTTGCTTCCGACTCAAACATTTTGCCAATGCCATCCTTAGTATCCCTGCCGTTATACACCCCCCCGAATGGTACATCCGGAGCACCTGGTTCTATCCAAACCACATATTCATCCACAAGCGCCATTGCACCAGCATAATCTCCCTCCAGCATATAATTGTAGAATTGCTTTACTAAGTGTTCGTTCTGATGTGATTGCATAACAAAAAAATTTCCAGTAATATACAAAAATAATGATTCTTGGGTACGTTCTCAGTCACGTTTACGCCTGAATTCAGCCATAAGACTATAAATCTCTTTCCTTGCCCTGTTGAACCCGCCCAATGGCCGATGCTCTACCAGGCTATGCCATGGCGAAAAAGAAGCATCGCCCCCTGCTTTGTTCTGTTCTTCTGTATCAAATTCCTGCTTGGGTATTCTTATTGTTGCCACTTTAATAAATGGCGACTCCCACTTAATGGTCGGGTCTTCAACGAGCATCTTGCTCGCATCTGTCTGCAGCTGTATATAAAAGTCGAAATACACATCATTAACAGACAAGGTATTTATCATATTGGTTTTCAGGTAGTTCTCATCACCCTTGTTCATACCGCCTCCCAAAGCGCCATTGTTTGTTGGTATGGCATGGTATTTCACAGCCCTGTTCTCACCAAAGAGGTAAGGAGTTACACTATAATAGCTATTGTCCAATACGTGCCGACATTCCTTCTGAAATTTCAACAGTCTTTTCAGTGTTGAAAAGTGCGCCGGGTTCAACAAATACAATAACAATGCAGTTCTGCCCGTGGCAAGCGCACGTATTATTTCATGAAACTCTTTTATATTTTTCGACATAAACGTTTCACTATCAATCATTATAAGATCCTGTACACCAATCGAATCGGCATCGCTCAGCAATTTTTGTCCCGGCACATCCATGATCTTTATAGCCATCCCACGCACATCCTTTTTCCTGTCATGCTTAACAGTTGCCTCGCCATTCGAAAACCGTATATAGGCTTGGTAAGTTCTGGGTTCTTTGAATAAACCCACCTTTAAACTACTATCCATCAAGTCTAGAATAGTGAATTCAGCTTTAACGTAGCCGTGCATCTTAGGGTGAGCATGCCTCAGCATTTTTTTGCCCTTAGGATACATCTCCTCAAGGTGTCGCTTAAGGTCTGTTATCATACGGTCTATATAAACCCGCTCATTTGCCATTGGATACTCCATGCCTGGCATTAGTTTATTTTTTGCAGAGCTCGCCATTCTATATATTTTTTTCGTATTTTACTTTTCGATAAATCTACAAATAAAACGGCTCAAATCTACTACAGCGCTGATTACTTTATCAATACCTTTCGGTCATAAATAATGCTAAATCATATATAAATACGCTACAACTCATTTTTACACTACTTTTATGATGCAAAAATTTTATCAATGTCTTTACTTGAACGTTTAACCGCTCCCGGCCCCAAGAGAATACTCACTTTGGATGGTGGCGGCGTGCGTGGAGCTATAACATTAGGCTACCTTAAAAGGCTGGAAACCATTCTTGCACAGCAGCACAACAAACCTGATTTCGTGTTGTCCGACTATTTTGATCTTATCGGTGGCACCAGCACCGGGTCCATATTGGCATCATGCATATCGTTAGGTATGAAGGTAGATGACATCCAGGTAAATTATTTCAACGTTATCAATAAAATTTTCGGCAAAAAATACTCACAGTGGAATGTCATTCCTCATAAAGCTGCTCAGAAAATAGTGAACGTTCTGTTTTCAAAAGCTGATTATGATTCCAGGCCTATCGAAGAAGCACTGCAAACGATGTTTAAAGACAGGACATTGGGCAGCGATGATTTTAAATCCGGCTTGTGCATTGTAACCAAACGTGCAGATACAAACAGCACATGGCCATTGCTCAACCATCCTTTAGGCAAATACTTCAGCAGCCAGCACGGCAACAATAAAGACATACCCCTGTGGAAAGCAGTAAGGGCAAGTGCGGCAGCGCCTACCTATTTCATACCCCAGGTAATGAATGTTGGCGGCGGCACAAAGGAGGCTGCATTTGTAGATGGTGGCATGACCATGGCCAACAACCCTGCGTTACAAACACTGATGGTTGCCACTTTGCAAGGCTTCCCATTCCGCTGGAAAACGGGGGCCGATAATCTTATGCTCGTCTCCCTGGGTACGGGTGTGAAGATTTACAACAAACATTATACAGAGATCACAGCACTGCAGGAATTTCAATGGGCATCCGAAATACCGGATATGCTGATGCAGGATGCATCGTGGTTTAACCAGATCATTTTACAATGGCTTTCTAACTCCCCCGTTGCCTGGACCATTGACGGTGAAATAGGCAATCTTGATGGGGACACCGTAACGGGTGACGGTAAAGGAATAATATCTTATCTCAGGTATAATACATGGCTTACCAAAGACTACCTCGATAAACTTATGTCTAAATCCTATACACAGGAAGCCGTGGATAGCTTTAACGAAATGGACCGTTCAGCTAATTGCGATGAATTGTTGGCTATATCTACAGCCGCAGCAAAAAAAGAAATGCTGCCTGAACATTTCCCCGATAATTTCAAAATATAGTGGGCATTTTGTTCCCCATGCATTTACATTTAAGCATCATAATTGCACAACTGTAAATGCAGTTGTTCGTGGCACGCATTTAGTAATATATTTAACGAGAAACGCAGAAAGTAAATCTATCTTTCTTCTAGGTAACAAGAGTATTTAGAATAAAATAGCGAACTGGCTGCGTTTTTCCTTTTTACCGGTCATTTCGCGGCAGCAGGCACCATCTTCTTAAGCTGGGCAGCTTTCAGGTAAGCCTTCTTGGTACTATATAACACCCCAATGATCTTCGAAGGCCGCTTCCATTCAAACAACCTTATGATGCATAACGTGATCTTCAGTAAAGTATTTGCATGTACAAGGCTCTCCCCTAGTTGGTTAATATTCTCATCTCGTTGCCCTATGCAGTTCGTATAGTTATCACCTTGCTTTCGGCTCAGTTCTTCAGCAAAACGCCATGCACCATCGCGGGCATTGCCAATGCTGAATTGTATCAGTATTGAATTATAGTTAGTTGCGTGCAATCCCATTAAAGATAACAATGGTGATACCCTGTTGATCTCATTCATAACCTCATAGGTAAGTGAGGCAATTATCGTATTGATCTGGTTGAAATCGTTACTGATATGATGTATGTCCTCACCTTGCATTGTTTCCACAGTTGCAATTCCCAGGTCAAGGTTAATGTGAGCATTCATCCCTAACAACAAATGTTGCAAAACAAGCTTTCCTCTTTTCTCAGCTGTAGTAAATGCTACCTCCCACGACCCTGTCGGTTTTTGCCCTGCCCTCCACTGATCATATGCCGCCAGGTACCTGTTCGCAAATAGTACATCTAATTGCTCCATTCTTTGGCCATTTTCAAACCGGCCACTCAATATCCCTTCCTTAACACTCCTTGTGACCTTATAGTATAATGCAGCAAAATAACCGGCCCGGTTATTGGTCTTTATGCAATCTTCAATGATCGCCTCCAGCCTTGCCAATACTTGGTCTATCGTAGTTGCTTGCATATACTTTACTAACGTTAAGTAGGCACTTCGTTTTTATCATGCATATATTTCTCCCAATCAAGATTCTCTATCAGCATATCTTTATTAATACCATTAAGGAATATTTCCAGTTCCTCTTCTGTACGAATGTGCGATAATTTCTTCTCTCTTTCCTTAAAATAAGCAGACATAGCAGAAGCAAGCGTAATTATCTTCTCCCATTCATATAAGTATTTCAGCGCCTCCGCAGCAGCGATAGTGGCCGGGAAAAATATGCAGACGAAGATGATCGATTGCTCGAACCAATGTGCATGGAACAATGCGGGGTCCCATGTTGTCAAGCCGCCATGAAGCAGTAAATCATTTGCAGCGTGTAAAAAATGAAATGTCACTGCCAAAGCCACAGAAATGAACAATAACTCCCTGACTTTCTTATATATATTATTTCTTTTCTCGAATTTCTCCATTTTGCGTTCATGATACCTATGCTGGTCAATGAGCAATTCTTCCTGTAGCCGGCTTTTCTTCTCGCTAAAGGGCAGATAAGACCATGCACTTAAATTGATGAGTTTAATAGTATTGTCCAGTATATGATACTCTGGCTTTTCTTTAAATGAGAAATAGATAGGGCTGACCGAGGTGTGGTAAATTCGTAACCCCAGTTCAGCAAAAAATTTCTTTATCCTCAACCGCTCGCT
>JBGAJU010000070.1:0-20313 GCA_044224775.1 Flavipsychrobacter sp.
GTACGGCAAAAACACTCGCCCAGGTTCTTGATGACCGCATATGGCAATTTTGAGTTAAGCGGTGTTTCATGCTCATGCTGCGGCAAATGCACAGGTTCGCCATACACTTCTGATGACGATGAGAAGAATATACGCTTCACACCCGTATTCTTGCTCAGCATGAAAACGTTCTCCATGCCCCACACATCATCCAGCACCATCTTGGGGTTATTGATAGTACGCAACACCCCCACCACAGCCGCATAATGGAACACATAATCAAACCCATACCGCTCCATCACCGACGATATATCGCGGTAGTTGTTCACGTCACACTTAATGAACACACAATTATCTGCCTTAGGGATATTCCGTTCGTACCCGGTAAGAAAATTATCTACCAGCACCACAAAATTATCTTTATCCTTTAAAAGGCTGTCTGCTAACGAGCTGCCAACAAAGCCGGCTCCGCCGGTGATGAGTATTTTTGCCATGAAAATGGAATTACTGGGTAAAAATAGGGATTTATCTTAAGCCTTTAGCGCTTCCGCAAACTTATCATACAACACCTTCGCATTATCTGTAAAGTTGCCCCACTTTTTCACAATGAACTCCCTCGCCGCTGCTCCCATGCGCTCTCTCAAAGCCCTGTCGTTGATCACCTCCTGCAATCTTTCGGCAAGTACTCCGGCTTGCTGCGGGGGCACAAGCATACCGTTCACGCCACTCTCTATTATCTCCGGGTGGCCACCTACTGTAGTAGTAATAACCGCCAGCCCGCTGGCCATCCCCTCTATCACCACATTGGCCATACCCTCAGCGTGCGATGGCAGGCAGAAGATATCTGCGGTGTTATAAAGTTTACTTAGGGTGGCTGGTGGCTGGTCGCGCAGTATAAGTATGTGCTCTCCAAGTCCCCTGTTGTTCGCCTCACCCTCATAATCCACATCCTGCCCCCCTGCAAATACCGCTATCAGTAGGAAATTGTTATTATGCTGCTTCACTTCTGCCAGTGCATCAAACAGCTCCAGCCAGCCTTTCCGCACACTCGCAGTCCCAACATTCAATACTACTACTTTGTCATCAGGTATACCTCGTTCTTTCCGTAGTGCGCTCTTTTCAGCCGGTGTCGCAGGTTTGAAATTATTATAGTCAACTCCCCACCCCACCATTGTATAAGGCAGGTCAGTGCCCAGCAACTTGTTCGACTGTCTTGCCAAATAATGCGCACATGCAAACCTCAGGTCCGCCCCTTCAAACACCTGCCTGAACTGCCTGAAATTCTCCTCGCTGCTGTGCGGCCACAGTGCCACATCGTCACCAATGGATAGTATAGCAGATTTTACACCCAATTTATGCGCAGCCAGTTGAACGAGGTAAGATCCCGGCAACCACTGCGAGTAAAAAATATCGCGCCTGGGTTCCAATGTTATGCGCTGATCCTTGAAGAATTGCACTACGCAATTTATGAATCGTTCTGTGTAAGACTTCTTTACAAACCGGCTAGGCTTCATATTCGCCACACGCGGATGATAAACCGTCACTTCATCGTACTCCCGTTTCTTAGGATACCCCAGCTTATGAAAATTCTCCCATTCAGGGTGCAGCCTGGCAAATGGCGCAGGCGGGCTCCATGGCACCGGCACTATCACCTTCAGCTCTGCCCCATGATGGATAAGGCCTTTATACTGCCTGTGGGCAAAAATCCCCGCATTGGTCATGCCGGGGTAGTCGTACGGATAAAAGGACGGGAAAGCCCAAACTCTCATGGCAGCAAAAGTAAGAAATACAGGTATTTAGTTTAAGCTTTCATAAAAAGCAGGTCATCTATTTCAAGTGCATCCAAATCACCATTTATGATGCAGTCCCATACATTCTCTCCCATGCTAATATCAAAAGCCACACCCGTTATACGTACTGTCTTATTGTTTGCGGTTAAGAGCTCGGTTCCTATTCTCGGTTTGATATTTACGGGGAATAATAAAGATGCAATTTTCCCATGTCGTTGAGCGCAAGGGAACAATCGGAGTATTTTAATTGAAATTCCAGTTTCAGCGCTACGCACTATAAAATCTTTTATAAACAGTAAATTTATTATAATTTTTGCGAAGCTTCCTTTTTGTACCTTTATCGCACTGGCATTGCATGAGCATTTTCTCCAAAGTACGCACGGCAAAAAAGATAGTTACCAATAATCTTATTGGCAAGGGCATCTACTCAAAAGATACCCAAAAGAGCTTTATCATTGTCATGTATCATGGCATAGATAAACACGAGGATACAAAGTATAACCAGCGTTTTTATAGCCGCACCAATTTTGAGAAACATCTCGTTGCTTTCAAAAAACACTTCAATATCATTACCTATACCGACCTCATCAATAACAACTTCTCCACAAAGCGCCCCAACATCATGCTCACGTTTGATGATGGCTATGCCAACAACCACAACTATGCCCTGCCCTTGCTGGATAAATATGGCATACATGCTTTCTTCTTTGTAACCGGCCTTAATACTGTAGAAAAAAAAATACTATGGGCTGATGCCGTGGACATTGTAGCGCATCATGGTAAGGATGGTAGTAAGGTTTCATTGGGAGACATCGACTTTTACCTGCAGCATGGCGAATTTATTGGTAAAGATAAAAGCATAACACTCCCGGCATATATACGCGCCAGCAAAAGCAGTGGCTATGCAGAAAAAGATAGTCTGCTGACACAACTGCTGTCTATCTACGATTTCACAAAGAACCGTGAGCTGGATGACTATTGGCAACTGATGACCGACGAGCAGATACACAACTGTGCGCAGAGCAAAAACATAACCATAGGTTCGCATGGATTTTATCACAACAACCTTGGCTCATTGTCTAATGAGGATTCAGTAGCAGAAGTGCTAATATCAAAAAAATACCTGGAGGACGTTACGCAAAAGCCCGTCACCACCATAGGCTTCCCCGATGGCTCCTATACAGAGCAACTCAACGATACCCTTTTAAAAGAAGGCATCACCCACCAGTTTGTGGTAGATTATCGCTACAACGATGCAGGCAAAAGAGATTTCACTTACGACAGGTTCGGGCTGTATCCCAATATGGGCAATACACATAAACTCATGTACAAGATCCTGCACGAATGAACATTTGCTTCTACACCAACGAACAACCATCTGCTACCGGCCTGCTCAATATGCATTATCTCATAAAGCAAAGGCCACAGCACAACTATACTTTTCTAAAGATCAGGAGTGCACCACAGCCTCAACCTTCTTTAATGGAGCGGCTAAAAAAGATCTACAGCGAGTGGCGGTTCGATGATGGCAGGTTCGATTTTGGCCGCGACCTTATTGCTATAGATAACCGCTTAATAAAAGAAACCCCCCAAATAGATCACTCACAGTTCCGCACCGGCTATGCTGATGCAGTGAACGATGCCGCAAGTGAGCAATTCCTGAAAGAACTAAAACCCGACCTCATCATACAGGCAGGATCCGGCATACTCAAAGAAAATATTTTCAGCATCGCACCCACCATCAATCTGCACCACGGCATTGCACCCGAGATTCGGGGTATCGAATCAACATTCTGGTGCATGTACTATGGCATTAAAGATAAAATTGGTGTCACCTGCCATTTCATAGATGCCACGCTTGATACAGGGATTATTGTAAAACAACAGGCACTCAATAGCAGTTCAACCACTTTCGCAGACATACAATACGAGAACCTGCTGCTTGGCAGGCAAATTCTGGTTCAGGCTGTTGATATTATTGACAAAGGCAACTACACGGTACACGATGCCGGAGAGGTTCCATCCTACTACTTCGGTTTGCCGGGCTCCGCTCCATATGTTGAGCTAAAGAAAAGAAATTTCCAGGCAGTTAAGGACATAAACGAGAAGTCCTTCAAAATGAAGGAAAAGAAGATATTGACCGTATAATTTACTTGGAAAGAAGTTGCCCGACCTAAAGGTCGGGGATAACAAACCACAATTAGGCTTTAGCCGAAATGCCTGCCATGTATAAAGACATCACTTTCTCATCTTCTTCAATAAAGATGGAAAGAATAATATCATGTGGTAATACAACAACTCCTTAATATTCAGACTTTTCGAGTATTTAAAATAACCGGGAATGGTCTTCAGGTAATGCCTGAATTTCTCCATACCATGCTTTTCCCTGGCGCCATATATAAGGCGCGTCTTGGTCATTTCAAACAGCCTTTGTTTGATTAGATCATTATACTTAAAATCAAGATACTCGTTCATGGTTATGTAGAAACTAAAAATGTTGTTATAGGTCTTTTCTATCTGCGCCGGGCTCTTGGTCAGCCCTCCTTCATGGTTGCGGTACACCGCCAGTGGCTCTCTAAAATACTTACCCTTCCCTTTATCCGCAAAATACAGGTGCAAAAACAGGTCGCCCGAAAACGTGGTACGGTAAAATTCAGGAAAAGGCTTAGGTAGTATATTCCTGAAGAACAACGTGGCTGTAGGCACTATGCTCACATCGGTAAGTATTATATCTTCTATAGTAATGGTCTCTTTCTCTACTGTTGGAAAGTACCGGTCGCGCGGCAGCCCCCAGTTCATCTCATCCAGCACTTCTATATTACCAAAGCACCATGAATAGTCCGGGTGCGTATCCAGGAAATCAACCTGCTTTTGCAGCTTATATGGGTCTATCCAATAATCATCCCCCTCACACAGCGCAACATATTCACCAGTACATGCCGCAAATACCCTGATGGCATTTTCCATAGCCCCATAATTCTTGTCTGATGGCAACAGGTTAATGATGTTTGGATATTGGGCTGCATACCGCTCACAAATAGCACGTGTACCATCCTTGCTGAAATCCTCTCCTATCACCACCTCAAACTCAAAATTCGTTTTTTGGGTAACAATACTCTCTATCGCCTGCGCAATGTACTTTTCGTGGTTGTACGTAATTAAGAAGACACTTACTTTCTTCATTCGCGCTACAGGATGTTATTCAATGATTCCGAAAGATACGCCATATCAGCCGTTGTATACCTATGATCGATGGGCAGGGGTAGCAAACTCAACGCAATTCGCTTTTCTGTATCATACCCCTCATGCACTCGTTCCAAAACCTCTCCCCACAATGTCGGAATGAAAATATGCTTATTAAAAAGCAGGCTCTTGTCTATATTTTTATTCAAAAGCAAGGGATAGCACATAGGCACTTCATCGCTTTGCAATTCAATATTCAGCAAATTTATCTTGCCAAACTGCTCATGCAGATAGCCAAAATTTGCCAGCCGCCTCTTCCTTACTTCATTGTAGTCAACTCCCGCAAGCACTTTTTCACTAAACTCACTCATTCCCGTTAGCTCACAATCCATCAGCTCCTCATTCTGTTGAAAGAACGGATAACCTTCCTGTGCTTGCCCCTCCAACCTTTTGTATAAATGCGTAGTAATATATTTTTCATTTTTCCCCGTAGGGGCAGACCCATGTGTCTGCCCGGCGCGCGCTGATCCCTCTCCATGTGTCTGCCCAACTCGCGTTGGATACACATACCCCCCATCAGGCACACCAAAAAACTTACGGCAGGAATTGAATAGCCATGACACCCCATCGCCCTTCATAAAGAACGCCTGTGTCGCATCTGTTATCAGCTTATCCTTATATTTTTCAGAAAGCAACGCGGTCGTTGCACCTTTTAGCCCAAAGTAATTAATATACAAAAAACACTCACCCTCTTTCAATTCAGGCAATCCTCTCGGCTCCAGTTGCTCGTTTATCTCATAAAATCGGTATTCAACCCCGCTAACCTTAAACGGCTCTATCAGCGAATCACAAGTATAATAAGGGATATAAACAAGCGATGGCTTTATCTGTGCAAGAATATAGAGTAGCGCCGCCCGGCCATTCTTCAAAGCAAACGGGGTATCATGGTAATGGTGTTTCCCACTGGTCGCTTCCAGCTCAAAATATCCACCTATGCTCTTTACGCTACTCAAAGCTACATTCCTTTAAAAACCCTTGTATCGTTTCCGGCGAATTGAACATCACCACATCTATTATCGACAACCACGGCACAAACTCACTACCTAACTGCGGGTAAATAATACTATGCGTTTTAATGAACTGCAGTTTCAATCCCGCTTTCTCAAAATCATCTTTATCATACAGCTCCCTGCCGCCCGTTGCATTTATATATGTATTCGCTCCTTCTCTCCTGCAAATATCTTTCACACGCTCTTCCGCTTTTAGCTTACTATTACCATAGTGCGTGGCTGTAAGCACAAATTCAGTGCTAATGCCTAAGTAATTGCAGGTATCTTTTATACTCTTCGCTGCCAACTCAGCAATTGTAACAGCGTTACTATTCAGCACACCCGACACCAACCTATATCCTGCCTCACAATACGGCGCCTTCCTATATGCCTGCTCCAGTGTCTTCAGAAATTTACTCTTCCACCCATCATACAGCACATGATTGATCTCCGTCTTCCCAATCGTCACGAACGAGCTCGCATTCTTCAGCGGCACGGTAAACACATGTGCCGCTCCGTTCAGTAATATTTTATTGCGGTTTATCCACCCACCTTTAATAAACGTCACATCATCATACACCACAAACCTGTCCACAGCATTGATCAACTGGAAATATCCAATGTAAGGAAAGATATATGGCTGCATCACACCAAGCTTCATGCGTTGCTGACGATTATGTCCATTCTGTAATTAGATAAAGGCAGTTCCTGGTTCCGGATAATACAATTGAGCCCGAGTTGCGCACAGACCGCCCTTATATCCTCCGGCTTCCACCAGCTCCCCAGCCCGTCATTGGTCAGGTCGCCCTTTGCCTGCAGGTCTGCATAGAATTGCCTGCGCTCCGGTGTATTATAATAATTCCATTTCAGCTCATCATTCGGCACACCTCTTGTCAGATAAGTAAACCTATCCGAGACAGCCTTGATCCCTTCCAGCATGCCTCGCAGATCCGCCACAGAAAAATACGCCAGCGAATCATTCATTAGGTACTTGGTAGGCTTTACACCCGGCCAGCTTTCTTTAAAGCTGTTCATATAATCCACAACACTGCCCAAACAATAAGTAATATTCTCTGCCTTCTTAAATTTATTCGCCGTATCAATTATCGGCGCCGAAAAATCTATGCCTATTATCTGCTTCACCTTATCCTTCAACTCATACGTAAATAATCCATTGCCGCAACAAAAATCCACAAGCACATCGTCCTTAGAAAGTGCCAGGTCTATGCTTATCTGTTTCAGTATCTCTTCAAAAGCCTCTCTGGCTATTGGCTTGCGGTTCACGGTGCGTGCCACCTGCAGGTACAGGTCGTCCTCTGTCTGCACCTCTTCCTTGCCATACCGTTTTACGAGGAACTCATCCCAGAATTGCTGCCAGTTGTCAAATTGCTCCATTCGCTTTTATTTACCTGTTATCAGTACATCCATCCTGTAGTTCGATATCGGTGGCACCTGGTTCTGCATCTTGCACTTCAGTTGCAGTTGATCACATACCTCCTGTATCTCCGCGGGCCGCCACCACTTGCCCATACCTGCATTGGTAAAATCGCCCTTAGCCTGCAGGTCGTCATAAAACTGTCTGCGCTCCGGTGTGTTATAGTAGTTCCACTTTATCTCATCATTCGGCACACCCCGTATCAAAAACACAAACTCCCTGCCTGATATTTCCAGCATCAACCGCAATATCTGCTCCAGGTCCTTTGACTCAAAATACGCCAGAGAATCATTCATCAAATATTTTCTCGGACTTACGCTCGTATCCTTCTTCAACTCCTCCAGAAAATCCAGCACATTAGCCCGGTGATAGGTAATATTCTCCGCACTCTTATGCTGCTTCGCCGTCTCTATCAGGTGCGGCGAATAGTCCACAGCTATCACCTGCTTGCATATCTTGCCAAATTCATACGTGCACAGCCCGTTACCACAACACAGTTCTACCAACGTTTCATTCCCGTCCAGCTTCAGTATCTCCGCAATATTCTTGTTGATCAGGTCAAATATCTCCTTCTTTATCGGCTCCTTATTAATGGTCTTTGCCACCTGGTAATACAGGTCTGCCTCCGTGGCAACCGGCACATTATGCCACTTCTTCCAAAAATCTTCCCAGTCCGTAAATTGCTCCATTCGTGCTTAGTTGTTTTGCACCCTCAATAATATCCGTACTATAAATGCTATATCTTCCGCCTTCAGGCTGTGGTACATCGGCAGGCACAATACCCGCTTCGCAATGTCATCACTCACCGGAGTATCATAATGCTTCACATATTTCACGCTCGACAGGCTCGGGTAAAAATACCTCCTCGGGTATATCCAGTTATCGTTCAGTTTCTCCACACTCTTCAGCAACAACTCTTCGGTCTCGAACACCACCGGGTAATAAGAATAATTCCACTCGCTTCCCGCCTGCACTTTCAGCCGCTGCACATTCAGCTCCGCCAGTTCTTTATCATATATCGCCACCTGCTCTTTTCTCGATCGCAGTATATCGCTTATATGCTTCAGATTCGCCAGCCCCATTGCCGCATGAAACTCCGAGTTCTTCCCGTTTATGCCCACACACGCAAAGCTCTCAAAGCTCTCAAACCCAAAGTTGCGCATATACGCCATCTTCTTCAGCAACTCCGCATCATTGGTCACTACCGCACCACCTTCTATCGTATGGTACAGCTTGGTAGCATGAAAACTCGTAGTGCACACATCGCCATAGTTGAACACATGCTTACCCTTATACTTGGTGCCAAAACAATGCGCCCCATCATAGATCACCTTTAGCTTATGCTTATCAGCAATCTTTTGTATCGCATCAATATCACAAGGATTACCAAACACATGCGTTGCCAGTATCGCCGATGTTCTGGGTGTAACTAATTTTTCTATGCTCTCCGGGTCTATGTTAAATGTGTTCTTATCAATATCTGCAAACACCGGCTCGCAACCCTCCCACACTATTGCCGACGTGGTAGCCACGAACGAGAACGGCGTCGTGATGATCTCACCCTTCAGCTCCAGTGCCTTTATGGCTATCTGCAGTGCTATAGTGCCATTGTTCATGTACAGCAGGTGCTTGGCATCCAGGTATTCCTTCAGCTTCAGCTCCAGGTCATTCACCAGCGGACCATTATTCGTCAGCCAGTTCCTTTCCCATATGCCCTTCAGGTACTCCTGGTACTCCTCTATATCCGGCAAAAATGGTTTGGTAACATTTATCATGATGTCTTTGTATTCTTTTAGTAAGCTGCCGACTATTCCCTTTAGCTCAATTTACATCCGTACTTATTCCTCCTTTAAAGGGGGTAGGGGGATGTCCAATCGCGATGCTCTCGCGCCTACCTCACCTCAAACTCCAAACTTGGCCGCACCGCACCCAGCCACTTGCCATACCAGTTGCCCTCGCGCATATTATCGGTCACTTCAAAAGTCAGCAGGTCTTCCTTGCCATAAATTATCGTGCTCGTATCCTTCACAAACAGCAGGTTTATGGTGTATATATCATCATTCAGCAAATTGCCCGGTATGCGCAGCGTGCTGCTGTGCTCCCCCACCGCCATCATCTTCGATTCCGTAGCCACATTAAATATACATACCCCCGATGCCGTATACAGCAGCAGGCTCAGGTTTATATTCTGTTGCTTCAGCACCCTGAATTTAAAATGCAGGTCCAGCGGCGTGCTCACCAGTATCGCATCAGCATCTCCGCTTAGCTGCGGCACTATCTCTGCTTTCAGCAATTGTATATGTTCATTGCCCGGAGCATCTGCTTCGCTCCAGTCGGTAGCCAGGCAGTTCTTCACCTCCCGGTTCAGGTAATTGTTGATCACCTTATCCGTCCTCCCCATATCTGCTATCATACCCTGCTTCAGGTACAGCGCCGTCTTGCACAAACTCTGCACCGCCTGCATATTATGACTCACAAATATTATCGTCCGCCCGTGGCTCGCCACATCGCCCATCTTGCCCAGGCATTTCTTCTGAAAATCCGCATCGCCCACCGCCAGCACCTCGTCCACTATCAGTATCTCCGGCTCCAGGTGTGCCGCCACTGCAAACGCCAGCCGCACATACATGCCGCTGCTGTATCGCTTCACCGGTGTATTGATATACAACTCCACACCCGCAAAATCCACTATTTCGTCAAACTTCGCGGTTATCTCCCGCTTCGTCATGCCCAGTATGGCGCCATTCATGTACACATTCTCCTTGCCCGTCAGCTCCGGATGAAACCCCGTGCCCACCTCCAGCAAACTCGCTATCCGGCCCTTTATCTTTATCTCCCCCTGCGTAGGGCTCGTCACCCGGCTCAGCAACTTCAGCAACGTGCTCTTGCCCGCCCCGTTCTTACCTATTATACCCAGCGTATCACCCTGCTCTATCTCAAAGCTCACATCCTTCAGCGCCCAGGCATAATCGCTATCACTTTTTTTGGTGCGGTCATTAGTTATGCCTACTTTCAGGTAGGGGTCTTCCTTACCTCGCGTCATCGCCCACCAACGTTTCAGGTCATGGCTCAGGGTACCCGTGCCTACCTGCCCCAGCCGGTACAATTTAGATATATTTTCTGCCTTAATAACTACCTCTTTGCTCATTTAAGGGGCTACGTACGTGGATTTTTGAAATATTATAATGAGTTGTTACAAAGATAAGAGAAAGTGAAGATACTTCATTGAAGGGCATTCATACCTCGGGAGTCTGAATTAAATCGTATATTTGTATATAAGTAGTGCTGTATGAATACCTCTCAGATAGAAAACCAGATCATTCAAAGTTCCAAAGGGCTTCCGGCAGACCTATTGCAGGAAATTCTGGACTTTATTCAGTTTTTGAAATTCAAGAAAGGAGTAAAGGCTGACTCTTTACAAAACGGATTATCTGAACTTAATTCTTCTGAAACTTCCCATCTCGAAGAAGAATTCCGGGACTACAAGACAGTTTATCCTCGCGAAAAATAATGAACAAGTTTGTAGCAGATACAATGGCTGTTATTCTTTGGCTGGAGAAAAGAAAAATGCCACAGAAGGTCAAAGAGCTATTTATCCACGCTGAAAAGAATGAGATCGCACTTCATGTTCCTGCAATGGTACTTGCCGAAATTGGCTACCTGTCTGAAAAGAAGAAAATTGAACTTACTTTAACCGATACCATTGGCTGGTTGCGCAAACACAATATTGCAGTTCATCACACTGGCATTGATTCGATAAAAAGCGCATTTGAGATAACTGATATTCCTGAATTGCATGACCGCATTATTGCTGCTTCAGGAGTTGTACTTGAATGTCCCATTATTACAAACGATCCTCGAATCATAGATTCAAAGTTTGTAGCTACGATCTGGAATTAACCATCTCCGCCGCTGTTGGTTTTATTTTCTGGCCAACAGCCTCGCGCTGAACACACAATACTCTCACGTTTCCTTAACTTTTTGACGGGTACTTTTAGATCATGAAACAACTCTGTCTGCTCCTCTTACTATGCACACCGTGCATCGCTCTTGCACAGGTCAGCCTAACGCCTATATATAGCTCCACGCCCGACCCTAAACAACAGATCAGCGAATACATACCCCGTGTCTTCGAAGACACAAAAGGTAACCTGTGGCTGGGCACCAATGGCGATGGCCTTGCCCGTTACGATGGCAAAACCCTTACCTACTTTGGTATTAAAGATGGCCTCGGCGGCAAGGTGGTTCGCGCAATTGCCGAAGATAAGAACGGCAATATATGGCTTGGCACAGAAGGCGGCCTTACCCGCTTCGATGGCAAAAGCTTCACCAATTTCACAGTAAAGAACGGGCTGCCTCATAACGAGGTATGGAGCATACTAATTGCAAAGGGCACTATCTGGGTAGGCACACTGCAGGGCGCTTGCCGCAGCAACACCTCAACGGGTACTCTGGCATTTACACCGTTTCACATTCCTGCTGCCATCGCCAGGGATTACTCCGTCGGGGTCACAAGCCCCGCGGTCATCTTCTGTATCATACAAGACAAAGCAGGCAACATCTGGTTTGCCACCAACGGGCGCGGGGTATTCCGCTACAACGGTAAAGCACTCACCAATTTTTCCGCAAAAGATGGCCTCTGCAACGATTTCGTGCAGTGGATGTTGCAGGATAACAATGGTGATATGTGGTTTGCCACCCGCCATGGCGGCATCAGCCGCTACAACGGTAAGGTATTTACAAATTTCTCAGGGCAAGATGGCCTCTGCAGCAACGAGGTCTGGTACATATTTGCAGATAACTCGGGCAATATCTGGTTCACCGGCAGCGGCTGTGGCGTAACAAAGTATGATGGGAAAGCATTTACAAATTTCCGCGAGAACAACGGCATCACCCGCAACCATGTCCAGGGCATAGCGCAGGATAGCAAAGGCACACTTTGGTTTGGTTTCTCCGGCGGGCTATTCCGGCTCAATGGCACTTCTTTTATTAATGTAACAAAAAATGGTCCGTGGCGCTAAACGCTGGTGGTCGCTCAGTTGCCACACCGTTGTCTTTTCCGCCGCTGTTGGCATTAGTTTCCAAACAACAGCCTCGCGCTCAACAAACACTGATCCCCCACCACACCTGGCCCAAACAACCATACCGGCGCTTCCGGCACCACCCATTGCTTTCGGTCTATCTCAACCCCCGGTGCATCCAGCCTGTTCACCCGCTTAATACCCGTATCATGCCCGTTACGGGCGTTAAGTATCCATTGGTGCAACAGCGTTGGTTCGTAGTACACAACATTGCGGTAGCGCTGTCGCGTTGTATCAGCCCATTTGTGCTTCAGCAATATTTTGTGCAGGCCCACCCAACGGTTGCCACCCTCCGGGCCACCTATTAGTTTGCACGGCACTTGCACGCGCACCCGCCATTGCTCCAGTACCGCTTCCGGCAGCAGGCTGTCCAGTTCTATAAAGCTCACCGCAAATGCCGAGCACCCCGCACCTTTGCCCTCACGCGGTTTGTTGTCGCCACCATATACCTTGTCATAGCCCCGCTGCTTGTATTCCTCCAGGTATGCCCACAGCCGTTCAAATCCGCTGCTGCTCAATCCAAAGTGTATGAAGGCTATATCACCACGGGCACAGCGCTTGGCCACTTCTTTAGTGTTCACTTCACCCTCTTCCATCTTGCCACTTAGCGCCGATACCAGTATGCCCAGCCCGTAGCCCTGCGCATACACCTTATACGCCAGGTCCTGTTTCGACTCCGCCACCATACCCACCATGGCATAGTGCGTTGGGTCTTTCAATTCCACAAGCACATGCCCCATAGGGTGCCGGCGCTTAACATATTTATTCCGCACTAGCAGGTTCTGCATATACGACACCAGCAAATTCCCCGGCGACCGCCAGTTCATCGGTATATTCGGCGGGATTACATACACGGTCAACTCCTGCCCGCTGGCAGCAACACTGGCAAACAAACAACACACGAACAAAAATGCCCTCATAGATATATACTGCAAAAATACCATCAATAGCAGCCACCCGCATGACCACAATCAGTACCTTTTATGATTTTTACGTTACGCCACAAAATAGGCACTATTTTTGCTGTACAACAGCTATTATGAAAAATACACTACTCCTTCTTACCCTGCTTGTTGCTGGCCTCTCTGCATGCTGCACAAAAAAGAAATGCGCCGAATTATCAAGCGTAGAAATAAAGCTGCAAGGCTTCACCGCTGCAGAGGTCGACACTATCGAGGTCACAGGCTATGCGCTTGGTTCAAATTTCACCAATAAAACCCGCGACAAACACATAGCTTCAGGATACTACCAGCCCGATGCTGTTTACATAGTTATGGACAACGGCAACTTCCTCTCCGACCAATACGATTGGGAAGTATATATACCCGCAGTTAATAAAACCATCCGTGTATCAGGTTACGGCTACAATTCCTATAGTTGCAACAACTGCTTTCTGATTAAGGAAGATAATATCCGCACACTCAGCACCTGCACCATTAATGGCGTCGTCACCAACGCCAACGATGTGGAAGTGTATAAATGATCCCCTTAGGACAATAACACCTCTGCCGGAATACCTAGCTTACGATGGAATATTTTGGCTATTTCCAGCGTCATTGGTTTTTTCTTATTCAATATTGCAGAAACATATCCTTTTGTACCTATGGCACCTACGAGGTCTTTATTTTTCAATCCTTTTTCTTCCATCTTTGCTTTAATGGCTTCTATTGGATCAGGTACGGGTATCGGAAAATGAATATCCTCATACTGCCTGATCAACAATAGCAACACCTGCAATTCCTCACCTTCAGGACTGTTCTTACTCACTTTTTTATCAAATAACTTATCAGCAAGTTCCAGAGCCGCCTGGTATTCTTTTTTTGTCTTTATTACTTTCAGTTTCATAGCTATTTCTTTTTGTATTGAACAGTGGCTACATCTATCTTATCATATTCCGCATGAGTGTCAAACCACTTTACCTGTATTGCCTTATACTCAAATACCATTCTCACTACCAGCCTGTATTTATTACCCATGATGTTAAATACCACCCTGTCATCAGCCACAATACTTGCGTTACCATACACTCGCTTCAGTTCATTGAAGTTGCTGAAAGAACATTTTACTAGTTCATGATACCATTCCTGTAAAGAAATAGCCGCTTCCGGGTACTTTTTACAGTAATAAAGTAAAGTTGCTCGTGCGATGATATTATACACCACTCAAAGATAAGAAGTTTTCTAATAGAGAACAAAAATAAGTTCTCTGTTAGTAAACAAAAGGACGAACATTCAACCAATTCCGTTAATTCAGGAAATTCGGGTTCAGGCTACGCTACCACAAAATGATACCCCTTCCCTTTCAGGGTCACAATCTCTATACCATCAGCGCCCTCAAAGTAGCCACGCAGCTTGCGTATATACACATCCAGGTTGCGCGAGTTGAAGAACGAATCATCACCCCATACTTCAGTTAATAAAGTGCGGCGGTCAGTAGTGTTGTTCTTATTGGCACAGAGCATACCCAGTATCTGCGATTCCCGGTTAGAAAGTTTGATCACTTCTTTAGGTGTGTGCAGTTCATACCTGCCGGGGTAAAATTTATATTGCTTCAACGCCACCTCATCCGGCAGCATCTGCAGCGAAGAAGTCTCCCGCTTCATGATCTTCAGCTGGTTCTCTATCCGCACCACCAGCTCCTCCATACTGAAGGGCTTCTTCAGATAATCAGTCCCACCCGACGAGAACCCCTTCACTATATCATTCGGTTGTGTCTTGGCAGTAAGGAAGATGATAGGCAGGTTGGGATCCACATTGCGTATATGGTTGGCAATCGAGTAACCATCCACATTCGGCAGCATCACATCCAGCAGGCATATATCCGGACTGAAATTGCCAACATACTCCATCACCTTATTGCCATCGGCTTTATGCAGCACCTCGTACCCGCGTAGCTCCAGCGTGTCTTTTACAATACGCGCCAGGTAGGGCTCATCTTCAATGTATAGGATCTTCTTTTTCATTCAAATTTTATCGCACCACCTTACCCCTTACTACTGGAAACTCAGCGTAAACATACATCCCCCCTGTGCCAGGTTCTTCACATTAATGCTGCCATTGTGCTGGCGCATCACCTGTGCCGCATAGCTCAGGCCCAGGCCATGCCCTTTAGTATTGTGCCTGTTCGCATTCGGCACCCTGAAGAATTTCTCAAAAACCTTCTCCCTGTACTCCTCCGGTATCCCCGGCCCGTTATCCGTAAGCGCCAGTTGCACCTTACCATTGTTCTCCACCAGGCTGATGTTGATATGCACTGGCTTCACCCCGTATTTCAGGCTATTATCTATCAGGTTCACCAGCACACCCTGTATGTGCAGTTTATCTATGGCAACAGTAAAGTCACTCCCCTTCACATCCACACTCACTGTTGCTCCGGCCTTTTCAAATCTGGGTTGCATTGCTTTCACAACCTCGGTCGCCAGTTGCTCCAGGTTGTGGCTTTCCTGCTGCAGGTACACTTTGCCACTATCCAGCAGCGATGTGTTCAGCACCCTTGTTGCCAATAGCTCCAGCCTGTCCATTTCGCTCGCAGCCATCCCCAGGTATTCGCGGTTCAGCTTGGGGTTGTCTATTATGTCATAGCTGTTCAGGGCTTCCAATGCCACCTTCACTGTGGCTATCGGCGTCTTCAGCTCGTGCGACATATTGCTGATGAAATCATCCTTCATCACACTCAGCTTTATCTGCGCCTTCAAACTCCTGTACGACACCACGAACGCCACCGCCGTCACCGCCAGCATCACCAGCATGAATAACCCCTGAGGCACCATCTTGCCTATTATATAGCTGCTGTAATCCTTCACTACCACACCCCGCGCATCAGTAAAGAAATTACTGTTGATGAATATCGCCGCCGATGCCTTTGCTTTATCACTGTCACTGTTATTGATCCACTCCGAGCTGAAATCCCAGCCATACTTCCTCATCTCTGCCGCAAACATATCGTTGAAGAGTATCGAGTCCAGTTGGTACAGGTAAGCTTGCCGCTCCGGTGTGGTTTGCACCTTGCCCATCAGTTTATGCACCCCATATGCCGATAGCTGCAAATGCTTCATGGTGTCCTTCTTACACTCCATGGCCCGCCCGGCAAATGTTGCTTTTTTGGTAAACGCCGTATCCATCACATTCGTCATCACCAGCGAATCCGACAACCGCGATTGCACATGCGTGAACACCTCGGTAAGGTTCTCTTTCAGTTGCGCC
Organism: Flavipsychrobacter sp.; assembly: GCA_044224775.1. GTDB lineage: Bacteria > Bacteroidota > Bacteroidia > Chitinophagales > Chitinophagaceae > Nemorincola. The sequence goes on from JBGAJU010000070.1 coordinate 16,720, forward strand.
TGCTGCTCCCGATATTGGCTCATCAGCCATTGCCCCGCAAATACAACTATCATCACCTGGCTCAATATCATCAGCCATTTAATGCGCGGTAGGTTTATTTTCTTGTTAGCCAAGGTTAAAAAAGATATATGATGTAACAAATGTAACGCCTCACATCACTCATAAATACTATTTTAACCTAATTTAACATTCACCTGCACACTATATAACTATCACTTATCAACTTATCAACATATCAACCCTTTAACTCTCAAATATTCGCCCTAACTTTGCGCCCGCAATGCGTATCGAAGTATTAAAATCCAAAATACATAGGGTAAAGATCACCGAGGCCAACCTTCATTATATAGGCAGTATCACTATAGATGAAAACCTCATGGATGCCGCCAACATTATCGAGAACGAGAAAGTTTCCGTCCTCGATATCGACAACGGCGAGCGCCTCGAGACCTACGTCATCAAAGGCACCCGCGGCTCCGGCATGATCTGCATGAACGGCCCCGCTGCCCGACTCATCAACGTAGGCGATACCGTTATCATCATTTCCTACGCATCCATGGAGTTCGAAGAAGCAAAAACCTTCAAACCAACCATCATCTTCCCAAAAGAAGATAATACATTATAACACAGTCATTGCGAGGCACGAAGCAACCTCACATAACATCGATAGGTCAAACAATACGTTAAACCTTCCTGCCCCCCTGTTTTCTTTCGCGCAGGATAGTATCTTTATGACGCATGAAGAAGGCCCTTATTACAATTTTACAATATGTAGTGTTCCTCGGCCTCGGTATCTGGATCATCTACCACATGCTTCACGAGCTCTCCCCCGCGCAGGAGGAAAAGCTCATCGCCTCACTCCACCAGGTTAACCTTTGGTATGCCTTCCCTATTTTCGTTGTCGGCTTCCTGTCCCACTTTTTCAGGGCAGTCCGCTGGCGATACCTCCTCGAGACCACCGGCATGCACCCCACGCTTGCCAATACCACCATGGCTGTGCTCATAGGCTACATCACCAACCTCGCCATCCCCCGCGGCGGCGAGGTCGCCAAATGCACAGTCCTTGCCAAGTACGAGAAGATGCCCGCACATAAAATGATCGGCACCATAGTGGCAGAGCGCGCCTTCGATGTCTTTTGCCTCCTCGTAGCCGCCGTCCTCGCCTTCATGCTCCAGTTCACCACCATATCCGACTTCGTCGCCGATATGATGAAAGACTTCAAACAAAAGATACACGACCACCAGAACATACTTTTCCTTACCCTCGCCCTCTTCACCCTCCTCATCATTGCGGCAGTTGTCATTTATCGTCGCCATAAGGAAACCAAATTTGGCCGCCTCATGAAAGAGCTTGCCCACGGCGTGCTCTCCATCTTCCACATGAAGAAGCGCGCCCAGTTCATTTTCTACACCGTGCTCATATGGCTCATGTACCTCGGGCAGATCTACCTCGGGTTCCTCAGCCTCCCCGATACCCACCACCTCGGCATCCTCACCGCCCTTGTCGTGCTCGTGTACGGCAGCGTCGGCATGATCATCACCCCCGGCGGCATCGGCGCCTACACCTGGATGGTGGCACAGATACTCACCGTCTACGCCATCGACGATGGTCCCGCCCAGGCATTCGGCTGGATTGCATGGGCCGTCCAAACCGTAATAATTATCCTTTTAGGCATAGTTTCGTTTTTATTCATTCACCCATACAACCGCAAACGCGATGCACAAGCTGCAGTGGATACAGAATAAGATATACGAGCGCGGGGCACTCGAGCACAAGTGCAACACCTGGCGCCTCACAGGCAAAAAGATAGTTTTCACCAATGGCTGCTTCGATATCCTGCACCATGGCCACCTCGATCTGCTTGCCCGCGCCGCAGCCTTTGGCAACATCCTCATCCTCGCCCTCAATACCGATGCCTCCGTGCAGCGCCTCAAAGGCATGGACCGCCCCGTTACCAACCAGCAAGATCGCGCCTTCCAGGCAGCCTCCCTGCTCTGTGTCGATGCCGTCACCCTCTTCGATGAAGACACCCCCGAGGCCCTCATCCGTACCCTCCGCCCCGACGTACTCGTAAAAGGCGGCGACTACACCATCGACAAGATCGTAGGTGCCCCCTTCGTCCAATCCTACGGCGGCACAGTAGAGATAATCCCCTTCGTCCAGGGCTACTCCACCACCTCCATCATACAGCGCATAAAAAGTTTGTAACATCAAGGCCGTCATTGCGAGGCACGAAGCAACCTCACGCAACACAAAAAATTCCCCTCTTGAGAGGGGTTAGGGGTGTGTCCACCCGCGATTAGAAGCGGGCAACCTCACGCAACACAAAGTTCCCCTCTTGAGAGGGGTTAGGGGTGTGTTCACTCGCGATTAAATAATTTATTGTCCCAGCCCACTACCACTATTCACCACCCACGGCGTTGGCACCGTTCAGGGCTCAGGATTACTATTTAGCTTATAATAGTTATTATATTGTTAATAATATTTTTTATTCTGTTTTATAATTAATTTTACAAATAATCATTAAAATATTCAACAAAATATTTGAAGAACTATTTACAAAATATATTCAGTCATGGCGAGAGGAACAGTAAAAAAAGAACGGTTTAAAAACGTAGCATCACGCAGGGTACAAAAATTATTAGATGACATTGATAGCTTATCAAAATGTGCAAACAGAAGCACTTACGATTATACTGAAGAAGACGTAAAAAAAATGATGCGGGCAATAAATGACCAAATGACGTTACTTAAAGCAGCGTTTGATGCAAACAGCAAATCAGGTAAAAAAACTTTTGAATTTTAGTTTTATGGCACATTGGAAACACAACCCAAAGTCAAAAATAGATAAATCTCAAGACCCAACTGGAAATGCGTTTTTTAGCAATGAAACAGTTGGGAATATATCTAACGCAATAATTCGAGAAGGCATCCAAAATAATTTGGATGAAGCTAAAAATCCTGCTTTACCTGTTATGACAAAGATTTTTTTGTCTGGAAATAAGTACTCTATTCCGAGTGAAAAATATCTTCCATTCATAAACACTTTAATACCTCATTTGCAAGCCGAACGCAATGGAATTATTAAGTCCGACTTGCCGGACTTTAATGAGGCAATGCATTTCCTTTGCTTTGAAGACTTTAATACAAAAGGGCTGGAAGGTGATCCAAATGAATTCGAAATTGAAGGCATCTATAATACCGCAGTCCCACATAACTTTTACTTTTTTTGGCGCGCATTTGCCATGTCAGGAAAACTAGCCGGAAAAATGGGAAGTTGGGGTATAGGGAAATCTGTGTTCCCAGCATCTTCATCGATAAACTCTTTTTGGGCACTGACAATAAGGGAGAGCGATAAAAAAGCTTTTCTCATCGGGCAATCTGTACTCAAGACACACAACTTAGTTGATCGACCAGAACCTTGTGGATATTCCCCCTATGGATATTATGGCAATTTTGATCAAGAGGGATTTCAGTTCCCTGAAGAAAATAAAGATGAAATAGAACATTTTACTCGAACCTTCTCACTGAAAAGAAACCATAGAAGCAAAACAGTTGAAAACGAAACAGGACTCTCAATTGTGGTACCTTTT
>JBGAJU010000004.1:0-101362 GCA_044224775.1 Flavipsychrobacter sp.
CAATATAGATTAATCACCTGAGCCATTGGCCCTGTTGAGGGCGGTGGTGAATATAATAGGGTTGAGGAATGACCACTCGTAATAATTAGGCCGGGCAAACACTTCTGCTTCAAACAGACCTATACTCAGCCATTTAAAGGTGTTGATGTTGAGGTAGTGTATGGTAGAGTATTTGTGGGACATTATCGTGTCCTTCGTCATGCTATTGAACTGGGGTGCCAGCTCTACGTAAAGACATTCATAGTTCAACTTCCAGATACGTGCCTGCAGCTGCAGGAAGGTCATATTTGCAGAATTGTCAGTGAGGAAAAGGCTGCTGATGCCATCGCCAATAAAATGCTTACCCCTGCCAAACGTAACGCCGAGGTGATTCTTTACCACATCGAAGTTAATGTAACCGCTTGCCTGCATATAGTCGAAGTTACCTTGCTTCACATTCTTGTAATTATCGGCGCCGGGCACGGCGGTAAGCTTACCATTCTTTTTTATCCAGTTCTCTACGAAATAAGGGTACTGCTCCTGGTTATCAGTGATGGAAGTGTAAAAACCAACCCTTTTGCCTATCCAACCACGCAGCTCGGCACCGCGGCCTGAAAATACGCGGGCACTTTTCACGGTTGATGGAGGCGTTGGCGAATTCTGCTGATAAAGCCCAACGGTATTAATTACCGGGTTAACGACAAGGAAGAAATTATTGTCCAGCAGGAAATCGTGGGTTTTGATATGGATAAGGTCATATTGCTTTTTATAAAAGAACTTAAGCCACGCCCTCCTTGAATCTATTGTTTCTTCATCTTTAGGCGCCCATTCCCCGCTTTCAGATATCATCTGGTCCACATTGTACCTGTCCACATTGCTCAACCACGGCTTAACGGCCGTATTACTATTTTTTGCTTTTACCGTTTCCAGGAAATTTACCGCATTACGGCGGGCTTCGGGCCTGTCCCACAAAGAAAGGCTGTCGCATAGCTTGCCGGAGCGGGTCTCGAGCCTGTCCAACACGTGATAATTCTCTGTATTGAGCGGTAAAAAGGTTGTTTGTGCAAAAGAGGTAATGACACCGGATAACGCTAAAGCAAGTAAGTACGCTTTTTTATGCATATTATAAGTTTTCAAACGGTAAATTTGCATTCAAACAAAAAGGCGCCGCAAGGCGCTACGAAGATAACAATATGTTTCCGATACTGATAAAAAAGGCGACTGTAGTCAACGAAGGCACAATCACTATCAAAGATGTGCTGGTAAAAGACGGCCGTATAGAGCGTATATACGATAACATACAGCCGGCAGGCAATTGCCGCGAGATAAATGCCGAAGGGCTTTACCTGATGCCGGGAGTGATAGACGACCAGGTGCACTTTAGGGAACCCGGGCTTACGCACAAAGCCAATATAGCGTCTGAAGCAAGGGCGGCAGTGGCAGGTGGCACTACCTCCTTCATGGAGATGCCTAATACCAATCCAGCTGCACTGACACAGGAGCTATTGGAACAGAAGTATGATATTGGCGCTGCAACATCGGTAGCCAATTACTCTTTTTTCATGGGTGTATCCAACAGCAATTCGGATGAGGTGCTACACACCAATGAAAAGAAGAAAGACGTATGTGGGGTGAAGATATTTATGGGATCGAGCACGGGCGATATGCTGGTGGATAACTACAACACACTTGCCCGCATATTCTCGGGATCTGAGTTGCTGATCGCTACACACTGCGAGAACGAAAACATAATTAACGAGAACAAGGCGAAATATCCGGATGCGGATAATGCGTCGTATCACCCGATAATACGGAATGCTGAGGCATGCTACCAGAGCTCGTTGTCGGCGATACAATTGGCCAGAAAGTATGAAACAAGGCTGCACATACTGCACATATCTACTGCAAAAGAGCTCCAGTTGTTTGGCAATATGATGCCGCTTAAGGAAAAGCGCATCACATCGGAAGTGTGCGTGCATCACTTGCATTTTACTGCCGATGATTATGCACAATTCGGGAACCTGATAAAGTGTAACCCGGCAATAAAAGGCCCTGAGAATAAACACGAGCTATGGAAAGCACTACTTGATGACAGGCTGGATATCATTGCTACCGACCATGCGCCGCATACCTGGGAAGAAAAGCAACTGCCCTACCAGAAGGCACCATCGGGAGTTCCGTTGGTACAACACTCGCTGTTGCTAATGCTGCAATATGTGAAAGAAGGCAGGATAACTATAGAGAAAGTGGTTGAGAAAATGTGCCATGCTCCGGCACAATGCTTCCAGATAGCGAACAGGGGATATTTGCGCGAAGGGTATTGGGCTGATATGGTGCTGGTAGATATGAACAGCGGCACAAAAGTGAGCAAAGAGAACATTTTATATAAATGTGGCTGGTCGCCATTTGAGGGGCACGAATTCCCTGCAGCGGTGAAGTATACATTTGTAAATGGCGAAGTTGCTTATGAGAACGGTAGGGTAAATGATAGTATGCGTGGGAAACGATTAACGTTTGATAGGTAAAATATGATAGTTAAAAAAGTTGTTACTTTCTTTACGGTATTGTTTTTATTAAGCTTTCAAAAAGTTCAACAAAACGCATATGTACCTGATGCGATTACTGCAATGAAAATTGCAGAGGCTATTTGGTTACCGATTTATGGAGAGAGTATTTATAAAGAAAGGCCCTTTCATGCAACTTTAGTTGGCGACTCAGTATGGTTTGTGCAAGGATCCAAGGCAAAAAGCGGATGGGATACAGTAAATGGTAAAGCTATACTTACCGTTATTTCGGGAGGAGTTTTAAATGCAGAAATTAGGAAGAGCGATGGTAAAGTAATTCGTGCATTTCATGGAAAATAACCAATCCAGAAAACATTAGGGGTAATGCAAAACGACAAAACCACATTAAAAGACCTGTCTATCTTCACATCTGATGGCAGTGAAGGGGTTTTTGCGTTACTGGACTATACCACCACACAGGAAGGAAAAGATATGCTGCGTAAGCACATATTCCATCCGCCGGATACTTTGGAAAGACTTAGGGAGGTGCAGGAGTCTATAAAGTTCTGGTCTAAGAATCCTGATCTGTGGCCAACAATTATCTCCAATGGCACACTGGTGATGCTGGACAAATTTTTTGAGTCGGCGGATAATGTGTCTGCACCGCCGTCGGGAATTACACTACTATTGAATACTTTTCTACAAAAGATCATCAACAAACAGGAATATTTTATTACCAAATTCTCCCTTTCTCACCTTGCTGATTTTTTAACCGGTTGCACACAACTTGCAGGTATACTTGATAAGCAAACCCTTCCGTCTTTATTAGAAAAGGAACTGACCTCTATTAAAGATGAGCTGAAACACAGCCTTACTAACGAGATACTTTCTGTAACAAAAGATACAAAATATACTACACTCGCCAACCTCAACTACCGCGCTTGCAGAGAGATGAAGAATATGGTTTACCGGCTCATAAACAGCTATGCCCGCATGGATGCCTGGCAGTCAATGGCGAGGGCAACCGTGGATCACAGTTGGGTATTCCCTGAGTTATTGCCCGGATTGCCTGTTTGTTTTGAAACAAACAGTTTAAAACATCCTTTGCTGAAAAAACCTGTGTCCTACGATATCTCTTTCGACAATAACAGGAATTTTTTATTGCTGACAGGCGCGAACATGTCGGGAAAGACAACATTTATGCGCGCACTGGGTGTATCTGCTTTGATGGCTCACCTTGGGATGGGTGTCCCGGCAAAATCACTGCGTATCAGTTTTATGCACGGCATTATTACCAATATGCAGGTTGAGGATAATATACTGAAGGGAGAAAGTTACTTCTTTGCAGAGGTGCAGCGCATGAAGCAGACCGCGACAAAGTTAAAGCAACCAGAACCCCACCTTGTACTGATGGATGAATTATTTAAAGGCACAAATGTGCATGATGCCTTTGAGTGTACGCGTGCTGTTCTGGATGGCCTCTTACATCATCCCAATCACTTAATGATACTTTCTACACACTTATACGAAGTTGCACAACAATTCAGTGACAATAAGGATGTTCTTTTTTCCTACTTCGTTACCAATATGGCCGAAAGCGGCGGTTATGAATTTACTTATGAGCTTAAGACGGGTATATCCAACGACCGGATAGGTTATCGTATATTGCATAAGGAAGGGGTTATCGATCTGTTGCACCAAAAAAGATCAGGCTAAAAAAATTGTAAAGCATGCAGTTCACGCTGAAAGGCTTCCTGAAGATCACCATATTTTTTATCGTGGCTATTGCCGCAGTAGCTTTTGTATCCTATAAAGTATGGAACTACTACAACTATCGTGAGATCCTAAGAAAAACGGCAGCAAAACGTGTACGGAATTTTGAACCCAAGGCATTTGAATATAAGATCGCCCAGGTTGATACCTCTCAAAAAGGCTATCTTTTGTTAGCACCGTACGTTCGTTACAATTTAAAGTATGGCAGGCTACTTATAATGGACACCAGGGGCAATATTATTTTTGAAAGAGAAAGTAATGGTGCCATAAATTATTTTAAGCAATGGAAGATCAATGGAGGAACCTTCTACTCCTACGGAATAGACGATTCTTCTGCTTACCACATAACACTTTCGGCAGGCCATATTGTCATCCTTGATTCTGCACTTAATGAAATAAAACAGGTGCACTTGCTGCCCTATAAAGATATTACGACATCCAGAGGCGAAGACCTTGGGTTGCATGATTTTATTATGTTCTCCCCCGAGCACTATATAACCATGACCACATATGCCAGGCATGTTAATAACATACCTGTATTTTTAACTCCTTCACCTAATTGTAAAGTTGCTACGACCATTATACAGGAAGTAAAGAATGATTCTGTTACCTGGCAGTGGGATGGGAGTAAATTCCCGGAGTTTTACGTGAACAGTGAAGTAAGCAATAATTTTTATGATACTGTAGTGCCACAAGACTATATGCACATCAACTCTATGTTCATAGATCCTCGCGATAGCAACCTGATCATTTCTTTACGCCAGCTAAACCAGGTAGTGAAGATAAGCAGGCGCACGGGTGAAATTGTCTGGCGGCTAGGGGGCAGGAATTCAGACTTTCAACTTACAGCAGACCAGGTATTTCTGCGGCAACATAATGCAGTTCTCACCGATGACAAAACCCTGCTCATTTTTGACAATGGAGAAAAGGCGCAACGTCCCTACTCGAGAATATTAGAATTCGGCCTTGATGAAGGGAATAAAAAGGTTACCACTTTTAAATCATACAGGATACTGGAACCACTCACCGAATCGTTGGGTTCTGTACAGAAAATTTTATTGGTAAATAGCATTACCGGGGAACGTAAAATGAGATTCGTTGCTAACCAATCTATGTACCGTGCATATTTGGTGAATGATATTACTGGCATCGGACAAACGGGAGGTAAACAGTAATGCAGGTTACCATAAAAATAAAAGGGATACTGAGGAGCATACTCTTCTTTGGCATCTTATTGCCATCAATGCTGTATCTCTTTTATAAATCTGCCCTTTACCTCGGCCATCAAGGGCTTATTTTCCTTAAGACCAATAAAGTTTTTAAATACTCCTTCAAAACAAAAGACACCACTCAGAAAGGTTATATTTTATTAACACCGTCATTACCTGCCAATCTTGAATATGGTAAGATAATGGTCATCAGCCTGGGTGGTGAAAAAGTATACGAACAACAAATAAATGGTGTTGTATCAGATTTCCGCCAGTGGAATATAAACGGCCGTATAAGGTATTCTTATATGGTGCATGACAGCACCGCATACCAGGAATTGGCACCAATAGGTTCGGCACGAAAAGCTGTAATACTCGATTCGGCATTGAATATTATCCGGGAAGTTCATTTGCTGCCTCAAAATGATGTGAGCGGAAAACAGGGGTTAGACCATCACGATTTTATTATGATATCTGACAGTCATTTTATCGTAATGGCGTATCACATAAAAAGCGTTACAAATATTCCATCATATCTTACTCAATCGCCGAATGTTCGTGTTGCAGCACCCCTGATACAGGAAATAAAAATGCGGAGCTGTATGAAAACAGCACAATGGGCAATAAATTTTATGATACAGTGGCACCACAGGACTATGCCCACATGAACTCCATTTTTATTGATCCTAAGGACAGTAATCTTGTTGTCTCCATGCATAATGCCAACCAGGTACTAAAAATAAACAGGCACAGCGGCGACATTATGTGGCGGCTTGGAGGCAGGAACTCTGATTTTGACCTTACGCTGGAACAGGTATTCTTGCGGCAGCACCATGCAACATTTATTGACGCGCACACCCTTCTTCTGTTTGATAACGGAGATAAATCAGCCCGGCCCTATTCACGTATTATTGAGTTTACGCTCGACGAAAAGAATAAAAAGATCATCGGTTTTAAAGCCTGCAGGATCCCGGCACCGTTTGCGGGTACACGTGGATCGGTGCAAAAAATAGCCGGGAAATATTTCATTTGTGGCGGCTCGGCTAACTACGTGCTGGAATTGGATTGTGCTACCGGGGAAAAGATCATTGAATTAAAAACGAACCAGCCGTTGTACAGGGCACAAATTGTTACCAGCATACCAGGAATGCTACAACACAGCAACAGATGATTTACTTTTGCTGAAAAAACACGTAAGCGTGGAAACAACATATCCAAAGAAGGGCAGGATCATTGCCATTATTTTTCTGGCAATTATTATTCTGCCTGCATGTTATGCCTTAATAAAAGAATTCTTCCTGAAACGCTCGGGCTCACCCGCAATTGAAACAATTGCTCCAGATACGGTCAATACACACTAAGATAATGCTTCTATTGCTGTGACAAAATTAGTTATCTCTTCTTCACGGGTATCCCATGCAGTCATGAACCTAACCTCATGTGTGCTATCTTTCCATACGTAGAAAGGATAGTGTTCCTGTAATGGCTCGTACCAGTTGCGCGGTATCTCGGCAAACAAAGCGTTTGCCTGGACCGGCCTGGTGATCTTTATTTTGCGGTTTGGTGTTAGTGCATGGCAAAGCTTTTCTGCCATTTTGTTCGCGTGTGTAGCTGTTCTGCGCCATAACTCATCCTGCAGCATAGCTTCAAACTGTGCGGCAATGAACCTTGTTTTTGATGCAAGCTGCATGATCTGCTTATGCTTGTAGGCAATATGCTTTGATAGCTCTTTGTTGAACACGACCACAGCTTCACCATACATCATTCCTGCTTTTGTACCTCCCAGCGATAGAATATCAACCCCTGCATTTCCGCTTATATCTTTCAGGTCGCATTTCAGAGATGCAGCAGCATTAAAGAACCGGGAACCGTCCATATGCAGGTACAGGCCGTGTTCTTTAGTTAATTCAGCTATTGCTTTTATTTCTTCGGGCCTATAGACTGTGCCATACTCTGTAGCCTGTGTTATGGAAAGCAAAGCAGTCTGTGGATAGTGAACATCACATTTACGGATCAGCCGTTCGCTGATCGTTTCGATATCCAGCTTTCCATGGTCGTTTGCCTTCAAAGGAAAAAAGCGGCAACCGGTAAATGTCTCGGGAGCTGATGACTCATCGTTGTATATATGAGAGGTATCGGCGCATAACACTGAATTGTACGAGCGAGTTGCGCTACTGATACTCAACAGATTAGCGCCTGTACCGTTGAAAACAAAATATACGTCCACATCTGCGTCAAAAACCTCGCGAAAGCGGCTGACTACCCTTTGGGTAATATCGTCGGCACCGTAAGAGCGTACATGCTGTGAGTTGGCTTTGGCTAATGCTTCCATCACTTCCGGCAACACCCCGGCGTAGTTATCGCTTGCAAAACTCTTCATTTAACGTTGTTTTAGCTGATAAAATTAACTGTTTTCATTACTTTAGTGTCCCTTAAAATTTGCATGATGAACCGGTTACCGTTGCTTTTTGCAGTTTTAATATTATCATTTTCCTCTTTTGCCCAAAAGACCATACAAGTAAGAAACATTTGGGCAGAGCCGCAGATACATGTTCTGTTTCAAGGGTATACGGTTTCGTTTTCAATCAAAGATATCAACAGAACATTGGAGTTACTATCAGAAAGAGGAATAATAGCGTACGGAAAAACTTCGCTGTTAGATACTTTGCAACAATATCATTTGGAGCTTTATCCCGGCTTCAGGCAAGAGTACCGCAGCGATCTGCAACGCACAATGCAATTGGGAGTAGGGGCATTCTTGTTGAGTAAAGGACGGGCGGTCATTCGCAATCCGAAGGGCAAAAAACTGAAAAGCTTCGTAATGGATACAGCTCCATTCATAGAAGGGGAATATGTTACTGCTGTTAAGTTCTACGACCCTGCGAATGATCATATGATCTTCAGTGGCCAACTGGCAAAATCTATGCTAAATGCTGACCTGGGCATTGATTATTGGTAAACGGCTACCTTTGGGCAATGGCAAACGAAACATTTGAGCAAATAGCCTCAGTTATCAGGAACAGGCGATCGGTGAGCTGGTCTAAGATGAACGGGCATATAATATCCGACGATATTGTGAATCAATTACTTGCCCTTGGCGATTGGGCGCCGACACATGGCCGTACTGAACCCTGGCGGTTCTTTGTTTATGGCGGAGAGGCCCTGAAAAAATTCGGGAAAGACCACGCTGAATTGTATTGGAACCACACGGCAGAAGACAAACGGCAGCAAGCCACCTATGAAAAATTGCAGCACAACGTAGAAAAAGCATCGCATTTGGTGATAGCAGTGATGAAACGTGGCGAAAATGTGAAGATCCCGCAACTGGAAGAAGTGGCTGCTGCGTCGGCGGCCATACAGAATGTATTGTTGGGAGCAACGGCCATGGGTATCTCCTCATTCTGGAGCACAGGTGGTATGACCCATACGCACGCATTGAAAGAATACCTAAAGCTTGGCCATGATGATATTGTAATGGGCCTGCTTTTTTTAGGATATTCTGATGAACCTGCAAAAGATGGTATACGCAACACTCCATTATCTGAAAAAATAATATGGATGTAGGCTTTTGCCGGTTGGGTTTTATTGAAAAAAACATACTATTTGAGGGGGCATTTTTAATATTATGGAGTATCTTTCCGCTTTAAAATAGTTATATGAGGAATTTTGTGTTATTCTTATTGGCTGCCACTCTTGTTATCGCTTCTTGTGCCAGAAAAGTAAAACAGCCATTGCGTTATTCCGTTACCAATGACAGGACCGACAGTGTAATGGGTGATATTTATATTCCTGATACGGGTACTTATGCAATGACTGTGCGGGTGAAGTTCCTTAGCGGGTACCAGGGCGACCAGGTGAAACTTGTATTGACGGGTATGCCATCGAACATTACTGTTACCCCGGATACTTTCACATCTACACCTACTTTCGATTACGACTTTACGTTCAGAAGCGTTGGTGCCAAGGCGGGCGATGTTTACCCTGTTACTATAACCGGCTACACTGAAACTGTTATACCCCAGCCTTATACTTTCAATGTGCATGTTATTCCTGCTGATTGTGCTGCATTGTACTGGGGTAGCCTGAACGGGCGCAATACGTGCAGTTCCCGTTCTTTCAGTTATATTTCTACGGGTGTTTCTACGGGCACATTGAATACGCTGGTCATCAATAATTTTGGTGGCTACGGCGTTCATTGCAATGTTGATGTGAAACTGGATTGTGTTTACGATTCTGTGCATATTGCTAAAGCTAACTACGGCAACGGTGTGGTGCTTTCGGGGAAGGGAACATTTAACTCTGACAGCATGGTGATCACTTACTTTGCTGAGTCTATACCAACAGGTGGCAGCGAAAGCTGCACAGTGGTTTATAAGAAATGATATTGAGTAGTTCGGATACACTGAAAATTTTAAGTTATGTCAAGTCCATCATTCTATACACGGCTGCAGCAAGAACTGCAGGAGATCAAAGACGCGGGATTATATAAGCAGGAGCGCATTATTGAGTCGGCGCAGGGAGCTGAGATAACAGTGAACGGCAAGCAGGTGCTTAACTTCTGCGCCAACAATTACCTTGGGCTTTCCTCACACCCGAAGGTTGTTGAGGCTGCACATAAAGCAATTGACCACCGTGGATATGGAATGAGCTCTGTGCGCTTTATCTGTGGTACACAGGATATACATAAGGAGCTGGAAGAAAAGATGTCGAGGTTTTTGGGCACACAGGATACGATACTGTATGTTGCCTGCTTTGATGCCAATGGTGGTATTTTTGAACCGCTACTGGGTGAGCAGGATGCGATCATATCGGACGAGTTGAACCATGCGTCTATTATAGACGGGGTGCGCCTTTGTAAGGCACGCCGCGGCAGGTACCTGCACAACGATATGGCAGACCTGGAGGCACAACTGAAAGCCCATGCAGATGCACGTACACGCCTGATAGTTACTGATTCTGTTTTCTCAATGGACGGTACGATAGCGCAGCTTGATAAAATATGCGAGCTGGCGGATAAGTATGATGCGCTGGTGATGATAGACGAAAGCCACTCATCAGGATTTATGGGTGCTACAGGACGTGGTGTGCATGAGTTGTGTGGTGTGATGGACCGTGTAGACATCATTACCGGAACAATGGGTAAGGCGCTGGGCGGTGCATCGGGTGGATTTACGAGCGGACGCAAAGAGATCATTGATATGCTGCGCCAACGCAGCAGGCCATATTTGTTCTCTAACTCGCTGGCACCATCGATAGTTGGTGCATCGATAGCGGTGCTGGATATGCTGAGCGAAACTACTGCACTGCGCGATAAGCTGGAGGACAACACATTGTACTTCCGCAACAGGATGACGGAGGCAGGTTTTGATATTAAGCCGGGCACACACCCCATTACACCTATTATGCTGTATGATGCTGTGGTAGCGCAGAAATTTGCTGCGCGCATGCTGGAAGAAGGCATATATGTAATAGGGTTCTTCTTCCCTGTTGTAGCGAAGGGTAAGGCGCGTATACGTGTGCAGATATCAGCGGGGCATGAGCGGCACCACCTGGATAAAGCCATTGAGGCGTTCATCAAGGTGGGTAAGGAGCTTGGCGTGCTTAAGGCTGCAACTGTATAATTCACTTTTGCTAGTTTTTTATTGTCCTGAACTAATGGGTTCACCATGAACATTTTAGTTTAAAATTTCGCATTCCTGCGCGGTTTTGTTATTTACTGCATTGCTCATTTTCTTTAAAAAATCGCCCGGTTTTATTTAACCGTTTGGTTGTTAGTTAGTTGCGTTGAAAAGCGTTGCTCACTTCTTGCTCACTATTGCTCATATTCGTTACAAATGTTGCTCACTACATTTGCACGGTGTTTGTTGCATGAGTGCAGAGAGACAACATCCCCCCGGAATAAGTCTGAATATTATTTGCGCTGCATACCATTGTTGTGCAAAAATTTTGCTTTAACTGTACAAAGTTCGAGAGGGTTGTGTTGTTGAAAAAATTTAATTTCCATGATGGTACTGTTACTGTACCATGATAGTACTGTTACTGTACCATCATGGAAAATAGTTGCCGCTGTGGGCGCGGGTTTGCGTTGTTTTTGGGGGGGTTAAAAAATGGGGGTGCTTTTTTGACCCTCAGCAATCACTATTTTGGCTGGTATGTGATCGTCTGAATCAGAATCCCGATGCATCGGGACAAGTCTTGCAGGATCTTAGAATTAACAGGATAGCGAGGCTTGCGTCATTGCTTGACATCAACATCAGTTCATCGAATACCTTCGCAGAAGGCGTTTTATTTGCAGTTCCGGATAAATATCCGGAACAACTGGTAAATATCCGGAACAACCGGGTATTTAATTATGTCTAAATACGAATTATTCCTTCATTATTTTATGAACGGTACGCCTACCATCACTATCAGTAACTTGCAATACATACATACTGGGCGGCAGAGAGCGGAGCGGTATGGTATTGCTACCGTGTGGCAGCATGCCTTGCAGCATTACCGCCCCTTGCATATTGTGTAGCTTGTAAGCGCTGTTTAGTTGCACGTTTTCTATGTAGAGTTCATTATTTGTTGGATTAGGATAAACAAAAACTTCTTTTGGTATGTTTATGCTACTCATATTCAGCGTTGGGTTGCAGCTAGGGTTAAACGCTACCTTACGTATCCGTTGGTTATTATCGTCTGCTATATACAAATTACCACAAGCATCAACAGCAACTCCTTCAGGATTCCATAAGCTAGCCGCTGTTGCCAACCCTCCATCGCCACTAAATGCTGCCGACCCGTTTCCTGCAACAGTATGAATGATCCCCAAAGGGTCTATCATACGTATCCTATCGTTTACATCATCAGCAATATAAAGACGGTTATTCTTGTCCATTACAATGCCCTGTTCTCTAAACTGTGCAGAAGTTGCTGGTATCCCGTCTCCAGTATAAGGAGCAATTCCATTTCCGCCATAAGTTGTAATTATTCCGGTTGTAACATTAATTTTTCGAATTCTTAAAAGACCACCGACATATATATTACCTGAACTATCCAGGCAAATAGTATGACAAGCAATTCCTGCAGCGGTAGCTGGTCCACCATCACCAGAGAAACCACCTAGACCATTCCCAGCTATCGTAGTTATCACGCCTGATGGGGCAATTTTTCTTAATGTTGTATTTGCACATACTAATAAATTCCCATATTTATCAAAACACATACCACTTGGATAAATAGCGCTGCAGATGCTGGCCCTCCATCGCCCGTATTCGACGCAGTCCCATTTCCGCATATTGTAGTAATTATTCCCGAGGAAATGTCAACCTTTCGAATTCGATATGAGTGATCACTTGATATATATAAATTGCCCGCAGAGTCGCTGATGACATATCCAAGCCACAAAGACGCATTAGTTGCCGGTCCACCATCTCCACTAAACCCTTGAACTCCATTACCGGCCACATGGGTTATTATACCCGCTGTATTTATTTTGCGAACCTTAGGTCCAGCACCATCATGCCAAAAATAGTAATTTCCTGCGGCATCAAAAGAGCCACCTACGGGCAATCCAACTTTTGCGGCAGTGGCAGGTCCACCATCCCCGCATCCTGGCCCAACGCATGAACCGCCTCCGGCAAACGTTGTTATTATTTGGGCCTGCACGGAACAGGAGTTAAATAAAATACCCGCAACTAAAATCAGTGTTTTCATGCCAGCATAAATTCATGCGAAATTATTAATCTAAATTGGAATATTTATAATGGTAAAATAAAAGCAGGTGAAAATGTCCGAGTTTTTCCATTAAGCAATTTGAGCGAATTAGATGTCTGGCATTATATAAAGCGTGAGAATATAATAATGGCAGCCTTTGTTATTAGCTAGCATAAAATGAAAGGCTCCTAATATTAGTCCTTCATTATTTTATACACGGCGCGTTCGCCTTCAACATCTGTAATTTGCAGCATGTACATGCCCTGTGGCAGAGTTCCTAGTGGTATGGTGTTATTGCTCTGTGGCAACATGCTTTGCTTTATTACTTCGCCTACCATATTGTACATTATGTACACACTATTAGGTGTTACATTTTCTATTTGCAGTTCATCGTTTGCAGGATTTGGGTAGATGGAAATAACCTCAATTTTTTTCGTTATTAATGTACTGAGTGCACTCATGTTGCAGGTAGGATTAAAGTTTACTTTACGAACACGCCTATTATTTACATCTGCAATAAATAAGTTTCCGCAAGGATCAAATATAATACCGCTCGGATAATGAATAGAAGCCGCAGTTGCCGGTCCTCCATCACCTGTAAATCCCGTTGCTCCATTACCTGCTACTAAATGTAAAATGCCAGCATTATCAATTTTATACACTCTACGATTATATTCATCCGCAACAAACAATTGCCAAGACGTATCAAATGCAATTTTTATTGGGCTAATAGATGCCGCCGTAGCGGGTATACCATCACCGCTATAAGCAAACCCTCCATTTCCTGCAATCGTCGTTATTATGCCAAACGTATCTATTTTTCTTACCCTGTTACTTAAAGAGCTACTTGAATTCTCGCCAAGATATACGTTCCCAATATTATCTACTTCAACAGACCAAGGGCCCACTAATTCCGCAGCTGTCGCAGGTCCATTATCTCCAACTCCAGACGTTCCACCTCCTGCAAAAGTTGTAATGACGCCCGATGGATCTATTTTACGAATTCTATTGTTCCAATAGTCGGCAATGTATAGATTTCCTTGATTGTCTATACAAATATCTTGGGGGTTATACAGTTTTGCTAAAGTTGCAACACCTCCATCGCCACTAAATCCTCCCGATCCCATGCCTGCAATCGTCGAAACTATTCCGGTCGCAGCATTAACTTTTCGGACCCGATGATTGCCTCCATCTACTATATACATATTACCCGATGTATCCAACTTAATCGAATTTGGAAAATTAAACGCAGAAGCAGTTGCAGCAATGCCGTCTGCACCCAAACCACCTGAACCGTTACCGGCCACCGTGGTTATGATGCCCGAAATATTTATTTTGCGTATCCGATTAGAAGACAACCCATCTGCAAAAAAATAGTTACCATATCTATCAAAAAAACCACCTATTGGGTCGGGAATTCCTGCAGATGTGGCAGGTACCCCCTCGCCACTAAAAACAGACGAGCCTGTGCCGGCAAATGTTGTAATATTTTGTGCATACATATAAACCGGCATTACCACAAGTATCAGTACACCCCATTTTTTCATAACAATGTCTATTCAATTATGGAAATTATGATCCCGTTGTTCCGGATTTGAATCCAGAACTGCCAATAATACCCCGTTGTGCGAACGGCATTTGGAATACTGCTCTCTCATTTAAGATTTTCCAGCTCAATCAAACCTCTTATGCCATGATAGTCACGCGCACTACTGTAAATATACGCTTCTTCATTGTCAATAATGGCAGCCCGTAGGGGGTTTTGATGTATATATTTGAGTTTCTGCTGAAAGAACTTATACTCTTAACTTAACATTATGCACTCTCTGTTTTTATGCATGCGCTGAGAAGGGGTGCAGGAGGAGGGGTTTATATTTGCAGTTCCGGATAAATATTCTGAACGACATGAAATTATCCGGGATATTGCTCCTTTATCCATTTTCTGAACGATCCGGCGTTTTCTTTTCCAATGATGACCTCTTCTTTGGCGGCGGGCCTGAGATCCAGCTTTATCTTGCTCTGCTCGATGGAGCGGTATTTTTCGATTGCGTGCAGGCCTACAAGGTACTGACGGTTTGCACGGAAGAATACTTTGGGATCGAGTGTGTTTTCCAGATCGGTCAATGAGCGGTCAACGAGGTAAATACTGCCCTGGTCGTCTTTTGCGAAACTGATCTTGTGCTCGCTGAAAATGTATGCTATCCGGTTTACATCAAGCGGCACAAAGTTCATTCCTTTTCTTACCAGCAATGTGTTCTTTGAGTCACTTTTACTTAGGGGGTTGTTGACAGTTCCGAAATGTTGAGCAAAGCGTTCAAATTTTTCGAGGGCTTCCCTCACTTTTTCTTCGGTTATGGGTTTTAACAGGTAATGGATGGTATTCTGCTCGAAAGCCTGGAGCAGGTAGCTGTCATAGGCGGTAACGAAGATCACCGGGAATGTGACATCGCACTGTTTAAATATCTCAAACGATACATCATCTGCAAGCTGAATGTCGAAAAAAGCAAGTGCCGGCTTCGGATTGGTGGTGATCCAGGTAACCGCTTCCTTTACACTTTCGAGCTTTGCCATGATCTCAACTGCGGGCTTAACTCTTTTCAGCAAAGCCTCCAGTTTTTTTGTGGCGGTTATTTCATCTTCTACAATTAATATCGTCATACCTTATCCAGCTTTAGTAACGGCATTTCCAGTATGAAATAGCCTTCGGCGGTAAGCACACTAATACCTTTGCCCAGGAGCTTTACAAATCGTTCGTCGAGATTCTTCAGGCCCGTTTTTGTTGACTCGCGGTACGTTTTTCTTTCTTTCAGCTTATTGCTGATCTTTATACGGCTTTCTGAAATATCCACATTTACTACCAATGCACTGCTGCCGGAAACCTCGTTGTGCTTGACTGCGTTTTCCAGCGCGACCATCATTGACACCGGGGGCAACAGATATTCGTTTGCTGCGCGATCGTCAACTTTCAGATGCAACTGAAACGCATCCTCATATCGCAATTCGAGGAGCGAGGTGTATAATTTTGCGAAAGCAATTTCTTCCTGCAAAAGCACAAGGTCTTTGTCCTTACTCTGCAAAATATACCTGTACACCTCGGCAAGGTTCTCGGTGTAGCGCTGGGCTTTGCGAGCATCATCTTCGATAAGATAGGAAAGACTGTTGAGCGCATTGAACATAAAGTGCGGGTCAATCTGGTTCTTAAGCGCTTCCAGCTCTGCCTGTATCTTGGCTTTTTCGAGCTGCTCGAATTGCACCCTTTGCAATTCTGCCTTTTTGGTAAAGTGGAGTTTATCGTAAACGTTTGATATGAAAATAACAGACACCACTATGACCCCACTTGCAAGAAGCAGATTGCCGGTATGCACATAGCCGACATTGCATACCCACTTCCAGCCGAACAGTAAAGCGAGTGATACAGGAGCGGTGTAGAGCACACTCACGGCGATCATCTTTGTATACTTTTGCAGCGATGACTCGTTCTTTGTAAATGCACTATAAAAACGGGCGCGCAGATACCTGTTCCCTTCCCATACTATCCAGGCAAGCAAAACGAAGTAAGCATAAAAACACAATAGCTGGGCTTTGCTGAGGAGGTTGCTATTAATGAGCCCGGTAGCGCCGGGAATTACCAGCCCGAAAAAAGGAACACCTATTAACCTTACCCTGCGGTCGTCGATCACGATGCCATCTTCTATGTGCGCGGTTTGTTTCAATTTCCGTTTTAGTAAGTTATTCTTCCGCTTTAGCAAAGCTGCTGCAAAATATTAATGATGCAGCGCTGTTAGCAACTATTTTTAAGCCGAACATTTGTAATGCGGTGCATACAAATTTAAAATATCCAGGTAATACAAAAACATTAGCTCCGCGCTTTGCGGTCATGACCTTTTAAAAACAGCATATGAAAAAGTACACAACATGGCTTAAAACCGCTGCGATATTCCAGTTCATCGCAGCAATTATTCACATACCCTCATTTTTTATTTCGCCGCCGCCAAACAATGAAACAGAAAAGCAACTGTTTACCTTATTAGACACTTACAAATTTGACCTGGGCGCCGGGTTTCATCACACTATGACCGAAATGACCACGGTGTTCAGCGCGTGCCTGGATCTGCTGTGCATGCTTGGCGGACTGGTGACCCTGTACCTGTTGCGGAAAAAAACCGAACCTGAAATTATGAAAGGAATAGCTCTGATCAACCTGGCCGTTTTCGGCATTTTATTGATACTTACACTAGCTTTCACTTTTTTACTGCCGATCATTTCGACGGGGTTGATCGTTTTGTTCCTGATGTTATCGGTGCTGACAATAAACAAAAGCAACTAAGCGCCGAAGAATATCCCGGAAAAGCAATAAGCCGCCCTTTCGGGCGGCTTATTGCTATAACTGTGCTTATTAGTTCCTGTTGTACTCTCTTAGCTTAACGTTGTGCACTCTTTGTTTTTTAAGCCTGCGGCAATGTCCCCATTTAAAACAGGCGGGGAGTTACTTATTTTCCATTTTTCGGAAAACACGTCCGTATCGTGGACGTTTTTGGTGGCGTGCCAGAAATTAATTTGTTGATTGTCAATTTGTTATGAGTTTGGCACGTGGTTGGATATATCCCAGTCAAACAAACAACGTAAACAAACAAACTCAAACAATAAAAAACTTAAAAAAATGAAAAACATCATCAAATCACTCGCAATCGCTGCATCAGTAATCGCTTTCTCAAACAACTCTTTCGCACAAGCTACTGCAACTGCTTCTGCTTCTGCAAACATCATCACTCCTATCACTATCACTAAGACAGTGGATATGAACTTTGGTAATGTAGCTGTTTCTGCAACTCTTTCCGGTACTGCTGTTCTTGCTCCTGCAGGCACCCGTACTACAGGCGGTGGCGGTGGTGTTACACTCCCAGCTACTACAGGTACTGTTTCTGCTGCAAGCTTCACAGTTGCAGGCCAGGCCAGCTACACTTACGCTATCACATTGCCATCAAGCTGCACAATAACCGATGGTGCTTCTCACAGCATGACCGTTAACAGCTTCACCAGCTCACCTTCTTCAACAGGTACTTTGAGCAGCGGTGGTACACAGACTTTAAACGTGGGTGCTACGCTTAACGTAACTGCAGGCCAGGCTTCAGGTTCTTACACCAACGCAACAGGTGTTCCGGTAACTGTTAACTACAACTAATCTAAATTACATACAGATATTCTAAAACGCCCCTAACGGGGCGTTTTATTTTTTTATTAATTTAGTCCTGCTCAAACCTTGTGAATGCAGACTATACGATCGAAAAGGAAAATATCCACCATTGCGCTAATGTTCTTTGGCAGCATTTTCTTTATTGCATTGGACGCACTTTTAGTGTGGGCTACAATGCAGGAAGAAGAACTCTATAGAAAATTATTTGCTTATGTATTAACCGCTATGGTATTGTGGGGCATAGCAGAAACTATCTTCAACTATGTGAGGTACAGTCCCTATATAGAAATAGATGAAGAAAAGATAGTCTTTGGCGGAAAAGAAACTTATTACTGGGAAGACCTTGAGAGTATTCATTTACATACAAGAAAAGAGTGGGGCTATTCAATGTTCATGGTCATTCTGATCTTCATTGTTATGATGGGCATAGGACTTTTTTCACCTTATAACAGTACCGAAAGCTTTGAGCTTGAGCGAAAGCGCAGAGCGATCTTATTGCGCTTCAAAGACGAAAAAAGAAAATTCATATTTCACAGGCAGTATTCGAACACACAGGATATGAGTGCATTCCTTCAACAAATAATAGCTAGCAGGCAAAATGTTATTATTGAGCAAGAATAGCTATAGTAGTTTGTATATTTAATCGTTGTTAACTCATATAAAAGAATTACGGCACGGACTTGTGCATTTATTTTACCCACGCCTGTGCGAGGGGTGCAGCAAGCCTTTGCTGGGTGCGGAGGATGTTTTATGCATTGGTTGCGCGCTTGAGTTGCCTGAAACGAATTACCACCATATTGCAGATAATGAAACGGCACTGCGGTTTGCGGGAAGAATACCTTTTGCGCACGCTACTACCCTTGCCTATTTTACAAATGATGGATTATTGCAACATTTACTACACGGGCTAAAATACCAGAACAAAAAAGAAAATGGCTATTACCTGGGAAGGCAGTTGGGGAGGCGATTAAAAGAAACTGAATGGGTCAATAGTATAGATGCGATCATCCCGGTGCCGCTGCACAGGGCCAAGGAGGCAAAACGGGGCTATAACCAGAGCTTACTGATAGCGGAGGGCATGAGCGAACAACTTCAAATAAAGGTTGTTACTAATGTTTTGGTTCGGGTGAAGGACACCGAAAGTCAAACGCACAAGAGCAGGGCAGAACGGGCTGAAAATATGCGCGATACTTTTGAGTTGCAGGAGAAAGGCCTGCTAAAAAATAAACATATATTATTGTGCGATGATGTGCTGACCACGGGGGCTACCCTGGAGGCATGCTCACTAGCTTTATTGAAGGAGGAAAACATCAGAATAAGTATAGCCACTATCGGGATAGTTTCGTGAGTTTTTATATATAAAATCAGCTGCTCCGGGCTATAAAATAAGGTTTTTTTAATGTAGGTTTGCGCGGTAAATACGGAAGGGTATTGGTTTTATAAATATTTCGCCATACCTTAACCGATTAATGGCCTGTGGCTATCAGGCAAATTGTTTTTCTAACAACGAAAATTATGAAGAAACGCGTATTAGCAGCATTAGTTTTATTGTCATCGATGGACCTGTTTGGCGCCGGTTACCAGATGAACCTGCAGGGAATCAGGCAGATGGCTACCGGTGGGGCGGGCACTGCCTGGCCGTGGGATGCTTCTACTATATTTTATAATCCGGGCGGGCTTGGCCGCCTGAAAAGTATCCAGGGCTACGCCAGCTTTGGACTGTTTATGCCAACTACTGCTTACGGCAGCTCAATGTCGAGCTCGACCACACATTCGCAGACGTTTGTACCGTTCAACTTCTATTTTGGCGGCCCGATACAGGAGGACAGCAAATTTGCTTTAGGCCTGGGCGTGTATTCTACATCGCATATGGGTGCCGAGTGGGATGATGACTGGCAAGGTTCGCACATGGTGCGTTCTATCCGCTTCAAGGCAGTTATGTTCCAGCCTACGATCAGCTACCGCGTGGGCGACTTCTTATCAGTAGGTGCGGGTTTTGTGTATGGTGCCGGCACATTTGATATGACGTATGCACTGCCTTACCACGGGTTACTGGGCCCACAATCGAACCTGGGAGACAATGGTGAAGCGCGGTTGCATTCTAACGCAAATGGTGTAGGCTTTAACTTAGGTATCCAGCTGAGGCCAAGCGATAACCTGCAATTCGGGCTTACTTACCGTTCTCAGGTTGTTATGAACATTGTAGGCGGTAATGCTTCTTTCACAACACCTGCATCGCTTGAAAGCGCTTATCCGAATACTACATTCGATTCTTACCTGCCATTGCCACAGGTTGCCTCTTTTGGTATGGGTGTAAGGGCTAATGAGCATCTGACACTGCTGCTGGACCTGAATTATACAGGATGGAGCACACATGACTCTATGCGCATCAATTTTGAACAACATACTGACAGGCTGCAAAATATGCACACGCCAAGGCACTACAGGAATACCCTGAGCGCAAGGGTTGGCGCAAATTACAAGATCAGCAAGGTAGTATCTGTGATGCTGGGCGGTTATTACGACCCAACACCGGTGAAGAACGGTTTTGTTTCTCCGGACATGCCTGATGCAAACCGCGTAGCAGGTACTGCAGGTATAGCTATCAAGCCACTGCCACGCTTTACGATACTTGCCGGTTTTGAAGCAATGACCTCGACAAAAAGGACAGGAACTTATAATTACGGAGGGTTCAGCGGCACATGGAAGAGCGAGTCTGCCACGTCTGCATTAGCTGTTTATTACAATTTCTAAAACAACGAACAAAAAATAGAAAGGATGAGAAAAGTATATGTCATTGGCGCCGTAGCATTAATGTTTGCAGCTTGCAGGCCCAGTGTGAGCATAACAACACCGCCATCAGCCGGACCAACTGTGAATTTCAACAATATCCTTGTGATAGGTGATGATTATTCAGGCGGGTATTCCGACAACAGCCTTACCGTTCGCGGCCAGCTGAACTCTTATTCACAGATCTTATTTGAGCAACTTGCAAAAATACCGGATCCACGTGGTGCGAAAGGGCCTTTTGTTATTCCGTGGCTACACAGCGACAATGGCTACCCTGGCGCAAAGAAGATATTAGGCTATCACCGTAATTACTGCGACCTGACCGACTCAATGCTTGCACCGGTTGATTATCCTAACTTCCTGATGGACCCGGTTGACGATGAACCGTACCTGAGCGGTGTGAACAACAACCAGGTGAACAACATAAGTGTAATGGGCATACGTATGGTTGACTATCCTGTAGCCAACTATGCCAACATGATAGAAGCAAGCTACGGCCTGCCTTATGCAAGGAGGTTCTATTTTGACCTTGCTGCAACACCACAGGCTGAACTAAAGCACAGGGTTGACGTACTATATCCTACTTTCTTCACGATGTGGATGGGTATCAACGATGTGCTGGGCTATGCGCTTTACGGCGGACAGGGCGATGGTACAGGTAATGCATTACCATTGCCTGGTTCGGGCAACTTCTTCAACCCAAGGGATATCAGCCGCATTGGTGCTTTTGACACTGCTTACCGTGCTGCGCTGAACCAGGCTGCAATCACAGGTGCGAGCGGTGCGTTGATCAATATTCCTGACATCACATTGCTGCCTTTCTTCAATGTGATCCCATCAAACGGCCTGATCATTGACCGCGAAAGCTTTGCTGACTCACTAGTTAATTACTACTACTCAGGACAGGGATGGAAAAAAGTGTTTGAAGTTGGTGCTAACCAATTCATCATTAAAGATCATAACAACCAGACAAGGCAATCTGTACCGGGTGAACTGATACTGATGACGTGCCCGATAGATTCTATCAGGTGTGCCGGCTGGGGAAGCATTAAGCCAATACCACAGGAATATGTGCTGACAACAGACGAGATACAGTTCATCAGGACGGCGACAGACAAATATAACTATACTATACAGACAGAAGCATCGCTTCACCACCTTGCTTATGTGGATATGAACGCGTTCTTCAAAACGCTACCTGCAGGTGCACCATTCAATGGTATCAGCTATACCAATGAGTTCATCTATGGTGGTTTCTTCTCGCTTGACGGATTACGCCCGACACAGCGCGGCAACGCACTTATAGCTAACGAGATCATCAGGACGATCAACCAGTTCTATGGCGCAACAGTAAATACTGTGGATGCTAACAGATATCGCGGAGTTGATTTCCCGTAGCAGATAAAAGCTCTTCAACAAAAAATGCCCACGACTTATCGTGGGCATTTTTATTTTTAAATCGATGCCAGACCTAGCTAAAGCTATTGCCTTTATGTCGCGATCAAAGCTTGCAATTGTAACCTACTCTAATAACCTGGGTCTCATAGTAGTCCGTACTGGTGTAATTGAACCCATTACCCTGAATCTCCTTTTTGATCCTTAAAGTATTAGCTATATCGGTTGCGTTAACAAATAGCTCGCCACGCCCCTTCTGTATTGTCTTTTTTAAACCCAGATCGACCGAAAATCTGGCATCAATTCGCCCCTGCGGAACAATATCGGGAGCCAAATATATTGCCGTCAACTGCCCATCAAATTTATTGGGCAAATGAAAAATACCGTTCAATTTAATGTTGCCGGAAAACAGGTCTTGTTTTGCAGCAGTAAACAAATTTTCCTTAGGGTACTTATTTACTACTGAAAATGCTTCTATTATGTTCCTGTACCCATTAAGGTTAAAGTTTAATGTTGCCCATTTTCCTGCAGTATGAGACACTAATATTTCTATGCCAGTATTATAACTTCTGCCCGCATTCTGAAATATATTGTAAATAAGCGGACTACCCGGAATAATACTGGAAATGCGGGTAATAGTAGCATCCATTATCTTATGGTAAACCGCACCATATACATAGGACTTCTTCAAACTCGTTTTGTAACCGATCTCAATGGAGTTGGTGAACTGAGGTTGCAGGGCCGGATTGCCGACTTTGATTATCTCCGCATCATCATACTTCGGAAATATCCTTATATCCACTTCGTTAGGACGATCAACACGGCGGTTGTAAAATATGGAAACCCTGTTTCTCTCATTGATCTTATATGCAAGCCGAATATTTGGAAATGGTTGCGTATAGCCGTATCCGTCACTTTTATATGTTTTATGACCGGGGTTCACATCATACTGCACAGCAACATATTCAACACGCAAACCTGCCTCTACTTCTATTTTCTTATTTTCAAACACATAACTGCCATACAGCGCCGGGATGCTTTCAGTATAATCTGCCCAGCCTCCTGCATTTGTGTCCAAAGGTGAGTTAATGCCGGGTTTGAACTGCATGTTTACCGGGATGTAGCGATAGCGGAATTTTACACCGCCTTCTATCCGTCCGTACTTCAGAGGTTGCACATAATCTACATTGAAATCAGCAACATGTTCATCTGAGATCAATTTGAACGAATCTAAACCGATATACGTTGGCAGTATATTGGTAAAAAAATACTGCTCATTCTCACGATGATAAGTATAATTGAAACCCATTACCAATACCCTGCCCGGCCGGCTGAATTTATGCTGCCAGGTTGTAAACGTAGTTGCGGTAGTTTTCAACTCATCTTCTAAAAAGCGCCACAATCTTTGCCTTTGAGATATATCATTGTTAAAAAAAGGTTCATCGCCTTCATCCAATATCTTTTCGCTGCTAAAAAGCCCGGAAACTGTGATTATGTTGCTGGCATCAGCGTAATAATCTATACCTGTCCTTCCTGTAATAATATTTGTCGTTCTGTTTCTAACGGTTTGCTGCCTGATAACAGTGCCATTATCGTAATATCGATCTACAAATTCATTTTTGTTCAGGGCTTTTGTATACAGGTCATCGGCCTGAATAAAAACGTTTACTTTGCTCTTTCTATAGTTGAGCGATACAGTTGGGTTTAGCTTTGGTGTTGCAGTATACTGAGGGCGTATGTTTGGGTAATTTTCCTGCTTCAGCCACAACGCTCCCAAACCTCCTGTAAAACCTGCTTTTCCATGAAGGCCATCCTGCTTTTCCCTTTTGTATATAATATTGATAATACCTGCATTCCCGTTAGCATCATATTTAGAAGACGGATTATTTATTATCTCAATTTTTTCAATTGCAGATGCCGGTATGTTATCCAAACCTGCTTGAGCACCCATGCCAGTTAAAGCAGTTTGTTTACCATCAATAAGCACAACAACTTTATCATTACCACGCAGCTGCACTTTACCATCATGAACAGTGACACCGGGAAGATTTTTCATGGATTGCAGAACAGATGCACCTGTTTGAGTGAGATTGTCGGCCACATTAAATGTCTTTTTGTCCATTTTTGCAGATACCTCGTCAGCTTTTCCTTTTACTGTTAGTTCCTGTAAAGCCTTAGTATCTTCTGCAAGAAGGATAGTACCCATGTCTAGATACTTACTTAACCCTCCTACCAGAATGGGTACTTTAACAGGTATGAATCCCATAAAATGTATTTCAACATAGTAGTTCCCGGTTGCCAGGTTGTTGAACGTGAACCTGCCGTTTTCGTCAGTCATTGTACCAGTAACAAATATGCTGTCCTTTTCTGTTTTAAGAACAACATATGCGTATGCAATAACAATATCTGTTCGCTGCTCCTTTATTTGCCCTGATACCGTTACGGTTTCAGATTGGGCATGAGTGAGATGTGCAATACATAATAGCACAGCCACAATAAACTGTTTCATTTATTTTAAGAATTTTGAGTTAATATTAATACATGACTCATTACTCCACTTTTACTTGCGAGTAATTTCCAAATTTGCTTTTAGCATTAGCTTTGGATGGGAGGCCTCAGAATATCGGCATGGAACCGGGATGAATAGCCATCACTGCTACCTGCAAAGTAGACCAGTTTTTTGTAGGGAAACAGACATCTGCCGGAAACATCAAATTGCAACAATGCCGGTGTGACGAATGTGATCAACGATATGGCCTGGGATGTTTGAAATGGATTGTGCGGGTGATCACCGGAAGGGTATTCTTGTTCTCCTTCTATGATATTCACTATTGATTCTAAGTTAAGGAAGTGCTCAAAAATGAAATCAAGAGGAGTTATATCATGATCTTCAACACTACAATGGTGGTACATTGTCCGCACATCACAACGTTGCATAAAGCCGCTTGGTTGGGTTAACCCAATACCCAATAAGAAGATAACCAACATTGCTATAAGCTTTTGCACGTTAGCAAATATAGTCAAGATACTACAGATAAAATGTTAATGCTTCTCCATACATTTTATCATGCTAACCCACAATTTTTGGGCAGAGGCATTCCATGAGAATTTTTTTATCTGCACACGGGCATTGGCTACCAGGCGGTTGCGCAGGGCTTCATCTTTATAAAGCTGGTGCATCTTATTAGCGATATCCTGCGGATCTGCAGGATCTACCAAAAGGGCAGCATCACCCGCTACCTCCGGCATGGATGATGTATTGCTAACTATTGCGGGAACATCGCATTGCAGCGCCTCGAGTATGGGAATACCAAAACCCTCGAACAGGGAGGTATATACCAGTGCATAAGCACCACCTATGACTTTTGACAGTTCGTCAACATTCATATAGCCCACCCACTTCACATCATCTTTGAATTGCATTTCAGCTTTCATCTGCTCCACCTCATCATACTTCCACCCAAAACGGCCAACTATCACAAATTTCATGTTTGTATGCTGCCGCTTCTTGAATTCTACAAAAGCCTTCAGCATGTTGACAATATTCTTTCGGGGGTGCAGTGCGCCGGCAAATACAAAATACTCACAGCCATCTGCATACTTCTTTTTTGTTTCCTCGCGCTCATCGGGCGACAATGGCCTGTACTCATCGTGTGCACCGTTGTAGACAACATCAATATTATCGGCGCTTATACTATAATGCTTTACTATATCCTGCTTAGAAAAGGTAGAAACGGTTGCTATGCGTTTAGCCTTTTTTGCAAAAAGAGGAGAGTAATGCCTCCAATATAGTCGCTGGCTGAAAACAAAATGCTCCGGGTAATGCTCGAAAGCGAGATCGTGTATGACGAGCAAGGTGGGTACCTTAGTGCTTAATGATAAGAAGCTATCGGTAGAAAGAAAAAGGTCGGCCTTGTACTTGCGCAGCATGAACGGGATACTCCATTCAAACCACAAATAAAATAATATGGGGTGCCGTGCAGGGGGTGATACTACGACAGGGGTAACATTGGGTGCAAAAACAAATACCGGGTCGTAGGGCCTGTCGAAAAAAAAGATGAATTCGTGCTCCGGGTGAGCCTTAACGATCCTTTCGAGTGTTTGATAAGTGAACCAACCTATACCTTCCAGTTTCCCCTTTAATAAGAGGCGTGTATTTACTGCAATTCGCATACCTTCTGCCAACAAAAATATACTTTTACGGCTTAATAGACGTTAAAAACCGGGATGCGCCGCTTTTTTGTAAAAAACATACTTTTTGTCATTACTGTGAATGCATTGGTAAAGCCAATATGGGTGTTTTTTATTGACCGTGTAGTGCAAAACAGGGTAGGTGAGGCTGCTTATGGTACTTATAGCTCGCTGCTTAGCTTATCTATAATATTTTCTATAATACTGGACTTCGGCATTACCAATTATAACAGCCGCACTGTATCTCAAAACCCGGATGAACTGAAGACACTGTTTCCATCTATGCTCACGGCACGGTTGCTGCTGATACTTATCTATACAGGGATAGTTTGCGGGGTAGCTTTTGCTTCCGGTTACCAGTTGTGGGAAATAGGTATGCTTTGCGGGGTGCTGTTGATACAATCGCTGAACTCGCTGATGTTATTCATACGTAGTAATGTAGCTGCACTGCAGAAATTTAAAACAGATGGTATGCTGTCTGTTACCGACAGGTTCCTGATGATACTGGTGTGTGGGTTTTTGTTGTTGTTTCCGGGTACTGCAAGTAATTTCAAGATAGAGTGGTTCATTATTGCACAGATAGCCTGTTACTTCACTGCCTGTATCATAGCATATTTTGTATTGAGGCAAATACATGATATTAAGCTGCGTATATCACTTCATACACCCACTCTCTTCAAAATAATTAAGGATAGTTCTTTGTATGCTTTGTTCATTTTCCTGATGAGTGTGTATATACGCTCTGATATGCAGTTGCTGAAATGGATAGGCGGTGCTGAGCAGGCAGGTATCTATACGGCATCGTACCGGTTGCTGGATGTGAGCATCAATATGTTTGGCTCTATGTTTGCGGCGGTGCTGCTGCCATTGTTTGGTAAGATGCTTGCCGAAAAGCAGGATGTGAACCAGATCGTGACCCTTTGTGTGAACATTATGCTGCCTATATCGTTCATAGTATCTGTTGCGGCGGCTTTTTATGGTGCACCTATTATGCACTTGCTTTACCCCGCGGCTACCGATAGCTGGGGCACTATATTTGGCTGGGTAATGGCGGCCTTCCCGGGGTTCAGTATCATGTATGTGTATTCTACTTTGCTGACTGCCAACGGTAACCTGAAGATATTAAGCGCAATTGCCGGTGTTGGTGCTGTAGTTAATATACTGCTGAATATCTATTTTATTGAAAAGCAGCAGGCGCTGGGTGCTGCTATAGTATGTGCGATCACTGAAACACTGGTTGGCGTTGGCTATATTATCTTCTGTGTAAAACGTTTGAAAGTATCTATGCAGGTAAGGTGGGTATTGAGCCATATTACTTTCCTGTGCCTGATAACTGCTATAGGATATGGCACTACTCTGCTGCACCTTAACTGGCTGTATGCAATAGCTATATTTGGTGTGGCCTGTTGTCTGCTTGTATTTGCGTTTGGTTTTATCTCTGTACAGGGAGTAAAGCAATTGATAAGTAGCAAGACAAATAGTGCAGCTACTTAATGTTGGTTGGTTGTTTTACACCGGGGATGGGATACCATATCCACTCTTTTGTTAAACAGCTAACAATGATAGTGCCACCAGATCCCGATAGGTTTATAGGCTGTATGTATGAGCTTAGAAATGTATGAATTATTTCGCAATAAAGGCTTCTAAGCTATATCCTGCGTTTCATTCTTGATGATGTGTACGGCACCCTTACCCACTTTAATGCCCCTGCCCCATTTGCGGGCATAGGCTTCTGTGAACTCTGCGCCAAAGTAGAGTATCATAGAGCAGTAGTATACCCAGGTAAGTATGAGGATAAAAGATGTTGCCGCGCCGTATGCATTAATACTTTTTGCCAGCCCAAGGTAATAGGCGATGAGCATTTTGCCAATGATAAATAATATACCCGTGAAAACGGCGCCAATAGCAGCATCTTTCCAATGAATTTTGGCATCGGGCAATACTTTGAAAATAATAGTGAACACAATAGTAACGATGAGGAAGAGCACACCGGCATTTGCACCTTGTATCAATACTATGTTCACATCTCCCAAAAATTTAGGTAGCTTGTCTGCAATTATCCCGATAACAAAATTTGCGAAAATGGTGACCAGCAGGATAACCCCCATGCCTATAACCAGCAATAATGACAGCAAGCGGTCGAGGATATATTTAAGCCAGCTTCTTTTTGGCTTGGCCCTGATGGACCAGATATAATTTATAGAGGTTTGTATCTCTGAGAATATGCCAGTGGCCCCGAAGACGAATACCAGCGCACCAATGATACCAAATAAAGTGGTGTTTGTCTGCTTACTCATATTGGTGAGTACGGTCTGGAGATCGGCAGTAGCAGAAGAGCCGATAATGGCAGCCACTTGTTGAAATACCTCGTTGGTTATTGTTGCTTTTTCGAACAAATTGCCCAGGATGGTTATGATAACAAGCAATAATGGCCCAATGGAAAAAATAGTATAATACGCCAGCGATGCGCTGAGCTTAGTAGCGTGATCATCTACAAACTCATTACCTGCCACAACAATCAGGTCCCAAAAATTACGGACGCGGTGTCTCATTTAACTAAAGTACGAATATATTAAACAAGTAGAGACGCAATGTGTTGCGTCTCTACTATATATACATTAATGTTTATTTACCATTCGTATTCTTTCTCTACTACTTTCTTAAGCCTGTCCACCAATGTAAGCGTGGCAGGACAATGGGGGAGGTTATTTGTAAAAGTCTCGTTATAGAGATCGAACGGTTTTTTGTTGTGGTGCGGAAATTCCGCACAATCGGCAGGGCGAACCTCGTATATAGAGCACATATTGTTAACGAGGAACTGGCAGGGTTGGGTAGTGTTCACCATATCGCCGGTATCTTCCTCTTTTTTGAGCCATTTGTCTATGAATTCTTTTGGTTGCATACCCAGGTGACCGGAGATACGTTTGATATCTTTTTTAGTGAAGGTAGGCGTCATTGTCTTGCAGCAATTGGCGCATTCCATACAGTTGACATCTTTCCATACTGTGGCATCGATCTTCGCCACAAGCTTAGGCATGTCTTCGGGTACTATTTTATCGAGTTTAAGAAGGAATGCTGAAAGTGATTTTCTTTTGCGTGCAGCGGTTGCCCTAAATTTCTTCAAATCCATAGAGGTGTAAATATAAATGGTTTAATGAAATAGAACAAAAGAAAAACGGCTTCATGACTGAAGCCGTTCTATTCATCAACTATTTTCTGTTATCCTACGTTTGCTTCGCCTTCGATCTTTGCGGGCGAGTGGTGTATTGTGAAAACGATTTTGCTTTCCGCCTCATTATAGTCGGCTGTAACCAGGTCGCCGGCTTTAATGCGGTGGTTCAGTATCTCCTCGGCCAGCGGGTCCTCCAGGTACTTCTGGATGGCGCGGTGTAACGGACGGGCTCCAAACTGCTGGTCATATCCTTTCTCTGCAATGAACTTCTTAGCAGGATCAGTAAGTTCCATAGTGAAACCAAGCGTATTGAGACGCTTCATCACATCCTTCATGATAATATCAATGATCATATTGATGTGCTTAGCTTCAAGCGAGTTGAAGATAACCACGTCGTCGATACGGTTCAGGAACTCAGGAGAGAACGTGCGCTTCAGCGCTTTCTCTATCACCCCACGGCTGGTATCTTCTGCATTAGCTGCTTTCGCAGAGGTTGCAAAGCCCACGCCTGTTCCGAAATCCTTCAACTGGCGTGCACCAATGTTGGATGTCATGATGATGAGCGTATTCTTGAAGTCCACTTTCCTGCCCAAACCATCGGTCAACTGGCCATCGTCCAACACCTGTAAGAGGATATTGAAAATATCCGGGTGTGCTTTTTCGATCTCATCCAGCAGCACCACAGAATATGGCTTGCGACGAACCTTCTCTGTAAGCTGACCGCCTTCTTCGTAACCTACATACCCGGGAGGCGCACCTATAAGACGGCTGAGCGAGAATTTTTCCATGTATTCACTCATATCCACACGGATAAGGGCGTCCTCGCTGTCGAACATATAGCGTGCAAGCGCACGGGCCAATTCGGTTTTACCAACACCTGTAGGACCGAGGAATATGAACGAGCCTATTGGTTTGCGTGGGTCCTTCAGGCCCACCCTGTTACGCTGAATGGCCTTTACTATTTTGTGTATTGCATCGTCCTGGCCAACAACTGCACCTTTCAGGTCTTCGTCCATGCGGCGCAGTTTTTCACTTTCAGCCTCTACCATGCGCATTACCGGAATGCCAGTCATCATGCTGATCACCTCTGCTATTGCTTCTTCACTAATCGGATAGCGTTTGTGTTTCGCTTCCTCTTCCCATTCTGCTTTTGCGCGGTCCAGCTCCTCGCCCAGGCGTTTTTCACGGTCGCGGAGTGCTGCGGCTTCTTCAAAGCGCTGGCTCTTTACTACCTTATTTTTTTCCTGCTTAATGTCTTCTATCTTCTTTTCAAGATCGAGTATATTCTGCGGAACATTGATATTCTTGAGGTGTACCCGTGCGCCGGCTTCGTCCATCACGTCTATTGCTTTATCAGGTAGCAGACGATCGGTCATGTAACGGTCGCTGAGTTTCACACAGGCTTCTATGGCATCTGCGTCGTAGATCACATTGTGGAAATCCTCGTATTTGGAGCGTATGTTGTTCAGTATTGTTATTGTTTCTTCCACACTTGGTGGCTCTACCAGCACTTTCTGGAAACGACGGTCTAACGCGCCATCTTTCTCGATGTACATGCGGTATTCATCCAGTGTGGACGCACCGATGCATTGGAGATCGCCACGGGCAAGGGCTGGTTTGAAGATATTGGAAGCATCGAGGGAGCCTGATGCACCACCCGCGCCTACAATAGTGTGTATCTCGTCGATGAACAGGATAACATCACGGTTCTTTTCCAGCTCGTTCATGATCGCCTTCATACGCTCTTCGAACTGGCCACGGTACTTAGTGCCTGCAACCAATGCTGCGAGGTCAAGACTGATAACGCGCTTGTCGAACAATACGCGTGACACTTTGCGCTGAACGATACGTAAGGCAAGGCCTTCTACTATGGCGGTCTTACCTACGCCGGGTTCGCCTATCAATATCGGGTTATTCTTTTTGCGGCGTGATAGTATCTGCGATACACGCTCAATTTCTTCATCACGGCCTACAATAGGATCCAGGCTGCCTAACTCGGCAAATTTGGTAATGTCGCGGCCAAAGTTGTCAAGAACAGGGGTTTTTGACTTGGTGTTGCCACCGGCTGGCTTACGCTGCTGCTGGAACTGACGACGCTCATCGTCTTCATCAAATTCTTCAGAACCCGGGTCGCTGTAATCTGCTGTAGGGTTATTGCCCTGCAGGATGCTCAATTCGTTCTTAAAACGGTCGTAATCAACTTCATGATTGTTGAGTATCTGCGTAGCCACGTTTTCTTTATTCTTCAAAATAGACAACATAAGGTGCTCCGTCTCAACGGTTGTACTTTTCAGGGCCTTCGCCTCAAGAACAGTTATGCGTATCACTTTTTCGGCCTGCTTGGTTAGCGGCAGGCTGTTGATATTAGCCAAAGGCTTATTGTTCTTGTCCTTTATAGCGACCTCCAGCTCCTTGCGCAGCTCAAAAAGATCTACCTGCATTGTTTGCAGCACTTTAAGTGCCATTCCATCTCCTTCGCGGATGAGGCCCAGCAGCAAGTGCTCTGTGCCTATAAAATCATTCCCCAACCTCAACGCCTCCTCCCTACTGTAGGATATGATCTCCTTTACCTTTGGCGAGAAATTCGAATCCATTTGTTCTTCCTTAGTTTTAGTAAAGTTAGTTAAAATTAAAGGTATTTCAATATTGCCATTAACTATATGACTATCACCATTTTCAGTAATCAACTCCATTTATAAATACGTTGAAATGTTTTGTAAGGATTTGCTACTTTTAATCTTAG
Organism: Flavipsychrobacter sp.; assembly: GCA_044224775.1. Lineage (GTDB taxonomy): Bacteria > Bacteroidota > Bacteroidia > Chitinophagales > Chitinophagaceae > Nemorincola. Next base: position 32,648 of record JBGAJU010000004.1, read on the forward strand.
TTATCATTCTATCTAATACCGGTTTATGGAGTTCAAAATTGATACCAAAGATACATTTACAATTATTGTGCCGATAAATGACCGACTGGATGCTAAATTGACAGGTGAACTAAAGCATAAGTGTGCGGAATTGGCACAAAATGGGGTAAATAATTATATAATAAACCTTGAAAAATGCACTGCTACAGATAGCAGTGCGATAAATGGTTTAGTTGAACTGCACGAAGAATGTTACGGTAATGAGCGGTCACTTGTATTTACCGAGCTTAATAAACAGGGCGGTGCGGTGCTAAAAGAGCATGAGGCAGACCTGCTGATCAATCTGGCGCCAACCATGAAGGAAGCTATTGACATAATAAGCATGGAGATACTGGAACGTGACCTTTTTCGCGAGGAATAGTTTTTGTTATTTGTAATTTTTCAGGCCCTGTAACCCCAATTCTTAAGTAACTATGAAAGTAACCATACTCGGTAACAATTCGGCATTGCCTGCATTTGGCAGGCACCCGACAGCGCAGGCAGTAACTGTATATGGAGAGGTGCTGCTGATAGATTGCGGGGAAGGTACACAGTCGCAGATGCAGCGCTTCGGGCTGCGGTGGCGGAGCATGCATCACATTTTCATCAGTCATTTGCATGGAGATCATTATTTTGGTTTGCCGGGGCTGATCAACAGTATGAGCTTACTGGGCAGAACTGCACCTTTACACCTTTATGCACCAGCAGAACTGAAACCAATACTTGATGCCATACTGAATGTGGCTGAGACCGTACTCACTTATCCGTTCTACTTCCATGCTCTGCCTGAGGGAACAGCGCTGCTGGTAGATGATCCGTCATTCAGTGTTACCTGTTTCCCGGTGAACCACCGCATACAGTGCCATGGTTTTTTGGTGGAGCGGAAAACAAGAGGCCGCAAGTTGTTGCCGGATAAATGCAGGGAGTATGACATACCTGCTAATTTTTATGAGGGCCTGAAACACGGACAGGATTATACACGCCCTGATGGCACAGTGATAAAAAATGAAATGGTGACCGAAGACGGTCCTAGTGAAAAAAGGTATGCCTACTGCGCAGATACCCTATTCACAGATAGCTTTCTGAACGTGGTAAAAGGTGCAGACACCATATACCATGAGTGCACATATCTTGATGTGGACAGGGAGAAAGCAATGAAACGTTTTCACAGCACGGCTGCGCAGGCAGCAGAGTTTGCAAAAATGGCCAATGCCAAGCAGCTGCTTCTGGGGCATTTTTCATCGAAGTATAAAGAACTGGATGCTTTCCAGGAAGAGGCGAGTGCTATCTTCCCGAATACGCTGGTGAGCGTAGAGGGCACTGTTTATGAAGTCTAATTCGGCAATTTGCCAATTCGATAATGTGCCAATGGCGTAATTATAACGATTGCAGATAGGCATATAAATGCCAAGATCAATACTGCTGCTGAATAACAATTATCTTTGTTAAGTCTTTTTCAAATTATACGATGGTACCCCAATGGCAGTCAGGCATAGTGAAACGTATAGAACAAGCGACGCATAATACACGTCGCTTTTGGGTGGAACTGCCTGAAACCAATCCATTTACTTTTAAACCGGGGCAATTTGTGACGCTTGACCTGCCAATACACGAACAACGTAATAAACGCTGGCGCAGCTATAGCATAGCATCGATACCTGATGGTGGCAATGTGATAGAGCTGCTTATAGTCCATCTGCCTACCGGGCTGGCATCGGAATATATTTTTAACGAGATAAAGGTGGGCAGCACATTTACGCTGAGAGGGCCGCAAGGTGTGTTTGTATTACCTGAAGTACCCGATAAGGACCTGTACCTTATATGCACCGGAACAGGTATTGCACCCTTCCGCAGTATGCTGCAATACATCAGCGAACATAATCTGCCCCATAAGAATATACACCTCATCTTCGGCACGCGCACACAGGCCGATATATTGTACAGGGAAGAGATGACCGCATTGCAGCGATCGTTACCGGGATTCAATTTTCACGTTACGCTTTCGCGCGAGGGATGGGATGGCAATACCGGCTATGTGCATAAAGTCTATGAACGTTTGTGTGCAGACAAACCCGATGCATTATTTATGCTATGCGGCTGGCGGGAAATGATAGATGAAGCAAAGCAAAAGCTGCTGGCAATGGGGTATGATAAGAAAGCTATTCATGCTGAGTTGTATGGGTAGTTGACCAAATATTGGCACGAATTCCTTTTCAGTATTTTCTTATTTTGAGTCTCTTTTCCAATACCACATGAAAAAAAGAGCAAAGCAAAACCTTGCACAAAGGACAATCCAGATAAATAAACCACCGGAAAAAACTACCGCTACCCAAACGGGGATTTCATACCTGATGAAATTGTGCCTCTTTCTGGGAGTATTGTCTTTTGTGGTTTATGGGAATACCTTGAAGAATGGATATGCCGGCGATGATGAACTCTTTATTACGAATCATAGCCTAGTGAACAAGGGTTTGAAGGGCATTCCAGAATTATTGACCTCTTCTCGCATGAATGGCATCCAAATTGACAATAACGACACCTATCGTCCCATCTCATTGGTCATGTTCGCTGTTGAAAAAGAATTATTTGGTTTTAATCCCACAGTCGGGCATCTTATTAATATCCTATTATTTTCTGCATGTGTCATACTGATTTTTTTATTCTTCGATAGATTGATGTTGGGGGAAAAAACGCCCGTGGCTTTTGTTGCGGCATTACTTTTTGCTATGCACCCTATACATACAGAGGTTGTAGCCAATATAAAGAGCCGGGATGAGTTGTTATGTTTTTTCTTTGCTTTTTTATCACTTAACTTATTCATCTCTTATTTTTCAACCGGGAAAAATAATCGGCTGATAATTGGCTTAATAGCTTTTTTGTTATCGCTCCTTTCGAAAGAAACTTCCCTTTCTTTTATCATTGTCATCCCACTAATTTTCTTCGCTTATCTTACCGGTGATAAGAAACGAAGTATTACGGTAACTGCAGTTTCTGTGATTGCTATTGCTGTGTTCTTGGGTATTCGTGTCTTAATCCTGGGAATACCGTCAGCGAATAATGCTCTATCTGCATCTGCCGATAACCAACTGGCAAGTGTTCCGTCTGGGGCTTCAGGCCTTGCCACTGCAATTTACGCATACGGATACTATGTTAAATTGCTGTTTATTCCTTATCCCTTACTTTTTACCTATTCTTTTTCGACGATCCCCTTCGTTAGTTTTAGTGACATAGGTGTTTGGAGTTCGCTCTTGGCTTACCTATGCTTAGTTATTATTGGGATTTATAGGCTTATTAAATTTAAGAAGGACTTTTGGGCTTTTGGCATTTTGTTCTTCCTTATTACTATCGCTCTTTTTTCAAATGTTCTTTTTCATCTACCTGCGCTCTTAGCAGAGCGCTTTTTGTTTTTTGCTTCTGTTGGATTCTGTTTATTAATGGCCCTTTTTATAGAAAAATGGTTTTTCAGAATACAAAAACCGGGAAATACAGCGAAAGACATATCTATTCTTTTAAAAACAAGGGTGTTGTTTTTATTGGTGATAGTTACATGTGTTTGGGGGTATATAACGATGGCGCGAAACAAGGACTGGGAAAATGACTATATTCTGAACAAAACAGACATTGAGAAAGCTCCAAACAATATGCGGTTGCACTATAATATAGGTGTTGTATTGACCAATAATCTTAATAATGAAGATCTGAACCGTGATACAAAAGTCCGCATGGTCGAAGAAGGTATAAAAAGTTTTCAAAAAGCAATTGCTATATATCCAGGCTTTGCTGATGCACATTCGGGTTTAGCTCAGCTATACAATATCAAAAAAATGTTCGACTCTGCTGAGCTACATGCAAAAACAGCTTTGATTCTTGATTCATCGAATGTAATTGGATTGGATGTACTGGGCAATATTTACTTTAACGCAAACAAATTTTCAGAGGCAATTTCCGTATTTGAGCAGGAAATGAAAATAAATCGCGGCTTGCGTGGAAAGTACCAGAATATCGGTACCTGTTATCTACGCATGTTCAAATACGATTCTGCTGTGGCAAACTTTAAAAGGGAGTTATCCACTGCACCAGATAATCCTATAATTCTTTACGATGCTCTTGCTCAATCATTTAGGGAAATGGGTTATATCGACTCTGCAAAAAGGTACGAGCAACTGATAAAAGAATTAGAACGCGCTGATTAAAGCACAATTGAAAATCAAAGTACTGTCCACCAGATATTCCTGGGCGCCAGTTTGCCCCAGTCTTTAAAGCCATCGCGCACGGCATCTCCTAATTGCTGTTCGTTCACTTTTTTGCCTTTTTCGGGTATTACAAATTCTGTGTCTTTTGGTACCCCCAAATCTACTTTTTCTGCTACCCATGTGGTGTGCAGGCGCGGTATGGCTATCTCCAGTATCATGCCTGGCAGGCCTGAGAACATTTCGGGGCCACCGCTAACAGCTATGTCATCGGTATAAAAAGCTACTACATACACAGAATCGCACATGCGGCCTACTGCCTTGCGGCATTTAAAATCAGCAATGGTGCGTATCTCGTCTTTTATCACCCAGTCCATTTTGCGCATGGTATCCTGCACCAGGAATTTCTGTTCATATACTTTCTTGGCGGCGATAACCTTTTCTGTCCTGAGATCGGTATAAACAATATTCTCCATAGCGGGGCCGCCACCAAACATCTTCAGCAGGCTATTCTGCTCCACCTCTCTGCCGGGTTTGTACAGGGTACGTACAGTATCGAACAGCAGATCGAAATAGCTGCTGCTGAATTTAGGTATCTGTGCTTTCAGCTTCTCGAACCACTCATTATTATCCATCTCTGCCATTTGGGCGTAGATATTCACTTTGCGTTCGTACTCTATTTTGCCAGCCATAGTGAACTGCGCCTGCGCATTCATTATGAAGCAGAACAGAATAGTATGTAATAAAAGTATCTTCCTCATAACTATTATTTGATGATCATCATACTGCTGTTTGACTGCGGAGCCCCTGCCGGTGTGTGTGTAAAGTTCCAGATGAGGTTAAGCATGCCGTAACGGCGGATGGTGTTGTAACTATCCTGTGTAATAGTATTGCCCTGCGCTGTGCGGCTGAAGCCAATGTTCTGATTCAATATATCGAATACGGACAGTCTCAGCTCCAACTGGCTTTTCTTCAAAAATTTCTTGCCTACCCATGCGTTCCATTTCACAACATTATTATTGGTGGTGAAAACCGCTGTCTTCTCGCGGATCATTACATCCACCGATGAACCTATTTCAAACTTCAACGGTAGTTGAACATTGCCACGGAAACCACACTCGTATGTGCTATATGTTGTGGAATTGGTGCCGATAGAAGATGTGTTGCTGTGATAAGTGTAGCGCGGCTCTAAAGTGAGCTCGTATTTATCAACCTTATTATGGCTAAAGTATGGGGCAATGCTGATGCTGCTATTATCTGTGCTATTGCGCCTGTAGGTGACCTTTCCGGACATGTCCTGCGTTCCGATGCTGTCGTTGGCATGATACAAAGTAGGATTGAATTGCAGGCCTACATCCAGGTTCAGCTTTTTTATTTTGAATCCATAGCCTATAAATGCCCAGCCCATGTAGTTGCCCTGTACATTTATATACTGAGTTGTATTTACACCGTTGATAAATGCCTGTTTTACACCTATGTCGTTATCCTTATAGGTGAAAGAAACATTGCCCCACAGATACCTGTTGCTCAGTACTTTGTAATCATTAAAGCGCAGATCAAATTTATGGCTGAATCCCTGAACAAGATCCGGGTTACCAATTGTTATGTTCAAAGGGTCTGTATTCTGGCGGAGCGGTTGGGTTTGTGCAAAAGTGGGTTGTATCGTTCGGCCTGCATATCTTATTTTAATGCTTGTCTGCTTACTCAGGTTGTAAGCAAAATCAACACTGGGCATCAGGTTAACGTATGTGAATGTATGCGAGGTGTCGTGATAGAGTTTATTTGTCTGGCGATAATCTGTATTAGAAACATCGCTGCCTAAAGAGACATTGAACTTCTCTGATACATATTTGAAGTTAAGCCCTCCCGTATTGGACAGCACATTGTACGTGAAATGGCTGCTGAAGTTATAATCCAACGAATCGCCTTTATCAATGTCGTATGAGTAGTTGTGACCGTCATTATTATTAACATTTATGCCGTAATTCACTTCGGCATATATTTTTTTAGAAATCGGCTCGGTATAGGCTACCTTTGCAGCGACCCCAAGCGTAGTTGAGCTGATATCCTTTCGCTGATTAAAACCCGAATCGTTCACCCCGGGCACATCAAATGCTATATTTGAACGCAACGAACCTGTATCTTTCGAATTCCTGTATTCCTCCCTTACATCCAGAGAAATTGTACGGCCTTTTTTTGCAAATTTCTTTCTCAACAAAATATTTGCATTCACATATTCTGCAGTTCCTTTACTTAATATACTGCGTGTATTGGTATTAATAGGCGTACGGACGTCACCGGTATCCAATATATAGCTGGCCGTACTGTCATTTGTATTGCTGTTTGTATTTTTTCTTCCCGCATCTGCACTGACCTTTATGGATGTATTCGTGTCTATTTTTATTTCGTACATCGCATCTATACTGTGCCGCTCAGCCCTGTTTGCCTGTGTTCTGCGCTTATCATATACGATCCTGGATGCATCGGGTAATACATTCTGTATCATATTACTTCCTGAAATGTCCACTTGTTGTTGCCCGTAGCGATAATTCTCTGTTGTGTGGTTTTTGCCCCATTTATCGGCAAAATGGGCACCCCCGGTAATAGTTTGCGGAAACCCCTGGCCGTTATACTTGCCGTTGTACCCACTGAAATCATTATTATCTGGGCTTCCGGTTGTGAACATCACCCCATCCACAAATTGCGCGTCCCGTCCGCCATTCCCGAATTTATCGTTATCCTGCCACCCCAGGCCGGCTTTATCTGTATTTGAAGCTATGGCAAAAGCAGATGCCTGCCTCTTTGCTTTGAATGCGTTGATCATACCCTGCCCCTGGTAGTAATTGTCTGTACCTCCGCCGGCATCCAGCTTACCGAAGTAGCCCTTCTTCTTTTCTTCTTTCAGCTCCAGGTTAATGGTCTTGGTTTTCTGTCCGTCGTCAATACCTGTAAACTCTGCCTGGTCGCTTTTCTTATTATATACCTGTACTTTCTTAACCGCATCTGCCTGCAGGTTTTGGGTAACCACTTTAGGATCATCAGAGAAAAATTCTTCGCCATCCACTAAGATCTTCTGAACTGTTTCGCCCTGTGCGGTAATGTTTCCGTTCTTGTCTACCTGTATACCCGGCAATCTTTTCAACAGGTCTTCAACTGTAGCATTCTCTTTCACTTTGAAGCTATCGGCCATATACTCCGTGGTGTCTCCCTTGATCTTGATGGCGGCTACTTGCTGTGTAAGTACAAATTCTTTCAGCAGGTGCGCTTTGGATATGAGTGGTTTTTCGCCAACATCAGTTGTATTCTTTTTTATCTCCAGTACTTCCAGGTAATCAACAAAACCGGGGAACGATATGCGCAGCATGTACTTTCCTTTGTTGGAAACATGCAAATCAAATTTGCCATCTGGAACAGTACGCGTATGTGTTTCTATGACGGAATCTGCATAACGGATGACCACAATGGAGGCACGGTGCAGCGGTACATCGTTCAGCGTATCCTTTACCGAACCTTTTATGGTATAGTTCTGCGCTAGGGCGGGCAGAAATGAGCAAAAGAGTATGATTATTATGAAGGAGAGTTGCTTCATAGATCTGGTGGTTCGTTTTTTATATGCTGAAACAGAACATAAAACAACGAAATAAATCAGTGGTGGTGCTACCACTAAAGGGGTAGTTAAGAATAATTAACTTTTTATTAGATGTTTTACCAGCCTATTTCCCGGTGCCTACCTGTGCTTTGTACCCTTGAGGCCTTTCGTGGTTAACAGGGTAGCCGAGCGATTCATAAATGTAATCCTGTGCAGTGGTGCGCACGCTCAGTTTATTGATCTTGGTATTGGAGCCCGAAGGATAAACGCGGTTAGAAAGGAACACAAATACAATACCTGTTCCCGGGTCTGCCCATACACAGGTGCCTGTGAAACCCTGGTGGCCAAATGCAGATGCCGTAACCCTGTCGCCGGCACCGCCACCATTATCCTCCTGTGGTAACGGCTTGTCAAAACCAAGTGCGCGGTGGCTCAACCGGCTGCCATAGGCCGTGAAAAGGTCAACCGTAGAAGCTTTAAAATAGCGTTTGCCGTTGAAAGACCCTTTGTTCAGCAGCATCTGGAAAATAGCAGCTACATCCTGTGCTGTTGCAAACAAACCGGCATGGCCACCCACACCACCCAGCATAGCTGCACCGGGATCGTGCACATAACCACAAAGGGTCTGGTTCCTGAAGCCCTGATCGATCTCGGTGGGTGCGATCTGCGATTCGCTGAATTTCTTCAGCGGCAAATAAGTGATACGTTTCAGGCCCATGGGTTTGTAAAATTCGTCGTCTACATATTTATCTATTGTTTTGCCGGTTATCTGTTTTACCACTGCAGCAAGGAAATAGAAGTCAAGATCACTGTACACCATTTTACCGGTGTTATCTAACCGGCTGGTATATATCTTCTCCCACATGGTATCAAGGTAGTCGGTACGCATCCACAGGTCTTTGGCAACCTCTATGCCGTACCCTTCCGTTTGTTTGTGTTTAAATAAGTCTGCCCGCGGGTCTCCATTGTCTTCCGATACATCTTTATAGAAAGGTATCCATCCCTTCAGGCCTGCCTGGTGCAGCAGAATGTCTTTTATCTTCAGGTTTTCTTTGTTGGTGTTCTTTGCCTGTGGCAGGTAATCGCCTAATGTTCTATCAAGTGCAATCTTGCCTTGTTCATACAGCCTCATAACAGCCAGCGTGGTAGATAATACTTTGGTGCAAGAAGCAACATCGTAAAGGGTGTTGGTATCTACCTTCCGCTCTTTGTCGTATTTCATGTAGCCAAACGCCCTGTCATAGAATATCTTGCCATCTTTAGCTGCCAATACCCTGCAGCCGGGGAATACGCCATTCGCAATGTTGCGGGCCATGAACATATCAATCCTGTCGAGTGACTTCTGATCAACAACACCTGCATCAGCCGGGTAGAATACTTTCCTCAGCCTATAGGCAGGCTCATTAGCCAGCTCAGGTATTTTGGTGGTTACAGGACAAACGCTCTTGCCGCCTAAACAAGCTGTAACCGGCAGTTTGCCTTTCGGTTTTATTTTTTTGAACAATACATCAGCAACTGTATTTTCTGTGATGGTATCATCTTCATACCCCACCATCACTGAACCGGCGCCACAGAAATATTGCATAGCGTAGGCATTGCCCATCAACACCACCATAGTGTTATTGCGGCACCCGGCATATTGCAGGAAGGCTATTGCTTCATTGCTTAATCCGTAATTGTTACCGGGCGTGTAGTTAAGATTATGAACCGCAATTATAGTGGCATCGTAGTCTGCAATGCGGTCCAGCACTTTTTGGGTACTATCCAGCGATGTTCCTTTAGGCAACCAATGAGCACGTACATTATTGAATTTGTCGTTCAATGCCTCATACAGTGGTGTTGAGTTATTTGCGTTGATACCTACATAACCTACACGCATGGTATAGTTTATCTTGTTCATTACCTGATTGTCATCGCGCACCAGTGTTATAGCGCCTTTTGCAACTGTTTGGCGCATTCCATCCACATATTGGTTCAGGTCTTCCCACAAGCCACGCGTGTCAATATCTTTCCACCTTGATAATCCAACCTCATACTTAGCGGCAAGTATCTTTTTCACACTTGTTTCAACTGCATCCCACGAGGCTGCACCTTCTGCCAGCGCCGTTTTAATTCTTGCAATAGCTGTAGGGATATCCGGCGACATGAGTATCAGGTCATTACCTGCTTTGAATGCCATCAACTCTGCATCACCATCTTTGAAGTATTTAGTGATGCCCTGCATATTCATGGCATCAGTAATTACCAATCCTTCAAAACCTAACTTGTCTTTCAATAACCCGGTAATGGTATTCTTTGATAATGTCGTTGGCACATGTGGTTGCTTCTCCAATGATGGCACTTCAAGATGCGCGATCATGATGCTCTTTATTCCGGCGCTGATAGCCTGTTTGAATGGTACCAGCTCCAAGGTATCTAACTGCGCTAAGGATTTTGGTATCAGTGGCATGTCGTTGTGTGAGTCAACATGTGTATCTCCATGTCCGGGAAAATGTTTAGCACAGGCTATCACACCATTGCTTTGCAAGCCACGCATGTAGGCTACGCCCATTTTAGCCACCCATGTTTTATCCTCACCATAGGAGCGTGTATTGATGACCGGGTTCATGACATTGTTGTTTACATCAACATCCGGTGCAAAATCTATATTCACTCCCAGCCTGTTGCATTGGCGTGCTATCACACCACCAACACGAAACGCTGTGGCAGTATCGCGTGTGGCGCCTATCATCATCTGGCGGGGTAGTTTTTTTACACTATCCAGGCGCATACCTATGCCCCATTCAGCATCCATGGCAATAAGCAGCGGCACCTGTGCAATACGCTGATAGTAATTGGTTAGATTTGCCTGGCGCAACGGGCCACCCTGCATAAAGATGAGCCCGCCCACCTGGTGGTTATTGATGAGTTTCGTAACAAGCTCTTCATTATATTCTTTAGTACCCGAGTATGCAGCTACCATAAACATTTGCCCAATACGCTCATCTTCTGTGAGCATGTTGTAGACGCTGTCCACCCATTGCTTTTTCAATGCAACAATATCCGGTTGCTTCTGTTTGCTTCTTCTTTGTGCAAAAGCACTCAGGCACAACAATAATGTAAGAGTAGTTAATAAGACACTACGGGAAACACTCATAAAACAAATATAATCTTTTCCCGAAAGGAGGGATTTAAAAGTTTTGTGAAGGTTGGGGTTGTTGTGTAGAAGCTACCGCGCATCAAAATCTATCACCACGCGCTCGGTGCGGGGATGTGACTGGCAGGTAAGCACAAAGCCTTTTTCTATTTCGTCGTGCTCCAGGGCATAGTTCACTTCCATCTCCACTTCTCCTTCCGTAACTTTTGCACGACAGGTGCAGCAAACGCCACCTTTGCAGGCATAGGGCAAGTCGGCGCCATTTTTCAGTGCTGCATCAAGTATACTCTCGTCGTTATAGCCAACTTCCATGTCAAAGGTCACCCCATCAAGCGTGATGCTCACTTTGCTCTTTGGCCCTTCGTCTTTTTTGTGAGCGGATGCCCATTTCTCGTGAGACGCTTTTGGTTGATCGGGAGAGGTGAATAATTCGATGTGCACATTACCCGACGGCATGCCCAGGTCTATAAGCTTCTGGCGTACGGAGAGGATCATTTCCTCCGGGCCACAGATGAAGGCTTCATTGATGGTACTAATGTCCACCAGTTTTTTGCAGAATTGCTCGCATTTTTCAGCATCTATCCTTCCGCTGAACAGGGGTACTTCAACATACTCCCTGCTCAATACATGAAATATGCGCAGGCGCTGCATGTATTTATTCTTCAACCCCTCAATGGCCTCGCGGAAGATGATGCTGTTCTTGGAGCGGTTGCCGTAAATAAGCGTGAAACTGCTATTGGGCTCATCCTCCAGCACATGTTTCATGATACTCATGATGGGCGTTATACCACTTCCTGCTGCAAAAGCGAGGTATTCTTTATGTTCGGTTTTGGGCTGCTTGATGGTGAAATTGCCTAAAGGAGGCATAACATCCAGCACATCGCCGGCCTTTAGTTCGCTATGAGCATAGGTGGAAAATTTGCCTTGCTCCACTTTTTTTACCGCCACCCGTAATTCACCGTCTTTGGGGCTGGTGCATATAGAATAAGAACGGCGAACTTCCGCATCATCAAAATGGCGCCTGAAAGTGAGGTATTGCCCCGGTGCAAATCGGAATTGTTCGGCCAGTTCCGCAGGTACTTCCAGCGATACCGACACACAATCAGCCGTTTCAGGGCGAACATCCTTAACCTTTAAGGGATAAAATTTGAGTGCAGACATAAAAACGGGGGCAAATGTAAGAAAATTCTTTCCCTAAAACCTGTTTGTGGTCAGGGCAAGTTAACCCAGCATTCCTTCAAGTTCTTCCTTCTTTATCATCACAAATACTTTTTTGCCATCGGTTGTATATTCCGGTTGGTTGCAGGCAAAGAGTTCGTCTATTAATGCCTGCTGGCCTTCGGGTTGCATAATGGCGTTCTTGTTGCGGGAGAGGCGGCGGGCCATGTTGACAAGCAGTTGTTCCGTGCGCTTGCCAACGGCATCGGGCGATTCATGTTTCAGGTGCTCAACAATTTCGTCCAGCACATATTTTTCTTCACCATGAGGCAGGCCTGCCGGAATACCCTGTATCACAAAAGTATGTTGCCCAAAGGGAGCTATGTCAAAACCTATCCGAGCCATATCGGGTAATACTTCGGTCAGTAATAAGGCATCCTGTGGAGACAATTCATATGACGCCGGAAATAATACCTGCTGCGATGGTGCATCCTGGCTGTTCCATTGCTCCAGCAGCCGCTCGAACCAGATACGCTCTTGTGCCCGGCGGATATGAATGAGCATCATACCCGACTTAACAGTGGTAGCCAATATGCTACCGTGTATGAGCATTATGTTATTGGCTCCTTTATCCGCTGTTTCGGCACCGGTGTCTAAACTTGATTGGAGTGGTGTACTATCACCTACCGGAATATTCAATGCAGTCTGTTGTGCTACAGGCGATTGTGCTATTTCATACAGATCTTTCCAACGTTTCAGGCTATCCTTCTTTTCTATAAAGTGCGCCTGGCCTTTTTCTGTGAACGTATTGTATAAATAGCCTTTCTGTGTTTCCTCTTTTTGTCTTTCAGTAAAGGGAAGGTTCACGGAAGATAGCTGCTGTATTTCAGGATTAAGCGTAAAATCCAGTGATGGCGCAATATTGTAGCGCGCAAGAGCGTGTTTTATGGCGGCATTTAAATATGCGTACATCATCCGGTCATCCTCGAATTTCACTTCCTGCTTGGTGGGGTGCACGTTAACATCTACCCTGGAAGGATCAACCTCGATGAAGAGAACATAGAATGGGAACGACTCTTTTTCTATCAATGTATCGTAAGCCTGAACTACCGCATGGTTCAAATAAGCATTGCGAATGAATCGGTTATTAATAAAGAAAAATTGCATGCCACGGGTACGGGTTGCCGCCTCCGGCTTTCCGATAAAACCGTGAATGGTTAGCATGTCGGTTTTCTCTTCAACAGGTACTAAATTTTTTGAATATGCATTGCCCAGCAATCCTACGATGCGCGTTTTTAGATTACCGGCTTCCAGGTGATATTGCTCGGCGCCATTATTAAAAAAGCGGAAAGCGATTCCCGGGTTTGCCAGAGCAACACGTGTGAATTCGTCTAATATGTGGCGCAGTTCGGTAGTAGCGCTCTTCAGAAAATGCCTGCGCGCGGGCACATTATAGAACAAATTTTTTACAGATATGCTGGTGCCGGCATTTATGGCACAAGGTTCCTGCAGCTTCACTTCTGTGCCCTCAATAACAATACGGGTGCCTGTCTCGCTTACGGCCTGGCGGGTTTTCAGTTCAACCTGGGTGACCGCGGCAATGGATGCAAGCGCCTCTCCCCTGAAACCCATGGTACGTATGGTAAAAAGATCTTCTATGCTCTTGATCTTAGACGTGGCATGGCGTTCAAAACTCATACGGGCATCGGTCGGGCTCATGCCTTTGCCGTTGTCTATAACCTGTATCAGCTCTTTACCGGCATCCTTAATAACCAGTTGGATCTCAGTTGCTCCCGCATCCACTGCATTTTCCAAAAGCTCCTTGACAGCTGATGCAGGGCGTTGTATTACCTCACCGGCGGCTATCTGGTTAGCAATGTGGTCTGATAAAAGCTGTATTACGTCGGGCAAGGAGGCGATTATTTTGAGCTTGTAAAGTTAATGGGTTACGGGCAATCAAAAACGAACTACAAATGTCAGAATCGCATATTCATAACACACTGAGATCATTCTGCCCCATATCTATTTAATTTAACCACAACCATATTGCATTTCAGGATATTTATACTTAATATTGTAAGCTTTATTTTAAGGAATGTTGTAATTTTTAATTAAACCGTTTTTAAATGAAAAAAGTACGTTTACTTATATCCTCTTTTTTATGTGTTTTGGGGGCAGCCGCAAGTAGTCATGCGCAGACGCTGATCATGAGGCCATATGCTGGTACAGGTGCCACAACACCCTTTACCGATAATGTTACTGCAACTGCAGCGACGATGAACAACCAGTACATGATCAACCTGGATCCGGCAGGCAATAACCTCTACATTGCCGATAACGGTAATAACAGGGTTAGAAAGATAGACCTTAGTACACGTATCATAACAACTGTTGCCGGAACCGGAACCGGTGGTTTTACCGGCGATGGTGCAGCTGCAACTGCTGCACAACTGGGAGCCTCCGGCTTTGGCGTTCCAGGTGTTATAGGTGTATGTGCAGACGGTTCAGGAAACGTATTTATTGCAGACGGTTCAAACCAAAGGATACGTAAAGTAGATGCATCAGGTATCATCACTACTATTGGCGGTACAGGTACTGCCGGTTTCAGCGGTGATGGCGGTGCTGCAACATTAGCGCAGATCCGCAACCCAAGGGGCATGTGGGTTGATGGCGCAGGAAATGTATATTTTACGGAAGGCTCTTCGGGCGGTGGCGGTTCAACAACCCGCGTGCGGAAAATAGATGCTGCCGGTATCATTACTACTATTGCAGGAAATGGCACTGCAGGATATACAGCTGACGGCGTAGTAGCCACTACCACCAACCTGAATAACCCTCGCGGGCTATGTGTTGACGGAGCAGGAAATGTGTACATAGCAGACTTTGGCAATAACCGCGTCCGCAGGGTGGATGGCACTACAAATATCATCACAACCATTGCGGGAACCGGAACAGGTGGTTTTACCGGTGATGGCGGACCAGCCACGGCAGCAAGAGTTAATGGTCCACTGGATGTGAAAATGGACGGAGCAGGCAACCTTTATATTGCTGATAACAGTAACTCGCGTGTGCGAAAAATAGATGCGGGTACTGGCAATATAAGCACTGTTGCCGGAAGTGGCACCGCAAATAATGATGCTGGAAACTGGGGACTTGCTACAGGTGCGGCTATCAGACTTGCATCGCTTTCTTCTATCGCCGTTATGGCCAATGGAAACTATGTCTTTATTTCTGACAGGCAAGGTGGCGGCGGAACAACAGGTAACAGGATCAAGCAGGTTCGCCCGAACAGCCTTCCATACTTCACAGGTGGCAGCCGCCAGGGCTTCACTGCGTGTGAAGACGGGCCGGCCGTTGATTTCAGCACTAATGCTGCAGTAACTGATTCCGATTCTTACTCAGCTTCTGCCAACTCCCAGATCCTTACTTGGTCTATGGGCGCCTGGGCACCTTTGCATGGAACAGTTTCGGTAGGCGGTACTGCTCTCGCTAACACAAGCAGCGTGACGCCTGCAGGATTGACTTATACACCAGATGCGAGTTACACAGGAACCGACAGTTTTATTGTAACTGTATCTGATGGTTTCAATTCTACAAATGATACTTTGATCGTTACTGTGAATCCACTACCTGTTGTCAGCGCGATCTCGGGTTCTACTTTCGAGGTTTGTGAAGGCTCATCCATCACAGTTACCAGCACCCCGGGTGGCGGTGTATGGGCTGCAAGCAACGCTAATGCAACGGTCTCAGGCGGAACAGTTACCGGCGTAACAGCAGGTACTGTGGATATCAGTTACACCGTAACGAACAGTTGTGGCCCACGAACTGTATCGCAGACCGTTACTGTAAATCCATTGCCGAATGCCGGCACGATCACGGGTGCTACCAACCTGTGTGAAGGCGGAACTACTGCATTATCTGATCCTGCAGGTGGCGGTGTGTGGAGCGCAAGTAATACTAACGCTACTGTTGATGCATTTGGTAATGTTACCGGTGTGACAATGGGTACAGTAACCATCAGCTACACAGTAACCAATATGTGCGGAACAGCCAACGCTACGCACGCGATGACAATAGAAGCTCTTCCTGCAGCAATTTCCGGATCAAATACTGTATGCGAAGCTGCAAGTATCATATTGTCGACTACTTCAACCGGCGGCACCTGGAGTGCAAGCAACTCTAATGCAACAGTATCCGGAGGCCTGGTTACGGGTGTTACTGCGGGTACAGTAGACATCAGCTATACGCTGATAAATGCATGCGGCACTAACTCGGCCGTAAAGTCGGTTACAGTAAATCCGTTACCTGTTGCAGGCACTATAACCGGGGCGACAAATGTTTGTATATCAGGCATCGTGCTGTTTACAAGCAGCGCGTCGGGTGGAACATGGAGCGCAAGTAATGCTAATGCCAGCGTAGACGGATCGGGCAATGTTACCGGCGTAACTGCAGGATCGGTAGTTATTTCCTACAGCGTTACAAACGGTTGCGGCACAGCTGTTGCCACTTTCCCGGTTAACGTAGTTTCTACACCAACAGCAGGCACAATTACAGGATTGTCAAACGTTTGTCCGGCTTCGGTTATTACACTCAGCGACCTGACCGCGGGTGGCACGTGGAGCGCAAGCAATGCTAATGCTACAGTTGATGCTTCCGGTAATGTTACCGGTGTAACAGCGGGTACTGTAGATATCAGCTACACTGTTACTGCATCTTGTGGTTCAGCGAGCACATTTAAAACGATAACTGTTGACCCGCTGCCTGTTCCCGGTACAATTTCGGGATCTGCAAATGTTTGCCTCAGTGGCACAACAACACTTTCTGCATCTTCACCGGGCGGCACATGGTCGTCGGCAAGCACATCTACGGCAACCGTTTCAGGTCTGGGTGTTGTTACAGGCATGACCGTTGGCTCAACAACTATCTCTTACGGAGTAACGAATGTATGTGGTACTCTATACGCAACGCATAGCATAACAGTTGACCCGATACTTACTCCATCGGTTAGCTTCTCTGCAACCCCGGGCTTTAACACCTGTCCCGGTACGCTGGTGACATACACTGCAGCTCCTGTTAACGGTGGCAGCTCTCCGGCATATGAATGGCGAGTTAATGGTTTTGTTCTTGGCGCAGGAGCAACCTTCAATCATATTCCTGTGAACGGTGACAGGATTTCTGTAAGGATGACAAGCAGCGCACCATGCGTTTCTACCTCTATGGTTTATGATACAGTTGTTGCCGTTGTTTATCCTACACTAACGCCTTCTGTAAGCATTTCTACAGGCATAGTTGGTGATACGGTTTGTGTGGGTACACCTGTATCTTATTACCCGACACCTGTTAACGGCGGCACAACTCCTGGTTATACATGGTACGTGAACGGTGCAGCTGCAGGCAGCGGAAGTCCTTTCACTTATGTTCCTGCTGATGGAGATATTGTCACTACTGCATTGGCAAGCAGCTACGTTTGTCCATCAGTTGCATCGGTAATGAGTAACAGCATAACTATGACTGTTGATGTAACGCAAACGCCTGCAATAACTGTCACCGCAAGTCCTACATCTAACATATGCATAGGCTCAATGGTTACATTCTCAGCTCATCCATTGTATGGTGGCCTGACCCCATTATTCAGGTGGTCGAGGAATGGTGTTTATGTGGCTACAGGTATGACATTCTCTTACGCACCATCGAACGGTGACAATGTTAAGTGCCTGCTTGCCAGCAGCTCAACATGCCGCACCCTGGATACTGTGTTCAGCAACAACGTGCATATGAACGTTACCAGCCCACAGCCAATTTCTGTTACCATAAGCCAGTCTACGTCGCTGATAGGCGTTGGACAAAATGCCGTATTCACTGCTCTTGTAACAACAACATCGTTTACCCCAACATATCAATGGTATGTGAACGGAACGGCTGTGTCCGGTGCAACTAACAATACCTTCACCGTAGCAGGCGCCGTAGCAGGCACAAAAACGGTTAATTGCGTTGCCGGCACAGGCGATGCCTGTTATACTACTGCATCAAGTAACATACTTACTCTGAATGTTGCGCCTGCGGCTGTGAACGAACTGAACGGCGCAACGAACGAGCTGAAGCTGGCACCTAACCCGAATAAAGGAGTATTCTCTATGAATATGATCTCTGAATTCAATGAGCCGGTGCATGTGATAATTACGAACATTATAGGCAAGAAAGTAAAAGAATTTACTGCATACACCAATAAAGACGTAGAAGTAATACTTAGTCAGCCTGCAGGCATCTATATGCTGTCTGCGGCCACTGAACATGGCAACTACGTAGCTAAGGTTTACGTTCAGTAAGTAGTAACTTTTTATAGCTGAAAGGCACATAGGATCAAACCCTATGTGCCTTTTTAGTAAATTTACTAGTAGTTGCGCTTTATTAACCTTAATAAAATGGAATATTCAAAATCAATAGATCGGCTTAGAAAAATAATGGATGAGCTGAGGGATCAGTGCCCATGGGATAAAAAGCAAACCATACATACCCTGCACCCCCAGACACTTGAAGAAGTTTACGAACTATGTGAAACCATAGTGAATGAGGATTGGCAAGGATTGAAAGAAGAGCTTGGCGACATGCTGCTGCATATTGTATTCTATAGCAAGATCGGCAGCGAACAAAACCAGTTTACACTTGATGATGTAATAGAAGGTATCTGCAATAAACTCATTAACCGGCATCCGCACATTTACAGTAACGTAAAAGTGGAAGACGATAATGATGTGAAACAGAATTGGGAAAAGATAAAACAGCAGGAAGGCAAGAAATCTATTTTAAGCGGTATACCATCAGGCATGCCTGCGCTTATTAAAGCACTTAGGCTCCAGGAAAAAACGAAAAAGGTGGGCTTTGAGTGGGAAAATACCGCACAGGTAAGAAACAAAGTTGAAGAAGAACTGGGTGAGCTATATGAAGCGGTGGAGCAAAACAGCACAGAGGAAATGGAAAACGAAATGGGTGATGTGTTGTTTGCGTTGATCAATTATGCGCGTTTTATTAACGTTGATCCGGAGCGAGCTCTTGAAAAAACCAATAAAAAATTCATCCGCCGTTTTACTAAAGTTGAAGATATGGCTGCAGAGCAGGGAAAATCGCTGCACGATATGACCCTTTGGGAAATGGACGCATTGTGGAATAAAGTAAAAGAGACGGAAGCTAAATAAGCAATGTTCAGGCGTTATCCATATTGGGGCTGGCTGCTCGTGAGCCTTATTCTCTGGTGTATGAATGGTTATTACTTCCATCTGCACGAGAAGGACACTATGCCCGAAAGTATGGCTGCAGCCGTGAATAGCGAACTGAATTACCAGTATGAAGCTTATGAAGATTTTATTATAGACCAGGAACTTGTGCGCAATGTATTTTCAGACTCTCTTTCGCCCGAAGAATTCAACGACATAAAAACCCTCCCATTTTATATTTATGCCTACCAACATGATTCTTTAACATTCTGGAACACTAACACCATCATAGCCGATATCAGCGACAGTGCTTTTATATCAGAAAGGCTATTGCGAAACGATAAAGGCGTATTTGTTGAGAAAAACATTCATCCCAAATTCCTGGACAGCAGCAAAACACTGGTAGTATTGTTCCCGGTCGCTATAACCTACCCGATAGAGAACAACTACCTGACCTCGCATTACATTGCTTCCGACAATATACCTGTAAATACCAGGATAACATTCACAGGAACCCATTCCCGAAATGAATTTCCAATAGGTATCGCTGAGCGAAAACCTATATTTTATCTCCAGTTCAATACGCAGGATATTGAAAAATGGACACCCGATAGCCTGTCGATAATGCTGCTTTTAACAGCGCTCATCGCAAGCATATGGTGGGTACAGCTGATCATTATACGCCTTACTCAAAACACTTCTGCATCGCTGGGGTTTTTCTTGACACTTGCTGTTATCCTCACCGTGCGTTGCATGCTCTACATATATGGCCTTCCTTTCAACCTGGATACATTAAAATTCTTCTCTCCGTCCCTATACGCCTCAAGCATCTACCTGTCTTCGTTAGGAGACCTGTTTATCAATAGCATCTGTGTTCTATGGCTGGTTATATTCATTACAAGGCATACTCCCTACAAAGCGTATTTCAAGCCTGAAATGAGCGCCACATTCCGTCACACGATCGCTATAGTATTGACAACACTGCTGCTTGCTTATGTTTATCTCTATGTGAATATTATTCGCAGTCTTGTGGTGGACTCCAGCATCGCGTTCGATGTAAGCCATTTTTATTCTATTGACCTTTATACATTACTGGGCCTGCTTATTATCTGTATCATTACCGGCATTTCTTGTTTAATAATATACCTTTTCAATGTGCAGCTGAATGTGCTTATCAAAAGCAGGTTAACAAAGTATGTATTGGTTGCGCTCATAGGAATGGTACTGATAACGGTTGCCGGCATCACGCATCATTATGGCAAAAATGCAATGTCGTTCGAATGGCTGTTCTATTGCCTGCTGCTTGTTTGGTTAGTTGTGTTTATCCCGTTGTTGGACAACAAAAAGCTGACACTTGTATCTGACCTTTTTGAACCACACATGATATTCTGGGGTGTATTCATTTGCCTCTCTGGAACAGGGGTATTGTATTATTACAACCAAGTAAAAGAGCGCGAAGCACGTATTGCCTACGTGAACACACACCTGATGCCTAAGAGGGACAACCCGATGGAATTTACTTTTGAAGAAACAGCAAGAAAGATACAACAAGACAAAAAACTTAAGGACTTCTTCAATGATCCTTCACTCACCGCCCGGAAAACACTAAATCAGTTATTCGACCAGCAATACCTTTCGCGTTTTGCTTTTAATCAATACCAGACCAGGCTATATCTGTTTGACGCCAGGGAAAAGAACCTGTTCAACAAGGACACCTCTACTGATTTTGCAGCACTGATGGAAGAGAAAAACGAATCTTTTTCAACAAACTCGTCGTACCTGTTTTATAATGAGAACCTGCACGAGCGGCATTTCTACCTTTCTTATATACCTATATACAGCGACGTTGTAAATAAGATATTGGGCTACGTTTTTATTGACTTCGACCTTAAAAAGGCCATCACACAGACCGTTAACACTGAGCTACTGCAGCCTCCATCGGGTGGTGTGAGCACAAAAGATGATGAATACGCCTATGCAGAGTACGTGAACAATAAGATATTTTCGCAAACAAATGACTATCCTTTTTCAGCATACCTTAAAGACGATACGCTTAAAAAGGAACAGGACTACGTCTTTCACCGCAGGAACAACATCACAGAGCTTTATTATAAAATATCTGACAAGAGTACTATCGTTATAGTCCGGCAGCACAGCCAGATCATCGAAATGATATCTCTGTTCTCTTACCTTTTTGTTATAGAGATATTGATCGCAGTAATTATCCTAGCATACCAGCTCTATTTTTCATATTTCTCAGGCAAGCTTGGTAGTGAGAAGATCATCCGGTTCACATTAAGGCGAAGGGTGCACTTTTCTATGCTAACAGTAGTGCTCATTTCCTTTATTATCATAGGGTGTGTTACAATATTCTTCTTCAGTGTACAGTATAAGACAGCAAACAATACAAATTATCAGTCGGCGATGCAACTGGCGCGGCAAACGATACAGGATAACCTGAAGATGCAAAAAGCATTTTCGAGCGATGCCACATTCGATTCCGTAAGCAGGTCTAACAGCTTTAAATCATTTATTACCACACTTGCCAACGGCCAGAAAATAGACATCAACATCTACGGGAAAAATGGCATGCTATTGAATACTTCGGAAGATGATATCTATAATAAAGGATTGATATCCCATGTGATGCGCGCTGACGCTTATTATCGGCTTAACAAAATGGGAAGAACCATAGTGATACAAAATGAGAACGTAGCAGGACTTTCCTATTTGTCGGCCTACCAGCCTATGCGCAACGACAAGGGCATTGTATATGGTTTTATTAACGTACCATTCTTCACCTCTCAAAAAGAACTGAACTACCAGATATCCAATATCGTTGTTACGCTTATCAATCTGTACGCATTCATATTCCTCTTATCTAGTGTTATTGCCATATTCATCACCCGTTGGATCACTAAATCGTTCAGCATAATCATCCAGCAGTTCGGCCGCATCAACCTGCAGCAGAATGAGCGCATCACATGGCCATACGACGATGAAATAGGGTTACTAGTGAGCGAATACAATAAAATGGTGAACAAAGTGGAAGAGAATGCAGCTATACTGGCCCAAAGTGAACGCGAAAGCGCATGGCGTGAAATGGCACGGCAGGTGGCACACGAGATCAAGAACCCGCTGACACCTATGAAACTGAATATACAGCACCTGCAACAGGCTATGCGCAACGATAGCCCGAACATAAAAGAGCTCACAGACAGGGTATCTTATTCTATTATTGAGCAAATAGACAACCTGTCCTACATAGCCTCCGAATTCTCCAACTTTGCCAAAATGCCAGAGGCGCGTGCCGAGGAACTGGAGTTGGTTGCCCTGTTGCACAAAGCCACAGAACTTTATACCAACTTCGACAATATAACGGTAACAATAAAAGAAAGTTCGCCCAAAATATTTGTGCAGTCGGATCATAGCCAGTTGCTGCGGGTATTTACCAATTTGCTCGAGAATGCAAAACAAGCTATTCCACAGGGGGCGGAAGGACGAATAGATGTATCAATATCCGTACAGGATGGACATACCCTGATAACTATAGCAGATAACGGGGCAGGCATTCCTGACGATATAGTGAAAAAAATGTTCCAACCTTATTTTACAACAAAATCATCAGGCACAGGATTGGGCCTGGCAATGACCAAAAAGATAATTGAGTTCTGGAAAGGTGAAATATGGTTTGATACTAAAGAAGGTGAGGGAACTACGTTTTACATAAAGTTGCCACTGATAGAACAGGGGTAGTATTACCACACCTGCACTTCTCTTTCCAACTCTATACCAAACTTTTCTTCCACAGAATCAAGTATTTGTTGAGATAATGCCCAAACCTCGTTTCCTTTTGCATTGCCATAATTAACAAGCACCAGCGCCTGTTTTGTATGCACACCCGTATCGCCGGATCTGTGGCCCTTCCAGCCACATTGTTCTATCAGCCAACCTGCAGGCACTTTCACCAACTCATCACTTACTTTGTATGACGGCATATTGGGATGCGCAGCATGAAGCGCATCGAATTGAGATCTATGAATAGTCGGGTTTTTGAAGAAGCTGCCCGCATTACCAATTTGTTTAGGGTCGGGTAACTTACTGATTCTAATATTAATGACCGCCTGTGCAATTGCTTTTACTGACGGTTCATGTACGCCCATGCTTTTCAGTTCCTGTTCAATTGCACCGTAGGTGGTATTGAACTGCGGTTGCTTATTTAATTTATATACCACCGAAGTAATAAATACACTATCCTTTAGACCATGCTTAAAAACACTATCCCTATATCCAAATGCGCAATCCTGGTTGCTTAGGGTAATAAATGTTTTTTCCTCCCAGCTCCAGAATGTTACACTTTCAATAGTTTCTTTTGCTTCAACTCCATATGCACCGATGTTTTGCATAGGCGAAGCCCCCACCGTTCCTGGTATGAGAGCCAGGTTCTCAATACCACCCCACCCTTTGTCTATGGCGTACAACACAAAGTCATGCCATATCTCTCCAGAGGCAACATTCAGCCATACATTGTTTTCATTCTCTTTGACAACTGATATTCCTTTCAAGGTATTCTGTAGCACCAAACCCTTTACAGGTTGCGTTAACAGTATGTTGCTGCCTCCGCCAAGTATGTGTTTTTGATGCGGCAATGCGGCTACCTCTCCCAACAAATCAATACTATTCAATACGGCAAAGTACTCTGCCGGTACATTAACACCGAACGTATTATATGGTTTGAGAGAAATATTTTGTTGAAGTTGCATTTTGCTGCAAATGTAATTCTATTTTTTGCCGGTAACTCTAATACCCAATCCACTCCTGCCTGATAATTTTATTATGCCATTTGCATATTCCAGCCCCTCAGCCACGTCTTCTTTCAGCAGCAGTGGTCCGTCAGCATCCACCTCATCCAGCAAGGGGAGGAGATTAGCGATAGCAGCCGAACCAATGGTACTTTCATTCATAGATCCTATCATTACCTTTAATCCTAGACTTCGTGCATCTTTAATCATCCTTAGTGCCGGGGTTATGCCGCCACATTTGGTGAGTTTAATATTTATGCCATGAAATCCACCAGCACACTTCTTTACTTCGTCCTCGGTCCGGCAGCTCTCATCAGCAAATAATGGAATTGCTGAAATAGCTTTCAACTCTTTCATTGCTTCATCCTCGGTTCGTGGAAGGGGTTGCTCTATCATAGTTACATTCAACTGCTGCAAGTCCGTCAGTAGCTTTTTTGCATCCTCAAAAGTCCATCCTTCATTCACATCTATCCGGAAGGGCGCATCAGTATGTTGTCGTAATGCGCGTAAAATATCTATATCTCCCGGCGCGCTGACTTTTATTTTATATATAGGCCATGGATGTGCTTTCACTTTAGCAACCATGGCTTCCTGTGTATCAATACCCAGGGTATAATCAGTGATCGGTATGTTTTCCCATTTCAGTCCCAACAATTGATAGAGCGGTTTACGGCTCATTTGTGCAAACAGGTCCCAGCCGGCTATGTCCAATGCAGCAGTAAGAAAATGTTGCCCGGGAATAAGATGGTGCAAAAAATGCCAGAAGCGTTGGGGTTCTGTGAGTGAATATCGCTCTATCATTTGTCGCTTAGCCTCAAGCACTTCTATCATTCCCGGCACCGTAACATCGTAATAATGAATAGCCGGTGCCTCTCCAAATCCCCTCAGGTTGCCTAAGCCCAACGATGTAACCAGCGTTGGCTGATGTGTCTTTCTTCCATGGTGTGTAACAAAAGGATATTCAAACTCCAGCTCAAAAGGGTAATAATTTAATTGCAACATTCCATAAAATTGCGATTATTTTTGCATAGAACACACTTTTGTTTTCATGCCAAAGGTTCCCCCGTGGATTTTTATCGTTATAGCAATACTTTATTGCTGCGCCGTTGGCATAGACACTATGGACGTGGATGCATCGCAGTATGCCGAAATGAGCAGGGAGATGATGCAAAGCGGCGACTACCTGCATATTTATGACCGCGGCCTGGATTACCTGGACAAACCTCCTTTCCTTTTTTGGGTCAATGCATTGAGCATGAAGGTATTCGGTGTAAACAATTTTGGTTACAAATTTCCGTCAGTATTATTTGCGTTGCTTGCTTTATACGCCACATACAGGCTGGCACGGCTATTGTATAATGAAAGCACCGGGCGAATGGCTGCATTGGTGCTCGCAACATGCCAGGGAATGTTCCTGATGACCAATGATGTACGCTGCGACACAATTCTGATGGCTTGGGTAATTACTGCAATATGGCTGATACAGGAGTGGATAACAGGGAAGAAACTATACAACCTGCTTCTTGGTAGCGCTGCCATAGGTTTCGGTATGATGACAAAAGGTCCCATAGCGTTGATGGTACCGGTATTTTGTTTTGTTTGCGACTGGGCATTGAAGCGGCAATGGAAACATTTTTTTTACCCGGCATATTTATTGGGTCTGGTAATAATAGCCGCGTTGCTCATACCCATGAGCATTGGCCTCTACCAGCAGTTCGATCTCCACCCTGAAAAATCTGTCAATGGGCTCACGGGTATTTCAGGCTTACGCTTTTTCTATTGGTCGCAAAGTTTCGGGCGCATCACCGGGGAAAGCCCCTGGAAGAATGAAGCGGATCTTGGCTTCCTGCTGCAGAATATGCTTTGGTCTTTCCTGCCGTGGATATTTCTGTTCCTTCCTGCGCTGGTCATAAATATTATTCAGTTAACAAAACAAAAGTTTCGATTGCTGCCACAGCAGGAGTGGATAACAACAGGTGGATTCATCCTAACCTACCTTGCCCTGGGTTCATCAGCGTACCAGTTGCCGCATTATATTTTTGTGGCGTTTCCCCTGGCGGCTATTATAACTGCAAAATTGCTTCATGATCTTATTGAACAGAAGAAATACAATAGACTTTACAAGGTTATGAAGCCTCTCCTCATCACTATATCAGCAATACTTGTTGTGGTGGTGCTGGCACTTATTACTTATGTTTTCCCATCCGGCATATTGTTCATCACATTATGGGTTATTAGCCTCGCCCTATGGCTCTTTCTTGCTTTTCGCAAGTCGCTTCGCGGTAAATTATTATGGCTACCGGCCACTTGTATGATCATTATCAATGTGTTCATCACCCTGCATATCTATCCATCATTATTAAACTACCAGGTGGGGTCGGTTGTGGGAAAGTATACCACTGCAAATTCTATATCCGCCGACAAACTCACTGCCTGTAATGTGGAAGACCCTTTGAATGCACTGCATTTTTATGCCCAGGGTATTATACAACGTGTAACAAACATTGTAGAAATACCAAAAGGAAATTATGCGCTTGTAATGGAGCCCAGTCTTAATGAAATGAAAGAAAAAGGCATTGGCTTTGACATAGTGAAACAAGGACAATTCTTTAAAGTAAGTGAATTAACACCCGAGTTTTTGAACCCGCAAACAAGAGAGAAAGCTACGAAGCACTATTATTTAATAAAACTGAGACAGTAACTTATTTAAACTGCTTCAGGTAATACTTTATCCCATCATCTTCCAGTATCATCTCCCCGTTCTGGCATTTTATCACCTTCAGTATGCGTTTGTTCTTGCCATCGCAATCCAGCACCTGGTCGGCGCCTAACGATTTGATGTACCACGACCACTTATTTCTTGGGTCGGTGCCGCTGAAAACGTAACCCTGCTTGCCGTCAGATGACGGGCCTGTTATATATACCGTTCGCACAGCAACAGAGTTATCAATTATTCCCGATGCTTTTTCTTTTACCTCTCGTCTGTAAACAGACCACTTGCCTATCATCTGGTCTATATTGGTAACGGGCAATAATTTTTCTTCCTTCTCCAGCACGATGGTCTTAACAGTATCAGACGAATCCCTACTGAAGTAAAAAATACCTTCGGGATTGGTAAGCACCAGGCTCAATGGTTTGCGTTCTGCTATCCTGTAGCGTGCCGTCCCAAAATCCAGCAGGCTGTCTTCACTTATGGTATAGCCGCCCTTATATATAAATCCGTTCTTTAGATTGTATTGAAAGGAATCTTTAGGCCTGAACCAGATAAACATAGTATCAGCAAAAGAAACAACTGTAGAATCTGTCTTCATTCTTTTTATCTCCCGCCACCGGCTCACCGGCATGGTTTTGGTTTTACGTTTGTCAACGCATTGTGCCGATACCGGTATAAGCAGCATGAATAAAAACAGTATATTTTTCATATTCAAAGAAACCACGAGGGTTGCCCAATTCCTACAAATTTAGTCGAACAATACGTTATATCAATTGTAAATTGATGCTAATTCTTTAATTTCATTTGATCAAAAGCAGTTATGCCCGGGGAACAGCTACATATAACGTTAATACAGCCCGATATAGTATGGGAAAATAAGGAGGCCAACCTGCAGCAATACGAAAAAATGATCGCAGGAATCTCGGGCGTCAAACATGTGGTGGCCCTGCCCGAGATGTTCAGCACCGGTTTTAGTATGGCGCCCGAGCGATTGGCTGAAATGCTATGGGTGCAACCCGACGGAAAAATAGGGACATACGACAAGCGGCATCTTTTTGCCTATGCCGATGAAGAAAAACACTACACCTGTGGCGATAAACGCTTGATAGTAAGTGTGAACGGATGGCGCATAAACCTTATGGTATGCTACGACCTGCGCTTCCCGGTATGGGCGCGCAACCAGGGCGATGAATATGATGTGCTGCTCTACGTAGCCAACTGGCCGGAGCCACGCAGCCTTGCGTGGCGCACATTGCTGCAGGCGCGCGCTATAGAAAATCAAAGTTATGTAGTAGGCGTGAACAGGGTGGGCAAAGACGGTAAAGATTTCAATTACCTGGGCGAAAGCAGCGTCTTCGGACCACTGGGCGAACAGATCTGGCAAAAAGCCGGCGACCCTGCTTGCCATACCGTGAGCCTTGAAAAAGAAGTGCTGCAAAAAGTGCGCACTAAACTTCCGTTCCTGAATGATGCGGACAAATTTTTGCTTTTATAGGCCGCGCTAATACTCGCGTATTGATTTTTTCCGTAGCTTGATTATTAAATTATTCGGATGAAACGGTTGCTGAAGGGTATATATTATTTTCTACCGGTACAGCTTTTGCTGCTTCACTTCCGTAAATACCAGCTGCTCTTATTATTCTGGATAATCCTGCTGCTTACCATTACCGGCAAATTTGCAGCACACTTTGGCGCTTCTTCTCTGTTCCTTGCGCCTGAATATCTCGGCAAGATCAATTTCTTCAGCATGTTCCTGTTGGGTTGCGCTATGTGTGTATTTATCATGACGTGGCACATCACCACATTCATTATTCACAGCAAGCGTATACCCTATATGGGGGCTACGCGTCTGGCATTCGTGGTATATACATTCAATAACTGCATTATCCCAACTGCATTTCTTGTATTTTACTCGTTGGTTGCCATTCGTTTTCAATGGTATGACGAACATGCAACTGTTAAAGAGATCGTATTGTTGCTGCTTGGTTTTTACCTGGGCATCCTTGTTATTATTCTTATCTCGTTCATCTATTTTTTCCGTGTGAGCCGTGATTTTTTTAAATCCATGCTCACCACCATAACCAACCCCTCCCGCATACGCGGCCTTATTCCCTACGACTCCCTCGACTACGAGGTGGATATGATACCCGCCCGTTCGTTCATTTCCGTAAACCTGCGCGTGTCGGAAATATCAGATATCGAACCCTACCACCCACGCGTAATGAATACTGTGCTGCGCCGCCACCACCGCAATGTGATCTTTGCCGCACTTTTTGCATATATCCTCCTGCTGCTGATGGGCATATTCATGGAAAAACCCACCCTCAGGGTACCGGCTGGTGCTAGTTTCCTGTTGTTGTTCTCCATTATTATGGGCGTGGTTGGCGCATTCAAGTATTTCCTTAAAAGCTGGGAAACCATTGGTTGGGTAGTTTTCTTCCTGCTGCTTTCATTGATGGTAAAATACCGCTGGTTCGACCTGCGCAGTATTGCCTATGGCCTCAACTACAGGCAGGATGTTCGCGAGCAGCCCGACTACAACTATGCTACGTTAAAAAACCTATTCAATAAGCAGCGATTTAACAACGATAAAAAACTGGAAGAGGCCCGGTTGCAATTATGGAAAAATAAGCACCCTGCCGATACTGTTGATCCCCCATTAGTGGTCATATCTGTGAGCGGTGGTGGTTCCCGCTCTGCATACTGGACATTCCGCTCGCTGCAATATATTGACAGTGCGTCTCACGGGCAACTATTCAAAAATACAGTGCTCATCACAGGGGCATCAGGCGGTATGATAGGTGCCGCCTATTGGCGCAGCCTGCACGATGCGCATTTGCGCGGCTTGGTAAAAGACCCATATGCTGCTGCTTACCAGAAAAACATCGGCAAAGACCTGCTCAATTCCATTATATTCTCGCTTGCAAGTGTCGACCTGATCTCTCCTTTCAATAAAATTTCTGTTTCCGGTTATTCCTACACACGCGACCGCGGTTATGCAATGGAGCAGGAAATGGCACGAAATACCGAAGGCTTGCTTGATAAGAATTTCAATTTCTTTAAACCCCGGGAAGCAACCGGCCAGATCCCGCTGATGTTGGTGTGCGGCACGATTATAAACGATGGGCGAAAATTGGTGATGGCAGGTCAGCCGGTTGGCTATCTTACCCAGCCGGAGTATTCACTCAGCCAGCAGGCCCCGGTAATTGATGCGGTAGATTTTGCAACCTTTTTCAACCGGCAGGACCCGTACAATCTGCGGTTGACTTCAGCGCTGCGCATGAATGCTACCTTTCCCTTCGTGCTACCGGTTGTGCGCCTGCCCAGCCAGCCACGCATGAATATAATGGATGCCGGTTTGAACGATAACTTTGGTGTGAGCCTTACCAGCAGGTACATATATGTGATGCGCGACTGGTTGCAGAAAAATACGCGCCGCGTTGTCTTCCTGCAATTGCGTGACACCCGGGAGAGCGACGTGGGCGTACCTTCAGACGAAACTTCACTCATCAGCATGATAGCTGATCCCGTATTTGTGATACAACATAGATGGGAAGCACTGCAATCTTATTCCGGCAACTACGTAAAAGATTTTGCGCCACATTTTCTTAATGGCAAACTCCAATTCGTCACCTTGCAATATGTGCCAAAGGAAGCAAAGAAAGTCGCATCACTTAACTTCCACCTTACGCAAAAAGAAAAAGAAGATATTTACGAGTCCATCCATAATGCCGACAATGTAATTGCTATAGATACTTTACTGAAAGTATTGAAGTAGTATTACAACTGTTTGCTCAGGTCTTTCCAGTTATAGTTGGCCGGCTGCCATTTTTTACCTGACATAATACCTGATATATGCCTGTTGCTGTAAAATACCAGTTTCTCCTGCATCAGGTTTTCCATTTGTACCAGTGCACTGTAATGTACCAGCTCTTGCCAACTCTTATCTTTAAAATGATGAAAGAATGAAGAGAGTACGCTGCCCGCCTCTTTCATATTCCAATAGTGGAAAATGTACGGCGCGGCTGCTTTTATATCATCCGTATCCTGGAAGTAAACGGAGAATGCAAATTGCTCTACCACATGTTTCGGGAATTTAGGATATTCCCTGTCTGTAAATGCGAGCACTTCGTCCAGCAGCTGCTTATGCTGTGTGTTGAAACCCAGTACACCGGCATTCCACATAGCCATTTCATTTAGTGGTCTGCCATTTTGTTGTAGTTGGGCTCCTTCCAGATAATTGTTCAGCTTTCGCAATACCGGGTTTACCTTATCACTCACCTTACTCTCCCGTATGTGCATGTACAATTTGCCTGCGTCTATATCTGCAAATATTTTTTCTATGCGGTGTGTGAATACTACATCCGTATCCACATACAGAATGTTACCTGTTTTGCTGCTTGTAAGGTCTTTAAGTATCTCTATCTTCACCCGGTGCACAAAGTCAATAGAGCCACGCCATTTTTTAATAGTTGCATCGTCAACTGTCCTGTAGTTAAGTGCCAGCGTGCAATTCAGTGCTCTGAACCATTCCGGATTATCTGTGTATATCCAGATATCTTTGTTCTTCAGTTCATCTGTATGATACAACCGGCAAAGGGATAACAGTGCGTAAGCACACTCATGAAAAACCCTTTCATGACCATAACACAGAAAAACAATGTAGTTCATACCTACAGCACAGGTGGTTGATTATTCAAAAACTTTTCTGCAGCTATCAGCTTATCGTGCAGCACTTCGTCCTCTGCCATGAAGGATGCTTCTTTACGTAGCGCATTATATACTCCTTCCAATACCTGAGAAGACTTATGCGGCCGCCTCAACTCCAGCGCCTGTGCAGCAGTAAGCAACTCTATTGCCAGCACGCGCTGCACATTCTTTATCACCTGTCTCAGTTTTGTTGCGGCATTAGCGCCCATGCTCACGTGGTCTTCCTGGCCGTTACTGCTCACAATACTATCCACCGATGCCGGTGTGCATAATTGTTTGTTCTGGCTCACTATAGCAGCGGCTGTATATTGCGCTATCATAAAACCACTATTCAAACCTGCATTGGGTGCCAGGAATGGCTGCAGTCCACGTTGCCCGCTCACTAATAAATAAGTTCTGCGTTCCGATATGTTTGCCAGCTCTGCCATAGCTATTGCCAAAAAGTCGGCATGCAGCGCCAGTGTTTGCCCGTGAAAATTGCCACCACTCATTATCTCGCCCTCATCATGGAACACTATCGGGTTATCTGTCACAGAATTAATTTCTGTTTCCACTATCCTGTTCACCGTATCTACCACATCTTTTGTTGCGCCATGCACCTGCGGCATGCAGCGGAACGAATACGGATCCTGCACCTGCGACTTATGTAGTTTCTGTATCTCGCTGCCTTTTAATAATTCCAATATCCTTGCTGCAGTGTCTATCTGTCCTTTATGCGGGCGCACACGGTGTATGGGTGATTTGAAAGGTTCATCCTTCGCCATAAATGCATCTGCCGATAATGCCCCTATCACATCTGCCCACACCTGCAATCTTTTTGCTTCCACCAGGCTCCATGTCATATATGAGCTCATGAACTGAGTTCCATTTAGCAATGCAAGGCCTTCTTTGGCAGCCAGCGTCATTGGTTTCAACCCTTCACGCTGGAATGCTACTGATGCCGCAACTCTCTCTCCTTTATAATTCACTTCACCTTTACCCAATATCGGCAGGCACAAATGCGCCAGCGGCGCCAGGTCTCCGGAAGCACCAAGCGAGCCTAGTTCATACACCACAGGCAATATGCCAAGATTATAAAAGTCAATAAGCCGTTGCACTATCTCGGGGCGCACACCGCTGTAACCCTGACTCAGACCATGCACTTTCAGCAACAGCATCAGCCGCACAATTTCCTGTGGCACTTCATTGCCCATGCCGCAAGCATGCGAGCATACCAGGTTTTCCTGTAGTTGTTCCAGCTCATGGTCTTCAACGCGCACATTACAAAGCGAGCCAAAACCGGTATTGATGCCGTAGTATGTTTTACCCCCCTTCAGTAAGTTATCGAGGTATTGCCTGTTGTGTGTTATGCGGCCTATAGCCCCAACAGACAGATCGAAGTTGTCTTCCTGCTTGCAGCTAAAAAAATCAATGGATAAATGCTCCGGTAATTCCATGTGGCAAAAATAGTTATTTCGCTCTAACCTCGGGAACGCAATCAGCGTCCCACTATCTTCAGCAGATCCCCCTCTACGCTTTTCTTCACAGTTTCTGTAATGCGGCCTTTCTCGTTGCCGGATTTGTCCAGCACTATAATGGTGGGCAGGTTGGCAATGTTATATTTCTTCACATCGCCGCTTCGGGTCTCTTTTTTGCGCTCCACGCCATACATCTCTATCTGGTGCACCGGGTAGTTTATCTCGCGCAGCACTTTAAAGAATTTCGGCAGCATATCGTGCGTATCGCTGCACCACGTACCCATAAATACTACCAGCTTATAATTATCGGTAGTAAGGCGCTCTTTTAAATTTTTTATTTTTTTCGCCTTGGGGGTATAGCCATCTATACCTGCCTCCAGCCAGTTGAATGACGGCTCCCTTGTCAGCGACAAATAAGTTACAGGCCCCCTGAAGACCAGTTGGCCGTTCTTCGGGTCTTTCGAAACATCTGTCTCCTCCGTTTGCGCTATTGCGCCAACCGAAAACAATACCAGTAAAAAGATCGAAAAAAATTTCATGACATCTTTCACATTACCCCACATTCCATCACATTGCTTCCACATTATGCCAGTTGGTTTTTGATAATAACCAGTTTGTTGCGCAGTTGCAACAGCGATTGTTTCAGATCTATCGTTTCCACATCGCGTTTGTTCTGCGTTTTCAGTTTTGCTTTGGCGCCGGTTAGCGTAAACCCACGTTCCTTCACCAGGTGGTGTATCGCTCGCAGTTCCCGTATTTGTTCCGGTGTGTATAATCGGTCGCCTTTGCGTGTGGTGCGCACTTTCAGCTTGAACTCATTGGTCCAGAAGCGTATATGCGATGTCTTCACTTTGAACAATGTTGCCACCTCCCCTATCGAATAGTATTGCTTATCGCCCTTCCAATCGTCAGGCAGCTCAAACTTTTTTTCCTCCGGTGTAATTGCAACTTGCGGTGCTTCTTCTGCAACAGGCACAGGCTGAACTTCCACCACCGGTTCCACCTTCGGCTGCTCAACAACTTCTTCAGCAGGTGTCTTTTCCTCGGGCTTTGGTTCTTCTTTCTTCTTTGCACGGCTTTTCCCCACAGCTTTCTGCTGCTCAGGCACTATCTCTTCCCCAAAAAGCGTAAAAATACGTTCAGCCATTTCTTACAAGTTACAAAATACTTTACAACTTAGGCATTCCTGCTGCAAAGTTGCATTTTTTTTAGCATTTCTTCTACGCAAAAGCGCCACACAATGTGTGGCGCTTTTTTCTTATGGTTCAAATGCTTTTTAGAAATTATCCGCGTTATACTCCACCTCTGCTTTCTTCGTCATGGTCTGTTGCATCATCTGGGTTATAGAGTTCCTCAGCTGCCCCTCCAGCTGACCGCGCTGCTGTGGCAATATTGCATTCATAATGTTTGCATCAATATTGCCAATGTTGCGGGTCAATACGGTAATAAAGTAAACACCACCCTGCCCTTTTATACCTGCAGATACAGTGTTCGGCTGAAAGCCTGCGTTAAATGCATAACCAACAACCTTTGGCTCATAGCCCAGGCCGTTTATATATGCTGCGGCAAGCGTCATAGAATCAGCCTGGCCAACTGTTTGCCCTGATGCAGATGCTATACCATCCAAAGAACCCTGCCCGCCAAACTTCTTAATAATCGCGTCAGCTTTTTTCTCATCCCTCACTTTCATTTCCAGCATGGGGCGGTTTGCTGCCGTCAAAGCTGGTAAACCTTTAGCTTGTACCGTTGCTATCTTCGCAACCACATAGCGCTGGTCGCCCAGTTGGAACACAGAAGATACATCACCCACATTGCCTTTGTATACCCAACGAACTATTTCCCTTGAAGAGCCCAGGCCGTTAATGCTGAAGTTGTTTACTTTAATATTGTCGCCAACCCTTTTATCCAGACCTTGTTTTTTCACAGCCTCGTCAAACGCAGCTGATGTATTATTTTTTCCTGCAAACTCGTTTGCTGTACCGTATATAGCTTTGTCCGTGCTGTCGCTTGGTGCCAGTATTTTAGCAATAGTACCCAGCTGCAACGATGGCGCCACACCTTTGTGGTCCATAATAACTATATAGTGGTATCCTGCATAGTTGTCGTTGCTCACGCTAACTGTTTTGCTCTCACCGGGTTTTCCTTCAAATATAAAGTCGCCGAATTCTTTAGAGATGGTCGGGCGCTGCTGCAATGTAAACCAATACTCACCACCTTTGTCTTTGCTGCCCTGGTCTTCAGAGTAAATATTAACTACAGAGTCGAATTTCGCGCCGCTGTTTATCAAAGCGATTGCGCTGTCTATCCTCTTCTTTGCTGCCGAGTCAGACAATATTTCCTGTCCGCGCTCTTTTGTGCGCACCAATATGTGTTTGCACTGTACTGAGTCCGGTAAGGTTTTCCTGTCAATTACTTTTGTCAGCCTGTATGAGCCGCTCTCGTAGTATGGGCCATAAACTTCACCAACAGGCAGTGTCATGATCGTATCTGCAAACCTAGACATGAATGTCCTCTTATTCATATAAGCTTCAGAGAAAGCATTCACCTCGTCCGATTTACTGTTCACGAAGGTCTTGTTGTCTTTTGCAGCTGCAAAGTCGGCTTTTATTTCATTTAAAGCATCTACCTGCCGTGCAGTATCAGCAACTGCGGGAATGATATCGAATGATACATATTCTATGGTGCGTGTCTCCTGGTCTGTTTCATACTGCGCAGCATGCTTTTGCATGTAGGCTTTTATTTCCTCGTCAGTTACTTTAGCATCATTATCAGGTATAACAGAATATGGGATCTTCACATACCTGATAGCCGCCTGGCTGTTCTGCTCGTTCACATATTTCTTAGCCATAAAAGATGGTACATAAACAGAACCGGCAAACAACGAGTTGAATTTGTTTACCCTTGCCATGCGCTTCACATAAGACTTAACGGTCTCCCACTGCTCAATGATCTTTCCTCCCGATGGGTCTTGTGTAGGATCTTCAGCCATTGTCTTTTCAAATTGTTTGATGGCACCGGGGTCAAACTGTTGTGTTTGCGGGTTAACAAATATAGGCTGGCCACCATATTGGAACTGCCTAACCAGCGGATCAGCATTTTCGCCGTAGGTCATTTCTTTTATTTCGTCGGCAGAAACTACTATGCCTAATTTATCGCACTGCTCGTTCACCAGTTTTTCATAAACGATCATTTGCAGCACCTGCTCATTCATTTGAGAACGGGTTGCATCGTCAAGCGGGTTGTTCTTGTTGAACATTGCATACAAGGTCTCATACTCTTTCACATGCTCCTGGTATTCCTTTGGGTCAACTTTGTCTCCGTTAACTTTTAATACTGTATTATCATTACTCTGGAAAAAATTTCCAAAAGAACCATTACGGGCATCCGATATGATAAATCCAACTAGCGCCAGGGCAATAAGTGCTCCGGCAATTTTGCCATACTTATTCCTGATTGTTTGTATTACAGACATTGTAGGTTTGTGTTATGTTTAAATATTAAGGACGGCAAATTTATGGGAAAAAATGAGATTTTGTAGCCTTACTCCTGTATTTAAGACCTTTATTTTTAAATATAAAACTTCATATTATCTGCTTTCTTCTATTTATTGCTGGCGGTATTTTTTGCATGTGTTTTTTGTGTTGGTAAGCCGTTAGTTACCTCTTAATTCACAACTATTGTTAGCATCTCTATAAATATTAGTGTATTAATGGTGAAATATGTGTATATCTATATGAGTTATTACCATTCCAAGCCTTTTTTATTGGTAAATCATGTCATTTTGTTGAAATGTTGTGTAGTACGGATGTATTATAACAAATAATTACTGTGCGTTGAAGCCTCATTAAAACAGAATATTTTTTGCTAATGCGTTGATTTTGTCTTGTTATTACTCGCGCAGGTCGGAAAAATTTTTTTGAAGCTATTTTTCAAAGGACTGCCTGTGGATATGTCATGATTTCTACTGGAAAACAAGTCCATTATTTATCATAACTAATTAATAATCTTGTGAATTACGAAGTTGTTAGCTTTTTGCCGCGTTTTTTCACAGCCATCTACGAAATTCAGATTCCTGATTTTACCCACACTTCATTTAATTCACAATCCACACTATAACTGTTAGTTGTGTGTCTTTTCTGCTTTTTATAATAGTGTTTGTGCTTTGTAGGGTGTGAATAAACTTAGTTTCTCATTTTTGCAAGGAGAATAACTTTTTTCTTTCCTCGTTTCCACACTCCTAATAATAGTAGATTTAGTTTTTTAAAAAATAAAATAGAATTATTAGGAGTGTGGGTAAGTTAGTTTTAAGGGTTTGTGAAAGATGTTTGCCATCATGTTTGAGGAAATGGTATTTGAGTACCTTTGTTGTTCGTTATGCAGTTGAGTAAAATAAATGAAGTTGGTTTTCTTGATGTGGCCATTGACCCGTCTTTGGATATTTTTGAAGAGATAGAGAAACTGAAGAAGGAGAAGAAAGCGATCATACTCGCTCACTATTACCAGGAGCCCGACATACAGGACGTTGCAGATTATATTGGCGATAGTTTAGGATTAGCACAAAAAGCTGAAAGCACGGATGCTGAGGTTATAGTATTTGCCGGTGTGCATTTTATGGCTGAAACAGCTAAAATACTGAATCCACATAAGAAAGTATTGTTGCCTGATCTTAAAGCCGGTTGCTCATTAAGTGATAGTTGCCCGCCGGCTATGTTTAAAGTGTTCAAAGAAAAACATCCTGATCATTTGGTAATTTCATACATAAATTGTTCGGCAGGTATTAAAGCATTAAGTGATATTATCTGCACATCATCAAATGCACAATTGATAGTTGAAAGTTTACCTAAAGAACAGAAAATAATTTTTGCGCCAGACAAGAACCTCGGAGGTTACATAAACAAGAAGACCGGTCGGAATATGCTTCTATGGAATGGAGCATGTATGGTACACGAGATTTTTTCATTAGAGAAAATAACAAAATTAAAGCTTCGTCATCCTGATGCAAAGTTGATAGCTCATCCCGAGTGTGAAGATGCTGTTCTGCAGATCGCTGATTTTATAGGTTCAACTACGCAGTTGCTTAAATACACTGAAAAAAGTAAGGATAGTATTTTTATTGTTGCAACAGAAGCAGGCATACTACATAAAATGCGGCAAAATGCACCGGGTAAAACATTCATAGCAGCTCCTCCAGATAATGCATGCGCATGTAATGATTGTCCGCATATGAAGCTAAATACATTGGAAAAATTGTATTTATGCATGAAATATGAGCAACCGGAGATCCTGATGGATGAAGAGCTGAGACTAGCCGCAAAAAAGCCGATAGACAGGATGCTCGATCTGAGCAAAAAACTGGGTTTAAAAGCATAGATATTATTTGATAAAAAATATTAACCCCTAACGGGTTATTTTTTTTTATTATGCAGATATTCCGTTAATTTAGCTCCAAAATAAAAATTAATATTATGAAGCATTTTAACGCGGTTAAAATTTTTTTACTTATTGCGATTGGCATAAGTGGCTCAGCTAACGGGCAAACATGGCATCCCTATGCTTTTGATACAATTTTAAGCTCTGGGTTGAAAGTGAAGAACTGGTATAAAGATTATGTAGGCCAACGTGTTGCCTGCACTAATCCAAGTGTTGTGGCGGGTAACAAAATTTATACAATAACTAACGATGGTAGCGGTACTGCAGGCCAGTGGGGTGGTGCAATAACTACACCAATAGTTGATGATACTGTTGTTATGGGTATCCCTGATTCATTTGGTTGCAGCGCGTTCACGAACTTTGCGCAGATCAATGGTAACATTGCGCTTGTATGGCGTGGTCCTATCAGCGGTGCATGCGAATTTGGTTTCAAAGCGTTGCAGGCACAAAATGCAGGCGCACGCGCTGTTGTTCTGATCAACGAATATCCCGGTGAAGGCCCAGTAGGTATGGGTGCAGGTTCTTCGGGTGCTTCTGTTACAATACCTGTTGTAATGATCGGAAACCTTGATGGTATTGCTCTTTCAGCAGCATATCACTCAAACCCACTGGGCACTGTTAGGATGACACTGACTCCATGGGGACAAAATTATGCGCACGACCTTAGCTTCTGCCCTGGTGGCATCGGTGTATGGCACGATTACGCTATACCATTCAGCATGTTAGGTGGCGAGAATCCACTGGCTTACAGGGCCCTTGGTGGTGGCTTCATAGCTAACTTCGGTTCAAACACAGAATCTTCAGTAAAATTAAAATCAACACTTACCTGGAACCCATCTTCAGGTTCTGCATCTACCATCCACACAGATAGTATGTCGCTTTCAAGCTTCCCGCAAACAGACTCTGTTTGGGCTTTGTATGAAACAGCTGAGTACGACCTTCCTGCTATATCAGGTACCGGCCGTTATGATCTGACTTATAACCTTAGCGCAGCAACAGCTGATGACTTCCCATTTGATAACAACATTACTCATAACTTCTTCGCAACTGATAGCCTTTTCTCTAAAGGCCGTTACGATTTCGCTAACGACCACGTTATTACTTCTAAGTATTATCGCGCAGGTGGTAACTACTTATGGGGCACACCTTACTACGTAACACGTGGTGGTGATGACTTCAAAGAGGTTAAGTTTAGCATCGCTGGCGCTATAGGCCCATTGCCTTCCGGCCTGACTCAGTACTTCTACATCTTCAAATGGAAAGACGGTACATTTGGTACAGGTTCTTTGGATAGCGCTCTTCAGGGTGGTGAACTTGAGCTGGTTGGTACTTGCTTAAGGACATTTAACGGTACCACAGATTCTTCTCAGGATTACTATACAACATCGCTTGTTACAGGTGACTCTACAGGTACTGCCTATATCCCTGTAAAGATCGATTCTAACAGCTGGTATTATGTTGCAGCTGACGTTTTCCCGATTAGCTCTACTCAGCCAACTTTCCTTGGTGTTGACGGTGAATTGAATATGTTCCCACGTACGTTTGGTCGTAAACACTTCCATAACTATTGGGAGCTGTATAATCCTGCAATGGATACAGACAAGACAAACATGAGGTTGTATGCTCAGAACCGCACATTCAGTATGCTGACATTTGGTGGTGGTGCAACAACAATTGACTCTACTGTGTACAACAGTCAGGTGGGCATCATTCCAAACCTTGCTATTCGCATATGGCCGCATACCGAGGATCACTCTGGTGTTTCTAACACAACCAAAGAAACAACTAAACTGGAAGTGTTCCCGAACCCGGCATCAGACTACATAACTGTGGCGCTTGAGAATGCAGCTCCGGCGAAGAACATTTACTACACAATTATCGATGCGCATGCACGTGTTGTTGCCCGTGAAGCACACAACAACATTCAGAACGATAAGTTCACGTATTCAACCGCTAACCTGCCTTCGGGTAACTACTTCCTGATGGTTAATGTGGATGGTAAGCAAATGTTCAGGAAGTTTACCATAGTTAAGTAAAATAATTAATATATTAATTTGAAGACCGCGACTTGTTCGCGGTCTTTTTTTGTGCCTGGTTTATTATTTCACGTGGAGCATAGCACTATATTCATGTAGCTGCATCCAATGAGATAGAAGATTTCAATAGTTGCCCTGCCTTTAGGTCGGGAAATAATATAAATGAGTTTTTGGCGTTTGCCAAACAATATTGCAAGCCAGGCGCCTATTAAATTATTTAAGGAATAGTATAAACAATACCTATATTCAGGCCAATGGTTTTGTTAGCATCAGGAATAAAGAGCGCAGATTGGAACACCTCTATTTTGGTATTGATCTTATAGGTAACACCTTGTGTAAAGATGAGGCTGATATACTTTGTTCCGGCGTTCGCACTGTTGTTGGGTAAAACATCTCCGTTTGTTTGAGCAGACGTTCCTTTGCCATAATTGAAATTGTACTGGGCGCCCACGCCTACGTAAGCTTGTAATTTGCTCTTTGGTTTAAGCGGGTAGTATTGCATTGTAACAGGCAATGATATTTTAAAGGCATCTGCATCGCCCGGCTTGCGCCCGTATATTTTATCTATGCAGCACCGGTTAAGTATCATGTTGTAGTTGATCATTGCTTCTGTTCGCAAATGGGTATTGATAGGTTTTGTAAACACAATACCCGTGCCGGATGTGAGGTTCGGAAAAGTTTTTTTGTTTGTGCTGAATAAAGCGCCCGTACTACTCTTGACTCCAATGCTGATCTTGTTTGGATTCTTTACATTGCTCCTCACCTGGCCATACGCATAGAACGATGGTGCTGAAACTATGCCTGAGCAAAGGATGAATAAACTCATTTTGTATAACAGCTTCACCATACTAAAATAACGATTCATTTCATAAAATATTGTAAAAGTTCGAGAGTATTGATATGTTCCACGTGGAACACATATACATCGGTAAGAGTTGGTGTAATTATTTGGGTACTTTTATATAGATATTACTTCTCTCCTTCGTACCTTTGCGCCCTATGTTTCCCGAGTATGATGTAATAGTAGTTGGCGCAGGTCACGCTGGCTGTGAAGCTGCCGCTGCCGCTGCCAATATGGGCTCAAAGGTTTTGCTTGTTACTATGAATATGCAGACCATTGCCCAGATGAGCTGCAACCCGGCCATGGGCGGCATAGCCAAAGGCCAGATAGTTCGGGAGGTAGATGCACTTGGTGGATATAGCGGGATTGTCAGCGACAAGAGCATGATCCAGTTCCGGATGCTGAACAAGTCCAAGGGACCCGGCATGTGGAGTCCCCGCTGCCAGAGTGATCGTATGCAGTTTGCTGCTACCTGGCGTGAGATGCTTGAGAACACTCCTAATCTTGATTTTTGGCAGGATATGGTGAAGGGCTTAATTGTTTCACGTGGAACAATTCAGGGGGTTGTAACCGGAATGGGGCAGGAAATAAGATCAAAATGTGTGGTTTTAACCAATGGAACGTTCTTAAATGGCGTAATTCATATAGGCGAGAAGCAATTTGGCGGTGGCAGGATAGGCGAGAAAGGAGCAACTGGCATTACCGAGCAACTGGTAGAATTGGGCTTTGAAAGTGCCCGCCTCAAGACCGGCACTCCACCCCGCATAGACGGCCGTAGCTTGGATTACACTAAAATGGAGGTGCAGAACGGCGATGATGAAGTGGTTGGCTTCTCTTATCTACCCATAAAAAAGATAAAACCCGCGGAACAACGTTGCTGCTGGATAACCTATACAAGTCCGGAAGTGCACGAAATTCTTAAGACTGGTTTCGAACAGTCTCCTATGTACCAGGGCAGAATAAAGGGTTCTGGCCCAAGATATTGCCCCAGTATTGAGGATAAAATAAACCGATTTGCCGAAAGAGACCGCCACCAGCTCTTCGTGGAGCCCGAAGGATGGAGCACCGTGGAGATCTATGTGAATGGTTTCAGCACCTCTTTACCGGAGGATGTACAATATAAAGCCCTGAAAATGGTGCCCGGTTTCGAAAATTGTAAGTTTTTCCGTCCCGGGTATGCCATAGAGTACGATTATTTCCCGCCAACACAGCTCAAATTCACGCTGGAGACCAAATTGATTCGCAATTTGTTCTTTGCCGGGCAGATAAATGGTACCACCGGCTACGAGGAAGCCGCATGCCAGGGATTAATGGCGGGCATAAATGCCTCAAGAAATGCACAAGAGCAGGAACCCGTGGTATTGGAAAGAAGCGATGCCTATATAGGGGTACTCATTGACGACCTGATAAATAAAGGTACTGACGAACCCTACCGGATGTTCACCAGCAGGGCAGAGTACCGTACCCTCCTTCGCCAAGATAATGCTGACCTACGGTTGACCGAACTCGGCCACAAAATAGGCCTGGCTGCAGACGAAAGGATGCAGTTGATGACAGAAAAGAAGGAAAAAGTAGCCCAAATAAAGAAAATATTAACTGATTTCCCGGTAGACCCTACTATGGCTGAAGGTTTACTGTCCGATAATGGCTTCTCTGGTCTGTCCGAAAAGACTCGGGCAACAAAGATCTTACTGCGCCCCGGCATTGGATTAAAGGATATGGTGCAGCAAATACCCGGCCTGAAGGAAGCCATTGGTACCGACGATGCGCTGATACTGGAACAGGTGGAGATTCAGGTGAAGTATGATGTGTATATCGAAAAAGAGCAGGAGCTGGTGCAGAAGATGAGCGCCCTGGAAGGTTTGAATATACCGGAGAACTTTAATTACGAGAAGCTCACAGCAATTTCCACCGAAGCCCGCCAGAAGCTGAACAAAATAAAACCTCGCACGCTAGGGCAGGCAAGCCGCATCAGCGGTGTCAACCCAAGCGACGTGCAAATATTAATGGTGTATATGGGGCGCTGATATGCTGGAGCCGGCCATTCTTCATTA
This sequence comes from Flavipsychrobacter sp., assembly GCA_044224775.1. GTDB lineage: Bacteria > Bacteroidota > Bacteroidia > Chitinophagales > Chitinophagaceae > Nemorincola. The sequence goes on from JBGAJU010000004.1 coordinate 75,993, forward strand.
TTGCAAATACCAGGAGCGCTGCCATTCAGAGGTGCGCAACAAATTGTATGAGCTCGGTTTCACCACCGATACGGTAGAACTGCAAATTTCAGAATTGATTCAGAACGGTGTCCTTAACGAAGAGCGCTTCGCCCGCGCCTTCGCCCGTGGCAAATTCAGGATGATGCATTGGGGCAGGGAGAAAATAAAACAGCAGCTTAAGCTCAAAAAAGTCTCAGATTACTGCATAAAAAAGGGATTATCTGAGATAAATGCAGTAGAATACGAAGAAACGCTATATAAATTATTAAATAAAAAATGTGTTGAGCTTCGCTCTGAACGCAGTATTCCTAAGAAAAAGTCTAAACTCTATCGTTACTTGATACAGAAAGGCTTTGAGCGCGACATGGTAATGGATGCAATAAACGAATGTATGAGTAAAAATAAGTGAAAACTTTTCTATATCTTTGAATAAACAATCCTGCAATTATGGTGCAACAGGTTACTGAGGGCGTAAGCATAATGGTGGAAACGTTCTACCAGCCCGCTCACTCCAACCCCGTAAATTCCGAATACCTTTTTGCGTATCGCATCACTATCGAAAATCTTTCTGCGCACCCGGTAAAGTTGCTTAGCCGCCATTGGCATATTGTTGATAGCAACGGCACACATCGCGAAGTTGAAGGCGATGGTGTTGTTGGCCAGCAGCCGGTAGTATCTCCTGGCGATAGCTATCAATACACATCCGCATGTAATCTTAACAGCGATATCGGAAAGATGTATGGCACATACCTGATGGAAAATTTGTTTCACAAAAGGAAGATAACCGTTGCCATTCCAGAGTTCCAGCTCATAGCCCCCGCAAAGCTGAATTAAGAAACAAAAAAATAAACCGATGTCATGGTGAGCCTGTCGAACCATTGCTTATGACTTGCACAATCTCTGAGAAAAGGACTTGGTTTTTAAAACGCTCTTTCATATGAATGATAACAACACCTCCATCGCACTACAATGGTTTGCTGCATTCAATGAGCAAAACCTTGAAAAGTTGCTTGCGTTGTACGACGATAACGCACAACACTACAGCCCCAAACTAAAGATACGCCAACCCGAAACTAATGGCCTCGTAACCGGCAAAGCCGCGCTGCGCGCATGGTGGCGCGATGCATTCGATAGATTACCAACACTCAATTATCAACCCACAACACTCACCGCGAACAACGAACGCGTATTCATGGAATACATTCGCCACGTGGAACATGAGCCCGATATGCTCGTTGCCGAAGTGCTGGAAATAAAAGACGGATTGATCGTTGCATCAAGGGTGTATCACGGGTAGCTGTTATTACACCTGAAAAAAGCTTGCAAATTCAATACTTTTTCTGTCCCAGGCGAGTCTGTACAGAGTAGCCTTGCTGTGGCAGCAATCGGCTGTTCACATAGAGCAAATTAACTTCCTTCAAATCGGTTCTTTTTTACACACAAAATCAGGCCAAGCCCTCGTCCACAGCAACTATTTTCCATCATGGTACAGTAACGGTACCATCATGGATTTTTCTTTTTGCCATCCCCAAAACAATAGTGAACTTTGCAACGTTACAACTCATTTTTCATGCTGAAGAGTAGGAGGTATAGAACTAAGCATCTTTTCCTGCTGGTTTGCAAGCTCCATTGCACAGTGCATGCATTTACCTGCGTTTGTTCAGAACGACAAAAAGAGATGGAAAATGTTTAGTAATTGTTCAGTAATGTTCGGTAAACAAAGCGTAACTTGTTGGTTATCAGCAAAAATGTTGTAAGAAAAAAATTTTTCAAAAATGTTCAGTAAACAATGACAAAACTCTCAGTAAACATCAACAAAATAGCTACCCTGCGCAACAGCCGTGGCGGCAACAATCCCGATGTGGTAAAAGCCGCTATCGATTGCCAGCAATTTGGTGCAGATGGTATCACCGTTCATCCCCGCCCCGATGAAAGGCACATACGCTACAGCGATGTAAGAGAAATAAGCAAAATAATAACAACTGAATTCAACATAGAAGGCAACCCCAAAGAAGATAAATTCGTGCAGCTGGTGCTCGATGTAAAACCGGCACAGGTTACACTTGTGCCCGATACACAGGGCCAGCTTACATCTGATCATGGCTGGGACACGATAGCAGAACAAAAATACCTGCAGCAAATTATCGAGGTGTTCAAAAAAGCAGGCATCCGCGTTTCCATATTCGTAGATCCCGTGGAACGTATGGTCGAAGCCGCAGGCGATACGGGTACCAATAGGGTGGAGCTATACACAGAAGACTATGCAAGAAACTATCACAATGATAGGGATGTGGCTGTTGCTCCATACGTAAGGGCGGCACAGATTGCCATGCACCGCGGGCTTGGCCTCAATGCCGGCCACGACCTGGACAGGGACAACCTTAAATTTTTCAGACAGTCCATCCCGAACCTTTTAGAGGTTTCCATCGGCCATGCCCTCATCGCAGATGCTATCTATTATGGTCTGGAGAATGTTGTGCAGCTATACAAGCGCTGCCTGGTTTAATGTGGCGAATATGAAGAATTTAGTAGTGTTGCCATCTGTTAATAGTAAAAACAGGAACGATTATTGTATATATATTTGTGAAGCGCCTGCCTATCAATATATCTTCTCAAGATCTTAATGTTTAAAAACAGAGCTGATGCACAAGAAAATTATATTGTTATTTGCAGCCCTTGGCTGTCTGGCTTTTGGTGCTCAGGCGCAGCACTACTTAGGTTTGGCAACCGGTGAATACAGCGCTATCAACAGCCTCTACCTCAACCCGGCAAGTATATCGGGTGCAAAAGAGAAGATAGTAGTGAATCTTTTGTCTATGAACTTCTCGGTCGACAATAGTCTTGGCACCTTCAGCAAGCTGGGCGATATCGGCAAGAATAATACCGAAGCATTTAACTTGTCCGGCAAAAGAGACCAACCTTTCAGCATGGCGGTACCGGCGCTGGAACTGCGCTTACCTGCAATATTAGTTAGCCTCAATGATAAGCACCAACAAAGCTTTGCGTTGACCACACGTGTAAGGGCAATGAACCAGTTCAACCATTTTGATCCTTCACTGTATCAGAATATCGTATCAGATGAGTATATAGATCAGGACTACCGTTTCACCACAACCAACTTCAATTGGACCGTGCATGCATGGAGCGAGATAGGCCTCAGCTATGCCTTGAAGGTATTTGACAAAGGCCCGCATAAACTGAGAGCAGGCATAACTTTGCGCTACCTGGGCGGTGTAAAATATCTTGGTCTCAAAGGCCGCAATTTTGATGCAGCCTATAAAAAAGGAAGCGATACGGTGTTTGCATCCAATTCCGACATTTCATTTGCGAGCAACGCTGTTAAGTCCGATGATGTTTTTTCCAACGGCGTCACCGGCGATGCAGTGCTTAGCTCACTATTTGGCGCAAAATCGGGTAGTGGTTTTGGTATGGATATCGGGGTTTCTTATACTTATCAATTGGATGGCGATGATTTGTCAGACGACGATAATAGCGATGGGCGACGCATAACCGTCTCAGCGGCCGTTAGGGATATTGGTGCCATAAAATACAGGCAAGGTGAGAACTTTGTGGTGAACGTGACCGGCAATGGTTACCTCACCGGGCAGGGACTGGAAGATAAGCTGGGCAGCTATGAAGAATTCAGGAATTATGTGAAGTCCCAGGGCTTTACCGTTGATACAGGTTCTTTTGCCACAAAAGTCTACATGCCAACAACAATGGTGCTTGGTGCAGACTATCAAATAGTTAAACACATAGCAATAAATGCTACGTTTATAGGCAATCTTGCCAACCGGCAGAATTATGGCAACTCTTACTACAGTCGCCTCACGTTTACTCCTCGTTTCGAGAACAAATTCTTTACCGTTGCCTTGCCCATAGGCTATAGTTGGCTGGCTAAGGATATAAAATTGGGTCTGGGCTTTCGCATAGCAGGCTTCTTCTTTGGTAGCGACGACATGCTGGCGGTGCTGAGCAGCAACCAACACGGCATGGGTTTTTATATGGGCGGCTATGTGCCCATATTCAAGAAGGCTAAAAAGAATAGATTTTAAATTTATCCATACAACCATTTTAAATTCAAGATGTTTGTATTACTTTAGAGGCTGTATGCCCGATTCATCGGGAGAAAACTTATTTGAATGAAAAGATCGTTATACACGCTTGCCATACTTAGTTTGTTTTCGGGTGCGGCAAAAGCACAATATAATTTAGGTGTAGCAACAAGTAATTGGAGCGGCCTGAACAGCCTCTACCTTAACCCCGCAAATATTGCGGACAGCAGGCATCGGCTGGCAATAGACATTGTTGGCATAAATGCCGGTGTTGATAATAACCTCGGTACGCTCAATACCAACGGTGGGATATTTGACCTTGTGAATGATGGAAATAGCAACAATATATTTAAGTACGGTAACAACAATACCTTTAGTCTGCTTGCACCATATGTGCATTTCCGCTTGCCCGGAGTAATGGTGAGCATTAACAGCCGCCACAGTGTAGCGTTGACAGCAGGTATACGCGGCATGAACCAGTTCAACAATTTCGATCGTTCATTATACCGTACGCTTACCGAAACAGATTATGCTCCTGAAGGCAATGTGGATCTGACATCAAGAATGTTCAATTACACAGCGCACGTTTGGAGCGAGATAGCAGGCTCTTATGGAGCAGTTGTTGTTGATGAATTTCAACACAAACTAAAGGTTGGTGTTACATTGCGTTATCTTGGCGGCATTGGTTACATTGGTTTGCGTGGCAACAACCTTGATGCACATTATAAAGGCGGCGATAATGATACACTGTTCGTAACAAAGTCTGACCTTGAGTTTGCGAGCAATGCCATCAGTACAAGAAGCGCCGTGGTTAATGGCATTTCTAACCACAACATTTTTGACGATTTCTTTGGTTCTAAAGATGGTCATGGATTTGGTGGTGATATAGGTGTGGTTTATGAATTCAATCCAAACCCCACCGAACATGCAGATTACCACAATGCTAAAAAGGGCCGCAGGAATAATGCTAAGAATAACTACCTTCTGCGCGCTTCGGCAGCAATAGTAGACATTGGCTCTATAAAATACAGTCGCGATAACAACTCGAATGCACGTGTAACAGGTGATGGAGTTGTAGTGGGCAATGATTTTGAAAGCAAAGTGAGCAACTATGAGACCTTCAGGGAGTATGCTGTATCACATGGTTTCACCGCAGATTCATTCCACAGGGATACAAGGGTATATATGCCAACAAGACTGAACATGGCAGTAGATGTGCGTGTTTACAAACGCATATACGTTAATGCGATGTTTGTTGCCAACCTTGCTAACCGCCAAAACTTTGGCAACTCTTATTACAACCAACTGACCGTAACACCACGTTACGATTCAAAATTGTTCAGTGTAGGTATGCCTGTCACATATGGTATATTGTCTAACACCGTGAAAATGGGTGTTGGTATAAGGTTCAGCGGATTCTATATCGGTAGCGATGATATGTTGGCGCTTGTTGCTGGTAACCAATCAGGTGCAAACGTTTATGTAGGTGGATTTATTCCATTAAACAAACGAGCTCCGAAAGAACATTATCATCGTGATGATGAAGACACTTCCGGTGTTGAGATAGAGCCAGACTACGATCATGGTGGCAGCAATGACGAAGATGATGCTGATCGTTCCAGGTCAAACAGACGTGGCGGTGGAAATCCAGAAGAAAAGTCTTCTCCCCGAGACAGGGACGAAATGAACAATTCTTTTTCAGGCCGCAAAGAAGAGATGAACAGGGAGATCGAAAAAAAAGATTAACCCAATGACGGCTACTATCTTCTCCGATCATCATTTGAACGATGAGATTAAAAGATTTGCTCGAACAAAGAAAGTAAGCCGGGATACTGTGCTTATGCAGCCCGGAGATGAGATAGTTTTTCTGCCCATAGTCCAAAAAGGTGTGCTCCGGATCACCAGACAGGACAAAGAAGGCAGGGAAATTTTCCTTTATCACTTGTACCCGGGGCAAACCTGCGCTATGGCTATCAACTGCTGCCAGTCGCACAAAAAAAGCATGGTAAAAGCCATAGCCGAAGATGATAGCGAGATATTGCAGGTGCCCGTGAACCTGATAGACGAATGGTTCAGATATGAGGAATGGAAATCCTATGTCAACAATACTTATTCCACCCGTTTTGCCGAATTGATGCAGGTAATAGACCTGATCGCCTTCAGCAATATGGACAAGCAACTACAACACTACCTGGAAGAGCGTGCAAAAGCAGCTAACTCTAAAGCGCTCTACATAACGCACCAGCAAATAGCCGATGAGCTGCATACCCATCGGGAAGCGATAAGTCGCCTTTTGCGAACAATGGAGCATAAGGGCATAGTGCGGCTGGGCAGAAATACTATAGAACTTTTAACAACTTAAGGAACATTTGTTCCCTTCCACACTTTTTTGCCGCATTAGCTTTGCATCATAAACTAAAAAAACACGTTTATGAAAAAGAATATTGGAAAACTGGACCGTGCTATCAGGTTAATAGTAGCGGCCGTAATTGTTGTATTGTATTTCGCCGGTGTTTTGAGTGGCACATTAGCGGTTGTGCTGTTTATACTGGCAGCGGTATTTATACTTACCGGGTCTTTGGAGATTTGCCCGCTATACCTTCCGTTTGGAATAAGCACCAGGCCAAAAGATAACAGGAATGAAAGCAAAATTGCTTAAATATAAAATGGAAATAGTCGGTGTGGCATTGGGTGCTATAGGCGGCTGGTGTTACTGGTACTTTGTAGGTTGTGCGTCCGGGCAGTGCATGATCACATCGAGACCGTTGAACAGCACCTTATATGGTGCGTTAATGGGTGGGTTATTATTGAGTGCATTAAAAAAAAATAAAACAAATGAATAAGATCAAAGAACTGCTACAGGCAGGAGGAACAGTGGTTGATGTGAGAACACCATCTGAATTTATGGGGGGTCATGTTGCCGGAAGTATTAATATTCCGCTGGATGAATTGCCCCTGAGAATGAAAGAAATTGCAGACAGAAAGACGATCATTCTTTGTTGTGCGTCGGGTATGAGAAGCGGAAACGCAGCAGTGTTTTTGAAGCAGAATGGAATCGATTGCTACAACGGGGGACCATGGACAGAAGTAAATTACCAGGCAAACAACTAATAATATGATAGAGACATTAAAAAAACTATTGGGTATTGGCCCAAAGATAGACCTTGGTGAAGTGATTGCCGGAGGAGGTATAATAGTGGATGTAAGAACACCCGGTGAATACTCGGGCGGTCATTTGAAGAACTCAACGAACATTCCACTGCAGGTATTGCAGCAGCAGATGTCGAAACTTAAAAAGGACAAGCCGATCATCACCTGTTGTGCATCTGGCATGAGGAGTGCTTCGGCCCGTGCTATGTTGAAAGCGCAGGGATATACTGCATATAACGGTGGTAGCTGGTTGAACTTAAGAAAGTACGAAAAATAACGCATGACCGATCAATTGAAAGAATTCTGGGATCAGCGATTTTCAGAGGCGGGATATGCATATGGTACGGCGCCAAATGAATACTTCAAGTTACAGTTGGATGGACTTGCCCCTGGTTGGATATTTGTGCCGGGTGCAGGAGAAGGCAGGGATGCAGTTTACGCAGCAGAAAAAGGTTGGCAGGTAAAATGTGCGGACCTTAGTGAAGCGGGCAGGAAGAAAACGTTACAGTTGGCTGCTGAAAAAAATGTACAACTGGAGTATGAATTGCTGGATATTAACCATGCAAATTTTGCACCCAATACGTTTGATGCCGTAGCTGCAATTTATTTTCATCTTCCGTCTCGGGAAAGAGCCATATTTTTTACTAACATGCTTAAATGGCTAAAGCCGGGAGGTGTTTTTATAGCGGAGTTGTTCACGCCGTTACAATTGAATAACATTTCCGGCGGACCAAAAGATCCTGATATGCTGGTAACCGCCGCAAATATGGCTATGCTTTCAGACGAAATGGACGTAATCGTCAACGAAGAACAAGAAATAGAATTAAACGAAGGAAAGTATCACAGGGGCAAGGGCTCGGTGGTTAGATTTTTGGGCAAGAAAAAGTAGGCAATGAAGTACATAATAGTAGGGGCAGTAGCCGGAGGGGCGAGTACTGCAGCGCGGTTGAGAAGGCTGGATGAACATGCAGAGATCGTGATCTTTGAAAAAGGTGAGTATATATCTTATGCTAATTGCGGCTTGCCGTATTACATAGGCGAAGTGATCAGGGAGCGGGACAAGCTTTTTGTGCAAACTGCAGCATCTTTCAACAAAAGGTTCAACATTGATGTAAGAATAAAAACTGAAGTCACTGCGATAAACCCCCAAAGGAAGATTGTTACTGCTATCGATCAAAATACCGGAAAAAGTTATGAGGAGCACTATGACAAACTTGTGCTATCGCCGGGTGCAGAACCCATAAAACCGCCATTGCCTGGAATAAATACCGAGGGCATTTTTACGCTGCGCAATGTAGCCGATACCGACTACATAAAAGGTTATGTATATAAACGAAAAAAAGGTAGGGCAGTTGTAGTGGGTGCGGGTTTCATCGGCCTGGAGATGGCCGAAAACCTTCACGACCTTGGAATGGAAGTTGTAATAGTGGAAATGGGTAACCAGATATTGGCACCTGTAGATTTCCCGATCGCGGCAATTGCTCAGCAACATATCCGCTCGAAAGGGGTAGACCTTAGATTGCAAACAACGGTAAGTGGTTTTGAAAGGCAAGGTGAGCAAATAAAGGTCCTTTTTAAGGATGAAGACGCAATAATGGCGGACGTAGTGATACTGTCAATAGGCGTTCGGCCGGATACGAAGCTTGCTACACAGGCAGGTTTGAAACTTGGTCCTGCAAAAGGCATATATGTAAATGAATACCTGCAAACATCTGATCCGGATATCTATGCGGTAGGCGATGTAATAGAATTTGCTAACCCGATGACTGGCCAGTCGATGAATACCTACTTGGCCGGACCCGCGAACAAGCAGGGGAGGATATGCGCTAACAATATTGTAAATGGACATGTGCAGGCATATAACGGAGCTATCAATACAGCTATAGTGAAGATATTTGACATGACGGTAGCCACAACCGGTATGGCTTCCAAACATCTTACAAAAGCAGGATTGTATCATGTCGTATCAACCACACACAGTGGCTCGCATGCGGGATACTACCCGGGAGCAAAGCAAATGACAATACAGATCGTATTTTCACCGGAGGACGGTCGGTTGTATGGCGCACAGGTAGCGGGATACGAAGGCGTAGACAAACGTGCGGACATACTGGCTTCCGTAATTAAGCAAAAGGGAACGATCTATGACCTGGAGGAGTTTGAGCATGCCTATGCGCCACCGTATTCGTCTGCAAAAGACCCGGTAAACATGGCAGGTTTTGTTGCTGAGAATATACTGCATGATAAGCTGAAGGTAGCATACCGTGATGATGTAATGCAGCGAAGACACGATAGCGTGCTGCTGGATGTAAGATCGGCTGATGAATTTGCAGAGTCTACAATACCTGGAGCTATAAACATACCGGTGGACGAGCTCAGGAGCAGGATGAATGAGTTAAACAAAGACAGGGATGTATATATATTCTGCCAAATTGGTCTACGGGGATATCTAGCCCAACGCATATTGGTGCAGAACGGATTTGACAAAGTGAAAAATATCTCGGGTGGATTTGCTTTATGGAAAGTAATTGAAGCTGAAACACAAAATGAAAAAATAGTAGTTGCCTAAAATATTTGAAATGAATACAATAAAACAGAAGTTGCTCACAAACTGGCATATCATGCGGATATTAAGGCTGGGTATTGGTATCTGGCTGTTAATAGCAGGTATAACAATGAAAGACTGGGCGGCAGGATTTTTTAGCATCTTTTTCTTGTACCAGGCCGTTACTGATACCGGCTGTTGTGGTGCATCCGGCTGTAGTCCGAATATTAATAGAACCGCCAATAAAACTACAGATCTGGCTGAAACGGAATACGAAGAAATAAAATAATAGCTATGAAGACATTTGCAGAGATCATCAACGATCCAAAACCGGTACTGGTCGATTTTTCGGCAGAGTGGTGTGGCCCATGTAAAATGATGGCACCTATCCTTACCGAACTAAAGAAATCCATTGGCGATAAAGCCAGCATCATAAAAGTAGATGTTGACAAGAACGCAGCTGCTGCGGGCCAGTTCAATATATCCGGTGTGCCTACGCTCATCCTGTTCAAAGAAGGCAAGGTGCTTTGGCGGCAATCGGGTGTAGTGCCTGCAAATCATTTAAAGCAGATTATCGATAGTCATCTTAGTTCATGACCATTGTCATGATAAGAAATGAGATACAAATTTAATTTTGAAAAAATGAGAAGAACATTTTCAGTAGTGCTTTTGTCAGCACTCGTTTATTTTGTTTCCTGCCAGGATTCTACAACTAACGGCCAAGTAAAAGAAAACATTTCAGTAGACGTGTTTGAAAAGAAGATATCAGAAACACCTAATGTTCAACTGATAGATGTGCGCACGGCTGAAGAGTACGCTGACGGACACCTAAAGGGTGCGCGCAATATGAATGTGAACAGAGAGGACTATAAAGAACAGTTCAATACGTTGGACAAGAACAGGCCCGTGTATGTGTATTGCCTTTCCGGAGGACGGAGCGGTAATGCTGCAAAGATCATGCAGAATATGGGCTTCAAGGAAGTGTATAATATGGAAGGTGGTTTCATGAAGTGGGATGCCGCAGGAAAGCATGTTGAGACCGGCACGAATGCCTCGTCGGTGCGCACAGGGATGACGATAGCAGAGTTCAATAAACAAATTTCGCAGAAAAAATATGTGCTGGTAGACTACAATGCAAAATGGTGTGCGCCATGCAAAGAAATGTTGCCTATGCTTGAAGCATTTGCAGGCAAAAGAAAAGACAAGATGGCGCTATTGAGAATTGACGCAGATGAACACAAAGCACTGATGAAAGAAAAAGGTATAAACGGGGTACCATACCTGGAACTATACCAGGATGGAAAACTTACATGGAAGCATGACGGCGCGATTGGTGAAAACCAACTGCTGAGCGAAACGAAACTTTAACGAGTTATAGTGTGGTAGTGATGAAACAGGAGCTGCATTTTTATGCAGCTCTTTTTATATGTCGTCGATCTCTGCAATGATATCCGAGGTGGGCCTGATCAGCTCATACCTTCGGGCGAAGTTGCACCAATGACAGCTCTCCTCGCCGCAGCCGCGGTCGAATTCATGGTTCATAATACGGCTGTAGACATCTTTTATCTGTGCACGAACAAACTCTTCGTCCTGTGCGAACATGGGTATATGTACCTGCTTATATTGCCCATTTTTTCCTTTCTGAATAAAGTCGAACATGCCGGTGGTTACACGCAGGCGTTTATCTTCATAGTTCTCCAATAGTATTTTATAAAATACCATTTGCCTCCAGTAGTCGCCGCCATGTGGTATCTTTTCGTTTGGCGCTGCAACCATTACACTAGCATATTTATCGGGGTCTCCTGTTTTATAGTCTATTACTTTGCAGCTATCGCCACTTAGTTCCAGCTTATCTATTTTGCCGGTAATGGGTACTCCGTCAAGCAGGTATCGTTGCACCTTGTATTCTATTTCTACATCTTTATGGAAGGTATTGATATAATGGTCGTAATACTCAGATAGTAAGGCGTTGCCTTGTTCCATGCGGCGATCGAATTGCACCGGTGTAAAGCAAGATGCTTCGGAAAATAGCGCTGAGCGGAATATTCCCAGCACAGTTTCTTTGTCAGCAAATTCACCTTTTTTCAGCTTCATATCCAGGAACATTCTTTCGAGGGCCGTATGTATAGCGCTACCAAAAGCCAGTGCGTCATTTTTCTGGAAGGGTACCTTTAATATGTTCTCATAATAGAAAGTAATAGGGCACTGCAGGAATTTGGACAATGATGTGGCACTTATAGCAATTTGTTGCAACTCGCGGTCTATCCATTGGGCATTGGCTGTTTTTATGCGCACCTCCGGCACGGGTTCAATCACCTCTTCCATGAATTTCACCAGTTCGGCTGATGGCACTGTTTCTGCTATTCGCTCTTCTGGTGGGCATATTTCGTCAACAAAACAGGAAGTTTCCAACGGCTTACCGGCATTGTCGGCAGTAGCAAATGAAATATGCAGGTGTTTTTTTGCACGGGTCATAGCCACATAGAACAAGCGACGGGCGACTTCGATCTTATTGGTCTTCTGTGTATCGTCCTCGGTGGCTGTAATCGTATCGGGCATTCGGTATTCGTTCATGCCGCCTTTTTTGTCTTCCCAGAAGTTTTTGGTGCAACCTATCAAGAACACATGTTCGAATTCGTTCCCCTTAGAACTATGAGCTGTATAAAAATGCAAACCATTCTCGTTCTGCACCACGCGCTGAATTGGCAATTCTATTTTTTCATCATTCATGCGCTGCACCATTTGCAGCAACTCTGCAGGTTTTATTTTAAGGTTACGGTTGTAAGCATCTTTTACGAATTCGAAGAAAGTGTACAGCACCTGTATATTCCACACATGGTCGGCTGTACGCACAAGATGAGCAACTACACCACTTTCATGTATTATTTTTTCCAGAAGCAACGGCAGTGGCAGCGAAAGTTGCTGTTGCTCCCATTCGTCCAGCCTGTTGCCGAGGCGTGCCATTGCCTTTGCAGACTTAAGACTTAAAGATTCGAGCAGGAGCACATTGTTCAGCAATAACCGCCAGCGTGTTGGACCCGTTTCTTTCTTGCTGGTTTGCATGTACAAAGCCAGTTGCGCAATATCCGTGGAAGATATACCAAAGTAAGGTGCGTGCATTAGCTCGAACAATAACTCTTCCCCGTCAAATTTCTTCTTACGTTCGGTATCCAAATAGGTGAGCACATTAAGTACCTGTTCTATAAGTGGCAGCTGCAGTATGTTCACCGGTTTGCGCACATTGTATGGTATGCCCCTGCGCTGCATGATGCTGATGATATTATCGGCCTGCTTGTGTTGTGCATAGATTATGGCAATGTGGTTAAGTGCCACGCCTGATCGCTGCAACTCCTCTATCTGCAGTACAATGTCTGCCTCTTCCTGTACTATATTGCCGTATGCTTTAATTAAGGGCTTTATATTTTCTTTTCCTTCTTTAAAACGATCCGATGCCGCAACAATGTTTTTATCCAGCTCCAGTTCCTGTAGTTGATTAATAAGACGGTGCTTATTGTATTGTATAGAGGTCATCGCCTTATCCAGTATAGGCTGCGATGAACGGTAGTTATGTGGTAGTATTATTATTTTAATTGATTCCTTATGGCGCACATAAAAATCTATGATGTTACGAATGCGTGCGCCCTGGAATTCATACACACCCTGATCGTCATCACCCACCACAAAAATATTCGGGTCATCCCAATATGAAGTAAGCAGGCTGATGAGTTCGTTCTGTGCGCCGTTCGTATCCTGGAATTCATCTACAAGTATGAACTGGTAACGCTCCTGGTAACTTTGCAGCAACGCAGCGTTTTGTTTGAAGGCTTCAAGTACCCAAAGGATCATGTCATTAAAGTCATAACGGCCTGCATCTTTCATCATCTTTTCATACTGCGGAAATAATAATGCTGCAGCACGCGTGCCTTCCATTTTTCTAATTTCATCATCTATCTTGTCTTGCTTCAGGTCTCCTTTTTGATAGCCTTTGCCTGCACGTTTATAAATATACTCTTCGCGCTCAGGCAGACTTTTTACATATACATCTATGGAGTCAGAAATGTGATCAGCAGATAAGTATTCCCGCTTCATCAGGTCGAACAGGCGGCTCAATTTGCCCACATCAAAATAAATGTTGCCGCTCAGTTTGCGCAGGGGGTGGCCGGAGGGTAACTCCTCCAGTAGTTTGTAAAGCATTTCTGTGCGTTCCAGGTCGGTAATGGGTTGTAGTGCCCGAAAGCTGAACAGCTCGCTATTGTTCTGGATGACGTTATTGCAAAATGCGTGGAAGGTGTGAATATTCACTTTATGAGCTGCAGGGCCAATTACCTGCACCAACCTGCGACGCATCGAATTTGTCGCTTCCTCTGTATAGGTCACACACAATACTTCGTGTGGCTGCACCTGTGCCTCACTGCGCAGCAGGTTGGCAATACGCATGGAGAGCACTTCGGTCTTGCCAGTACCGGGGCCGGCAATAACCATAACAGGGCCATAAATATGGTCTACCGCCTCTTTTTGACGGTCGTTCAGCTTATTATATCGTTCCAGGAACTGCTTTTCGTCTATTATCATGGGGTTATTGTGAAGTTACATAATATCATTGTTATCTCAAAATACCACATAATTAGTTGATTGTCAATAAGATAAAATATTTTCTATACACCCATAACGACAATAAATACAAATACATGCATGTATATACATACATTTGTGCTGTAAAACTCAAAAACACAAAGTTTATGAAAAAAACAATTTCAATTATTATGGGAGCAATGCTACTGGGCGTAGCGGTAAATGCACAAACAAAACATGATGACAATAAAGTGGCTGTTGAGAAACCCCAGGTAACCAAATGGGCTAATGATGCAAGCCACTCATCTGTAAAATTCACTGTGGAACATCTGATGGTGTCGGATGTAGAAGGCACCTTTAAAAAATTCAATGGTAATGTAGAGTCAACCACAGCAGATTTTGCCAATGCAAAAGTGCAGTTCACTGCAGATGTAAATTCAATTTCAACAGATGATGAGAGCAGGGACAAGCACTTGAAAAGCGACGACTTCTTCAATGCAGAGAAATATCCGCAGATGACCTTCGCAAGCACGTCGTTCAAAAAGGTAAAAAACAATATCTATTCGTTGGAAGGCAATCTCACAATTCGCGATGTAACTAAGAAAGTAAAGTTTGCGGTGGTATATGGCGGCACTGTTACAGATCCATGGGGTAATATAAAGGCCGGTTTTAAAGCAAGCGGAAAAGTAAGCCGTAAAGAGTATGGCCTGAAGTGGAACACACTTACAGAAGCCGGCGGTGCAGTTGTTGGTGATGAGGTGAACATTATCCTGAACATGGAGTTCGCAAAGCAGAAAGCATAGGAAATAGTGTGGTGTGTTTTATATATAGTGTACGGTATGGTGAAAACCATACCGTATTTTTGTAACTGATTGGCAATGGAAATAGTAAACAACAAAAGACAGTATCGTTTTGAAATAGAACTCCCCGGCGGTGAAGTAGCCACGCTGGAATACCGCTGGCTAAAGGGGAATATGGTGCTGATGCATACATTAGTGCCTGCGGCAGAACGAGGAAAAGGTATTGGCGCGCTATTAGCAAAACATGTGCTGGAGCACGCAAGGGCACATCATCTTAAAGTGATCGTGTATTGTCCCTTTGTGGAATTGTATGTAAAGAAGCACCCGGAGTATAGCGACCTTGTAGTACAACCACAGAAAAAGTAACTACTTTTCTATGTCCTTTCTTTGCTGTTTCATTTCGAGCATGTCCATTTCCAGGTTGGCGAGACGGTGATAAACTTCTGCAGGCTCGCTGAAGTCGCTGCTAATTTTCATGCGGCCATACCAAACTTCTTTTACATCAGCAGGGTCAATTTCTACCGTTGGGAATTCGTGGCGATGCACAACGGTGTCAGATTTCAAATAAAGCTTGCCCCTTTCTTTAAGGCGGTTCACAACTCGTTTTATCGCAACACCTTCTGAGTGTACAACAACGTAAACGCGATTGTCGCGAATATCTTCCAGGTGTTCTACCCATTCACCTATTACCCTGTCGCCGTGCAGTACATTAGGTGCCATCGATGGCCCGTCTACCTCAAACATGCGATAGGTTGCATTGCTTAGCCCGGGCAACCGGAACGAAGGAAGGCTTTCTATAAATTCCGTATCACCATAACCTATCAAATATCCAGCGCGTGCTTTTACGGGCACATAGATAATATTATCGTTGCCGGTACTATCTACTGTTACCACAAGGGGCATGCTATTATAGCCCGGTTGTTTGGCGAAAGCACTGCGCAGCATTATATCTTTTTCATTGGAAAGCACCACTTCTTCCATGTTTTTTGACAAAAGATCGTCCAGCGATACCGAATAAAAGCCGGCAAGGGCTATCAGATTCTCTACGCTGGGTTCGCTAATGCCCGCCTCGTAGTTGGCTATTGTGGTGCGCCCTATTTTCAGCGCAGAGCTAAGCGCATCCTGCGTTTTGCCCGATCTTTTTCGTAGAAATTTGAGGTTGCCCGGTAAGTACATGACACAAATGTAAAATTAATTTTCCAAAATATTTGGATTTGCCAATAAAATTGGAATATATTTGTGTTGAGATAATTGGAAAAGCATCATTAACCGTAAAAAGAAAGGATATGAAATACAGTCAGGACACAAGTTTCAAAACAGCGCGCCACATAGCACGCTCAGCACAACAGACCATCAAAAACAAAACAGGAATGGGTGTATCGGTAATGTTATGCCCAACACATATTACCCTTAAAACGCCGGAGCGTATGTTATATAAAATTGCCATTGCTCTAGGTATGAGCCCCGAAACCTACACCATGAAAAACAGGGCGCGCGATATTGTGGAGCTCCGCTTTATCGGCGCCTATTTTTTGCGCATGTATTTTCCGGAAGTTACGCTACACCAGATCGCTGCCATTTTTGGCGGGCAAGACCATTCATCTATTGTAAGTGGCATAGCGCGTACGAATGCACTTTTGTATACGGGAGATACCCGGTTTGTAGAAAAATACCACAGGGCAGTAAACGCTGTGGAGGAATGGCTGAAAAATGAGGTGCCTGCTTACGCTTTAGCCGCCAGTGCCTAGATATATAATACACTGAAAATGCCCTCGCAATCCGCGCGGCATAGTTTTTTATGAAAGTTAAAAAGTAAAAATTGAAATCGAGGAAATATAATACATAGCACTTATGAAGACCAGGAGAGAATTGAAACATGAATTGCTGCTTACGTTCATAGAGAATGCGAAGAAGCAAAATAAAATAAGCCGGAAAGCTACACGTCCGAAGTTGTTGCGGAGTTTCCTGTCGTTTTTCTTTTAGCGGCACGAAGGGTGAAAAAGGATCCCATGGCATGATTTTAGAAGGCATTTTAGAGGAAATTGTTTGAATCACTCGCAAAAAAGAATATTATGAGAACAGCGTATGTGGCAGGTAAAATATCGGGCATCCCAATGGAGGCAGCACAGGAGAAATTCAATTACGTAGCCAACCAGCTGGTGGACAAAGGTTATATAGTAGTGAATCCGATAACTGAAGCTGATTACAGCAAGAAATGGGATGAAGCGGTGCGGAGTGAGATCAAGAAAATGCTTGAATGTGACGAGGTGCATATGCTGCACGACTGGCAGGAAAGCCGTGGTGCGATGCTGGAACGCGATATTGCTTTAAGACTTGGCATGGAAGTTGTATATCATTAATTAAGAAAACAGAGTTTAGTAAGAGATAAAGATTTGTGTGTGTGATAAAATGAGGCGGTGTACATGATACTATCATGTGCACCGTTCTTTTTTTACCTGCCAAGTGCTGCTTTGTATGCTTTGAGACATCGTTCTCTTGCCATGCTATGATCTACGATAGGACGGGCATAGGAAAGGCTGTTGAATTCGGGTACCCATTTTTTTATGTATTTAAGTTCGGGGTCGAATTTTTTTGTTTGGAGCTCGGGACTGAAGACACGGAAATAGGGGGCGGCATCGCAGCCGGTGCCTGCAGCCCATTGCCAGTTGCCGTTGTTGGCAGAGAGGTCGTAATCGAGGAGTTTTTCTGCGAAGTAGGCCTCGCCCCGGCGCCAGTCTATGAGGAGGTCTTTGGTGAGGAAGCTGGCCACTATCATCCTTACACGGTTGTGCATGAAGCCGGTTTCGTTCAGCTCTCGCATGCCGGCATCTACTATAGGGTAGCCGGTCTGGCCGTTGCACCATAGTTCAAATTCACGTTCGTTGTTGCGCCAGTTTATTTTGTCGTACTCTTTCCTGAAAGAGTGGTTGACCACATGCGGAAAGTGCCAGAGGATCATTTGATAGAACTCGCGCCATATCAATTCGTTGAGGTAGGTGCCGTTGAGTTGGAGTGCTTTATTCACCAGTTCTCTTATGCTTACCGTACCGAACCGCAAGTGTATGCCCATTTTTGTGGTGCCTGCTATTGCGGGCAGGTCGCGGGTTTTGTCGTAGTGCCTGGCTATATCTTCGTCCAGCTTTGCGGCTACCGTACCCGGTGGTGCGGGCTCAAAGCCTATGTCGGCAAGTGCGGGAATGGGCTGCGGACTGCATTTGAAGAAATTGCCTGATAGTTTATTGGTATCATATAAGGTAACCGTAGTGCCCAGCCGTTCTTTCCATTTGCGGCTGTATGGAGTGTATACAGTATAGGGCTCGCCATTATCTTTTGTCACCTCATTTTTTTCGAAGATGACCTGGTCTTTGTAAGACTGAAAAGTAATGCCGTGTTGGCTAAGCAAAGTTTTTATCTCTTCATCGCGCTGCTGTGCATAGGGCTCATAATCGTGGTTGGTGTAAACGGTTTTGATGTTGTAATGCTGCACCAGCTTTGTAAAAGCCTGCAAGGGTGTGCTGTACAGAACAGTTAACGAACTACCTGCTTTTACCAGCTTTTGCTGCATGCCTGCGAGGGCATCGTGTATGAAGTGAACGCGTTTATCTTTTTTGTTTTTGAGTTCATCAAGAATGTTGGAATCAAAAATGAAAACAGGCAACACCGGATGACCGGATGATAGAGCATGATGGAGGCCAGCATTATCATGCAACCGAAGATCGCGGCGGAACCAGTGTATTGCTATGGGGGCTGATGATGACATTTGTGTATGAAGCTAAGGTGTAGTTATTTATTGGTATTCTTTAATATTGCTCATTTTTGATAAAAATTCTTTTTTGACAAGTTGATACCGGGTTAAATTATTGGTTGTCATTGTTTTGTGTGTTTTTTGCTTTGCTCACTTCTTGCACACTATTGCTCACTTCCTGCTCATTTCCTGCACACTGTTTCATTTGCCCGGTGCTTAAACAAGTATACATTTTGGTCAGCTAATCTCCCGGATAAGTATATAGTCGTGCCGCGAGATAATGCTTATGATAAAGTGCACAAAGGTTCTACACTAAGTTCGCAAAGGTTAGCATACCGAGCAATTTCTATGTAAAGTTCTGCATGAATTTTTGGGTTAAAAAATAAATTTTGCATGATGGTACAGTAACAGTACCATGATGGTGTTGCGACGTTTTGAAAGCTGCTGTGGTGGTGGGTTTGAGGAATGAAAATTTATTTCTCTAACACATTGCGTGTATGCGATGATCGATGGAAAAGGCTAAGGAAATAATTTCAACTGCAGTACTCCGATTCCGTCGGGTCCTCGCTCGCCCACAAAGCACGGCTTCGGTGAGACCCTGCGAGAACGGGACAACTTTAAAGCGCTGGCTAAATATGGCATAGAATTTGTTTTACCAATAATTAACAATAGTCCTTTCATTATTAACCACCACTAAAAAATTTGTGTATGTAACCAAAGTAATGTCACCATAAAACTGATAGAGATGCCCTATAGATATTATGCAGTTGTGCTGCTATTCTTCAGCATGCTACCTTTTATTTGCAATTGGCTGATGCAGGGGCCGGGAGCGCACAGACCGGTATATGATATGCCTTATGTGGCCATAGGAGTGACCATGATAGCAGCGATCATAGTTTTTTTTCGAAACGACAGGATCAGTCACGTATTCGAAAAGGCGATGACCCATATCTTAAAACGCAAAGCCCTTTATATTGCCATCGGATACATTATTTTTTTGATCTTATTCTACAATTTGCTGGCAGACCACGTGGTATTTGACTTATGAATGTACAATTAAAATAATCTGACGAGCTAACATTAGGATTTTCCTATTTCTTCCCGTTTCAAAATCATTGATTTTAATGTAGGTTTGTAACCGGTGCAGGCAAAGCGGTTTATATTAGTTTTTCTAAGTCTTTTCTTTACTTATTGTGCATCGGCGCAGCTGGCCGGTGAGCTGATGCAGTCGCGTGTATTGATACTACTGGACGGCTCATCGAGCATGACACAGAAGTGGGTGAGCGGCAGGGTAAAATACAATTCGGCGCAGGAGGTGGTCATGCGGCTGATAGACAGTGTGTATGCCGTGAATAATAAAGTACAATTCGGGCTGCGCATGTTTGGCCACCAGCATACAGTGCCGGAGCATGATTGCTATGACACGCGGATGGAGGTAGCCTTTAGCGAGGACAACCGATCGCAAATGTCTTTGCGGTTGCAAGACATACAGCCGGTGGGCATCACCCCTATTGCCTTTGCACTTAGAGAAGCTGCCAACAAGGACATTATTGATGAAGAGCATTATGCTTACAGCATTATACTGATAACAGACGGAGGAGAAAGTTGCGGTGGCGACATTTGCGAGGTGATGAAAACTTTGCTAAGAAGCAAGGTTTATTTTAAGCCCTATATAGTGAGCCTTGAGAATGACCCGGGACTGAGGTCGAGCTACTCGTGCATGGGCGAGTTTTTACAGGTGACCAACGATGGCGAGATACCGCCGGCAGTGAAAACAATTGTTGATGCGCTGCGGCCGGTGATCAAAATAAAAAAGACAGAGTACTCAGAGATACAGGCGATAACAAAGAAGAAAGAATCGGGGCATAAAAAAGACCGCTTATCATCAATGGACATTGGTGGTGTTATTTTGTTTCCTGTGGCACCGCGTAATGTTCGCGGGCCCCAAACCATTGTACCAGGATTGAAAACACCGGTTGTTAAGATAGATTCTGCCGACATTCCTAAACCTGTGAATATAGCCAGGTTGTCCCCGTCGCAGTTAAAGACATTAAACACCACCATTGCCGGACTGAAACCAAAGCCTGTAGGCGGATTTGAATTGCCTGAAGTAAAAGTAGATACGCCACGCGCCAATGATGCTATTGCAAAACTGAAGCCGGCAAAGTTCAATACTTTCAACACATCGTTTGTGATGGTGGAGAAGGCACTGACCCCGAAGAGGGCACCTGAATTGCCCCCCGTGAAAGTGAACCCGGCCGATCTTGTGAACTTTAAGCCGGAGGCCCCGAAGCGTGAGGTTAAGGTGGAGACATCGAATGACAGGGAAACAACGCTGGAAATATATTTTACGAATGGCACCGGCACCTACTACACGTCTACGCCACAGGTGCTATTGCTGGACCCCAAAACAAAGCAGGTAATAAAAAAATTCTACCGGACAGTGGATGCAACAGGTAACCCGGATCCGCAGGTGGGCATTCCTCCGGGAACCTACGAGCTGACACTGGCAGAAAAGCGCGACTTTGTGGTGGGTGGCATAACCGTAGAGCAGGATAAAAAGAAGAAATATTACATAAAAGTGAACACAGCAAGCCTCAGTTTTGCGTATAAAGATTCTTTGGGCAGGGTGCTTTCACGTCCTGTTTCGGAATTTGTTGCGGAAGTTATTGAACGCAACAAATCTAAAGGCCGCGTGCAAATGCAACGTGGCACTGAGAGAATACAATATGAGCCGGGCAACTACCATGTTGAGATCAATACGCTGCCTTTGTCAATACATAATGTGGACCTGCTGTTTGATGCTGAGTCGGTGATAGCGATACCACAGCCCGGGTTTCTGAAACTGAACGATGATGGCAGGATAGCATCGGCAATGATATGGTACAGGCGTGGAGACAGGTTTGAAAAATTGCGGCCGATAAGTCCAGCTGAAACGAGGGCAAAGCCGTTGCAATTGCAACCCGGCGAATACCAGGTGCATTATCAAAAAGGGCCAAGTGTGAAGATGAAACCCTTCAGGATAAGGGAAGTTACCGAAACAGTTGTTGAATTAGACTAGTGGAAAACATCAAAATATCATACATCACTATAGCTTCTCCCAAGTACCGGCAAGTTTGGGAACTGCGGGAAGAAGTGCTACGCAAACCCATTGGCCTTTCGTTGAAGAATGAAGACCTGAGCTGGGATAAAGAGGATGTGATGTTCATAGCGGAGCATAACGGGAAAGTGATGGGCTGCCTTATGCTGCACGACGTGCCCGAGGGTGCTGTGAAGTTGCGCCAGATGGCCGTTTACAATGAATGGCAAGGCAAGGGCGTTGGCAAAATGCTGGTGCAGGCGGCAGAGCGATTCTGTTCTGAAAAAGGATATTCCCGTATTGTACTACATGCAAGAAAGGAAGCCCTTGGTTTTTACAAAACGCTGGGATATGACATATATGGCGAAGAATTTACGGAGGTGGGCATACCCCATTTTGCCATGCAGCGACAGATCAAAGCATAATAAGCACAGCTATATACATCTCACTGTTTGGTGTAGCTTTACTTCTGAATAAAACCCCAGGTCAATGCGGAAGATATTTTTATTGCTTGCCATCATTTTTATTGCCTACGGACAATTGAGATCGCAGGTGCGGCCTGCAGAAAGCAGCAAGCTAAACTACAGGATGATCGGTTTCTCATTCCCGGAACAAAAAGGGGTGAAGCAATATAAAATTGAAATAGCCCGGGGTAATCATTCGCTTGTTGACTCGTTCAGGAAAAATGTAGTTGTTACGGCGACCGGTACCACAAACAAGATAATTGCTGAAGTACCTGAATTCGGCAAGGAATATACGTGGAGGATCAGTTATGACGGCATTGCAAAAAAAGATGAGCGGCTGCATCATTTTACTACAAACTATAATGAGAATGTAGACACATCGCTGACCCGCCTGAGGGTTGTGAAGCAAGCAGAGCTATTGAAAGACCATTATGTTGCAGTTGATGACGGTGCGGTGATCTATGATATGCGTGGTAACCCGGTATGGTATGCCCCGGACCCACGCGGCGGAACAATAGACAATGTAGGAGACCTGAAATTTACAGCAGACGGAACGATTACATTCATTTATGGTTATGCGGCAGAGATGGATTATGACGGGAATATAGTTTGGAAGACACCAACGGCCGGTACGGTGATGAAGGATTCGATGCGGGGTGAATTTTACCACCATGAGTTTACAAAGTTGCCTAATGGCCATTTTATGGCATTGGCAACAGAGAATATGTTATGCAGAAAGGAACGTGCAGCAGATGGGAGTTATCGTATGTTGATGAAGGAAGCAAGACCGGGGGAAGAATTAGAGGGGTTTGCCCAAACCCGGCTGGGATGCCTTATAGAATATGACGAAAAAGGGAATGTGGTATGGTTATGGAAAACATCCAGGTTCATGCAGGAAGCCGACCTGGCTTATTTTGAACCTGCTGATACGGTTTTGCGTTACGATCCACATGACAATGCTTTTTATTATGATGAAAAAAATGGCGCAATCTATATCAGCTATAAGTATATGAACAGGATAATAAAGATCGGTTATCCGGGTGGAAAAGTACTGGCGATATATGGCAAGACGTATAAACCTGGGTTAAAAAGTTCAGGCGGAGCGGGCTTTTTTTGCAGTCAACACAACATTACCCGAACAAAAAGCGATCTTTTGCTATTATTTAATAATAACGCTTGCAATGCCGGTGCGCCGGCAACGGTGCTGTTGCTTAAAGAACCTGAAAAAGAAACAGATACGATTAAGAAAATTTGGGAATATGAATGCCCCGGGGGCGAGAACGTTATTCATAGTGCGGGAGGCAGCGCACAGGAGTTGCCCGGTGATCGATTTTTTATTAATGTTGGCGGGTCACACAGTAATTTGCTTGTTGTTAATAAGGCAAAAGACGTATTATGGAGTGCCTTCCCGGAAAATTACACACGGCTACACGCCTATTGGCGTGCTACATATGAATACAGGGCAACTCTGATAAGCCGGGCGCAACTGGAACATTTTGTTTGGTCTGCGCAATCGGGCAAATGATATTAGCCGGCAAACACATGAAAATAAAATAAATTCACTAATTTAAAGAAAAATTGATGCTTATTGTTAAAAAAAACAAAAAATATCAATTAACTTACACAAAGTAAAATACCCGACAACAGTTTGGGCATGGTGTCATGTAGCGTTGTCGGCTCATGTTTTGTCGCATTCCATTCATCATTCAAATTTACAAGTGTATGAAACGATTCTACTTTTCCAAATTTGCTATTCTGGCAGCCCTATCATTGGGATCGTGTTTGGCAGTAAGTGCACAAACAACTACGTATAACTACACAGGTACACAGCAAACCTATATCGTTCCGCCGGGAGTAACTGCCCTCAGGATAGATGCTATAGGCGGTGGCGGTGGTAAGCCTTACTGGCAGTGCAGCGGCACTGCACAGTTTGCTCTCTCGGGCCGCGTGCAATGTGACCTTGCGGTGACACCCGGAATGACCCTGTACATATATGTAGGGGGTAAAGGTGGCTCGCCTCCATGCAGCAGCGGTAGTGTCATGACCGGAGGTTTTAACGGCGGGATCAGCGGTTCAAACTTTGCCGGTGCCAGTGGCGGTGCCAGTGATATTCGTTTTACAGCAGGTTCGATCACGCCTTACTCGGGCGGTGGCGCACAGGTGCTACCATATACAGCTACTAACCGCGTAGTTGTTGCCGGTGCCGGTGGCGGTGGTGCGGATTGGTATGGCACGGGTGGCAAAGGAGGAGACCTCATTGCCGGCTCGGGTGTTATCGGCACATCCGGTGGTGTGGTAGGCACGGGTGGTACACAAGTTGGTGGTGGAACCGGTGGAAATACCGGAACCCTTGGCATAGGAGGTACACGTGTTAACTATACCGGCGGCGGCGGCGGCTATTGGGGCGGCGGCAGCGGTTCCGGAGTTTCCGGCGGCGGCGGCGGCGGTTCGTCTTATACAGATCCGGTTTTATGCACCAATGTTACGCATACGCAGGGTTATGTTCTTGGCGATGATGATGGAAAAGTAACAATAACAGTATTATGTACTGCTCCCGGTGCTATAGTGGGCCCGTCAAATGTATGTGTTGGTTCAACTATTACGATGACCAACCCGACTGCTTCAGTTGGTACCTGGACATCGAGCAATACAGCGGTTGCCACCATTGGCACAACCGGCGTGCTTACAGGTGTTAGTGCAGGTGTGGTTACAATTACTCACTTACAGTCTAATCCATGTGGTGGTGTGTCTGCTACAGCAACAGTTACTGTTGACCCGATGCCTGCGGTTATTACCGGGGGCACAGCGAACACATGCACCGGTGTTGTGACTGCTCTGAGCAGCTCAACGGCGGGCGGGACATGGACCACCAGCAACAGCCTTATTGCCTCTGTTTCATCTACGGGTTCTCTGAGTGCACTTACCGTGGGCACTGTTAC
>JBGAJU010000071.1:0-19180 GCA_044224775.1 Flavipsychrobacter sp.
ATGCTGGCGTATGTTTACAGGTCTTAGTTTTTCTTCCTGGGCTCTGAAAATTCCCATCTAGTAATTAAACCGGAAAGTGTTTGCAGCGTACTGCTGTTAGCCATATACAGCAAGATGAGCGGGAACATTTTAAACAACCCCCTCTTAGTGGTGTTATGCAGGTCGGCAAGCGGGAATAGATAACTGATGAACGGCAGCCCGATCAGTACTACTGCGATGCCATATAATATAATAACAGCCTCCCTGCTAAACTTACGCTGCCACGCTATGTCCGTTAACAGCACGAGGTAAAAAAAGATAACATAGTAACCATATACCCGCATAGCCCGCTCTGAAAAAATAAGCTCTGTCTGCACTTCTTTTATCCGTTTAAAAAAGAAAGAGATATTGCCCAGGTCATGGTTCATCTGCCCACCGACATCAAAAGGAACGGGAACAAACAACTTAACAAACACATGTACGCACAACACATAAAAAAATACCGGAACCGCAATGAATAACGCCGCTTTTAATACGGTTTCCTTCGCAGCCATTTTATTCTTGTACAAATACCACAGCAACAGTGGAAGTATCATACCAACCAGCACCAGTGTTTCTGCGCGAATATAGGTAGCTATGCCAAACAGGAATGCAGAGAACAGCAACTGATCTGTTTTGTAGCTGCCTAAATACATTGCCAGGAAATAAAAACCACCAAAAAAGAAAACCATATTGCTGTAGTCATACAACACCAGGTAGCTATAGGCAAATAACTCGGGAATGCACATGAACAGGAACAGTAAAAAACCGGCAAGCATAGGGTGTATCCTGTCTTTTAGCAGCGTGTACAACCAAATAATGAAACTCACGGACAACACAGCCAGCCAATACCCGCCGAAAGGGTGCACCAACAATTTATAGATCACCTGGAGGGCAGTGATGTAGGGTGATTTGAAATGATTATTAGTAGTGTGCAGATCAATGGAGAATACAGAATTGATCATCGTTTGCTCACGCACGGTGTACTCTGCTATCAGTTCTGAGCCGGATAACATATCCCTTGCATAGGTGGGATAGTAGTAGCACCTCCATACACTTACACAAACGATCAGTGTAATAACAAAAAGAAACGGTAGCTCATATAACTGCGGCAGCCGGAATTTTATGAACCTCGGGCGCTTGAATGGAAAGAACAAAGGAACAATCAGCGCTGCACTAATTAACGCCGAAACAAACGTTACATGAGCTGCATCTATTGACATATGCAACATCTGCAAAATGCAGGGGCCTAAAGAAATGACAGGAACCCCAACCATCATGGCAACACAAAATGTGGCTAAAACCGGGAGTTCGATCTTGAACAAACGCAAAATACCCCTACCCGAAAAGTAGTGGCACGCCAATAAAAATATAAGTCCGGTTATATTCATTTTGGTAGCATTTGGTTGTACACAGTGATCAAACTATCCAGGTGCCCTTTATCGTGTATCCGCTTAATATCTATTTGCCCCGGCCCGTTC
The DNA here is from genome assembly GCA_044224775.1 of Flavipsychrobacter sp. Taxonomy (GTDB): domain Bacteria; phylum Bacteroidota; class Bacteroidia; order Chitinophagales; family Chitinophagaceae; genus Nemorincola. Next base: position 1,500 of record JBGAJU010000071.1, read on the forward strand.
ACCATCAGCTCATAATTTGCAAGATGCGCATCTCTGCTATCTGCCCATACAGCTTTAAGCCCGGTATAGAAATAAAACAGGCAGGGCTCAACTATGGTCAGGTTCCTTTCATTCACCCTGTTTAACTGGGCTTGTGGCGGCATGAGAATAAGCACCACAGACGGGTTTTTGATCTTTTCTGCCAGGTTCCTGTACAGCTTATAAGAATAACCGAAACGCTCGATCTTCCGCGTTTCAATGTCAAAGGTTGACATCTGGTGTGCGAGAATATTATTATCTATTATTTTACTATGCAACCATTTATTATTCAATGGAATAGTAAAGTAGAGTATTATCACTAACACCCCGGTAAGAAACAAATTGATGCGATTATAGAGCATTTGTAATATCAAAAATAACGGAATACATACAAAATACAAAGGGCCCGAAACAATTTAAATTCCCTGTTCCCTTCAATAGATTTTGACTATATCATTTAAAATTGTATGTTTGATGTCTAATTCTGACCCATGACCATCACACAGATCGAATATGTTGTTGCTGTTGCCACCTACAAGAGCTTTGTAGCTGCTGCCGAAAAATGCTTTGTAACCCAGCCTACATTAAGTATGCAGATCCAGAAACTGGAAGATGAGTTGGGCGTTAAAATATTCGACCGCAATAAGCACCCCATAGCGATTACCGAAATGGGCGAACTTATCGTTGCGCAAGGCAAGGTTGCATTAGCAGAGTGTGAGCGTATTCACGAGTTGATACAGGCACAGCAAAAAATACTTTCGGGGTCTTTCAAGTTTGCAGCGATACCAACCGTGGCGCCTAACATACTTCCGGGCTTGCTTGAGAATTATTCGAAAAAATTCCCCGCCATGAAACTGCAGGTAACCGAAATGGAGACCAACCAGATCATCATGGCACTGCGGAACAATGAGATAGATGCAGCGCTTTTGAGCACACCACTGGAGGAAAATGATATAAAAGAATACCCACTGTTTTACGAACCCTTTGTAGCTTATTTCTCTGAAGACGAAAAAGCATTGAAAAAAAGGACTATCAACCCCACAGATATTTCGCTTGACCGTATATGGCTACTCAATGAAGGCCATTGCATGCGCAACCAGATCATCAACCTATGCAGCGAGCAGGTACAGAAGTTGCAGGCTGAGCGCCCCTACCGTTACGAATCGAGTAATGTAGAAACACTTCGCCGTATGGTGGAAAAGAATGGCGGTATGACCGTATTACCTGAACTTTCTACTCTGGAGTTTTCAGAAGACCAGATAGAACATATTCGCTACTTCGAAGACCCTGAGCCTGTTCGTGAGATCAGTCTTGTCACCAACAGTCATTTTGTGCGCATGAGCGTTTTGCAAACTCTGATGGATGAAATATTAAAGCTTGTGCCCGAAAAAATGCGTGTGCAAAAGAAGAACAGAAAGGTGTTGCGCATACAAAGCGCCAAGCTTCATCTGTAATACTAGCAAGAGCCGATCAGTATCCTGTTCACGCTGGTAGCGATAATTTTATTTTGCGGAAAAATACTTGTGAAGGTGTCTTTTACCTGCTGCCATTGCTGCTCATCATTAACGATGTAGTTGAACGCGAGGTGGCCGCCGGGAGCTATACTGTTTCTGCACTTTTCCAAGAATTCAGCCTTGCAGACAAAATCCGGTACAACGCGCCCCTTAAATATATCGAGGAAAACAAAGTCATACTTCGATGCGTTGGTCTGCATAAACACTTCTGCATCAGCACATACCGGCCGGATCTTCTCCGACAGACCGGACTCAAGTAGTTCCATTGCCCATTGCAGCACTACTTTATCTTTCTCCACCAGTGTAAAAAAAGGATCATAATTTTTCCGGCGTATTACACGCACCATACTGCACAACCCCGCACCTAAAACCAATACGGTGCGCATTGACGGCAGCAAATCCTTTAAACTTTTTACCGCAGTAACCGCAGGCGTATATCTGTCTCCATCCGAGTAAAGCGCATCATTGGTCCCTAACTGAAATTGATTTTGAAAAAGTGTTATCTCAAGATAAGTGCCATCATCCCCGTCATAACGCCGTACAGGCACTGGCCAAAAATAGCTAAGGAACTTCTTGTATAAAGGGACCCTGATAAGTTACTTTTTGGATAGTTAATAATTATCGCTTGGTAGAATGCATGAAGAGGATGAATGATACAAATGCGTTATGCCCGGTTATTATCTCTGTTCCTGCGTTTGCGGAACAAGGGCACTTTGCTTTCGTTGCCATTCAAGAGGCGGCTTATATTCTTATGATGCGTTAATACCACAAGAAATGCGGTTGCAATAGCAAATAAACGATAGCTAAGCTCTTGTGCATGGGCGCTGAAGATAGACACCAATAACAACGGGAAAGCTATACTAGCCGCTATTGAACTTAACGAAACGTAACGCGTAATTACGAGCATCAAAAGGAACACCACAACCAGGCTCACAGCCACGATAGGATGTATTGACAGTATCATTCCAAACAAGGTTGCAATACCCTTTCCGCCCCTGAAATCGGCCCAAATAGGGAATATATGCCCTATTACAGCCGAAAGGCCGAGGAATATCTGTAAGTTCACGAATGGCTCACTAAGAGGTACCAAGCTCGAAAACAGGGATAATTTAACGGCAAGGAAGCCCTTCATCATGTCTGCCAGCATCACGCCGCTACCTGCTTTGGTACCCAGTATCCTGAATGTATTTGTAGCTCCGGCATTGCCACTTCCATGCTCACGGATGTCTATCCCATATATCCATTTGCTAACCCATACCGCCGAAGGAATTGACCCTATCAAATAAGCTAAAACAATAAGTATTGCTATGGTCATTACAGTTTATTAATTATCGGGAAAAACAAAAATAATCGTTCTCGGGCAAAAATCCTAATGAGCTGTCAGAGAATTGCTTTACGATTTAACACAAATTTTAACATAACAATATTAGCTTTCATGTTTGGTAAATACTAATGCTATCCAGTTGCCTTGCTCCTTCACTTGCTCAAAATTTAACCCCGTAGCAGTGGCTGCTGTAACAATGGAGTCTTTGTCTTCGCGCAGTAAACCACTCATTACGATCGTTCCTTTATTTACCAGCTTTCCACAGAAAGCAGGCATATACTCAAGCAAAATATGCCGGTTGATGTTTGCCAGGATAATATCTACCCGGTCATTACCGGCAGCTTCAAAGGATCCTTTTTCCACTTTAATGTGTACGCAGTTGTTGCGTAGCACGTTCTCCTGTGCATTTTCTACGCACCAGTCATCATTGTCTATTGCAACAATATTTGTTGCACCCATCATTTCAGCAAGTATTGCCAGCACACCGGTTCCCGAGCCAAAATCGAGCACTGCCTTTCCCCTCATATCCAATTGCTGCATCAGTTGCATCATCAGTTGCGTAGTTGCATGATGGCCGGTGCCGAAAGACATTTTAGGCGTTATACGTATATCATAAGGTGTTGTAGCTTCCAGGTGATGAAAGTCAGCCCTGATCGTACACAGTCCCTCAACGATCACGGGCGGGAAATTTGATTCCCATAGTGCATTCCAGTTTTGTTCCTGTACTACCTCTGTTGAATAACTTACGCCCAGTGGCGAGGCCAATGAGCGGAGCTCTTCTTCATGATAATTAGGTTGAGCTGTGTAGGCTATTAAACTATCTTCGGTTTCTTCAAAACCATCATACCCCGCATCTGCCAGCAATGCAATGAGTATACTGCTCTGCTCTTCGCCGGAAACAGCAAAAGTGACTTTTATGTACTGCATGATCCTGTAAATTACCTGTTCGTGGCCTTCCTGATGAGTTTAACGATAAGTGCCAGTACAGCTGCTCCTATAGTAGCAGTTATGGTAAGATCCACATAGTGATAACCTGTTAGCCCCAGCACACCATGAAAAATGTAGTTGATAGCTATGTACCCCCCGACTATGCCCAGCACAATATCCAGCAAAATGCCACCGCCGTCAGAGTCTACGATCTGGCCGGCAAGCCAACCGGCTATAGCGCTTATTATTACGATAATGAGCCATTGAGGCAACACAACAAGTAGTAGTGACATAGTAAATGTTTTTTTATAAAAATAACAAAGGTTGCAATCAATTGCAACCTTTGTTAAAGAAATATATTGTTCTCTTAGTCGTCGTTGTTAGCTGGTTTCTTACCATTAGCCGGCTCATCATCCTCTTCCGGATCTACATGCAGGTTCTTCTCTTGCTGATCCATTGTACCCGGCAATGCACTATTATAAAGCACACGGCGTGTAGGAACATCAGTTATGATGCGGAATTCTGTACGACGGTTCAACTGGCGGCCCTGCGGGTTGTCTTTACCATCAACGCTGTTTGGAGCAGCAGGGTTCTTAGCACCGAAACCTTTAGCTGTCAGCCTGCCACGGTCGATACCATTCTTTTCAAGATAGTCCATTACCGATTGTGCACGGCGTTGAGAAAGAGCCATGTTGTACTCGTCCCTACCCTTAGCGTCAGTGTAAGAATATATCTCTACAGTGATCGATGGATTGTCTGCAAGGAAGTGAACTACAGAATCAAGTGATTGAACTGACTCAGGACGTAGTGTTGCTTTGTCGTAATCGTAGAAGATATTACTAACGCTGAAACTGTTCCTGATGCTATCGAGGTAGATTGTAACTTCAACAGTATCATCCGGATCCGAACGCTTGATCTCCATTGTGCTTACAGAAGCCCTTGTAGATGTATAACCTGGTTTGTCGCCGGTGAGAACATAAGCATGTCCGCGAGACATATTGAACATAAAGTTACCATCTTCAGAGTTATAAGTGTTCATTTCACCTTTCTGATCAACCATCTTCACAACTGTCTGTGGCATCAGTTCCTGTGTTTTCTTGCTCAGTACTTTACCAATAACAACCAGCTTGGGTTCGTTCTGTATACGCCAGATATCATTACAGCAAGTTGGGTTCTTCAATGCATAAGAACCAATACGGTTAGATACTACATAAGCATCAGGTTTGCCCAATGGATCCTTTACGAAATAAAGTTCGTCAGCTGAGGTATTGATCGGGTAACCCATGTTCTGAATATCAGAGAAACGAGATGGACCACCTGCTGCCCAATAGATATCAAAACCACCCATTGACTTCAAGCCATTGGTAGCGAAATACAGCTTGTTCTCACGAGAATCGTAGTAAGGAGTGATCTCATCGCTGGTAGTATTGATCTTCTTACCACAGTTTTGCGGACGACGATAAGAACCATTACGTGGATCGATAACTGAATACCAGATATCATATCCGCCACGGCTTTGCAGCTTGCGGTTAGTAGAGAAGAACAGTACTTCTTTTTTACCAACTTTTGCTACCCAGGGCATTGTGTTTGAAGATCCCGGCTCATTTACGTTGCCCGGAACAAGCGTAGGTATCTCCCAGTGGTCTGCGCCAAAACGGGAAACATATATGCTACAGGAAATGATCAATGTATCGCCTTCAGTACATTTTGTGAAATAGAACCTGTCACCACCCGGACTAAAGCATCCGTTACCCACGTGTTGTGCAGGATCCCTGAACGTACCATCATAAAACGGTAATGGCCATTGGAATGAATCGACTACTCCCGGCTGTTTGTGGGATGTCATGAAATGCTCTTTGTAATTAAGTTTGTCGTAGCCGTTTGATTCAATAACAGCGTTACGGCCCATAGTAGAGAATAACAAGGTAGTGTCGCCCAATGGCAAAGGAGAAAGCTCAGTATAAATCGTGTTCACGTTCGGACCGCAATTCACCATTGTCACAGCCTGAGGTGATTTGATAGACTGCATGGCCATGTTACAACCATCAATCTCCATCTTAGCCCTCTTCTTCAGGTCTTTCATCAATTTAGGCGTCTGTGTCCTTTCCGGGTCAGCATATACAGCAGGATCAACTGTTGGGTCTTTCTGACCTACAGCCGATATTTTTTTGTTGTCTTCCAGGAACTTATTGAACATTTCTATTGCAGCAACATACTCACCCTGTTGTTTCAACATTTGTCCGGCATAGAATGCAGCCAGCGGATATACTTTTTTTGCAAGCGCATATGCCTCAGAGTAGTAGTGTGCAGCAGGAACATAGTCGCGTGTTGCACGGTAACAGTAAGCTAGCTGGTAAGTAAGGTATGGATTACGCTCATCGTTGGCTTTTAACTGTTGGTAATAATCTAAGGCATTAAAGTAACTACCCTGCATAAACAAATCGTCAGCATAACGCAACTTCCTGTCGTCTGATAATTTTCCTATTGGGTCATTTGCCCTGTGCCTGTACATATACTCATTTTTCCTTTGGGCATTTGCTTCATATTGGATAGTAATAAACAAAGTCGCCAAAATAATGAACAGCCAATTTTTTCTCATGTGTTGAGCGTTGTTAATGGATATAAAAGTATAAATTGGTTTTAAAAAAAAGAAGGGCTTTTAAAAAAAACTTTAGCCCTTCTCTAAATATTTGTATTTTTTCTTAGAAACGTGAGCAAGGAATTGTCCTTTTTCCTATAAATTTCATAGGATTCGGAGCAATATACCTTAACGCCAGTTCGAAACCGCCGTTACCGTTACTAGACGTATTAAGAGATGATATATTATAATCATATCCTACACCGATACGGAATCCTTTAAATTCCACACCTGCAGTGATCATTGCAGCATCTCCTGTGCGATACCATGCACCCAGGAATACTGCTGTAGAAAAGTTATTGTAGCCATATTCGTTACCAATCTCGTAGTGAAACTCATTACCAGCAATAAACTCGCTTGCTGATGACTGCATCTGGTATAAGATCGCCGGACGAAGGCTTAGGCGTGGACCTGTTTTCCAATCCGCTCCCAATTCAGCAGTGTAGCGCATATCCAGTGTATTGTTCTTTGTTTTCTTTTTCTCGATGGCATCGCTTGGCTGGTTGATGTTGTTAGCACCTGCACCTATAACATAGCTGAATTTTTCGCTGCCGTGAGAATAACTTACACCTGCATTGATGAGGTAGTAGTTGATGCGATTGCCCAAGCCAAGCTGATATTCTGCTGATTGCCCCGGAACGAACGTACCGTTCATGAATTCATCACCAAAATACAGTCTTGAAAGATCGATGCTTTTCTGTGCATAACCGCCCTGGAGGCCAACTGCAAGGTCGCTGCCGTACTCGCCATTACCCATGTATTTGTGGTAAGCTAATGATATCAAACCCGTAAAATTTTTCAGGTTACCATCACCTGCCTGATCGTTGAACAACTGAAGGCCTGAAGCCAGGTAGCCGCCATTGCGCTCAATGAATAATGGGAAATCAGCGTAAGCACCATAAGTTACATATGGCACGGTAACACTAGCCCACTGGTTCCTGTAAATGCCACCTGCGCGTGCACGTCCGGCGAACATACCCGTGAATGCGGGGTTAACCGTTAGCGGCTGCATATCGAACTGCGTAAAGTGAATATCCTGGGCAAAGGTGGTTGTGGCAGTAAGCATGATCGCTCCAACTACGCTTAAACGGGCAATAATATTTCTCCTGGTCATTTCTTTGTGTATATTATCGTTGTAAAAGTACTTATTAAGTTATTGTTTCCAAATAGTTTTATCCCCACTGATATTTGCACTCACGTACAACACATTTACTGCGATGATTTTTCGCTTAATACATGTGCTATAAAGAGCATAAAGTATCTCCTATAACGGTTGAAAATACAGAAATAATTTTAAGTAGCAATAACCTTTCCTAATATTTTTAAATTCCACTATTATCTAAAACAAGCCATTTCTACCCAAAACCACCTCTGAACTTATAAACAATCAGACAGCTTAAAAACCAAAAACGTTTGCTTTTAGTATAAATTGTTATCAAAAATATAATATTATTAGATATTTTCAAAATATTAAGGAAAATATTTCAATCAAGCCGGAAATTGATTTTTTTGGATGAATAATATTGTATTTTTACTTCGTTATCGCCAAAATGGCCACTACCACAACGAAAAATAAAAAGAAGGAAAAGGCTTCACAGCCCGAGGAGACAACAGCAATTAGCGCAGAAAGAAAACGCCAGTTACGACTAGGTTTCGGTATTTTCTTCATGCTGACGGGCATATTCATCTGTTTTTCTATAATTAGTTACTGCTTTACCTGGAGTACCGACCAGGATAACCTGATGCGGGCATCCGGCATATGGGATTTTTTATTACATGACCGTTCCCCTATTGCCAACTGGGGTGGCAGGCTTGGCGCTGCACTTTCTCATGTATTTGTATTTAAAGGTGCAGGCATAGCTTCGTTTGTTATCGGACTAGGCATAGCCGCCATTGGCATGCATATGATTTATGGCGAAAAGGCAGTTCCTTACTTCAGGTATATGCGTTGGCTATCAATAATCCTACTACTTGCAGCGCCGATATTGACCTACCTGATACCAAACAGCAGTTTTGCGCTGGGTGGTGCGTTGGGTAATGTGGCAATAGAATACCTGAACGGGTTACTGGGTTACATTGGTACAGGCATGTTATTACTGGCAACACTGCTGTTCTTTGCATTTGCTGTATTTGCTCTTGACATTAGCCCATTACTCAATCGCATGCGCGCGCACGCAAATAAAGTTGCCGATGCGCTGACGCCTGCCCCCGTGGCCATCAATGAGGAGGATAACAACAGAGGCTCGTTCAGCGAAAGTGCCAATGAAACTGAACTTGCCCCTGCAGAATCAATAAACACATTTGGCAACCAACTTAATTATGGCGCTGAAGCAGCACCTGTTATCAATGCACTGCCGGACAATAACAAGCAGTGGAACATGACGGTAACGGAGAAAACTGAAGATGCAGATGACGAGGAAATAACGGACGAAGAAGAAACGGAAGAAGCAGAGGATGAGCCAAACGAAGAAGAAGCAGCTTATAAAGAATACCTCGCCCAGAAAGAAGCGGAGGCTAATGAACAACGCCAGGCCACTACCCCAGACGATCTTGATTTTGCGGTAGTAGTGAAGCAGGAGGAGGCTTCTGCTATAAAACACGGAGACCATATCTCTATTGCAGATAACGAACCTTTTGCACCGGAAGAAAGCCTGAGGAGTTATAAGCACCCAACGCTGGATCTTCTTGAAGACCGTGTGCAGGAGGCTATATCGCTGAATAAAGAAGAACTGGACCGCAACAAAGACCAGATCATTCAAACGCTGAAGAGCTTCGGTATCGAGATAAAAACTATTACAGCTACCGTAGGGCCTACTGTTACATTGTACGAAATTGTCCCCCAGGAAGGTGTGCGCATTTCAAAGATCAGAAATCTTGAAGACGATATTGCGCTGAACCTTGCCGCATTAGGCATACGTATCATCGCGCCTATTCCGGGCAAAGGAACAATTGGTATAGAGGTGCCCAATGCCAACAAACAGATCGTATCGATGCGTGCATTGCTGGCAAGCGATAAGTTTGTGAACAGCAAAATGAGCCTGCCCATTGCACTGGGCAAGAAAATCGACAACGAGAATTATATAGTTGACCTGGCCACTATGCCCCACCTGCTGATGGCTGGCGCTACCGGGCAAGGTAAATCGGTGGGCATCAATGCGATACTTGTATCGCTGCTGTATAAGAAGCATCCGTCGCAATTAAAATTCGTGATGGTGGACCCGAAGAAAGTGGAGCTCTCTATTTACCGTAAAATTGAAAAACACTTCCTCGCAAAACTGCCTAATGAAACTGAACCTATTATCACCGATACCAAGAAAGCGATATACACCCTCAAAGCACTGTGTGATGAGATGGACAACCGCTACGAACTGCTGAAAGAAGCCGGTGCGCGGAACATAAAAGAATACAACGAAAAGATAGTAAACAGGAAAATAAAAAATCCTGCAGAGCATAAATACCTGCCATTCATTGTGTTGGTGATAGACGAGTTTGCCGACCTGATAATGACCGCAGGTAAAGAAGTGGAAATGCCTATAGCACGCCTTGCCCAGCTTGCACGCGCGGTTGGCATTCACCTTATTATTGCAACGCAACGCCCATCAGTTAATGTGATCACAGGTACGATCAAAGCAAACTTCCCGGCACGTATTGCGTTCAAGGTTTCTGCGAAGGTTGACTCACGCACCATACTTGATGCAGGTGGCGCAGAGCAGCTTATTGGCCGTGGCGATATGCTTGTGTCTCACGGCAGCGAATTACTGCGCCTGCAGTGTGCATTTGTGGACACACCTGAGGTAGAAGAAATTGTTAATTTTATTGGCGAGCAACGTGGCTACCCGAGCGCTCATCATCTGCCCGAGCCGGAGATGGACGATGAAGATGGCGGAGGTAAAGATGTGGACCTGAAAAACAGGGATAAGCTTTTTGAACAATGCGCACGCCTTGTAGTGCAGATGCAGAGCGGGTCTACATCAAACCTGCAGCGCCGCCTGAACCTGGGCTATAACCGAGCTGGACGCATTATGGACCAACTGGAAGCCGCGGGTGTGGTAGGCCCGACAAACGGCAGCAAACCCCGAGAAGTATATTATAAATCGGAATCAGAATTAGACCAGTATTTAGAAACTTTGGAGTAACTTCGCACTCCTTTAATTCCTTTTAAAAATCAATTCAAGTTTAAAATGAAAAAATTATTGTTTGCATTGGTATTGGGTGTTGGATGTGCAGCGCAACCGGTAATGGCACAAAGCGATACTAAAGCTAAAACCATCTTAGAAGCAGTTAGTAAAAAAATAAACAGCCTTAAGACCCTTAAAGCAAATTTTACGTTAACACTTACCGGAGGCAAAGGAGGGAATATTAAAGACTCTAAAAAAGGCGCGATAGCCATGAAGGGACAAAAATACCGCGTAACCATCAGCAGCCAGGAGATCATCTGCGATGCAAAAACTGTGTGGACGTATAACAAAGATGCAAAAGAAGTGCAGGTAACCAATTATAACCCCCAGGAGCAGGCAATGTCTCCAGCAAAACTATTTACCAACTTCTACGATAAAGAATATCAATACAGCTACAAAGGTGACATTAAAGAACAGGGAAAAAACTGTGACCTGATCGAACTTGTGCCAAACGACAAGAGCAAACAATTAACCAAAATAGAGTTGATGATCGACAAATCATCATCAACAGTGCTTGGCGGCAACTATTGGGAAAAAAATGGCAACAAATATAAAATTGCCATTAGCAATTACAAGCCAAACGTTGATATTCCTGATACATACTTTGCATGGGACACTAAACAAAATCCCGGCGTTGAGGTTGTGGATCTGAGGTGATCAAAAGAATTATTCAAAAAAGAAAGAGGCTTAGTTTTCACTAAGCCTCTTTCTTTTTTGACTCGTATCAATTGATCCCGTCTGTAGCAACTTCCTTATTTATCTTTTTCACAAGGCCTTGCAACACATTCCCGGGCCCGACTTCTGTAAAACGGGCTGCGCCAAGCTCTATCATCTTCTGCACAGTTTGTGTCCAGCGAACAGGAGAAGTAAGTTGGTTGATTAGATTCTGCTTTATCAATCCCGGATCGGTGTATGGAGATGCATCCACATTCTGGTAAACAGGGCATGTTGGGTTATTGAAATGTGTGGCAGCAATAGCAGCTTCCAGCTCCTCGCGTGCAGGCTGCATCAGTGGTGAATGGAATGCTCCGCCCACCGGCAATACCAATGCACGTTTTGCGCCTGCTGCTTTCAATTTTTCGCAAGCAATACGCACACCTTCATTGCTACCGCTGATAACCAATTGGCCGGGGCAGTTATAGTTGGCTGCAACCACTACCTCTTCAGTAATTTCTTTGCATATCTCTTCTACCTTCGCATCTTCCAGGCCAAGCACAGCGGCCATTGTGGAAGGGTTTATCTCGCACGCGCGTTGCATAGCCGCGGCACGTTTTGCAACCAGTTTCAAACCGTCTTCAAACGAAAGAACTTTGTTGGCTATCAATGCTGAGAACTCTCCGAGCGAGTGTCCAGCAACCATATTAGGAATGAGGTCGGGAGTAGTCTCAAACAATATCACCGAATGCAGGAAAATAGCAGGTTGTGTCACATTTGTCTGCTTCAACTCTTCGTCAGTTCCGCTGAACATTACATCTGTTATCCGGAAACCTAAAATTTCATTTGCCCGTTCGAAAAGTTCTTTTGCTTTCGCATTTTGTTCATAAAGGTTTTTTCCCATTCCAGAGAACTGAGCTCCCTGCCCCGGGAATACATATGCATGCTTCATGTATTGTGTATTTTTGGCGCTAAATTAATTTATTTGTCGTTAGGTTGGTCTTTAGTCCTCAACCATACTCCACTCCCCTGCGCCTTGCCTTATTAATTGAGGCACACCGCTGCTGCAGTCAATAACAGTGGATGAAAGTAAATTGCCGATGCCGCCATCTATCACAATATCCACCAACTTGCCAAACCGCTCGTACATCACTTCAGGGTCGGTGTAATATTCAATATCACCATCCATAGGCAGCGATGTACTCATCAGTGGCTTGTCCAGTTCAGTTACAATTGTCTGGCAAATTTTGTTGTCGGGTACGCGAATGCCCACAGTGTCCTTCTTAGTTTTTAACTGCTTTGGCACCTGCTTACTTGCTTCAAGAATGAACGTATATGGCCCCGGCAACTTAGCTTTCAATAACCTGAATATTGGCGTATCTACATGTTTGGCATAATCGCTGAGGTGACTAAGGTCGGCACATATGAATGAGAACTGTGCTTTCTTCGGTTCCACCTGTTTTATCCTTGCAATACGCTCAATGGCGCCGGCATCAAAAATATTGCACCCAATCCCATAAATAGTATCTGTAGGATATATGATGACACCACCACTCCGCAGGCATTCAACAACGGTACGAATATGCCGAGGCTGGGGATTATCGGGATGGATGCGTAATAACATGTACTATTTTTTATAAAGTTACACTGCAATTCATGGTTATTGAAGTTTTTATTCAATTACTTTTTAGATTCTACTTACTACTTTCTACTTTTGAGCTTAGATGTTCTCAATAATCATACCCACATGGAATAACCTGGCCTTTGCGAAGCTGTGTGTAGAAAGTATACGCCGGCATTCTGCTTACAATCACCAGGTGATACTACATATTAACGACGGTAGCGACGGCACATTGCAATGGGCTAAGGAACAGCGTATCGACTACACCCATACCTTTTCAAATGAAGGTATATGCGTAGCCGTGAATATGGCAGGCGGCATAGCTACACAGGATTACATAGTGTACATGAACGACGATATGTATGTGCTGCCGGGTTGGGATACAAAAATTGTTGATGAGATAAATAAGTTGGATACTGATTGCTTCATGTTCTCCAGCACCATGATAGAGCCAACAGATCATAAGAACCCAAGCGTTATTGTGAAGAATTTTGGCACAAGTATTGAAACATTTGATGAAGCAGCGTTGCTGAAAGAATTCGGCAGCATTGAAAAAAAAGACTGGTACGGCTCCACATGGCCGCCAACAATTGTGCATCGCAAATACTGGCACATAACTGGGGGCTATAGTATAGAGCTAAGCCCCGGTGTAAGCAGCGATGATGATTTTGCCATGAAGATGTGGGCTGCAGGCTGCAGGATATTTAGAGGACTTGGAGATAGCAGGGTATATCATTTTCAGTCGAAGACCACACTGCGGGTGAAAAAAAATAATGGCCGCAAGCAGTTCCTCATGAAGTGGGGCATTAACCAATCCACCTTCAACAAATATTATTTGCGCCGCACCGGTGAGTTATACAACGGCCCGGTCTCAGAACCTGATAGTGCAGTTATACAACGGGAACGTTTCCGCGCCTGGCTGAAAAGAAAAATAATGTAATGATATATATGTGAGTGTTTTTTTAGTAAGACTTTCTCACTTCTTTTTTGCAGTTTCACTAATATTGCTATCTTTGCACTCCCAAAACCGAATGGTGCGGTAGCTCAGTCGGTAGAGCAAAGGACTGAAAATCCTTGTGTCGCCGGTTCGATCCCGGCCCACACCACAGCAAGAACGACTTACGAAGAAATTTGTAAGTCGTTTTTTCATAGATATATTATTATTACCTAGTGCTGCACAGCTATGGGAAACACCTTTCGCCCACCCGCTGAATGTATCATGAAGAAATAAACCCCACCGGGTAATGCATTATCAAGCAAGACCTCATGGTCCATACTACCATCAGCAGATAAGACTTTCTTACTATAAACTTTCTGTCCCTGCACGTTCATTATCTCTATCATTATCTCATGTATCTCTTGTGCTGGCTCAACAGGCATAACACCCTTAACATAAAATATAACGTTGCCCGGATTTGGGAAGACTTCAACGTTTCCGGCATTACCAATACTATATCCAGGCCGCAAAGACGCCAATGGTGTCACTGTCAGGGTTCTGGTTGCATAACATCCCGTTGCCAGTGTATAGGTAATAGTAACTACGCCCGCAGCCCGTCCGCTAACCAGCCCACTCACGGAACCTACTGTTGCGATCGTACTGCTGCTACTGCTCCAAACCCCACCCGGCGTTGAAGATGCGTAAGTGGTAGAAGTGCCAATAATTACTGTGCTTCCCCAACCCGTAATTGCAGCGGGCGATGGACTCACTACAACTGGCGTGTCGGTCATACAGCCTGTTGGCAATGTGTAAGTTAAAAGTGCGGTCCCTGCCACCAGACCGGTAACTACCCCCGTTGAAGGCCCAACGGCCGCAATACCCGGACTGCCACTACTCCACGTACCACCACCCGCTGCGTTCGACAATACAGTTGTCCGGCCCACACATACCGACATACTCCCCGTAATATTCGCTGGCAACGGATTTACAGTAATCAGCCTGGTAGTAGCACAACCCGTAGCGTACAAAGTATAAGTTACGGTGGCCGTTCCGGGTGCAAATCCTGTAACAAGTCCATTGCCACCACCCAGGCTACTCACTGTAACCAATGTGCTGCTATAAGAGCCACCCGGATCTGTATTGCGTACGATCACTGTATCGCCCCATGCGCATATCGCTGATCGCCCCGTGATTGGCGGCACAGCATTCACCGTTACTGTATGCGTTGCTGTACAACCGGTAGTAATGGTGTAGCTTATTGACACCACTCCTCCTGCTACACCTGTAACAACTCCGGTGGAACTTACCGCTGCGATTCCCGGAGCACCGCTGTTCCATGTTCCCCCGCTTACAGGATTACCCAGCGCCATCGTTGCACCTGCACAAACAATATGGCCACCTGTAATCGAAGCCGGCGGCGGATCTACTGTCACCATCTTTACAGCAGTACATCCCATTCCGGTCGTATAGGATATCGTTGCTGATCCCATAGCCATTCCTGTTACAATACCACTTCCGGAACCCACAGCCGCAACTATGGGGTTACTACTACTCCAAGTACCACCCGGTGTAGCATTCGCCAGAGTTATTGATGACCCAACACATACTGCAGAAATACCGGTGATCGCTGACGGTGGTGGATTGACAGTAACAACCCTGGTAACACGACACCCTGCCGCGGATGTGTATGTAATTGTTGCTGTGCCCACAGTAACACCGGTAACAACACCGGTACCCGATCCTATTGTAGCGACTCCTGTAGCAGAACTGCTCCAGGTGCCACCGGGCGTAGCATTGGTCAGCACTGCTATATTCCCGATACATAACGTTGCTGTACCTGAAATAGCCAATGGCAGTGGATACACAGTAACTAATCTCGTTGCGGCACATCCTGTACCCATAGAATAGGTGATGGTTATCGCACCGGCAGCCACACCTGTCACAATGCCCGACGTACCGACCGATGCTATACTGGAGCTCGCACTGCTCCATATCCCACCTGCTATTGCGTCACTCAATGTTGTTGTACTGCCTATACAAACGCCCGCTATTCCTGTTATCGGCGATGGAGAAGCATTCACAGTCAGGTTGCGTGTCGCTATGCATCCTGTGGGCAAAGTATAGGTAATGACAGCAACACCAGCACTTGCACCTGTCGCAAAACCGGTACTGCTCCCTACGCCGGCCACCGCAGGAGAACCACTTGTCCAGCGTCCACCCATGGTAGCGCTGCTCAATGTAGCAACAGCACCTATACATACTGAGGAAGGACCGATTATTGGCAACGGCACGGGCATCACCGTTACAACTTTCGTTGCTATGCAACCAGGCCCCAGCGAATAAGTTATTGTTGCCACCCCTGCACCCAATGCATTCACAATACCTGTCCCCGATCCTATCGTTGCCACGGCCATTGTGCCGCTGCTCCATACACCACCCGGCGCACCATTACTTAACGTACTTGTTGAACCGGCACATACGCTCGCTGTTCCGGATATTGAAGTCGGCCCGCTGTTCACCGTTATTGTCTTGGTTGCAATACAACCTGTCAGGACCGAATAGCTTATTGTAGCCGTTCCGGTACCAACTGCGCTGACAAGACCCGTTGCGCTCACAGTGGCTACACCGCTGCTACTGCTGCTCCAGCTGCCACCGGGTGTTGCATCTGTGTAGGCAGTTACACCGCCCACACAAATACCATCGGCACCCAAAACGGGCGCAATGGCATTCACTGTTAATAAGCGAGTCACATAACACGATTCTATGGAATAGGTGATCGTTGCTGTACCACCACCCAAGCCCGTCACTATACCACTCAACGAACCCAACGTGATCAACGGACTGCCTGTACTCCATACACCACCCGACACAGTATTTGTTTCGGTTACAGATGCACCGGTACAAACCGAGGCAGGTCCCGTAATGGGCGCAGGAGCAGTATTTACGGTAACGGTCTTTGTAGCGACACATCCTGTCAAGCCTATTGAATACGTTAACGTGGCAATGCCCGCACCTGTTCCTGTTGCCATACCAGTGGTCGAACCAATTGCAACAATGCCCGGGTTACTGCTACTCCATCTGCCACCTGGAGTTGCATCAGCATATGCCAAAGTAGAAAGCTCACACAGCGTGCCTGCACCTGTAATAGGCGACACACCGTTAACACTCATCATTCTTGTAACCGTACAAGTCCCTATCGAATAACTGATCGTCACAGTGCCTGCAACAACACCTGTTACAACCCCGCTTGATGATCCTAAAGAAACCACCGAGCTGCTTGCGGTCCAAAAACCACCGGGTATTATATTCGTCTGCGTAGCCACCGAACCAACACAGACTGTTGCCGGCCCGGCAATAGCTGCCGGCACGGTATTCACAGTAATTACTTTTGTTGCTATGCATCCCGTTACACCTATGGTATAGGTTATAGCAGTAACACCTACCCCCACCCCTGAAACAAGGCCACTGGTTACCCCAACGGTTGCCACGCCGGTACTACCTGTGCTCCAGGTGCCGCCGGTAGTGGCATCCGTAAAGGTTGTTGTCGTGCCGGCACAAACGCTGTTACTGCCACTTATCGGTGCCGGCGACGGCACAACCGTCATCGCACGCGTCACTGTGCACGAACCACCCAAAGAATAAGTTATTGTTGTAGAACCAACAGCCATCCCGCTTACACTTCCGCTCGAAGACCCTATGCTGGCACTTGCCGAGCTGCTGCTCCATACCCCACCGGCAACTGAATTAGTAAGCGTTGTAGTTGCTCCCACACAAACAGTAGGCATCCCCCCGATGGCAGAAGGTGCCGGGCTTACCGTAATTATCTTCGTTACAGCACAACCAGTGGGTAATGTATACGATATCGCTGTT
>JBGAJU010000005.1:0-94898 GCA_044224775.1 Flavipsychrobacter sp.
ACCCGCTCAGGGGGGAACTAGATTGGGTAACATTATCTCCAAAGAAATTTAAGGCACCATTGGAAGACTATATTCAATATGCGGATGAATTGAAGATAGTAGTGTTCAATCAATCAGACTTTAAATGGGCTGAAGAATATGCGGCTAAAGTGAAGCCGGAATGCAAGCTGTACCTGCAGCCTGAATGGGATAAAAAGGAAGTGGTTACGCCGATGATAATTGACTACATTAAGAAACATCCGCAGTGGCAGCTATCTTTACAAACACATAAGTATCTTAACATTCCATAGCATGACCTGGTTAGAAGCCATTATAATAAGCATAGTAGAAGGTATTACCGAGTTCCTGCCCATCTCATCAACGGGGCATATGATCATTACCAGCTCTATACTGGGGATAGGTAATGATGAGTTCACGAAGCTGTTTGAAATATGCATTCAGTTGGGCGCTATATTGTCTGTTGTGGTGTTGTACTGGAAGCGCTTCCTTAATATAAAACGCTTCGACTTTTACTTTAAGCTGATTGTATCTGTATTTCCTGCACTGGTTTTTGGTTTCCTTTTTTCTAAGAAAATAGATGAGTTTCTGGAAAGTCCGTTCACGGTTGCTATGACGTTGCTGATAGGTGGGATAGTGCTGTTGTTCGTTGATAAATTATTCTCTAATAACACAATAGACCGCGAAGAGAACCTGAGCTACAAGAAATGCTTTATGATAGGCATATGGCAGGTTATTGCCATGATACCCGGCACCAGCCGCGCCGCAGCTACAATTGTGGGGGGCATGCAGCAAAAGCTGACAAGGAAATTTGCAGCAGAATTCTCATTCTTTCTTGCTGTGCCTACTATGGTAGCGGCGACAGGTTATAAACTGCTGAAGGCAATGAAAGAACATCCTGAAATGCTGAAGGATAAACAAAACCTTGCATTGCTGGGCGTAGGTAATATAGTTGCTTTCGTGGTTGCACTGATAGCGGTGAAAACATTCATTGCCTTTCTGCAAAAGAACAGCCTGAAGGCGTTTGGTGTATATAGGATCATTGCTGCTTTGGCAATATTTCTGCTGATGTATATGGGCTTGATAATCTAGAGCAAACCATAAGGGCTTCGATAGTTAAGCAAGCATTATGCAGCTTCCCAATGGTCGAAGAGCAAATTAAGGTAGTGATTCTCTTCTTTGGTAATTACCTCATCGGCCTTTGTAAGCACAATAGCGAAGTTGATAAGATTTTTGCGTTCGGCATCGGTAGCGTCGTCGTAAAAATCATCCATCATTTTCAGAAAATGAGGCTCCCATTCTTCGGGGCGTAGCCTGCTGATCACTTCCATTTGCCTGTCCAGGTTCACATGGATAGGGAATTCATGTACCAGGTATTCGCGTATCACCATGTCTTTGGCTACATTGATACGAAAATCAACAGCCGAGAGAATCATCAATAAATGATAACCTGCAATTGCCTTATTGGTGCGGTTGTTAGGCATATACGCAATGTAGAATTACAGTGTGAAGGTTGCAAAAATTATGCTAGAATCGCAGCAATAGCCTGTCATTAACAAATAGTTTAACTTTTTGGCGTTAAGTTATGCATACCTATCTATTTATCAGGCAAAATCAGCCGTGGGAAGCAAGCAACAGATCAAGGTCTGTATACTTAAAATTGAATTTTTTGGCGATGGGGGCATTGGTCACGCAGCCCTTATACATATAAACACCTCTGCGAATGCCGCTTTTTGCAATAATAAGCTCCTCCATTCCACCCATATCTGCGCACTGTTGCATAATAGGCATGAGTACATTGCTGATTGCCCGGGATGCTGTGCGGGATACCGCAGAAGCCATATTGGGAACGCAATAATGGATCACGTCGTACTTTTTAAATGTAGGTTTCTCGTGTGTTGTGAGTCGGGACGTTTCAAAACAACCGCCACGGTCCATGCTTACATCAATGATCACTGAGCCGGCTTTCATATTGCTCACCATTTGCTCAGTAACTACAACAGGGGTTACACCATTAATGGGCTTAAGTGCGCCCACTGCTACATCAGCTACCATTAGTTCTTCTGCCAATGCAATGGGGTCCAGTACAGATGTAAAGCATCGCCTGCCTATATTGTTTTGCAGGCGCATGAGGCGGTAGATAGAATTGTCGAATATTTGTACAGAGGCTCCCAGGCCGAAAGCCGCACGCGCAGCGAACTCGCCCACAACACCTGCGCCTATGATCAACACCCGCGCAGGTGGTACGCCGGATATGCCACCCAGCAATACGCCTTTGCCATTATCAGTGTTGGCCAGGTAGCGCGCTGCTGTGAGTATGGCATAGTTACCTGCTATCTCACTCATAGAGCGCACAATAGGATACGTACCTGCATCGTCTTTGATGGATTCGAACGCAATTGCGATGATTTTTTTAGCAATGAGCTGCTCCATTATGCCTGCTTTCAGCATGGGCATATGGATGGGTGATATCACTACTTGGTTGGGTTGCAACAGTGCAGCTTCCTCGTCAGATATAGGTGCTGATTTAATGATAGTAGTTGCTTTGTAAAGCTCCGGCTTATCATACACTATACGCGCACCTACATCGCTGTAATCATTGTCGAAATAGAACGAGCCATCGCCGGCACCATGCTCTACCGCAACATCATGGCCATCATTCACCAACACTGACACCGCTTCCGGCGTCAACGCAACACGGTTCTCCTGGAAAGAAGTTTCTTTGGGGATACCAATGAACAATTGTTTCTTTTTAGGAGGTACTTGTAATGTCTCTTCTAATGGTATGTAAGAAAAGGATGGAGATATGTATGGTTTTTTACTCATGCCGGCACAACACAATATACAATATTAGTTTGTATTTAAAAAGCAAATTAACAAATGCCCAATTAAATTAGGTAGAATGCAGTAAAATACGGTGTTTTGTAGCATTATATTCTATTTTTGCAACAGGCGCTATAGATAGTATGCTTAGACAATCGCATCAACAGAAGCTATTACAAAAGTTATCTCCCCAGCAGATCCAGCTCATGAAACTGCTGCAGATCCCTACTGCCAATTTAGAAGAAAGAATCAAGGAAGAACTGGAAGAAAACCCTGCGCTTGAATTTGAAGTGGATGGGGATTCAGACCAGGATAATTATGACCTTTCAGACAGCAGCAATAGTGCTGAAGGTGAAGATGGCGATGGTGGTGAAGAGGTGGAACTGAGTGATGACGGCGCCGACAAAGTGGACCTGGACGACTTTTTAAGAAGAGAGGATGATGATGGCGGATATGACTATAGCGATGATTATTATGGGGGCGGTGGGGAGAATGAAACGGCGGTTACCCCGGCACGCGTGGAAAGTAGTTTTCATGACCATGTGCTGGACCAGTTGGGTATGCTGGAGCTGGACGACCGCAACCACAGGATAGCTGAGCAAATAATAGGCAGTCTGGACGAGGACGGTTATCTGCGCAGGGAAATAACCGCTATTGTAGATGACCTTGCCTTTGGACAAAACATTGATACGAACGCTGATGAAATAGCCGGCCTTGTGCAGCAGATACAGCAGTTTGACCCTCCGGGAATATGCGCGGTAACGCTACAGGAGTGCCTTATCCTGCAGTTGAAAAGGTTGCCCGATGCCAGGCCTGTGAGAAATGCTATTGAGATACTGGACAAATATTTCAACGAGTTCATCAAAAAGCATTACGACAAGATACAGCGCCACCTGAGCCTGAACGATGAAGATTTTAAAAAGGTCATCAACATCATCATCAAGCTTAACCCTAAACCCGGGGCAGCGTTCGCAGTAGTTAATAAAGCAGAGAGCTACATCATCCCTGACTTCTTTGTATTCAACAATAATGGTGTTCCCGAGCTATCCCTTAACTCGAAGAACGCGCCCGAACTGCGGATATCAGAAGGGTATAGGGAGATGATCAAGGCATATGACCGCAGCGAGAAAAAAAATAAACAGCAAAAAGAAGCTGTACTGTTCATAAAACAAAAGCTGGATTCGGCTAAGTGGTTCATAGATGCGATAAAGCAAAGGCAGCACACACTACTGCATACCATGCAGGCTATCATGACCTTCCAGAAGGAGTTCTTTATTACCGGCGATGAAACCACACTGAAACCGATGATATTGAAGGATATTGCATCAATGACCAGCCTTGACGTATCAACAGTATCCAGGGTGGCCAACAGCAAGTATGTGCAGACCGAATATGGTACTTACAAACTGAAATTCTTTTTCTCTGAGGCGCTGCAAACTGAAAGCGGAGAGGAAGTATCCACACGCGAGGTGAAAACAATACTCTACGAATTCATCAGCAACGAGGATAAGCATAAACCACTTTCTGATGAACATCTTACTGATATGCTTATAGAAAAAGGCTACAACATTGCCCGCCGTACTGTGGCCAAATACCGGGAGCAACTGAATATACCGGTTGCAAGGTTGAGGAAGGAACTCTGATTCAAAATGTTACTTAAAAAAAGTTTGCCCTTAATAGGGCAAACAGTGTATTATAAACGCAAGAAGGGTTTAGGAGCTTCACAAGGTATTAAGGGGCCGAGCTAAATATTTATATCAAAAATTATAAGCTAATCCTATTTCATTTTTCTTTGGGGCAATTACACTCCACCTGAGATCAACTCCTTTCGATAATCCCAGGTACACCAATCCGCCGCCTATGGCAAACAACCCTATGCCTGCACCCATTATGGCAAGGTCTGTGCGGCGATAAGTAACATCAGCATTATCACCATTGTAACTATAATCCAGCGCACCATATGCGGCTGTGCCTAGCCCAGCAGCACCTATCACCAATCCCGAAACAATAAGTGGCCGCCGCTCCTGCCATGTAGGCGTATGATGGATGGTCACATCAACCTGTGCATACGAATTAATACCGATAAGCATGCAAAGGGTTATATTGATCAATAACCGCTTCATAATTTATTTGATTAGGGATAACTTATGTAGAGCAATAATTATGCCAAAATTTAACAATTCTTAAAAAAGAGGCAAATTAAGCTTTCAGGGCACTGAGGAAAGTATAGACATCCTGCATATTCTTTATCTTTTCTACAACGAGCAGGAAATTCTTGCCTACCTGTTTCAGGCGGGCATTTTTGGTCTGGGTCTGGATGTAGCGCAGGATGTGGTTAAAGGTATCTGATTCAAAATAGGGAGAATCGGGGTTATTTACGAAGTACAGGCGCATCTGTTGGTTCTTCAGGATCAGCTTTTCAAAACCCAATTCACAGGCAGTGCTGCGACAACGAACAGTGGTGAATAGTTCCGCGACCTGTGGTGGTATCGGGCCAAAACGGTCTTGCAGTTCAATAGCAAACTGGTCCAGTTCCTGGTCTGTTTCAAGGTCATCAAGCTGGGTATAAAGGGAAAGGCGCTCGGTGATGTTCTCTACGTAACTATCAGGTATCAATATCTCGAGGTCGGTATCTATGGTACAATCGCTGACAAAATCTTTCTTGCGGTTCAGCTCCTCTTTGAATACATCTTTAAAATCAGTTGTTTTCAACTCGCGCATAGCTTCCGCCAGTATCTTCTGGTACATCTCGAAGCCGATCTCGGCAATGAAACCGCTTTGCTCACCACCCAGCAGGTTGCCTGCGCCACGAATGTCAAGGTCGCGCATGGCTATCTGGAAGCCGCTGCCCAACTCGTTGAACTGTTCCAGCGTTTGCAGGCGCTTGCGGCTATCTGTTGGCAGCAGGCTCATCGGTGGAGCCAGGAGATAACAAAATGCCTTTTTATTGCTACGGCCCACACGGCCGCGCAGCTGGTGTAGGTCGCTCAGGCCAAATTGGTGGGCATTATTAATGATGATGGTATTGGCGTTGGCAATGTCCACCCCGCTCTCTACAATATTGGTGCAGCACAGCACATCGTATTCTTTTTCTATAAAGGCGTATAGTGCTTCTTCCAGCAGGTGGCCTTCCATTTGGCCATGCGCCATACCTATGCGCAGATCAGGACAAAGGTTGCGCAACAGGGTAACTATCTCCGGCAGGCTTTGCACCCGGTTGTGGATGAAGAATACCTGTCCGCCACGCTCTGTTTCGTAATAAATAGCATCGCGTATGGCGTATTCATCAAATACCAGCACTTCGGTTTGCACCGGCTGCCTGTTGGGTGGTGGTGTATTGATGATGCTCAGGTCGCGGGCATTCATGAGCGAGAACTGCAGAGTACGAGGTATTGGTGTTGCTGTTAGTGTCAATGTATCTACGTTGGCACGCAACTCGCGTAATTTTTCTTTTGAGGATACGCCGAACTTTTGTTCTTCATCTATTATCAGGATGCCGAGGTCTTTGAATTTTACGTCTTTACCCAGCAAGGCATGCGTGCCTATTACAATATCTATTTTCCCTTCCTCCAGTTTCTTCATTATTTCCTTCTTTTCCTTCGCAGAGCGGAAACGGTTCACATAATCAACGTTGCAGGGGAAATCCTTCAGGCGCTCCTTGAATGTATTGTAATGCTGGAATGCTAAAATGGTTGTTGGAACCAGCACAGCGGCCTGTTTGCTATCGCCAACAGCTTTAAATGCTGCGCGCACAGCAACCTCTGTTTTGCCAAAGCCTACATCACCACAAACCAGGCGGTCCATCGGTGCAGGAGATTCCATATCCCGTTTCACATCTGCAGTAGCTTTACCCTGGTCGGGGGTGTCTTCATAGAAGAACGACGCTTCCAGCTCGGTTTGCAGATAACTATCCGGAGAAAATGAAAAACCTTCCGATGCTTTGCGCTTGGCATACAACCGTATCAGGTCGGCGGCAATGTCTTTTACCTGTTTCTTGGTCTTGTTCTTCAGCTTCTGCCATGCATCGCTGCCCAACTTGTTCACACGGGGTGTGGTACCTTCTTTCCCGGTGTACTTGCTGATCTTATGCAGTGAGTTGATGTTCACATAAAGCACATCATTGTCCTTGTAAAGGATGCGTATGGCTTCCTGCATATTGCCGTTCACTTCTATCTTCTGCAGGCCGCTGTAGGTACCTACACCATGGTCTATGTGCGTTACAAAATCTCCGGGTGTTAGCTCGCGCAGCGCACGGATGGTGAGGGCTTTGCCTTTTGAGTAAGCCTGCTTTACATTGTATTTATGATAGCGCTGGAATATTTGGTGGTCTGTATAACAGATGATTTTTTTGTCATGGTCTATAAAGCCTTTACTGATAGACGTGCTTATGGGAACAAATAATATGTTGGCATTCACATCATCAAATATGCTGCGCAGGCGCTCCAGTTGCTTCGGGTTTTCCGCAAAAATGTAAGCAACGTATTTGTCGTTGATGCGCTTTTGCAGGTCACCGATGAGCATATTGAACTGCCTGTTGAATACGGGCTGCTCTTCTGTAGCAAACTGGAAGGTGGCATCTATGGCATCACCCGTTATTTTCTCCAGCGAATGATTGTACCACTCTATAAGGTGCCTGTTTTTGATACGCTCCTGCCAGGTGTCGCCGGTCTCAAAATCAGCTTTAGATATTTCACGAAGCATTTCTTCCTCATGGTCTATGGCAACCTGGCCCATCTCCATTTTATCGGGGAGGTCGGTTGCCATTTTAGCCAGTCGGCCTAAGGTGAAAGACAGGTCTTTAGCCCATATGATCGTATTCTCGGGTAAATATTCAAGCAGGGATATTTTTTCCTGGGCTTCGAATTTTGTTTCAATGTTCGGGAGTATCGAAACCTGCAGCAGCTTACGTTCCGAAAGCTGTGTTTCAGGATTGAATATGCGGATGCTGTCTACTTCTGTGTCAAACAGCTCTATTCGGTACGGGTGTTCGTTGCCGAATGAATAAATATCCAATATGCCGCCGCGCATGGCAAACTGGCCGGGTTCGTACACAAAATCCTCCCGCTTGAAGCCCAGCGAAACAAACCTTTCCAGCATGGGGTCTATCGCTAGGTTCTCGCCCACCTTTATGCTGATCATATTATCAGACAACGAAGATGGATTGACCACTTTTTCAAATAAAGCCTCCGGGTAAGTTACCAATACCTTCTTATTCACCTTTTTGTCGGTGAATTTTGTCAGCGCTTCCGTACGCAGCATAACGTGGCTGCTGTTCAGCTCATTGAAGTAGCCGGTGCGTTTAAAGGAATCAGGAAAGAAGAAAATATCCAGCCCCTTGGTGAGGTGCTCAATATCGTTATGAAAGTAGGCCGCTTCTTCTTTATCATTAAGGATGAAGACGTGGTTCACATCTGTTTGCTGCCAAAGGGCAGTTGCAATAAAGTTGATGGAAGAGCCACGGAGGTTATCTAAATACACCCTTAGCTTGTGCCCGGGCAATGTGATCCCTGCCGCAATTTGTTTTATGCGGATATCATTTTGGTACAAACCCTGCAGCACCTCCAGATTCATCGGGGCGGCGAAGTTAAGGAATTTGGTATTGTTCAATCAAAAAAAAGACATGGGTTCTAAATATTTTGGTTACACTTTGATGGTATTCATATAGATCTGTGTACTATAACGTCATAATGCACGTTATGTATTTAAACTACTGTGCTATGGATACTCATCAATTGTGCAGAACTGCAATGTTTTTAGGCTGTATTTGTTGCCTCCCTTTTACCAGCCATGCAACTGTACGACAGATCTCTTTTAAGAAGGCAATAGCTGCAAAACTGATAACTGTAGATGCCATATCTACAGGAGGGTACTGTGGCAAAAGTTTAAAACTGGCATTGCGCAATAATAGCTGCCGCGAAATGCAGGTAACGATAGACCCCGGGCTTATCTTCCGGCCCGAGAACCAATCGTACCAGGACCTTGTCGTAATGGGTAATGAAGCCGTTGCTTTAGCACCGGAAGGCTATAGCGAAGTGACACTGCAAACATTTTGTGGCAAGAGTTATGCAATGGGGCCCGGAACAAATCTATCATACCACTATTGGAAACAGGGCGATAGTGACATGATAAGGACATTGAACTATGCCAGAAGCAATCGCGTGGATCCCTACCTTGCTCAGAAAGCCGTGTGGTTCTTTACCAACGATCACAGCATTAGCTCTATTTATTCTTACGATAATACCGAAATGTCGGAGAATTTTGCCCGCTATGTGGCCGGACTGAGGCATATTAAATTGCCCGACTACTTCATTGACCATCGTTTAAATAACAGGGCGGGACAACGAACAGTAACCACAGACCATTTGAAGCTGTACACCATCATGCACTGGGGCGCAAACGATGGCTACCGGCACATGTATGTGACCGTGTATAAAGACGACGGAACGATCTACAAAAGGATAGAAGCAGACCAGGTAATAGACAAATATGGTTACACCGTAAAAGTCCAATTCGATCCTAAACACGATCCGCAGGGAACGTATCTGGTGACACTACATGATGATGCAAATAAGATATGGGACAGGAAAAAGGTAGTGATAGATGCCCGCGAATACCAGGTGCCGTACAATTAAACCTCTTTTCCTGGCCGATAAGACATGAAAATTATTTGCATTCTCGATTTTTCTTATCTTTAGAATATAAAAAAATCATCTTATGAGTAATCAACTACAATCAACTACAAAAAAGATAATGGCATTTGCAACTGCATTTGCTGTTGTATGTATTACGTTTACAAGTTGTACCAAAAAAACTACCGGTAGTGAAGCTTCAAAATTTATAGGCACATGGAATGGAACTACGACCTGTGCAGGTAGTGCAACAGGCGGAACTTCAGTAACAATCGGTGGTAGTGGCAATACTGTTACCATTGCTGGTACTGCGGGTAGCGGTGCGTGTGTTAAAAGCATAACCGCAACCGGTACAGCTTCAGGCAATACTTTTAGTATGCCTACCCAATCGTTCACAGATAATTGCGGTGGCACATCTACACTTGCAGTTGCGGGTTCGCTTAGCGGTAGCACAATAACTGTTGTAACAACCGGTTCAGCAGGTGGGCTTAGCGGCACTTGCACTTTTACCGGCACCAAGTAACAATGAAATAGTAATATGCTTTTCTTATAGCGGCTACCTTTCCAGGTTGCCGCTTTTTTATGCTTTAGCTTCTTGCAGCGCTTTGGCGCGTAAACAGTAACAGGTAAACAATGATAAACAGCATTGAAGTAACTGCTGAAGCGAGTATCTTTAATATCAGGAAGCCCATATTGGAGAAGTTCCAAAGCTCGATAGAAAAGAATACTATATGGTGCAGCAAAATGAGGAAGGTACTATAGACCAGGAAGGGCATCCACCCCATAGTGCGGATTGATGGATGCTGCCCCGCATATTCAGATAAGTTACGGGGAAGCAGCGCACTGAGCACATTGGTGCGCAAATAAGCAATGAGCACGGTAGCACATGCGTGCATGCCGGCAGTGTTCATAAAAGTATCTACTGTGATGCCGAGAACAAAGCCTATGATAAGGAGAAACGGAACAGCTGTTTCAAACGGCAGCAGGAGAATAAAAAGCGGGTAAACATAGGGGATAAATATCGGGAAGTTGGAAGGCTCGCTCCACCAGCGCAAGGTGATCTTATTAAGTATAATCACCTGTAGCAGGAGGATGATGCAAAAGCGCAGAATATTTTTTATGGTACTATTCATTCGTTTTTTTTCCTTTTAGCCCTGAGCTTCCAAGGGTTATTTCTTTGCTGTTGAGTCTTCAAGTTGTTTTTTCTCCAGTGCGAATTTATTGTCTATCACATATACATACTGCAGGTTGTGAAAGTTTGTTGACGAATGCAGGTAAATGATCTGCATTCCCTTCTTTTTCTCCTGCTCTATTTTCACCACGGTGCCTATCATCACATCGGGAGGGAAATACAGCGAATAGTTGTTGGTAAGCACGGTGTCTCCTTTTTTCACATTCACCTGTTGCGGTACATCGGTCATTATCAGCGTATTCGCGCTTTTCCCATCCCATATCACCAAACCGTTGGTGCCATCCTTCAGCCGGGCGTTTATTTTCAGCTTAGTGCTCAGGGCAGAAAGCACACTCGCAAAATGAGCCGATACGTGCTCAACCCTGCCTACCACGCCATTGCCGGAAATAACAGCCATATTCTTACGCACGCCATCTTTAGACCCGCGGTTTATCGTCACGTAGTTATCGCTTGCATTGGTTGAGTTATTGATGACACGGGCGGTCATGTAGATATAGTCGGCATACTCAATAACATGTGTAGCGGTGTCTTCCGGGCCGGTTGCAATATGGGCCAGGCTGTCGCGAAATGTGTCAACAGTATGCACCTGGTTCAGCATTTTTCGCAGCATGGCGTTCTCGTTCAGCAGGCTGTCGTTCATTTTTCGCAGCCCGAAGTAGTAAACCACATCGCTTTGCTTTTTATAAACGATACCTGCAACTGTATTTGCCGACGATACTATGTCGTTGCCCTGTACGGTGTCAGTTCGCTCTATCATCATGATGCATGCGATCTCAAGCCCGATAAAAAGTATCAGGTTAAAGAAACGCCGTATGAACAGTATGAAATTGCGCACTTTGTTTCAGGAATTGGGAATGTGTAGTTTGGAATTTTGGATTAATACTTGGGATACATGTTCCCTAATTCCCGATTACTAATTCCGGACTCCACATAAATTACTTCATCAGGAATGGCATGCGGGCAATATTTTTCAGCGCCATGCCGGTGCCCCTTACCACTGCACGCAGCGGGTCATCAGCTACATGTACCGGCAGTTTGATCTTGTGCGAAATGCGTTTATCCAGTCCGCGCAGCAACGCACCACCACCTGTGAGATATAGGCCGCGACGGTAAATGTCTGCGGCAAGCTCAGGTGGCGTGCTTTCCAGCGCCTTCAGGATCGCTTCTTCAATTTTGAAGATGGATTTATCCAGCGCTTCAGCTACTTCCTGGTAAGACACCATTATCTGCTTCGGGATGCCCGTTACAAGGTCACGGCCATTAACAGCGATATCATCAGGTGGATTGTCCAACTCTTTCAGAGCAGAACCTACGTGAATTTTAATTTGTTCTGCGGTACGCTCACCTATCATCAGGCTGTGATAGCGGCGCATAGCTTCCATGATATCACCCGTAAATTCATCACCTGCAATACGTATAGATTGGTCGCAAACAATACCCGCCAAAGCTATTACCGATATACCTGTGGTACCACCACCAATATCGATGATCATGTTACCGGTTGGTTCTTCAACGTCGATGCCAATACCCAGTGCGGCAGCCATAGGTTCGTGTATCATGTACACTTCTTTTGCGCCTGCCTGCTCTGCTGAATCCCTGACCGCCCTTTTTTCAACCTCTGTAATGCTCGATGGTATGCATATCACCATGCGCCAGCTCGGCGGGAACATGGGCTTTTTAGGATAAACCAGTTTGATCATCTCACGCAGCATACCTTCAGCTGCATTAAAATCTGCTATCACGCCGTCTTTAAGCGGGCGGATGGTCTTCAGGTTTTCGTGGGTTTTTTCGTGCATCATCATAGCTTTTTTGCCCACAGCTACTATTTTATTAGTACTACGGTCAATGGCTACTATCGACGGCTCGTCCACAACTACCTGGTCGTTATGTATGATAAGTGTATTGGCAGTGCCAAGATCTATTGCGATTTCCTGTGTTAGAAATTTGAAAAAGCCCAAAAAGTTGCTCATTATGGCTGAATTTAACTGAAAGCAAAAGTGCGAAAAAACTAATAGAGTTTATGGTTGTTTTGCTTTAGTGCGACAAAATTAGGTAAATAATTATCCCCAAGCGGTGAATTACCATGTGTATAAAATCTACTAATATAAAAGGGGCTGAATACCCCCATAGACGAAAATATTTTGATATGAATGAGCCGTTTTTTTACCTACTTTTGCGCCTCGGGCGTTGAGCCCGATTTTCGTATCTGCTCATCGCGCTTTTTTAATTTTTTACTTTTAATTTTTACTTTACTTAAATGCCGCGCGATCTTTCTTTTAAAAGTGTGCTCATCATAGGTTCGGGACCCATCATTATCGGGCAGGCCTGCGAATTTGATTATTCCGGTTCACAGGCAGCAAGAAGCCTGAGGGAAGAAGGGGTGAAGGTTATCCTCATCAACTCTAACCCGGCAACCATTATGACCGATCCGATCGTGGCCGATAAGGTTTACTTACTGCCACTAACCGTTGAAAGTATTGAGCAAATACTTGAGGAGAATGAAATAGATGCAGTGCTGCCTACCATGGGCGGGCAAACCGCCCTCAACCTTGCCAAAGAGGCGGAGGAGTTGGGCATTTGGGAAAAATATAAAGTGCGCCTTATAGGCGTGGATATAAAAGCTATCGACAAAGCAGAGGACAGGGAACTCTTCCGCAAATGGATGATAGAACTCGGAGTGCCGATCGCTAGGGCCAAAACAGCTAACTCACTGTTGGAGGGAAAAGAATTCGCACAGGAATTGCAGACCGCAGGGGCTGCACCGTCAGGCAATAACAATGTTGCACCGAGTTCAAATGTTGTTTATTCGGGTTTTCAGCCTGTGGTTATTCGCCCGTCGTTTACGCTGGGTGGCACCGGGGGTGGCATAGTATATAACAAAGAAGATCTTGACGCAGCGTTGGATCGCGGGCTTACAGCATCACCTATACATGAGGTGCTGGTGGAACAGGCCGTGATGGGCTGGAAGGAATTTGAGCTGGAACTGCTGCGTGATATGAATGACAACGTAGTGATCATTTGCACGGTAGAGAACTTTGACCCGATGGGTATTCATACCGGCGATAGCATTACCGTGGCACCTGCAATGACATTGAGCGATACTGCTTTCCAGTTGATGCGTAATACCGCAATCAGGATGATGCGTGACCTGGGCAACTTTGCAGGAGGCTGTAACGTACAGTTCGCACTTAACCCGTAAACCCCCGCGTAAGCCGTTCGTCGGCACTGGCATCTAAAGCTACAGGATACCCCATAGCCAAAATAGCGGCCAAACTTGCTATTGGTTACAATCTCGACGAGCTGAAGAACCAGATCACGCAGACAACGTCGGCATATTTTGAACCCGCACTGGATTATGTGATCGTGAAAATGCCACGCTGGAACTTTGATAAATTCAAAGGTGCCGACGATACATTGGGTTTCCAGATGAAATCGGTGGGCGAAGTGATGGCGATAGGCCGCACTTTTCCCGAGGCGCTGCAGAAGGCATGCCAGAGCCTTGAAAATAACGCAACAGGTTTATCGTTCATCAGCACCAGTCGAATGAAGGCAGAGGAGCTGATAGACAGCCTGAAGCGCCCTACCTGGGATCGCATTTTCCGGATAAAAGAAGCTATGGCCGCAGGCGTGTCGATAAAGACGATCCGCGAGCTGACACAGATAGACCGCTGGTTCCTCTACCAGATACAGGATATAGTGAAAATGGAGGTGGCGATCCGTAACTACAAACACCTGGAGAAACTGCCTGAGCAGCTGCTCTCGGATGCAAAACAAATGGGCTTTAGCGACGAACAGATAGCCGAATTGGTAAAAGATTGCACGGCTGAAGAGGTTTATGAACACAGAAAATCTTTGGGAATAAAGCGTGTATTCAAAATGGTGGATACCTGCAGCGCAGAGTTTGAGGCAAAGACACCTTATTACTACAGCACATTTGAAAAAGAAGCAACGCACAATACCAATAATATGCCGGTGATAGCTAACGAAAGTCTGCTATCAGGTAAG
This sequence comes from Flavipsychrobacter sp., assembly GCA_044224775.1. GTDB lineage: Bacteria > Bacteroidota > Bacteroidia > Chitinophagales > Chitinophagaceae > Nemorincola. The sequence goes on from JBGAJU010000005.1 coordinate 14,647, forward strand.
AAGAAAATAATAGTGCTGGGTTCGGGCCCTAACCGTATCGGGCAGGGCATTGAGTTTGATTATTGCTGCACACATGGCCTTATGGCGATACGTGAATGTGGTTATGAAGCAATAATGGTGAACTGCAACCCCGAAACAGTATCTACAGATTTTGATATTGCAGACAAACTGTACTTCGAACCGGTTTACTGGGAGCATCTGTGGGAGATAATAGAACATGAGCGTCCTGATGGTGTTATTGTTCAGCTGGGCGGGCAAACTGCTTTGAAGCTTGCGAAACGCCTGCACGAAAAAGGAATTAAGATCATCGGCACATCGTTCGATAGCATGGATATCGCCGAGGACAGGGGAAGGTTCAGCGATTCGCTGAAAGAGCTGAATATACCGTATCCAAAATACGGCACCGCCTATACCACAGATGAAGCGATCGAGGTTGCAAAAGAAGTGGGATACCCGGTGTTAGTTCGCCCGTCATATGTATTAGGTGGTCAGCGCATGCGCATTGTTATTAACGACGACGAGCTGGAAAAGAGTGTGGTAAGCCTGTTGAAGCATTTACCGGGCAATAAGATACTGATCGATCACTTCTTAGACCGTTGCCAGGAAGCTGAAGTGGATGCTATATGTGATGGCGAAGATGTCCACATCATGGGCATCATGGAGCATATAGAGCCTGCAGGTATTCATAGTGGCGACAGCCATGCAGTGCTGCCTGCATTCAACCTTAGCCCGCTCATAGTGGATGAAATGGTGGATATTGCAAAGAAGATAGCACGCACGCTGCACATAAAAGGTTTAATAAACATACAGTACGCCATAAAGGACGGCAAGGTATTCGTGATCGAGGCAAACCCGCGTGCAAGCCGCACCACGCCATTCATTGCTAAGGCATACGGTATTCCTTACCTCAATATTGCAACCAAAGTGATGCTGGGCGAATTGAAACTGAAAGACCTGAAAGTAACTCAGAAATTGGATGGGTTTGCGGTAAAAGAACCCGTATTCAGCTTTAATAAGTTCCCGAACGTGAACAAAGAATTAGGGCCGGAAATGAAGAGCACGGGCGAAGCGATAAGATTTATTAAGAATCTGCGCGACCCGTGGTTCCGCACGCTGTATAAAGAACGCAGCATGCACCTGAGTAAGTAATTTATAATGTGCCACATCCCGCGATGTGGCACACTTATTTTGTACCTTTGGCGTCCAAATTTTTTATTATGCCTTCAAAAACTCCGCAGGATTCTTTCGTGGTAATGTCGGAACTGATACTCCCAAACGACACCAATACACTTGGTGACCTCATGGGCGGTAAGCTGATGCACTGGATGGATATTGCAGCCGCAATTGCATCTATGAAGCATTGTAATTGCCCCGTTGTCACCGCATCGGTTGACAATGTGTCGTTCACGCAATCTATAAAACTGGGCAACCTCCTTACTATAGAGGCTAAACTCACCCGCGCATTCAACACCTCCATGGAGGTTTACCTCCGCGTATGGGGCGAAGACCTTTCAGCACAGTATAAATACATGAGCAACGAAGCTTACATGACCTTTGTGGCATTAGATCCGCATGGCAAGCCCCGCAAGGTACCCGAGCTTGTGCCCCAGACAGATGCCGAGAAGAAAATGTTCGAAGGTGCCCTGCGCCGCAGGCAATTGCGCTTGATATTGGGCGGCAAAATGAAGCCGGAAGATGCAGGGGAATTAAGGGCTTTGTTTGTAAAAGAATAATGCACGCTACATTACTTTTAGGTTTTCACCTTTCACTTTTAACTTAAACCATGGTATTAGATAGGAAAACGCCACCGGACATACATGATGCAATAGAATTCGATTATGTGCTGCCGCCCATAAATACAGTAAAGCTCGATAATGGCTTACCATTATATTGGCTGAATGCCGGTGTGCAGGATGTTGTGGAGATAGACTGGGTATTCAGGGCGGGATTATGGTCTGAACAGAAGCCCTCAGTTGCGCAGGCTACCGCCGGGCTGTTGAAGAATGGCACATCAAAATATACATCAGAGCAGATACATGAATCTCTTGAGTTTTATGGCGCTCAACTGAAAGTGAATGCCGGCAATGATTTTGCAATTGTAACACTGTATGCATTGACAAAACACCTGTCATCTTTGTTGCCAATGGTGTACGAGATACTGACAGATGCCATTTTCCCCGACCATGAAATAGAGATACATAAGCGCAATGTCATACAACGGTTGCTGGTCAATCTCCGTCAATGTGAGTTTGTGGCCAACCAGAAGGTAGATGCCATGCTGTTTGGAGATACACATCCTTACGGCCGATACTCAAAAAAAGAGAATATTGAAGCGCTGGAACGCGAGGACCTTATTACTTTCTATAAACATTGGTACAACCTCTCCTCTGTAAAAATGTTCATGTCCGGCAAGGTCGGAGAGAAAGAAGTAAAGGCTGTCAACAGTGTTTTTGGAAAAGTTGTGCTGAGTGCTTCGAACCCACCGGTGATGAATTTCAGTCCATACACCATGGTAGAGCGGTCCATGCAAATAGTGAATGATCCTAACGGGGTGCAGGGCGCAATACGTATCGGCAGACAGTTTCACAACCGCAACCACCCCGATTATGCACCAATGGTTGTGTTGAATACTTTATTCGGTGGATATTTTGGTTCTCGCCTCATGAGCAACATACGCGAAGACAAAGGTTATACCTACGGCATTTATAGCTCCCTTACGCCCGATCTGCACGGTGGTTCTTTGATTATACATACCGAGACCGGTAGGGACGTAATAGAGAAAGCGATGAAGGAAATATACAAGGAGATGGACCTGCTGCGTAAGAACAAGGCATCTGATGAAGAGTTGCTGCTGGTTAAGAATTATTTGCTGGGCGGCCTGCTTGGCGATCTTGATGGTCCATTCTCTATTTTGCAACGTTGGCGCACCTTGATACTGAATGGCTTCTCCAAAGACTATTTCAATAACAACATCCGGGTTTACAAAACAGTTACTGCAGATGATCTGCTGGTGCTTGCCGAAAGATATTTTAATCCTAAAGACTTTTGCGAGGTTGTGGTGATCTAGTTTTTTTAAAAAGATATATATGAAAACGGCGGGGAATATCCCCGCCGTTTTCATATAAAATACCAGATCTTTATTTCTTATCCCGTCCGCGGTGGTGGCCATTGCCACGCCTGTCGTCGTGTCTGCTGTCATTCCGGTCATTGCGGTTGTCCCGCCACTCGCGCCTGTAGTAATGCCTGCGGTCGCGGTATCCGCCCCAGTCACGGCTCCTTTCTTGTCCTCGCCATTCACCATGCCTTGGGTTTGCCCAATAGCGGTTATCACGCGAGTCACGTATCACTACCTGGCCTCCGCGGTTACTATAGCGGTGGTAACGGTTCCGGTATTGCCTGTGGTTATTCCATGGGTTCGGATCATTGATCACTACTTTATACGCACCATAAAGGTCAAAATTGCTGTAGTGTGGGGGGCAAATAACTATACCTGCCCCACGTGCCGTTATTGCTATATACATATTGCTGCGCAGATATGTCATAATAGGCATCTATAGCCGGTATATAATAATATCGGGCATAGTCATACCCCGCAGGGCCCCAAAGTGGTTGAGAGCCGATATTCAATGAGAAACTCACTTGTGAGTTGCTGCTATAGGAGTAACAACCAATGAATAGGGCAATAAAAAAAATTAGCTTTTTCATAATTATGCTTTTTGTTTTACCCCTAACAGGGTAGTAAAAACGTGCCATTACCACCTTGAAAATGTTATTTTCATATGTGGCATCACATTCATTCAATGTGTTGCAAAAACAAATATCCATTACTAAGATCCTCAATCCTCGCGGCTTTCAAAAAGCCCAAATACCATCATGGTACTGTTACTGTACCATCATGCAAAATAGATTTGGAACCCCCTATGCCCGTTTCGTAACTTTACTTGATACCCGCCCGGAATACCGGGCAAGCTCTTTGACAGACTGCATCATGAAGTTCCGCTCATTTGGCCCTCATCCCGAGGTTGCCAAAGACATTATTATTTTCAAAACGAACCGGGAAAGCAGGGTATAAATTATACCCAAAACCACGTTTTTTATACCTTTTACCCCGTTTTCTATACCTGTTTATACCTGTTTATACCTGGGTAAAAAAACATATAAGTGCGCCCACCGCGGGTTCGGACCACATCAAAAAAATATTCACCCCAAAATGGGCACTAACCCTCAAATTATACCCCTTCACAACATAAACCCGTTCTTCGCTCCCTTTCTCCACTCTCGATTTTGAGAAGTCGCTCTCCGCTCCCTTTCGCCGCTCTTGATTTTGAGAAGTCGCTCTCTGCTCTCTTCCTCCGCTCTTGGTTTTTACCTATACCATCTTACTTTTACACCAAATAACCGGGTATGCATTTTGACCGTGAGGGGTATTCTGATGAACAACTCCTTGATATATATATAGAACTGCTGCGGCCACGCATGATAGAAGAGAAAATGCTGGTGTTGCTGCGTCAGGGCAAGATCAGTAAGTGGTTCAGTGGTATCGGGCAGGAAGCGATAGCCGTTGGTGCTACCCTCGCACTCAATGCTGACGAGTACATCATGCCGCTGCACCGCAACCTCGGTGTTTTTACTGCCCGCAAAATGCCTTTTGATAAATTGTTCATGCAATGGCAGGGGCGTAAAGAAGGGTTCAGTAAGGGCAGGGAGCGTTCATTCCATTTTGGTGCCAACGAGTATCATATTTGTGGCATGATATCGCACCTTGGCCCGCAATTGGCAATTGCTGATGGGGTAGCGTTAGCGCATAAACTCAGACAGGAGAATAAAATATCCCTTGCATTCAGCGGCGACGGTGGTACCAGCGAAGGCGATTTTCATGAGGCATTGAATGTGGCCGCGGTGTGGGGATTGCCGGTGATATTTGTGATAGAGAATAATGGCTATGGATTAAGTACGCCGGTAAACGAACAATTTGTTTGCAAGCAGCTTGCCGACAGGGCTTTAGGCTACGGTATGAAGGGCATAACCATTGATGGGAACAATGTCCTGGAAGTGAACAGGCAAATCAGTAAGGCACGTGAATATTGCATCAAGGAGCAGAAGCCCATGCTGATAGAGTGTATGACCTTCAGGATGCGCGGGCATGAAGAGGCAAGCGGTGTGAAGTATGTGCCTAAAGAATTGTTTGAGCAATGGAGCCTGAAAGACCCGGTGGCCAAGTACGAGGAGTTCCTGACTTACCAGCGCGTGCTTGACGAAAAGAAGATAGCGGCTATAAGAGAAGATATTCAGAAGGAGATAGAGGATGGACTTGCAGTTGGTTTTGCAGCACAACCAATAAAACCTGATACTAACGAAGAACTTGCCGATGTGTATGCGCCCGCTGCTTCTACAGCAGTTGCACCATCCGGCCCGCGTACAGAGAAAAAATTCATACAGGCTTTAAGCGAAGGTTTGAAGCAAAGTATGGAGCGCCACCCTAACCTGGTATTAATGGGCCAGGATATTGCCGAATATGGAGGCGCTTTTAAAGTAACAGATGGGTTTGTACCGCTCTTTGGCAAAGAAAGAGTGCGCAATACGCCATTATGCGAAAGCGCTATTGTGGGTACTGCATTGGGGTTATCTATCAAAGGTTTCAAGTCGATGATGGAAATGCAGTTCGCCGATTTTGTAACCGTGGGCTTCAACCAAATAGTGAATAATCTTGCGAAGATCCACTACCGCTGGGGCCAGAATGCAGATGTGGTGATACGCATGCCTACAGGCGGCGGCGTAGGTGCGGGGCCTTTCCATTCGCAAAGCAATGAAGCATGGTTCGTACATACACCCGGGCTTAAAGTAGTATATCCGTCCACGCCTGAAGATGCAAAAGGATTGATAATTGCCGCGATAGAAGACCCCAACCCCGTAATGTTCTTTGAGCATAAAGGATTGTACCGCAGCATAAGCGGCAATGTGCCCGATGATTATTACACTGTTGAGATAGGCAAAGCCAGGGTAGTGCAACAGGGAAGCGATATCAGCATTATCACCTACGGAATGGGTGTGCATTGGGCTGCATACTATGCAGGAAATCATCCCGATATATCCTTCGATATTCTTGACCTGCGCACCCTTTTACCATTGGACTACGATGCCATACAGGCATCGGTGCAGCGCACCGGCAAAGTGCTGTTACTGCATGAGGATACCATGACAGGCGGAATAGGAGGAGAGATAGGTGCCTGGATAGCAGAAAATTGCTTCCAGGATCTGGATGCACCCATAGTGCGTTGTGCGGGGCTTGATACGCCCATACCGTTTGCAATAGAACTGGAACAAAATTTTATGGCAAACAGCAGGCTTGATGAATGCGTCCGCAAACTGTTGTCCTATTAATTGTTGTTTTTTGTAACTATATTCGTGCAGCATTTTTAGATGAATAACAGGTACATATATTCTGCATTTATCGCCGGGGCATTGCTTCTTTTCTCCTGCAACGATATGTCGTCGCAAAATCATGGTCCTATTGTTTTGGGCGATCCGTCAACAATAGTTACTGAGAACGATTCGTCGCGGTTGCAGGATATGGTAACAGACCTGAATCCCAGGATAACCCCCGCAGCCGTTCGTGATTCCGAAATTGCTGCAAAAGAAGCACCGCCAAAGGAAGAGCCCGCTAAACCTGTGGAAGCCCCGGCACAACCGCAGCAACCCCAATCACCGGTTGCTGGTGGTGGTCTTGTTGCAGATTTCAACATAATGTCGCTGCAAATACCAAATTTAAATGTAAAACAGTCCGGCAATCCTAATCTCGATCACGCAAATGGAGCTGTATACACCTTGAACAGCGGCAACATCAGCGGTAACACAATGAAGGTGACTGCAAATGTTACCAAGGTATCTCAGCGATATCAATCGGTGATAGTTTTAAAGAATGAATTAGGCGTATTGCCCTTAGAATCATTATCTAATACTACCCAATGGCAGCAGCTGAAAGGGTCCAATAACACCTACAGGCTAACGGGTTTGGACGAAAAGTCACTCGATTATGCAGATGCTAATCCCAACGCTATCCGGAATGCTGTTTCAAAAGCCGCAATGCGACGTCGTTATAGCCGCAAAAAAGTACAGGATTGGGTAAATAGCGTACGCAATGTAAGGTCAGTAAACCAGAAACCTTTATATGTTATGTTGCGTTCTGTAATGTGGAAAATTGACGGCAAAGATGCCAGTGGCAAGTTGTTTTCTAAACAAGTCCGGATAGATATTCCTCTATAAGCACCACTCCGCTTATTTTAACGATTATCCTGCGTAATTATCTCCAATTCAATACATTGTTAAATTAGCTTTATTTAGGAATTGTTCGCCACAAAAAAAATACAATTCGTCCCAAATAAGATTTTGTTGGCTGTTCAATTGTGTTTTTCCCTAATTTCGTAGGTTCAAATTTTATCAGAAAACCTAAGTAAACTAAAAAGAAAAATGAAAAAGATTTTACTAAGCTTAGCAGTTGCGTGTGTGGGTTTCAGCATAAGCAGTAACGCGCAATTGGCAATGCAAGATTTTGAATCAGCGTCGATACCGGCTTTGCCTGCAGGCTGGGTGAACACTTCGGGTGCCGGAGCTCCGGGATGGCAAACAGGTAACGCAGCAGGTACTACATGGGGTGCTTCAACCGGTTACTATAACCTTCCATCACATACTAAATATGCATATATTGACGATGGAGGTACAACAGGCGTAAACAGGTTAGATACACTTAAATCGCCTGTGTTTACAATGCCTACTGGGGCAAACGTATATTTTAATTACGACTACTTTTTCTACAAAGCGATCCAAACGTCTACTGGTAAATCAGAAAAATGCTTTATCCTTGGCTCAAATGATGGTGGTTCTTCCTGGATGATCATTGATAGTGTTGACGGTAATGGATGGAACAGTGGTGGTGCATGGGGCACAGCACATAGGGATATGTCTACGTCTTCACTTAGTGGTTCAAATTGCCGTGTTGCTTTTGCTTATAGCGATGGCACCGGTGACATTCTGGGTATCGGTATTGACAATATTGAGATAATCCAGTTGACTGCGTCAAGGGGTGCAATTACTGCTCTTGGGTATGACAATATCAACAACCTTATTTCTATTGATGGTTCTACAGTGTCGTTCATTTTCGAGAATCGTGGTGTGCCTGTAACATCATTTGATGCATATTATTCGCTCAACGGTGGTACACCGGTTACTCAAACATTTACGCCAACAACTGCTTTAGCACCATATACCTCTGCTATCTACACGTTTACAACAGCGATGTCAGGTATGGTTGCAGGTTCAAATACTTTACGCGTTGGGATCCCAACAGTGAATACGGTTGCAAATACTGAGCCAACAGATTCTTTCAGGACGTCTACGTTTACCAGGGCTTCTGCATCTGTTCAGCGTAAAGGCCTGGTTGAAGAATTCTCTTCTTCTACCTGTGCTCCTTGTAAAGCATTTAACCAGAACTACGATCCATTGTGCACAACATTGAATGCAAACACTGCTGGGAATAATTTCAACATAATTAAGTACCAGATGAACTGGCCAAACCCAGGTACTGACCGCAGCTACAATAATGACGGAAGCACCAGGAGGACTTATTATGGTGTGAACAGTATTCCTGAACATTTTGTGAACGGCCGCGTAAGTAGTGTGAGTTGGACAAATCCATTCTCAACTACAAACACTGCTGATTTCACTGCAGAGGCAGCAAGTTCTTATGCAATAAAATCTTATTTTGATATGTCCGGGACATATACAGTGGATACTGTTAACAAAAAGCTTCATGTGAATGTTAGCGTTACTCCTCGTTTCACAAAAACAGGCAGCTACCACGTTTACATTGCTGTAATGGACAAGCACTACCAAAACACAACCAATACAACCGGCCAACTTGACTACTACCATGTAATGCGCAAAATGCTGCCAAATGGCACAGGTCGTGCAGTGTCATCATGGACAGATGGTACAGCTGTATCTTATGTTGATACCGGTATTGCATACACTGCTGGCAACTGGGCAGCAGGTAGCTCAACTTACCCAACTCAGGGTGATAACAAGTTCTGGAGCAACCCACTGAACGGTGAGCTGATCGCTTTTGTTGAAGAAGATGGTCCGAAGTCAGTAATGCAGTCTTTGCTCATCTTCCCGACACAGAAAGGCCTTTCTGTAAGCACAATGTCTAAGGTTAACGAAATATCTGTTTATCCTAACCCTGCAACTGATAATGCTACATTATCTTTCAGCCTTGGCGAAGCAAGCAATGTTCATGTGAAACTGCTTGACGTAGCCGGTCGCGAAGTTGCTGACGTTGTTAACAAAGAAATGAACAGCGGTGCACAAACTGTAAATATCTCCACAACCGGTTTAGCTGCAGGCGAATACCTCGTATATATCGAAACAGCGGGTGGTGCTGCTATGGCACGCCTTACTGTAGCAAAATAATATACAGTATAAGTTAAAAGATCGGGGCTGCATCCACAGATGCAGCCCCGATCTTTTTAAGTCACCGACTTGATTTTAGCAATTATTCTGGCTTTAAAAAAAGCTACTTGTTGCTATCGAAATACCGGATGACACACTCTTTCAACATCGTTTCTTGGTCCTTAATACCCGCTATGTCCATGTGTTTCAATTCATTAAAGTGCGGCCATCCTTCTTCGTCCCTTCCTACATATTCGTAATAGCCTTGCTGGCATAGCAATGTGCACACCGCAATGTGCATCAGGTCCTGTTTCTGTTCTTTAGAGAATTTTTTGCGCGGTAACGTTCCCAGTTCATTCACCCCGATTAGAAATAATATCCCCTCCATATCTGGAACTTTCCCAAAACGTTCCTTAAGAAACATTTCAGTATCCAGCCATTTTTGCTCAAAGTTTTCCATTGATTGCGCGAAATTAGGCTTTAAAATGTCTTTTAAAAAAAGTTAAAACTACTCGCAGGCTTGATTTTTTTCCATTTACCTGATTATTTTTGAATCCTACTTAAATTTCAGATATGGAAATATCTTCAACCGTCGACATTCGCGCATTAAACGAGCGCATTCACCAGCACAGCGCATTTATTGAGCTGTTGAACATGGAGCTGAATAAGGCAGTAGTGGGTCAAAAGACAATGGTAGAACGCCTTATTGTTGGACTGTTGGCTAACGGACACGTATTGCTTGAAGGTGTGCCCGGCCTGGCAAAAACTTTGGCCATCAAATCGCTGGCTTCAGCCATACATGCTCGCTTTGCACGCATACAGTTTACGCCCGACCTTCTGCCGGCTGATGTGCTCGGTACGATGGTCTACAACCCGCAAGCCCATGAATTTGCGGTACGCAAAGGCCCGATATTTGCTAATTTCATTCTTGCAGATGAGATTAACCGTGCTCCCGCGAAGGTGCAAAGCGCCTTGCTGGAAGCTATGCAGGAAAGGCAGGTGACCATTGGCGATAATACCTACAAGCTGGAGGAGCCGTTCCTTGTGCTTGCTACACAAAACCCAATAGAACAGGAAGGAACTTATGAATTGCCCGAAGCACAGGTGGACCGCTTTATGCTGAAACTGGTGATCACCTATCCGAAGAAGGAGGAAGAACGCAACATCATACGCACTAACCTGAATCCCGATGGCATGTCAAAGATCAATGCTGTGGTGTCAACTAACGACATTATCAGCGCTCGTAAGCTGGTGAGGGAAGTGTATATGGATGAAAAGATAGAACAGTATATACTGGACATTGTTTTTGCAACCCGTTTCCCCGAGGAGTATAAATTGGCAAGGCTGAAGCCATACATCAACTATGGTGGTTCGCCGCGTGCAAGTATTAATCTTGCATTGGCAGCTAAAGCTTATGCATTCATCAAACGTCGTGGTTATGTGATACCCGAAGACATACGTGCAATTTGCCACGATGTGATGAGGCATCGCATAGGGCTGACCTATGAAGCAGAAGCAGAGAATATTACCAGCGAACAGATCATTAACGACATATTGAATGTTGTAGAAGTGCCTTAGTATTATACAGGCAAACTAATTTCGAAAATGGAACCTGAGGGCGTGTTATTCTTAACGATAATACGCCCTTTGTGTTGCTGCACTACTTTGTTGGTTAGGTATAACCCCAGGCCGGTACCTTTGGTTTTGCGGCTTTCTTCATTACCCACGCGATAGAATTTATTGAAGATGTTCTTTTTTTCATTGTCTGGTATACCGGAGCCTTGATCTACAACGCTGAGCACTGCAGTGCTGTTTTTAGTATCCAGCGTTATCATGATGGGCTTTTCAGCAGGGGTATATTTTACTGCGTTTTCAAGCAGGTTGTTTACAGCCATGCGCAGCATCACTTTGTCACCGGTTACTTTGCACCCGGGCATTATCTCTTGTTCAAAGGTGCGGGGATAGCGTCCGGCATAATCCTCGACTGCATCTTCAACTAGTTCCGACAAGTCAAAAAGTTCTTTAGCAGCTTTATACTGTCTGCCTTCAAGCTGAGACGCAAAGAGCATATTGTTGCAGAGATCGTTAAGACGGTTCGACTCTTTGATGCATCGTTCCAGCAACTCGTTGCGTTTTTCTTCATTCAGCTGATGGCGTTCAAGGGTTTGCAGGTTCAGTTTCATAGCTGCAATAGGCGATTTTAATTCGTGCGTGACAGAGAGCATGAAGTTATTTTGCTGGCGCGATAACCTTATTCTTCTTGAAAACGACGTATAGACAACTACAGCACCGATCAGTATAACTATAAGAAATGTTGCTCCCTCGCCAATGTACTGCTTGATGTGTGATACACGCTTCTTTTCCAGTTTCGCCAATTGTTCGTTGTAGGCATCGGGGTATTTTTTGCTGTCTATAAGGTTGTTCAGAACAATAACCTGCTGTTCAAAAAGCTGTTCGTTCTGTTTCTGCAGGCTAATACCCCAGAATACCAGTGCCGAAATAATGTAAACCAGCAGGATAATATATATGGCAGTGAATACACGCATTTGCGGGTTAAAAGTAAGCATTAGTTGTTTAGTGTAAACAATCATCGGTTTCAGGAAATCGCCGTACCTTGTTCCCGGTTAGTATGTCCCCACACCTCAGAACGTTGCTTTTGTTGTTATTGCTTTCGGCAAATATGGGTAGTTATGCTCAGGAAAAGACAACCAGGGAAAACCCTAGTCATACTATATGGAAAAAACGAGTATTGCGGTCAATATATGTTGGGGGTGATACAGCCGTAAAAGATAAATGGATAACTTTTTTTACATCATTGTCAGACCTTACCTTAAAGGGAAAAATTGTAGCTTACAAAAATCCTGACCTTTCCCGTAAGACAGGTATAAAGGCACTGAAAGAGCAATTTGAAACAAGTTACGACACAGTAATGGTCGTTGATCCTGTAACGAATGAGGAGAAGCGAAAGATTGTCGCGACCGATTTTGATTATATGACTATTGTACAAGTAAAAATTTGCGAAGAGTGGGAATATGACCCTGGTACAAAGAAGACAACTATCCGTTCAACTTGTGTAGCCCCGGCACAGGACGATTATATATCTGGCTCGGGAAAGCCTGAACTTTTCTGGATAAAATGGGAAGATTTTCAGAAATATGCGAACGACTACCAGGACCTTGATGCCACATATGACCTGGGAGTGAGAATTTGGAAAGATTACCTTAAGGATGAAACAATATTGTCGGACGGAGGTGCAGCTGATATGGACCTGGAAAAAGAAACAGTATGGAAAGCAAAGCTTTTACGTAAAACTCATTTATACCCGGATACTGTTTTGAGTTACGAACCGAATCTTGTAAGCGGTTATGATAGCTCGGTCATTCAGCTGTTATTCTACGCTGCGCTTGCAGGAAGAATAAGCGCCTATAGCGACCAGGACTATGAACTGGGATCTAAATTGAATCGGGATGAATTGGAGGAGATGTCAAAAATACCTGCCGATAAAGTGAATATGGGCAACCCTGTTACAGGTGCTGATAATGATCTGCGCACATCCGATCAGTATGATTTTGACCAAATCAGGAATTACTGCGTACATGAGCGGTGGAAATATTCATATAGCACCGGTGTTACCGAGATCAACTATTCAAACATAGCCCCTATGCGGGATAACAGAGATGACGATGGAAAGATCACCTCTTCTTCTATATTATATTGGTTCAACTATTCTGATGCAGAAATTTTATTGAAACAGTATAATGATTACAATAATGCGACTATTGAATTCCAACTGTGGCAGGACCGCTTCAGGGAAAAGAAGCATGATGTAAAAAACCGCTAAACAATTATTTCCGTGCGCCTGTTTTCTCTACCCTTAACCCTACATTCAGCACTTCAGGCAAGGGATTGATCCGCATGTTTTGCTCCAATGTGATGGTGTATGTGCCTGCTTTACCAATTTGGAGTGAATCTCCTAGCTTCAATGGCATGTGCTGCTCGTATATCTCACCCATGCCGCGGCCCATCCATTTGCCGGTAGCCTCAGCAAGCGTAATGTTAATGCGTTCTTTTTTAGCAACGGAGTCGCCTGGAGTTTTAATGGTAAGCCATATCCAAAGGTTGCAGTAGGGATATGCTTGTGTGTGGCGAATGATAAAGTATGGCTGGTAGGTTGTTGTGGTATCGGTTATCTCAAAAGTGAACGACGGGTTGAAAGTATATGTCCAGGTGTTTTGAGGGATACCTTCCACTTTCTGGTAGTATGGTGCTGGCATGCAACCACCCAAAAGGGAGAAAGCGAAGATCATTATGCAAAAAGAAACTGATATTCTGCGGTTATTCATTATGCTGCAAAGTTCTTAATTCATTTTAATAAATACTACAGGATATTCAGTATTTGCTCCTTTGCCTTCTCTAATTCATCTTTCATATTGATGACTATCTGCTGTATCTCGGCATGGTTTGCCTTAGACCCCAGGGTATTTATTTCCCGGCCTATCTCCTGCAAAATGAAATTTAGTTTCCTGCCTATTGCCGAGTCGTTATCATTGATAGTGTTATTAAAATAACCACAATGTTGTTTCAGGCGTATTTTCTCTTCAGAGAAATCCATGCGCTCCAGGTAATAGATCATCTCCTGCTCAAAGCGGTTGGGGTCTATCTGGTCTTTACCTACCATGTCTTCCAGCCATTGTGTTATGCGGGCACGTATACGTTCCTTGCGCTCAGCTTCCAGTGGCAATATTTTCTCGTGCAGCGCTTCTATATTGTTGATTCGTGTTTTTATGTCTTTAAGCAAGGCCTCACCTTCATGCTTTCGGTGCTCCATCAAATGGTTCGCAGCTTCGATAATTACCAACTTCACACTTTCCCACTCGCTTTCTGGTAATTCGTCTGTATCAGGTGCCACTACTTCAGGCATACGCATTAATGTTGCTATTATATTCTCCTGGGGTAGCCCAGTTTTCTCAGCTATCTGCTTCATGCCATTGTAGTAGAACAGGGCAAGGTCGGTATTGATGACCATTGGTTTTGAAGCACCTTCCTGCCTTACACTCACAGAGAGGTCTATCGTGCCGCGGCTAAGAATAGTGTTCAGCATATTGCGTATGATCAGTTCATACGACCTCAGGATAGGGGGTAGCTTGGCAGAAATGTCTAATTGTTTGCCATTAAGTGCTTTTATTTCTACCACTACCTGCCGGCCATTAACTACTGCTTCAGCCCGCCCAAAACCCGTCATTGAGTATAACATAGTATGTTTCTTTGCAGCAAAAGAAACGAAGGTTTACGAATAAAAAAACCTTCTTCATGGTTTTTGTGGAAAAAGGATGCAAAAACCATCTTAAAACTGCTGAAATGGTGCGTTAGGCTGTAATAATTGGTTATTTTTGTTTCATTCAGCTTTATTGCATGCGTATATTCTTTTTTTCCATTTGCTTGTTGATGTTTGCCGTTGCCGGTGCCCAGGTACAGCCGCAGCCTAAGCAAGCTGTGCAGTATACTATGACGAAGGAGGAGCTGATGGCAAAGCGCAAGGAACTGCAGGACGATATCGCTGAGACCGAGAAGAGGTTGCGGATGATCACCAATGATAAGCAGACGACCATGAGCCAGCTACGCGACCTTCAGAATAAACTTGCGCTACGTCAGCGGCTCATTGCCAATATCAACGATGAAATGAATGATATTGACAAGACAATCAGGAACTCGTCGAAAGAGGTAGGCAACCTGAAAACAAAGCTGGAGGAATTGAAAGTGCGTTACGCTCAATCTATCAGGTATTCTTACCAGTCGCGTAGCTCATACGACATGATCGCCTTTCTCTTCTCATCCCATGATTTCAATGATGCATTAAGGCGCATGAAATACCTTAAGAAGTTCCGTGACTTCCGCAGGCAACAGGTGGAGCAGATAAAGTCGACACAAAATCAGTTGCAGCGTAAAATAGGTGTACTGAACAGCGAAAAACAGCAAAAAGACAAGTTGCTGAACACCGAAGAAGAGCAGAAAAAATACCTGATAGAGGAGACCGACCATACTAACAGGGTGATAGAAGATCTGAAAGGTAAGGAAGGTGAGCTGATGAAGAATATTGAGAAGAACAGGATGATAGCCAAGCGTGTGAGCAAAGCAATCAATGACATCATTGAGCGTGAAATAGCCAAAGCAGCCAGGGAGGCCGAGGAAGCTGAAAAAAAGCGGATAGAGGAAGAAAAGAAGAAGACAGCAGCTGTGACAACAGTAGCCCCGCCACCAACAAAGACCGAGGCCACCAAGCCCGTAGCAAGCAACAATCCTCCACCCGCCGAAATACCCTCCAGGCCGCGCCCCGTGAGGGAATCGCAGCCGCTGCTGCTCACGCCGACAGATGTTGCGCTTTCTGAGAATTTTGAAGGCAATATGGGCAAACTGTATTGGCCTGTGGATAAGGGTTTTATATCAGACCATTTTGGTACGCACCCGCACCCTATTGAAAAGCAGGTAATGATAAAGAATGATGGTGTTGATATCCAAACAACGCCTGATGCTCCTGTGCGTGCAGTTTTTGAAGGTACAGTTACCAGCGTTGTGTACATTGCTGGAAATGTTATGGTACTGATCAAACATGGTAACTACTTTACCATTTATAATAACATGAAAAGTGCTTCTGTAAAGAAAGATGAGCATGTAAGCGCACGCCAGCAAATTGGTGTTGTGGCAGAAAATGAAGAAGGGGAGCCAACAATAAAATTCCAGATATGGAAGGCCGGTAAAAAAGGAGCGGCGGGTGTTAATCCGGAAGTTTGGCTTGGAAAAGCGAGGTGATCATGGGCTGTTGAAAATTATCGATTAAAACTCACGGTTAGAAATAAAATGAAAAGGTTCATGAAACTGAACCTTTTCATTTTAGGAGAACGGGATTCTTAAGCGTCCACCTTTCCAGGTAATACCATTGGTATTTTTTTATCCAATTTCATTTTTGCGTAGCCGCCTAATACATTCCGCAGGTTATGGTAGCCTTCGCGCTTCAGTAAAGACGCAGCAATAACAGAGCGGTAGCCCCCGGCACAATGCACATACAAATTGCGGTCGTCTTCTATCACCGCAATGTTCACGGGGTCCCGCATTGTATCCAAAGGTATATTTTGAGCACCTTTCACATGGCCGGCTTCAAATTCGCCGGGCTTGCGCACATCTATTACTTCCAGCATATTATCGTGCGGCATGTCCATAGCCAGCTCGTCAGCTTCTATGTCTATGATCATATCTATCTGCTCTCCGGCTGCCACCCACGCTTCGTAGCCGCCATCAAGGTAGCCATGTATGTTATCTATGCCCACACGTGCCAGGCGGGTAACACTTTCTTTTTCTTTGCCCGGTTCTGTAACCAGCACCAATGCCTGTTTCAGCGGCAGCATGGTGCCCGCCCACTCAGCAAAACGGCCGTCTAGGCCTATGCTAATGGAGCCCGGAACAAAACCTTGCGTAAATATTGTTACAGGGCGTGTATCCAGTATCCATACTTCATCATTCACTTTTTGTTTGAATTCAGCAACAGATAATGCATGCAGGCCTTTTGAATAAACATCATCAAGGCTATCGTAACCTTCTTTGTTGATACGTGCATTGAGCGGGAAGTAAGCCGGTGGTGCATTCAGTCCTGTAGTTACCGCTTTCACAAATTCTTCTTTGGTCATATCCTGCAGGGCATAATTGCTTGCCTTTTGTGCGCCTATTGTGCTGAAAGTATCCGGCCCCAGGTTCTTACCGCACGATGATCCCGGCCCGTGCGCAGGATATACAATAATGTTATCGTTCAGTGGTTTTATTTTGTTGGTTAGGCTTTCATACATCATTCCTGCCAGCTCTTCTTTAGAGAGGTTGCCGCTGAAGAGGTCGGGCCTGCCCACATCACCTACAAACAACGTATCTCCGGTAAAGATGCAGTAAGGTGCACCCGCTTCGTCGCTCAGCAGGTAGCAGGTACTTTCTAATGTATGGCCCGGGGTATGAACAGCTTGTATCTTCACTTTACCAATTGTGAACTCTTCACCATCAGCAGCCATGTGTATTTTAATTGCGGCATTGGTATTTGGCCCGTAGATGATAGGAGCACCTGTTTTCTTTGAAAGATCAATATGTCCGCTAACAAAATCGGCATGGAAGTGCGTCTCGAAAATGTATTTTATTTTCACACCTTTCTCGGCTGCCATTTGCAGGTAAACCTCTGTGTCGCGCAGGGGGTCAATAACTGCAGCTTCGCTTTCGCTTGAGATAAAATAAGCAGCCTCGCTCAGGCAACCCGTATATAATTGTTTTACTTCCATTACAGATAAAATTAAAAGTGAACCCTTAAATAAGGGTTTAATATAGTGTAAAGTTATGCTAAATACCCAGCAAAGGGCTTATGAATGTATAAATATAGTTTATGTAAATTAGGTGAATAAACAGGGCTTATGCGCATTAATTCGGCTATTGAACTTACGGATAGACAAAAGGGTGCCATCATAGAGTTGTGGAATGAAGAATATCCCGAACAAATAAAATATGGTGATCCGGCTGATTTTGATGAATATCTTAATAAACAGTCAGATAAAAGACATTACCTCTTGACAAACGAAATAGGTGAGCTCTTGGGTTGGGGATTTCAGTTTGTCAGAGACGGAATACAGTGGTTTGCTATAATAATAGGAAGCAGGATAAAAGGACAGGGTTATGGTACGATGCTTCTTAATGAGCTTAAGAAAAATAATATCATTTTGAACGGGTGGGTAGCAGACCATAACAATTACAGAAAACAGGATGGTACGATCTATGAATCGCCTTTGTCTTTTTATATAAAAAACGGATTCACTGTTCTGTACAACGTACGTCTTGAGACAGAAACACTTTCTGCTGTGAAAATAGAATGGCGAAAAGAAACAGTTTAGTTACAGCGCCTGGAATTGCCGTAAAAACCGCACATCGTTTTGTGAATATAGGCGCAGGTCATTCACCTGGTATTTTATTTGCGTAATGCGCTCTACTCCTAGTCCGAATGCAAAGCCTGTATATACTTCCGGGTCAATATTAAAGTTGCGCAGCATATTGGGATGAACCATGCCACAGCCCAGTATCTCCACCCAACCCGTATGCTTGCAAAGGCTGCAACCTGAACCACCGCATACGGTGCAGGAGATATCCATTTCAGCACTAGGTTCTGTGAATGGGAAGTACGAAGGGCGGAAGCGCACCTTGGTATCCTCGCCAAACATCTCGGTAACAAAATAGTACAGTGTTTGTTTCAGGTCGGCAAAAGAAACATCCTTGTCTATATACAATCCCTCGCACTGGTGGAAGAAGCAGTGCGCACGGGCAGAGATAGTCTCATTGCGGTAAACACGTCCGGGGCATATTACTCTTATAGGAGGCTGTTGGTTCTCCATTACTCTTGCCTGTGTGGAAGATGTATGCGTACGTAGCACCCAATCCGGGTTCTGGGAAACGTAGAATGTGTCCTGCATATCGCGTGCAGGATGGTGTTCAGGCATATTCAGCGATGTGAAATTGTGCCAATCATCCTCTATCTCAGGACCGGTAGCAACACTAAATCCTATCTTTTCAAAAATGGAAACTATCTGGTTCTCTACCATCCGTAAAGGATGGCGTGTACCTATTGGCAACGGTGTGCCGGGTAATGTACCATCAACCGCGGGGCCTTTACTCGCGCCGCCTTGCTGCAGGTCACTATGTGCATCATACTTTCCTTCAGCCAGCTGTTTAAAAGAATTCAGCAACATTCCTGCTTCCTTACGCTGTTCAGGAGCCACATTTTTCATTTCTGTAGAAAGCTGCTTCACAATACCCTTTGTACCCAGAAAACGGATACGGAAATGTTCCAGTTCGGTAGCGTCCTTGGGTGTGAAAGCGTTTATTTCTGCTGTGTATTGCTGAATTTGTTCCTGTAACGATAGCATAATGAGCAAAGATATTAAAAGCACCAGCTAATTCTTTTGGAAAAATGATATTCTGCTTGATCTATGTTATGAAAAACAGGGATAACCAATCGATATATCCACTTTAATGATCAATACGCACCATTACATACTGTTTTATTAACTTTTAGCAAATAAATTTGGGGAGTAACTAACTTTTTTTGGGGTAAATATTGACTTTCAACACAATTTTGGTAACTTTATTTTCTTCGTATATTAGTAGACAAGTTAATAAGTGAAAATTATGAAACTATTTACCCGCTGGTATATTATTATCTTTCTTTTCGGCGTTGCGCCGTATTCAGTATTTGCTGCTGCGGTTACCGCTAACTTTACCGCATCAAGTGTTACGGGTTGCGCTCCGATGGTGGTGAGTTTTTCCAACACTACCACTCCGATGTCCGGTACGACCTTTGACTGGGATTTTGGCAATGGTTCAGGCATTGTGCATCTTACCCATCCCTCCACAAGTTATCTTACACCCGGCACCTATACTTGTAAGCTTACAGCTTACAATGGTAGCAACACCAGTGTGAAAACCATGACAATAGTTGTTAAACCCGCACCCATTGTATCGTTCACAACCAGCGACTCAACCATTTGTCCCGGTACATCGGTAACATTTACCAATACCTCCATACCTAATGCCCCCGGACCGATGACGTGTACATGGAATTTTGGCGACGGGTTTACCGGTGCCGGAAGCCCCGTAAGCCATGTATATAGTGCAACTGGTTTTTACAATGTTACGTTGTCAGTTACTAATTCAGACGGATGTGTAAGTTCGCTCACAAAGCCCGCACATATACAGGTGTACGCTTTACCCGCTCCTTTTTTTACAGCGGCCACCACACATTTCTGCGAACCTCCTGGTAATGCGGTTTTCAGCAATGGCACCACAGGTACAGGGCCTTTTTCGTATATCTGGCGTTTTGGTGATGGGGGTAGCTCAACGGCAACCAGCCCGTCGCATACTTATGCGGGAGTTGGTTCATATAATGTAACACTTGTGGTTACCGACGGAAATGGTTGCAAAGACAGTGCAACCTTGCCTTCATTTATTGTAGTGGGTAATCTTACAGCGGCGTTTACCTGTCCGGCGACTGCATGTATCAATACAGCTGTTACTTTTCCGAATACCAGCTCAACACATACCAGTCGCACCTGGGATTTTGGCGGAGCCGGATCTTCGACTGCTGTAACAGGCGCCTGGACTTTTACCACACCCGGTATAAAAACCATCAGGTTAATAGTTTTTGATGGTTTCTGTTATGATACGGTTACGCATACTATCAATATTCTCCCGGGTCCTGCGGCAAGCTTCACTATTTCACCTGCAGATCCGTGCCCGCCACCGGTTGCAATTACTTATACCGGTACAGCGCCTTCCGGTACAATTGTTACCTGGTTATACGGCGATGGAACATCAGGTGCTGGTATGACAACTACACACACGTACGGACGCCGAATGGTTGATACGATAAGGATGATAGTAGTGGATGGAACCACGGGCTGTCGTGATACGGTTAAGCGCATAGACACTTTATATGACATGATTCACTGGATCACGGCCACACCTACCTCAGGTTGTAAGCCGCTCACAGTAAATTTTGCTTCCTTCATGAAAACTTACATGCCAGATACGACAACCGGGTTGAAGCCTTATCCCTTCCCGGTAACTTCCTATTCATGGAGTTTTGGAGATGGGTCCGGTACTGTAACTACTCCCACTACGTCCCATACTTATACGCTTGAAGGCACTTACAGGGTCGTACTTACATCAATAACAAGCAACGGTTGTACTGTATATGATACGGTGTTTATAGACGTTGGTAAGCCACCAGTAGTTACCTTTACAGCGGCACCTACGCATCTCTGTTACCGCAATAATTTAGTTTACTTTACCGCAACAGTTGTAACCGGGCCCGTTGATACATTGGTATGGCAATATGGGGATGGCAGCAGCGACATCTGGCCCCCGCTAACAACGTCTCACCACTACACGCTCCCCGGTCGCTTTACAGCAACCGTCACCCCCTATTATAACGGATGTCCTGGCCTCCCGTATAGTTGGTCTACTCCGATTGTTGTCGATTCACCAAAGGCGATAATAAGAGATAGCGTTTATTGCAGTCCACATACAAGGGTTCAGTTTTATGATAGCTCGCTCGGAGACGATACGCATTTATGGCAGTTTGGCGATGGTGGAACATCAACGCTAGACAACCCGCTTCACGATTACCCTGCGATGTCAGTCTATACAGTAACCCTTACCACTCATAATATTGCAAGTAATTGCAGGGATACCGTAAGTAAAGTGATAGATCTGCGAAGACCGGTTGTTAATTTTTCTACTACCGATACGACGGTATGCCGGGATAGCCTCGTTTACTTTACCACGAGCGTCACAGGTGGGTCTGTATTCGCATGGCGATGGCATAGCTCGGGTCGATCGGCAGATAGTATGTCATCAACTTACCTGGATACATTTCATACTATTGGCATATGGCCTATAACGCTCATGACGATGGACCAAAATGGTTGTTGGGATACACTTGTTAAACCTAATTATATACTGGTATCCAAACCCGATGCGCACTTTACGATCAGTCCACCCAGTGGCTGCTGGCCGCTCACCGCAATCTTTACCGATGCAAGCACCGGAGTGACGGGAACATTCAGGACAAGATTTGCATGGGAGTTTGGAGATGGGACAACGACCTCTGTTACTACACCTTCGGTGAGCCATACATTTACGGCTGCAGGGGTGTACACCAGTACCCTCACCGTTACTGATAATATTGGTTGTAAAGATACAGTTGTGCAAACATCTGTTACCGTATGGCGGCCTACCGCTGCATTTTCGGCAACAAAATTTAATCCTTGCCGTTGGGACAGTACGCATTTCATAGATGCATCAACAGGTGCGGTAAGTTGGTTCTGGATGTTTGGTGATGGCGGGACATCAACGCTAACTTCTCCATGGCATCAATACCATGCGGCCGGTGCATATACGGTTAAGCTCGTGGTAACCGATTCGCACGGTTGTACCGATACAGCAACTTATGTCAACTACATAAACGTTATTGAGCCGGTCGCTTCGTTCTACATGGATGATTCTGTTTCAATTTGTCCGCCGCTGTTCGTTCACTTCTTTAACACCAGCACAGGGGGGTTGTTCTATAACTGGGACCTTGGAGGAGGTGTTACATCAACAATTGCATTCCCGTCAAATCTGTATATAGATCCCGGTATGGATACTATACGATTGGTCGTGTCCAATTCTTATGGTTGCAGGGATACAGCATACGGGCATGTGAACATTTTCGGTTATGATGGCGCATTCTCTTATACACCTAAGTCCGGCTGTGTGCCTTTGTCGGTACATTTTTATGCAATGACTTTGAATGTGCCCAGCATCATTTGGGATTTTGCAGATGGTAATACCAGCTCCGTGTCGTTTACAGATACCATTACGCATACTTATTTGTTGCCGGGAGCATATGTGCCTAAGCTTATTCTCAGTGATGGTACAGGTTGCCAGGCATCAAGCTTAGGTTTGGATACTATAAAAGTAGACGAAGTAAAATCTAACTTCCAGGTTATACCCAACCCGGTATGTATTGGCGACACTATAATGCTTGTAGATTCTTCCAGCAGCTATTGGTCAACTATTACGAGCCTGAGCTGGGATGTGAACGGGATGACCAGCTCAGTTGACTCACCGACATTTTTCATTAATGCAACAGGTACATTCCCCGCCAAATTAATAGCAACGGATGGTTGGGGTTGTTTTGCTACTGTCTTAAAAGATGTAGTTATCCATCCGTTGCCGGTTATTACAGCCTGTGCGGACACCACAGTGTGCGTGGGAGATGCCGCTAGACTATCAGCTACAGGCGGCTTGAAATATACATGGAGCCCGGCGGGAACTCTCAGCTGCATTACATGCAATCCTACGTTTGCTTCACCGACCGTTATAACAACTTATACGGTTACGGGAAGAGATTCCTATGGTTGCGCGAATTTTGATACAGTTTCCGTATTCCTGAAAACGCATACGATAAGCGTTGCGCGCGGCGATACTGAAATATGTGACGGTAACCTTGTGCCGCTGTTTGACTCAGGCGGAACAAAGTATACATGGTTACCCCCGGATGGCTTGAATGATCCGCATATTGCCAACCCGATAGCAAACCCGCACTACTCCACAAAGTATATGGTAATAGCCCAATTGGGAAGTTGTGTTCCGGATACTAATTATGTAACGGTTATTGTTCACCCTGTGCCTACAGTAGATGCCGGGCCAGATCAGACCCTACTTGCCGGATCTGATGCGCAGATCAATACGACCGGGAAGCATATCTATAAGTATATGTGGACCAATACTGAATCGCTAAGTTGTGATTCTTGTGCCAACCCGATAGCAACTATGTCTGTGACCACCACCTATGTTGTTACGGTATCTTCCGATTTTGGTTGCCTGAATTCTGACTCGATAACGATCCACTTGTATTGTGATGAGAGCCAGATATTCATACCCAATGCGTTCACTCCTAACAATGATGGTGAGAATGATGTGTTCTATCCACGAGGTAACGGTGTTAGTATCATAAAGTCATTCCGTATCTATAACCGGTGGGGTGAATTGCTTTTTGAGCGCACTGGTATTAGCATCAACGATGCAACAAATGCATGGGATGGTTCCTTCAAAGGCGGAGGCCCAAGGCCGGATGTTTACGTTTATGTGGTAGATGCAGTATGCGAAACAGGTGAGCCGATATACATTAAAGGAGATGTAACTATAATCAGGTAAATGAGGTGTATGAAAAAGATGAAAACTAACTTATTGTGCGCATTGATCACCTTGTTTGCAGCTCCTGTTGCTGGTATAGCACAGGCGGACATCCACTTTTCCCAATTTTATGAAACGTCGGTTTTACGTAATCCCGCTTTGACAGGCGTGTTTAATGATGATTATAAGGTCGGAGTATATTACCGCAACCAATGGAGTAGCATATCGAATCCCTACAGCACATTCCTGATGAGTGGGGAGACGCATTTTCCTATAAGCAACGCTTCGGAGGATTTTGTAAGTATCGGGTTATTAGGGTATTATGATAAAGCCGGATCTATTGATCAGAAGATCACTTGTGTTTACCCGGCTATTAACTATAATAAATCACTAGACCCGGACCATAATACTTTTATATCGTTTGGCTTTACGGGCGGCTATATGCAGTATAGCTATGACCCGAATAAAGCGACATTCAATAATCAGTATGTTGGCGGGAAGTACAACCCGAATAACCCGAACAATGAGAACCTGCCACGTGCAAAAATGAACTTGTGGGATATAGGGGCCGGTATCAACTTCAATACAAGCAGGGGAGAGAACCATGACATGACCTATATCATTGGCATATCAGGTTATCATTTTACCCAGCCTAAGTTCTCTTATTACCAGTCGCCGGAGATCAAGCACAATATGAGGCTGAATGGTAATGCCAGTGTTAGCGGTGTGCTTACAGATATGATCACCTTCCAGGCTCATGCCAATTATGCTATGCAGGGCACCTACAAAGAATTGATCTTTGGCGGTATTGTGAATTGGACAAAAGCGACGAGTGGCTTAAATGATATATTTATTATTTCCGGTGGCCTGTTTTATCGTTTCCAGGATGCGCTTGTACCTGTGGTTAAAATAAAATATACATCCTGGACGATAGGCGTCAGTTATGATGTCAATGTTTCGAGCTTAAAGGATGCCAGTAAAATGCAGGGCGGGTATGAGTTCACGCTCAATCATTCCGGCAACTTTGGTGATAAGAGCATACAAAAGAAGACGGTGTGCCCGAAATTTTAGTAGCTGCTCGCCTGTGCTAAACAGCATTTGCCTATTATTTCCTTGCTTTTACCGAAAATGTTTATGCGTGTGGCCGTTGCAGCAATAGCTTTGTGGTAAATTATTGGTCATGAAAAGAAAATTGTTCAAAATATCTGCATTTTTCATTGCTGTTGTTGTCCTTGGTTTCATCCTGTTCAGTGGTTTGGTTATGCTGTTGTGGAACAATACCTTAACTCCTTTATTCCACATCAGCACCATAACACTTTGGCAGTCAGCAGGTGTACTGTTATTGGCGAAAATATTATTTGGTGGGCACAGGAGGTGGAGGAGACATCGCGAGTGCGGTGAACAACGTTTTTATGTGCGTTGCACAAGGGTACAGTCAGTATAAAATAAGTGAAAACCGGTTGTCCTTTGAGAACAACCGGTTTATAATTAAGGTAAATAAGTATAGTAATAAGGAGATTGAATAAAAAAACATTTATAGGGGCTCGCGCACGAGACTATATCGGTCTCTTTGGCATAGACAGGATACAAAGTGAGTAAGGTTGGGTGAATTATTAACTTAAAATAGAAAATTATGGTTGCCAGGCTATACTGAACTGCTTCCAGGTTTTTGTCGTTTGATAATAATGCTCATTTGGGTCTTGCGATGAAGCCGCTGTACTGATGTTAGCCGCATTACGGTTTTGGCTGTTGTTGCCTGCTGCACCGGAAATATTAGACATATTGTTGTTGTCTCCGCCGCTTGTCGTCTTGGCCTTTTTAAAACTATGCACCGTAAAGCAAACGCTTATTGGTTTGTTGGCTTGTGCAGCGGAAATAGAATCGATGCCATAAATAGCTTTGAATGGAATAGTAGCTTCCCAAACAAATTGCTTGTACTCGTCCATTCTTGCCTTTACTTTGACACCGCATGGCAGCACTTGCGATATCATATAACCACCGCTGCAGCTTCCAAAGCCTTCAAGCGAAAATTGCCCAGCATCCTGCATCATCTTGTTTATTCTGTTCTCTGATTGTTTCATGGCGATCTGCGATCGGTTATCATGCACAGAAGTAATATCAATAACTTCATTGTTGTTCTGCAAAGGGTAATTTATAAAGAATTGCGGGTCCTTCCGGCCATGTGTATCTATGGCGATCGTTAGCCCTTCCTTCAGTATTTTAAATAGCGTACGTTGATCACCTGACTCTACGGTCACATATAAATTTCTGGTATCATTTGAAGTAGCGTAGGCAATCTTTGATGTCATATCGTAATTAGGATATGGTGATGGCCAGTCTTTACTATCGCCATCTATGGTTATAGGCGTGGCTTGCCAGGTACCGGGAACCGTATTCTTACTGCCGCCACCATTCTTCGCAGCACCGCAAGCCAAAAGGAAAATCGAAGTAAGGCAACAAAAAATGAAATTATTGTTCATGGATATTATTGTACGCCTTTTTCTTTTAGTATCGGGGTTACAAAATTAGCCAGTTCCTTGATATAGGCCGGAGAGAAATCAAATTTAATACCTGCTGTTGAATAAAGTTCTTTCAAAGTTTTTGTGTAGCCAAGACTGAGTGCATTCATATAGTTATTGAGCGCTTGTTCTTTATTCTGTCTGTATTGCCGCCACATAGCTATTGCGCCAAGCTGGGCAATGCCATATTCTATATAATAGAACGGAACCTCGAAAAGGTGCAACTGTTTTTGCCAGAAGTTAGTGCGGTATTCTTCAAAACCACTCCAGTCGGTAATGCCTGTTGAAAATTCATTTAAAATTTCCAACCAGGCAACCTCACGCTGTGTTATGGTGTGCCCCGGATTAGTATACAACCAGTGCTGGAATTTATCAATTGTAGCTATCCATGGCAGTACGCTGATAACACGCTCCATCTCCTCCAGTTGGGCACGTTGCAGTTCTTTTTCATTATTGAAGAATACATCCCAATGCTCCATAGTGAAGAGTTCCATGCTCATGCTTGCAAGCTCTGCGATCTCCATTGGGTATTCTTTGAATGCAGATAGTTGTAATGGATGTGAAAGGAATGAATGCACGGCATGGCCACCCTCGTGCATCATTGTTATTACGTCGCCCATAGTACCTGCCGCATTCATAAAGATGAACGGCACTCCTGTTTCCGCTAACGGGCAGTTATACCCACCCGGTGCCTTGCCTTTCCTACTGTCAAGGTCAAGGCGGTTCATTTGCTGCATGGTTTGCAGGCAGCCGCTAAAGAAAGGCTGCAACCTGCTAAATACCTCGATAGCTTTTGCATTTAGTTCCTTACCATCTTTAAAGGGATGTAGCGGCTCTGTGCCCACAGGTTCTGCATCGCTATCCCAGGGGCGCATCTTATCTACCCCAAGGCGTTGCTGACGGTGTTTGATCAACATTGCTTGCAATGGTAATATATGTTCACGAACTGCTGTGTGAAAAGCAAAACAATCGTCAACAGTATAATCGAATCTGCCCAGCTCACGGAATTTGTAATCACGGTAATTATCAAAACCGGCATTTTTGGCCACCTGCTGACGCAACGCTAATAATTTATCGAAGAGTTCATTCAATTTATTCTTATCCTGCAGGCGGCGGGTAGCTATCTTGGTAAATACAGATTCGCGCAGTGTCCTGTCCGGATTATGCAGGAACTTTACAGCTTGTTGTAATGTATATTCCTTGCCATCCACTTCCACACTCATTGCGCCCGAGATAACACCATACTGCTGTGCCAGGATGCTCAGGTCTGCCTGTAACGGCACGTTTTCATCACGATACAGTTTCACGGCATTATCTACGCTGCGCAGGTAAGGAAAGAAGAAGTTATTATCCAGCTCTTTGGTGAATGGGCAAGCGAGTAGTTTCTTATTTAATTCAAAACCATATGGCTTCATTTTCGGCTCTATCTCCATGCAGAAATAAGTAAAAGCTTCTTCTATCTCCTTATTGGTCGTATCGCAGGTCATATTGATCTGTCGCCAACAGGCATCTTCACTGATCACGGCTTCCAGCTCGCTGATATCACCCAGCCATTTTTGCAAGTCTCCTTTACTATTGATAGCTCTCGACTGCAGTTCCTCAAAGTATGGCTTTAAGTTTTCCCAATCGGTAACTTTAAAATCTGCCGGTAAGAATTTCCTTTCTTTTTGCTGTAGTGGTTCAAATGCTCTACTCATTCAGGTAAAATTTTCAAAGTGCAAAATACGGTTACCTCTATAAAGTAAACGCCTTAATTTTTCATTTTAACTATCCATATATAAATTCCGTTTCAATGTGTCTAATTAATTCATTTCACTTGTATTATTATTCTAACGTGAATAAAAAAAACCTGCTTGATATTTATTAAATATGATTAAAAAATTGACAAATGAGATTGATTATCAAGCTTCAAAATAATTAAAATATTAATTCCGATTATATCTATAAAACTGATGGATGGCACTAAGAAAACCATTTCTTTCCTAGCGTTCCAGATGTTACATTTGTATCAAGTTGTGAATTTAATGGGTTAGTAAGTAGAGCTGCAGGATTCTTCCCGCGGCTCTTTTTTTTTGCCTCAACTTACGTTCTATCCTACTAAAAGAACTTCTTATTTCGGGTACGTCACTTTTGCTCATTTATTTTCTGTTACGTCAATTGCAAGGTTTTTATCCAGTGCTATTTTTATTTCAGCTAAACTTTTGAATAAGCATTAAACACCATTACGGTTTGGGTTTTAATTATCTTGCAATGAACTTTTAAAAATGAGGAAGCCCCTTCAGGGGTTTAGGGTTTATGGCAAAAACAAAAACTGCTTTCTTCTGCCAGCAATGTGGTTACGAAACACCGAAGTGGACAGGTAAATGTCCATCATGCGGTGCGTGGAATTCTTTTGTGGAGGAAGTAGTACAGCGAGAGGACAAAACAAAACCCGATA
This sequence comes from Flavipsychrobacter sp., assembly GCA_044224775.1. GTDB lineage: Bacteria > Bacteroidota > Bacteroidia > Chitinophagales > Chitinophagaceae > Nemorincola. The sequence continues at coordinate 43,798 of JBGAJU010000005.1, forward strand.
CCATAGCCTGGGATGACAATGGCAAAGAGCAACGCAAAGCGCACAGGCTGGATGACGTAGTGCATGCACAGGAGGTTCGTATGCAGTCTCCCGACAGCGAGCTGAACCGTGTGCTGGGTGGCGGATTGGTACCGGGTTCCGTAGTGTTGATTGCAGGCGATCCTGGGATTGGTAAGAGCACACTTTTTTTGCAGTGCGCCCTGCAATGGAAAAATATTACAACACTTTATGTATCGGGTGAGGAAAGCGCGCAGCAAATTAAGTTGCGCGCCGACCGTATAGGCATAAAAAATAATAATCTCTACCTGCTCACGGCCACGGCAACCGATACCATCTTCCAGGAAATAAAAAAACTGAAACCCAACCTGCTCATTATAGATTCTATACAAACACTTGAATCGCCATATGTGGAGTCGGCATCGGGGAGTGTATCGCAGGTGAGGGAGTGTGCTGCGGAATTACAACGTTTTGCTAAGGCAAGCGGGATACCTGTTTGCATTATAGGCCATATAACCAAAGAAGGTTCCATAGCTGGTCCGAAGGTGCTGGAGCATATGGTAGATACCGTACTGCAATTTGAGGGCGACCGCCACTATGCCTACCGCATATTACGAACATTGAAGAACCGTTTCGGTTCCACATCAGAACTGGGTATATATGAAATGGTGACAGGTGGCATGCGACCTGTGAGTAACCCATCTGAGTTATTGCTGTCTCAGCATGATGAACCGTTGAGCGGAATTGCCATAGCAGCGACCATGGAAGCCTCCCGCCCACTGATGATAGAGGTGCAGGCACTGGTTACAACTGCTGTGTATGGCACCCCCCAGCGCACTGTAAGCGGTTTAGACCTGCGCCGCCTGCAACTGCTACTAGCAGTGTTGGAGAAACGAGGTGGTTTCCATTTTGGTTCAAAAGATGTGTTTGTGAATATAGCCGGGGGGATAAAGGTGGAGGATCCGTCAATTGAATTAGCTGTTGTTTGTGCCCTTCTTTCGTCTTACGAAGACAAAGCCCTGCCATCCAACATATGCCTGGTAGGCGAGATAGGTCTGAGCGGAGAAATACGTGCCGTAAACCGCATAGACCAGCGCATAGCCGAAGCCAGCAAACTGGGCATGGATGTCATCTTTATACCCAAAGCCAATGCAAAAGGCCTGGACAAGAACAACTACCAGATTCAGCTAAAGACCGTGAATAAGGTGGAGGATGTGTATAAGATGCTGTTTTGAGAAAACTATATGCAGCACAATATAGAGTTAGAAGCAAAAGTGATTAAGCAGTTTGTTGAAAAAAACAAACATGAGATATATATATGGTCTATTAATTCTGTTAAAAATAGAAATAAGTTTACAAGTAAACTCGCTCATTTTAATGAGTTCCAATGGGGTAAATTTGACAAACTTAAAGGAGACTCAAAAGAAGTTTTACGCGATATTTTTTTAAGACTAAGGCTTCTGAAATTGAGTTCTGTGTGTTATATTATCTCAGAAGATACTGATTTAGATGGAAAGACTTACGATTTGGAGTATATTTTTACATCTGGAGACTTATACAAGGGATATGGAAGTATTCTTGTGTTTGGCAATGCAGATGTTATTTATTTTCATGGTGAGGACAATGAGTAATATCTAAGTAAAGTATAAGGAAGAGTATGCACAAATTACCGCAGCCCCTCATTCACATTCTGCTGCTGTTCCTTGCCTTGTTTCTCCTCTCTGCGTGTTTTCTTTATAGTAGCCTTTCAGCAAGAAATTGCTTTTCATAACACTGATATAATTTCAGCAAAAAACCTTTACTACCAGCGGTTTAGTCCACTGACAGTAAAGGTTTTAAATTTTGTGAGGGTTCTTCTATTTATTGAATAAGAAGAAGCAAACAACCACTGCACTGATCAATGCGATGAATGCAACACCATAGATTGTGAAATCCGAGCTTTCTAATTCGTTCTTTTTCATATTGCGTGATTTAATTAATACGAATTTACCTATTGTTTGCACCAATGCAAATGACTTAAGTCACAAATCAGAATAACGATTTGTTAATCCAAATAATTTGTTGTTTACTTCTTAATGGATGCTGTGCGTTAACGATAGCATAACAAAGTTTGGCTGATTTTTTGCAGCTTACAGCGGCACAATTTTTGCTGTGCCGCTAAAAGAAAATCCTGATGCTTTGGTAATGTAAATTGCCGGAACTGTTCATGCCTAATCCCAGAAGATCCGCTGCAGAAGCCCGATTCAGGGCTATTTCCAAAAAACCCGCTTCGTTAAACCTACCTAGTGGTGCACGTTCAGGAACGTCAGAATAGTTTTTGCTGAGCGCAGTAATATCATCGCGCATTACTTTTATTTTGAAGTGTCTGTTATGCACTAGTTCTTCAAATTGTTTTTGGTTAATGTCTAACACAACATTCCCATAATTATCAACGTAATGGATGCCGCAATCAATACCATTAGGGTGGGCATTGAGCATAGAGTATTGTGCATTGTGTAATTCGTTATAGGGGATAAATGAGGATGAATTTCCTGTGATGATCTGTTCTGCTACATGAGCAACGTTTTCTAACCAATCATGAAAAGAGAAAGGGTTTTCAAATGTTGCGCAGAGCCTGATGTTTCCATTATTTTCGCCAAAGGCAAGGGGTAGTAAACCATTGTCAGCTACAATAAAATAGTTGCCATCTTTTTCGGCAAGCAGCATTTTGGACGGGCTGCGTGAAAAAACATCAACAAGCAGTATATGAATAGTGCCTTTGTTAAAATGCCGATATGCCGACAATAATAAATATGCGGCCTGTTGTATATCGTATTGAACTACCCTGTGTGAGATGTCTGTAATAGTAGCATTAGGCACATGTTGAGTAAGCAACGCTTTTACATTAGTTACAACACTATCGCGTGTACCTAGGTCAGAGAGTAATGTAATGGATGGATGGTTCAATGATTAAAGAATCTGCCTCTAAATTAGTATAAAAGAAAATGCTCACGTATGTGAGCATTTAATTATCTAAAACTGTTACGAAGATACTATAATGTCCTCTTCACTTCCACCTCATCGAACCCTTCGATGATGTCGCCAACACGAAGGTCGTTATAGTTTTTCACCATCAGGCCGCATTCATAGCCGGCGTTCACTTCTTTCACATCATCCTTGAAGCGTTTCAGAGAGCCCAGTTCGCCTGTATAAACTACTATACCATCACGTACTATGTTAAGCTTGGTTTGACGGGTCATCTTACCGTCAAGCACGTAACAACCGGCAATAGTACCTACGCCGCTGATCTTGAATATCTCGCGTACTTCGATATTGGCAACGGTTTTCTTTTCAACTTTTGGTTCCAGCAACCCTTCCATCGCGCTCTTTATTTCGTCTATCGCATCGTAGATGATAGAGTATGTACGGATTTCGATATTTTCCTGTGTGGCGAGCTTTGATGCCTGCATAGACGGACGCACCTGGAAGCCGATGATAATAGCATCTGATGCTGTCGCCAACAACACATCGCTCTCTGTGATCTGACCAACGCCCTTGTGCACAACGTTGATAGCCACCTCCTCTGTAGAGAGCTTCTGTAATGAGTCACTGAGTGCCTCAACAGAACCATCGAAGTCACCTTTGATGATAACACCCAATTCTTTGAAGTTGCCCAATGCGAGGCGCCGACCAATTTCATCAAGCGTGATGTGCTTACGAGCACGAATACCTTGTTCACGCAATATCTGTGCACGGTGGTTAGCCAGTTCTTTTGCTTCGTCCTCATCTTCAAACATGCGGAATTTCTCACCGGCTTGTGGCGCGCCATTCAGGCCAAGTATTTGCACAGGTGCAGACGGTCCTGCTTCCTGCACACGCTGCCCACGCTCATTGAACATGGCTTTTATCTTACCGAAGTACTGTCCGCAGGCGATCATATCGCCCTGGTGCAGTGTTCCGTTTTGAACCAGTATAGTAGATTGGTAACCGCGTCCCTTGTCAAGCGAAGCTTCAATAACGCTACCGGTTGCAGAGCGGTCGGGGTTAGCTTTCAGCTCTAACAATTCGGCTTCAAGCCCTATCTTTTCTAACAAAAGATCTACGTTAGTGCCTTTCTTGGCCGATATCTCCTGGCTCTGGAATTTACCACCCCAGTCCTCCACCAATATGTTCATATTGGCGAGCTGTTCTTTTATTTTTTCGGGATTAGCTCCTTCTTTATCTATTTTGTTAATAGCAAATATCATAGGCAGGTTTGCGGCCTGGGCATGTGATATAGCCTCCTTGGTTTGAGGCATTATTGCATCATCTGCGGCCACAACAATAACGGCTACGTCAGCTACTTTCGCACCACGCGCACGCATCGCGGTAAACGCCTCGTGACCAGGAGTGTCTAGGAACGTGATTCTCTTGCCGGTAGCTGTTTTCACCTGGTAGGCACCTATGTGCTGGGTGATACCACCGGCTTCACCTGCAACCACATTCGCACTACGTATATAGTCGAGCAATGATGTTTTACCATGGTCTACGTGACCCATTATGGTAACAATTGGCGCACGTGGCTTAAGATCTTCCTCAGCATCTACTTCTTCTATTTCTTCATCTGCCTCTTGTTCTAGGTTAATGAACTCCACGTCATACCCAAACTCGCTCGATACCAGCTCAATTACTTCAGCGTCAAGGCGCTGATTGATAGACACCATGATACCAAGACTCATACACTTGCTGATAACATCGGCAAAGCTCACGTTAAGCATGCTAGCCAGCTCACTCACAGAGATGAATTCCGTTACCTGGATCACATTACCCTGCTCCGCATTTTCAGCAGCGGCACGCTTGTCAGCCATTTCATCGCGCTTGTTACGGCGGTATTTGGCCTTAAGATTTTTGCTGCGGGTAGAGCCGGTGAGTTTGGCTTGTGTTTCACGGATCTTATCCTGAATTGCTTTTGTATCAATTTCCTGCTGTTGTGCCGATATTGGCTCGTTTCTCGGTGCGCCACGGCGATCACCTTGCCTGAATCCGCCACCTTGTCCACCACGGTTAAATCCGCCGCCACCTTGTCCGCCGCGGTTAAATCCGCCACCACCTTGTCCGCCGCGGTTAAATCCGCCACCACCTTGACCGCCGCGGTTATCTCTGTTAAATCCGCCGCCTTGTCCGCCACGGTTGTCGCGATTGAACCCGCCGTCCCTTCCGGTTGGTTGTCCGGCTTGGTCGGGTTTGTGCGTTTCAGGCTTCTTCTCAACAGGTATGCGTTTGCGCTTGCGTTTTTCAGCGTTATCATTTCTGTTGTCCTGCCTACCGGAACCCGGAGGTTGAGATACCGGCAATTCAATCCTGCCGATGATCTTTGGCCCTTCCAGTTTTGGCGCCTTCATTTCTATGTGCTCAGGTTTGTCCTGGTCATCTTCCTGGTCAATTGCCGCCGGAGTTATTATGTCCGGTTCAACTACAGGTTCCTCAGGCACTGCGGCAACTTCTTTTTTAGCCTTTGTTTTGGCTGACGGAGCTTCTTCTTTTTTCGTGGTTTCTTTTTTCTTGGCAGCAGCACCTTTCTTAGGTCTTGAGGCAAGGTTCATGTCCTCAAGATTGATCTTCCCGAGTATATTCGGGCCATCAATTTTTGGTGCCTTTACTTCAAGATGTTCGGGTGCCTCTGCTTCTTCTTTTTCTGCTTTAGCCTTTGCTTTAGGTTTTTCCTCGGCTTTTGCTGCCGTCTTTTTTTCTTCGGCTGGTTCTTCTGCTTTTGCAACAGCTTTCTTTGGTGCTTCTTCTGCTTTTGCAGCAACTTTCTTAGGCTCTTCTTTTGGCTCAACTACCTTTGGCTCAACTACCTTTGGCTTTTCTACTTCCTTAGGCTTCTCTTCTTTGGCCTTCGGCTTTTCAGCTGCAGCAGGGGCTTCTTCTTTTTTGGTAATGTCCAAATCTTCCTTGTTCTTCCTGAAGCCATCCAGCAGCGACCCTTTAGGCAAAGCTATCTCTTCACTCCTGCGTTTGGCCGCCTTATCAGGGGCAAATTCAACCTGCAGGGCATTATACATTTGCTCCGTAAGCTTTGTGCCAGGGTTGGGGTTCTTTATGTCAAAGCCTTTGTCAAGAAGAAACTCTACGAGTGTCTCCCTGCCGACATTGAATTCTTTAATTGCTTCCCCTAACCTGGGTGTTTTTGTTGGTGTCATTCTACTGTTTCCTGCTTATTTTATTCAATTTGTCTTTAGCTAAGCCTGTTCTCATACAAACCTACGCCTTTTTACTTATATATAGCCCGCTTCAAGCCTCCCCAATATTCATTTTGGGGATAAACTGTTGTTATTCATTGTTAAACTCCGCTTCCAGCACTTTGCGCACGTCTTTCACGGTTTCTTCTTCAAGATCGGTACGGCGCACCAACTCGTCAATAGACAAGTTCAGTACACTTAATCCTGTATCACAACCAATGCGTTTGAATTCATCTATTATCCAAGGTTCAATTTCATCTGCAAATTCATCCAGGTCGATATCATATTCTTCTTCCTCCTTCACATCGCGGTAAACATCTATGCTATATCCTGTAAGCTCCTGCGCCAACTTGATGTTCACACCTTTTTTACCAATAGCCAGCGATACCTGGTCGGGATCGAGGTAAACATTCGCGCTGTGATCTTCATTATTCAGCTCCATCTTGTTGATGCGGGCCGGCGTAAGCGAGCGCTGCAGCAGTAGCTGAACATTATTAGTGTAGTTGATTATGTCTATGTTCTCGTTCCTCAATTCACGCACAATACCATGTATACGGCTTCCTTTCATGCCCACGCACGCGCCTACAGGGTCAATGCGGTCGTCATAACTTTCTACAGCCACTTTAGCACGCTCTCCGGGTTCACGCACAATTTTCTTCACAACTATCAGGCCATCCATAATTTCAGGTACTTCTATTTCCAGCAGTTTCTCCAGGAACGATGGATGGGTACGGCTCAGGATGATGATAGGTGAGTTATTCCTCATCTCTACTTTCTTCACAACTGCGCGTACTGTTTCGCCTTTTTTGAAGAAATCAGTTGGTATCTGCTCGCTCTTGGGCATGATCAGCTCATTACCTTCGTCATCAAGCAGTAATATTTCTTTTTTCCATATTTGGTAAACCTCGCCGGCTATAATATCGCCAATACGGTCAGCATATTTTTTCAGCAGGTTGTTCTTTTTCAGGTCACCTATACGCGCCGCAAGTGTTTGTTTTGCTGCAAGTATAGCACGGCGGCCAAAGTTGGCTACATCCACTTCCTCGTATACTTCTTCGCCCACGCTATAGTCAGGCTCAATTTTAATGGCGTCAGAGTATGGTATTTGCAGGTTCTCGTCTTCTACCATGCCGTCTTCCACTATCTCCCTGCGGCGGAAGATCTCGAGGTCGCCCGTTTGGTCGTTTACGATAACGTCAAAGTTTTCGTCGGTCACGTACTTTTTACGCAACAACGTTTTGAAAACGTCTTCCAATACCTTCATCAGGGTCGGCCTGTCAATATTTTCGGCTTCTTTGAACTCCTGGAATGAGTCGATGAGATTAATACTTGCCATATGCTCTCTTTTTCTCCCCGTATCCTTTACGGGGGGTTAATTAAAAAATGATTTGAACTACTGTTTTTTTAATGTTAGAAAATGGAATCTGTGTTATGATCAAAGCCTGTTTATGCTTGACAGGCTTAATTTCCAGCGTTATATGCTCGTCTGTTACTTCTTTTAAAATACCTGTTTTCTCTGCACCTTCATTATCTGTTACCATTACTTTGCGGCCCACATTCTTTTTATACTGCCGAAGCTGTGTAAGCGGTTCATCAACCCCAGGGCTCGATACCTCCAGAGAAAAGTCACCATCAGGAAACATTTGTGTTGCCTCCAGTTGGGCATAAAGCTTGCGGTTCACAGAAGAGCATTTCTCTATAGAAAAACCACTGTCTGCATCGAGGTAAACTTTGATATTATTTATCGGCTTCACTTTAATGTTGACGATAAAAATATCCGTGCCCTCAAGCAATGGTTCCAGTAAAGAATAAACTTTTTCTACGATCTCAGCCATGTTAAGAAAACGAAGAGGGGACATCCGTCCCCTCTCTTTTGTTTTATATCCAACGCAAATGTACGACTTTTTTCAATTTCAGCCATTAAGTGTTGGTTAAATAGGGTTAGCTAACGACAATTATTATTATTTCATATGTAACCACTTCGCGGGCTAGGGTCATTTAACCAATCAACCAATTCTCCTACCTTTGTATGCTTATGTTGAAAATTCTTATTTGGTTAATTATAATAGCTATCCTGTTCAGGGCGCTGATTAGGTTTATTTACCCGATAGCGCACATCACGTCAACAACCAATGCCCAGTTGAAGAAAATGCAGGAGCAGATAAATGAAATGAACCGTCAGGCGCAAAAAGCGCAGGAAAAAGAACGTAAAAAACCTTCGAAAAGGCAAGGCGATTATATTGATTACGAGGAAATCTAGCCCAAGGATCACGTTGCCTGACGACCTTCGCTCATACAGCCTTTTTAAACACATGCTCCTCTATGGTCATGCCGGGCTCCAGGTAAATGGTCTGTATTCCCAACCGTTTAGCGCCCTCAATATGTTGCGGGCTATCGTCAATAAATAAAGTGTTTTCGGCCTTAAGTCCGTTATCATTCAGCACACGTTCAAATATTTCCTTCATGGGCTTACGCATACCCAGGCGGTGAGAAAAATATACTTTATCGAACAGCACACCGATATTAGGCAACCCATGAGACCGGTACAGGATCTGGTTAAAAGCAGCCTCGTGTATCTCGTTAGTATTGCTAAGCAGGAAAAGATCATAGTATAGCTGCAACTGCTGTAATATCTGTAACCTACGCAGCGGAAAATCAAGCAGCATGGCGTTCCAGGCACTTATTATTTGCTCTTCCGTAACCGGGTGCCCGCAATTTTTTATAAGAGATGCCAGGAATTCTTCCTGTGGCAGCAGCCCCATTTCAAACTTGTCAAACAACGCAGTTTGATTTAGTTGCGAGTACAATTCTTTAAAATTACTGATGCCGGCCCTTACAAACGCGTCCTCGGTTAGTTTATAGTCAATATTCAGCAACACCCCGCCCAAGTCAAAGATGATGTGCTTTATGCCTGCTATCATGATTACGCAAAGATAGTCGAACGCAACTACGGGACATTGCAGAGTATCTTTTTTGGTACTTTTAGCGTTTCAATTGCGCATGCAGGTAGCTTTTTTCAAGTCAAGGTGGTTATTATGGTCAGTCTTGGCAGTATTTGTTTTCTGTAAAATACCCCATTTACATTATCCTTTTTATGTAGATGAAGGGCAGGTATATGCTCCGGCTCTTAAAATGATGGCATCGCACGGCCCGAGCCTTTTCCCGGGTTCACTACCAGATGAATTTTCCCGTGGTCATCCACTAATGTTCCATTTTTTGGGTGCACTATGGATCAAGTGCTTTGGTACATCAAATATTGCACTACATTCTTTTCCCCTGCTTTTTTCTGTGTTTATGCTGTTTGCATTATACGAATGCTGCCTGCGTCTTTTTGGGAAAAATGAGGCTGTGCTTGCTCTGTTGGTAGTCGCTATGCAGGTTGTATTTTTTGTACAGTCATCGTTTGTATACCCCGAGATCATGTTGGCGCTATTCACGCTACTGAGCTTATATTTTTATTCACGCGATCGGTTGCTGCTTACATCGCTCAGCTTGTTCATGCTCTTTTTTACAAAGGAGGGTGGAATGATATATGGTGCAGTTATAGGGATGCATGCTGTCATTTCTTTGTTCAGCGCAAAGGAAAGCTTAAGGTTTCGGTTATTAAGACTAGCGGCAGTATCTCTTCCAGTATGCCTGATAGGTCTGTTTTTCGTGCTGCAGAATGCGAAACTTGGTTGGTATGTGTTGCCTGAACATACACATCTCATAAAGGAGGATTGGAGTGCTTACTTCCGCATGTTCCGCCGGGGTGTATATTGGGCGTTCCGCGGCGATAAAGCAACCTATGTACTTGAATTGTTCACTATTGCACTATCAATAATGGCGGCGTTGAAGCAGAAGAACTTTCGTTACTTGTTTTTGGTGCCGCTGGCCGTTATTGTCTGGTATCTTGCCGAGATATTCGCGCAGGATACCCCGGGCAGCGCCGTTTGGATGCTTGTGTTTCTCATTGCCTCTGCAGTTCCTGTTGGGCTGATATTGCAATTGAATATAGCATTGTGCGCACCTGCCAGACGGTTCATTTTATTATCTGGTTTTTGTGTGATTTTGTTCTTGTTATATTCATCACTTACAGAAATAGGGTACCGTTACTTGTTGGCTAATATTCTTTTAGTGCTCATCTTTCTTTCCGTTAGTATTGGTACTTACATTACGGCTACCGGTAAGCATCTTTTTTATATTGCTTTAGTGGGTGTTTTATTGATCGGCATTTACGGTTTTAGATCTAATACACGGTTTGAGGACACACAGCTTGGTGCATTCCATGTTATGAATGTGGAATTAGCCAATATTGCTTACCTGCAAAGGGAGAATGCGTACAATAAAGAAGTGGCTGTTAATTGTGCAATAGAAGGGTTGTGGTTCACAGATACTATACAAGGTTTCGTTACGCCCGGCCGTGTATTCACAAACATTACCCGGTTTCCAATAAAACCAAGTACGGAATATGTGGTCTTGGGCAATACCTGCCAGAGCGGTGATGACGCATACAGGCAGATGCTTGCAGACACAGCGTTCCACAGTGTATATAAAATAAAAGACCATGAAATATGGGCAGAAATATTTAAACGTAAATGATACGTTGCAAATTCTTTTTCCTTTTTCAGAAAAACGCCTACATTTGCACTCCAATTTTTTGCCTAACGGCAGAGGGCCTATAGCTCAGTTGGTTAGAGCACCTGACTCATAATCAGGTGGTCCTAGGTTCAAGTCCTAGTGGGCCCACCAAAAATTCGCGAAGATGCCGCAAAATGCGGCATCTTTTCTTTTTTATAATACGGAGTCGTCCTATTGGTCATCCCTGCTGGAATTTTGGATATAGCTAGACAATTATAGAATTTCCGAATTTTTCGGCAGTCTTCCCCAACTATTGCATCCATTTTATATCACTTACCCATCACTTTCATGCGATGGGCACGGCCCCATAGGCGCAGTTCGCCTATAATCCCGTCCAGTGTTTTGCCGTGCGGAGTTAATTCATACTTTACCGTAACAGGCTTTGTATCCATTACAGTGCGCGCCACTACCATGTTAGCTTCAAGGTCTTGAAGCTCTTTCGAAAGCATTTTGGCACCTATACCATCCAGCAATCGCTGTAATTCCATGAATTGCAAAGCCCCACCACAGTTGAGCATAGTAATGATCTGTATCTTCCATTTGCCACTTATTATAGCCAATGTGTCCATCACCCCAATGTGTTCACTTTCTTTTGTGCAGGCTGCGTCAAGCACTATAGGTATTTTTCTTTTCATTCTGCGATTGTAGGCTGATACAAATTTATGATATAAGTCAGGTATTCGACTATAGTACTTCCCTGCAGGGAACTACTTCCCCGATGGGAACGCGTATCTGTTTGCTACATCTACGCCGGTACATTTGCCTAAAATAAAAGCTAAAAATTAAATCATGTCAGCAGTATTCACAGACGCAAATTTTAAAAAGGAAGTGCTTGGGACGCAAAAGCTTACAGTTATCGATTTCTGGGCTACATGGTGCCCTCCTTGTGTAGCCATGGCTCCGGCTATCGACAAGCTTTCGCAAGTGTATGATGGAATTGTGAACATAGGCAAAATGAACGTGGATGAGAATCCCGGCACTTGCGTTCAATACGGCATAACAAATATCCCGGTGATTTTATTCATTCGCAACGGCAAGGTTGTGGACAAGCAAGTCGGAGCTACAACAAGCAGCAATATCAACAAAAAGATACAAAAGCTGCTTGCCGCTACATAAACAGTACGTAGTTTTACCAAAGAGTTAAAGGAGTTGATGTAACTCCTTTTTTTATTTTGGTAAATATAGCTGATAATAATTTTTGCAGTTTAAACAAACGCAGAGATTACCAGTAAATAGCTATCTTTCTTAAAAAGCATAACGTGAAACAATTATTGACTACTCTTTGCGCGGCACTGTTTGTTACGCAGTCTCTGGCACAAAAACTTTACCAGCTCGAATATCAGCTGGATACGATACGCTATAAGCAACAAATCGTATTGAAGCAGCGGTATAACATTGACGAACTTATCAATATCATGGCTGGTAATGGAGATGAGAACACGATAAATATGATTATACAAAAATTGCAAACCCGTTTAGATGAATTAAACCCAACATTAACAGGTAAAGAACCCACCGCCGACATTGCTGTTGCAGAATACTACATTAATGAGATAACAGATAATAATTTATACCATAATTTTTCTTTCCGTACAGATGAGGATTACAGGGTCTTCAATATTACAAATTATAGGTCGGAACTGGATCTCTATAAGTTGGCTATTAAAGATAACTACCCTGGGTACCAAAGCCCCAAAAAGGAAAAATTTGATAAAGAGCGTTTAGCAAAACTAGAGCGCAGGTATAGTCATATGGTTTACGATAAAGAAAAGGTAAATAAACAACTCAATAAAGAAATAACAACAGCATATCAGAAAGTGAATAATGCTCGAACATCAGATGAATTAAACAAAGCTATTGATACATTCTATGCTATCAATTTTAAAGTGTATTTAAAAGAAGGTAAGGAAAAGTGCATCCGTGATTCCCTGCAGTCAATCGAAAATGATATTGAGAATAAAAAATATTTTGCTGGGCTGAAGAAAAAATATGGTGCGGCCGCATACGACAAAGCAATGAATGGAACATTATGGGTTGGAATGCCCGCGGAACTTGCTAAATGGGCAGCACCTTCGGCGGACGATATAAGGATTTCAGAAACAACACAAGGCAGAACGATCATATGGATATTTTATAACCAAGGGGTAAGGAGTGTGATGCTTAGAAATGGCAAGGTTATTTCTATAACTTACTGATAGGGATGTTCGGCTTCCATTATGCTTTATAGTTGGCATTATTTTGCAATCCACAATTACATCATTTTAAAAACGCAACATATCAAAACGACAATCTTTTACGTTGGTTTTTTGCAGCATTTTCTGCATCGTCTTGCGCAGGGAAAAAGACCGGAACAGATATTACCAAAGCTGTAGTACCCGTACCGGTAAAAGATGCTTTTGCAACCAAATATCCTGGTGCCATAGATATAAAGTGGGGAAAAGAAACAGAAAATGCTAAAGTTGTATATGGGGCCGGATTCAAACTTGAGAATATAGAAAAGATGCCTGTTTTGCAGAGTCAGGTACTTTCGTTGAAGAAGAATCGCTAATTAACTCTTCTTTTTTATTGATTAAGATCTGCTTTTTGATGATCTGCTGATTTAAAAATAATTCCGGTAAGACATAGTCTTTAACTTATACCGTTATTGAAAAACCTGATAAGCAACCTGCTTCATTTTCCAATGGAAAAATAGAAATTGCGCATTATAAAATGAGAATTATTTTTTGCCTGGCAATACTGGTGTATTCACTCCCGGCTTTGTCCCAAGCCGATAGGTATGATGCAGCTGCAAATTGGATGCAGTTGAAACTGGATGCTGATGTTCCCGTGGGCCTTACTGTCGCCGATACGCCCATAGTAGTTGTCAGTAACCGTATAATGCAAAAAGATAGCCTCAGGTTCATGCTGCAACAGCGGGATGGAGGCAAATTGCACTACTTCGTTGTTTACAACCGAAGTGGTATCAGGCATGTATTAGAGACGCAATCCCTTGAGGAAGCTGTAAGATATATGCCCGATAAAGACCGCGACTGGGTCACTTATGTAGAAGGGATGGGAAAGCTGTTCACAACCGATCTGGAACGTGGGATCGTACTGACAGGAATGTATGGGGTGAACACTATTATGTTTGACTACCCAAGCATCAACACCTCGAAAAAGCGATTAGGCAATTATTTTTTTGCGTTGCGAAATGCAAAAAAGATACATGCGGATTTTCAGCCGGTCCTCACCGAAATAAAATCGCTTCGTACACAGGGTAAATTGGGCGCCGGGCATTTGTCAATGCTGTACCATAGCATGGGGAACAATATGATACGACAGATGGTCCTGCGTAAAAAAAGTTCCCCGATCAACGATTGCGTATGGGTCGACAATATCATTTTGAACGCCCCTTGCGTTCCGCAGGCAGGCCACCGCAAATGGCTTGGAAAGGTGGCGTTTTCCAGCTCTATTTATGTTAATTATAACCCGCATGATTTTACCCTTGGTGGGGCATTATTGGTAAGCAAGCGAAACCAATTGGGTATGAAGTTGCATCGGCCGGTTTGTCCAGAAGTACGCTATGTCAACTTTCACAAACTCGTGAATAAGGAGCATAATTATTTCCTGGATCTTCCGGGAAGAAAGCGGTCGTCCGAAAAGGCATTCGGTTATTATAACATCATTTTCCATGGCAATTCTGCTGATTTTGCCGATACTGCAAAATATTGTCGTTCATATTATAAAGCGATCGGCTGGGATATCCTCCCATAAAGGATTACTTTTCAGATCTTCAACGCGCATATTTCTTACACATTGCATGTAATTAGATAATTTACATAGCTTTGTGTACCTTCATTACATGGAAAATTATACTCCTATGAAAAAAAGTGGTTTCGTGTTGTTAGGTGTCCTGATGTGCGCATTTGCTGCCCGGGCGCAATTTGCTATTGAAGGGGGCATTAATATGGCAAACATGGCCATAAAAACAAATGGTAACAAGCTGAGCACAAAGTTCAAGAATGGCGCGGCAATTGGCTGCCTTTTGGATATGCCCCTTGGCGACCATGTTTATTTTCAGTCTGGTGCACTGTATGAAATGATGGGATGTAAGATTAGCCAGGACCCGATAAAAGGAGAGTATGCCCTTAACACGATAGGTATACCACTCAATCTTATCTATAAGACCGGTGAAAAGTGTACAAACAGATTATTCGTTGGGGCAGGACTACATTTGGGCTACAACCTTAGCGGTTCGTATTCCATCTCAGGTGGTGGCCAATATATTGATACTTCGATTAGCTTGAAGTTTGGTTCCGGGGAAGCGCTTAAAAAACTCGACGTTGGCATGGGCGTCAACTTTGGCTACATGCTCACGCGTAGGTTTTACTTTAAGTTGAGATATCACTTCAGCATGGCTAACCTTAATAAGTCAGAAAATAAAGACAATAGTCTCCGTACGTCAGCCATAGGACTTAATATTGGAATTTTGTTTGGCCGGTGCAGGGCAGGAAATTATGCGGAAGGCTTCTATCTTAGGGAAGGAACGCACTGGAGGGGTATGAGCAAAGGTGTTTACTCCAGGAATAGGAAAAATACGTATAAAAGGTATTATAAATCTCCGTAAACACATTCTCACGCGTGTTATTAGTAATCCATACGGGCAACCGCAATTTGTTATTACAAAATTAATTGGTGCTCAAATTGCTGATTTCCAAAAATATATTTTTATCTTTTGGCTTTGACAAAAGTATCACGTGGAAAACACTCCAAACATAGAGTTCAAAAAGGTCAAATCTTTTATTTTGAAGAAGCTCAAAAAAGAGCTCCCAAGAAATCTTACTTACCATAGTGCTGGTCACATAAAAGATGTATTTATATCGGCAAAGCGGCTTGCCAAAATGGAGGGAGTAAGTGGAGAGGACCTTACATTATTACTTACGGCTGTCTTGTTTCATGATTCCGGGTTCCTATGGCAGCAGTACGAACATGAAAAAGTATCCTGCGAAATAGCTAAAGAGTATTTGCCTGCATATGGCTACACTGATGAACAAATTGAACGTATCTGTGGTATGATCATGGCTACGAAAATACCCCAAAGCCCTAAAAACCATCTTGAAGAGATTATATGCGATGCTGATCTTGATTACCTGGGTAGGGATGATTTTTTTAGAATAGGTAATGGACTCTACGAAGAGCTATGCATGTATGGAATACTTAATAATGAAGATGATTGGAACAAACTACAAGCTAAGTTTTTAGAAAAACATAGATATTTCACCAAGTCTGGAAAGAAACTCCGCAAAGAAAAAAAGCTGGAAAATATTGCTACTGTAAAATCAAAACTAAAGAAAGATACAGTAAACTGATTTGTAAATTCCTCTTCCGTATAAGCCGGATTTTTCTACTTTCCCGACTGATTATTACTCAGATACACCCCATTTTTCTTATAGTTCGCCCCTAATACATGTAAGTACATGTATCTAAATATATTTTTGCGGTTTAAATGCGTACTTAAACCCATACATTGTGCATGCTTGCTAATATTACCAATAAACTCCGCAGAATTACTACCAACCAACTCTATTTTCCCGAGATAGACGGGATTCGTTTTATGGCTATATCGTTGGTGGTACTGTACCATATTTACAAGTATTTTATCAGTCACGTAAGTGAAGAAATGGTGGGAGGGCTTGCCGGTAACACATTACTGAATACCTTTTTGGATAACAGCGACCGGGGTGTTGAATTGTTTTTCGTTCTGAGCGGCTTCATTTTGTGTTTGCCATTTGCTAATTATTACATCAATAACGGGAAGGGGGTGCCATTAAAGCAATATTACCTCCGTAGGCTAACTCGCCTTGAACCACCATATCTTTTAGCTATAACCGGTATTTTTTTAATACAGGTACTGACAAACGAGCGTGATTGGGGCACTCATGCACCCAGTTGGTTAGCATCATTAGTTTATTCGCATTTACTGATACACAATGAAATTCCATCTATCACTATTGTTGCTTGGTCGTTGGAGATTGAGATCCAATTTTATCTGGTCGCACCGTTTTTGTTCAATGTTCTTGCATTTAATAAAAAAATCCGGCGTTTGACCCTGCTAGCAGCTATAGTGGGCATAACGCTCTTGCAAAACTTTTTGCCGCTGCCCAAAATATCACTGGCTGACTATGCGCAGTTTTTCTTTGCAGGCATATTGCTTGCAGATATATATGTTTCTGGTGATTATATAAATATTTTTGATAAAAGGTGGATGGTTTCGGTAGCTCCAACGTTTTTTTTGATTGTCGTATTTCTGCCCATTAAGTCTGATACACCGGAATTTTACTCTTTGTTGTTTGCCCGGCTTTGCTTTCCGTTTGCGGTAGTTGCATTGTTCTATGCAATTATGAAAAACGAATGGCTGAAAAAAGCATTCAGTTTTCGCGTAATACCTATAATAGGCGGCATGTGTTACTCTATATACCTGTTGCACTATACGATCATAGGTGTTGCAGGGCGGGTAACAACGCATTTCATAAATACAGGGCACTATTTGTCAGATCTATTGTTGCAGGTGGTGTTCTTGTCAATTCCGATTTTGGTTGGGTCGGTAATTTTCTTCTATTTTATTGAACGTCCGTTCATGTCTCGTAAATGGCTGGATTTATTGCTTAAAAAGGATAAAAATAGCCGGGCAATTAACGCAGTTTCATGAGCTTCTTATTTGCGGGATAGTTTTTAAGACTCATATTTTAAAAGGTTTAACCATCCATTAACCCTGGAGTATAGGTATTTTATTTTCTTTTACATTGGTTTTAATGTGTTATATGAAACATGCCTTTATGGGAGTTCCATCTGGCCTTTGATTGAAACGAAAAACATTCAGATGAAAAAGATTATTGTTTCGGCGTTTGCGCTGTTTACTACTAGTATTGCGGGAATCGCACAGGATAACCCAAATTACGCTCACACCAGGCGTGGGGAATATGTGGCTACTTACTATACCGGTTCGTTGTGGGGTGTCAATGGGTTCCGCAGTGTGGAAGAGGAGAACCGAATCATGGACCAAAACCTCGCCGAACTGCGTCGTCAACGCAAATATGAGGACATGACCCCCGAAGAACGTGAGCAAACGCACAAGCGCCGCCAGATGAGGATGGAAATAAAAAATGACGCGCTTCAGGCAAAGAAAGAAAAAGAGGATGCAGCTAAAGCGAGGAGAGATTCAGTTGCTTTAGCAAAGAAGCCAAAGAAAGATACAGCTGTTGCAAAGAAAGAAGCACCTAAAACGGCTCCCGCAAAACCTGCAGCGGTAAGTCAACCCTCGCCTGCAAAAAAAGAAACTGTTTCGGCCAGCGCAGCCAAACCTGCACCGGTGAAGACAGAAGAAACGAAAAAGAAAAAATAATTACAGCGTTTTCTTCATTAATTCATCGGTCTGCACATCATCGCCTAGTACGAATTGGTGTGTGCCGAAGAATTCAAATCCCCACTGTTTATAGAAGTTTACCGCACGGTGGTTATGTTGCCATACGCCTAACCACATTGTAGCATCGTTATGTGCTTTGGCATGAGAATGGCAATGCGCCATCAATGCAGCGCCAATTTCTTTGCCATAAAATTTTCGCAGCACATATATTCTTTCCAGTTCAACGGGTTTGTCAAATTCTTTCCCTTCCGGTTTCTGGTTATAACCAAGTTTGGCATAACCTGCCAACTCATGGTCATTCCACGCAAGAAAAAACACATTGGCACTATCGGCTAGCTCAGCCTTTAGCTTTTCCTCACTCATAGCTTCGGCAATATATTTGGTCATATCTTCCTTGCGGTTTTCTGCACCAAATGCTTCAGTAAAAGTGGTTACACTTAATTCTGTTAGTAATTTTGCATCAGCAGCCGTTGCCTGTGTTATTGTTAGTGTTTCTGGCATACAGCTGCAAAAGTAAAAGTTAATGAAGTATTAAAGTGTGGTCTCGAAAATCCGGATAAGATTATGGCTCGTTTATTATAGTGTATTTCAATACTTGTCTTATGCGTAAAATCAATATTATTGCAACTTTGTGTTGCGCCATTTTTTTCTCACAGTGCACAAGTGCACAAAATAATGATGCTATGAATGACCATAAAGGAAATCCGCATTACTCACGCACAGATACTACTCACCTGCGTGTAAGTGATGCCGAATGGAAGAAAATCCTTTCAAAAGAAGTGTACAACATAGCCCGGGAGAAAGGCACCGAGTGGGCTTTTTCAGGTAAGTACTGGAAAACCGATGAATTAGGCACCTACTACTGCGCGGTTTGTGGTAACCCATTATTCAGATCGGGCGCTAAGTTTGCAAGTGCCTGTGGATGGCCAAGCTTTTTTGAGGCAATGCGACCAAATAGCGTACGTTATGAAGACGACCATAGCCACGGTATGGAGCGCACAGAGGTGCTGTGCGGACGTTGCGATTCTCATCTTGGCCATATATTTGACGATGGCCCGCCACCAACCTATAAGCGTTTTTGTATGAACTCTGCAGTGCTTGAATTTGAGCCGGGTAAGAAATAGAATTGATCGGATGTTTTATCAGAGGGGAGCAACGCTCCCCTCTGATATTATGATAATAGAAACAAAAAATTTATGACCTTTGTTCAAATCAATCATGTACCGGATGAGAATTAGAAGCATCACTTTGCTCTGTTGCCTGTTTTGTACCATTAGTGTTTTTGGGCAAAGCCAAAAAGAAAAAATGACCCGTGAGGATAAGGATGAAAAGATAAAGGCTCGCCAGGACAGGGTGGATATGAAGAATGATATAACCATCTTCAAAAGGCAGATTACCGGTTTGTCCGAATATGCTGCAGAGCGTAAGAAAATACCCGACCTGCAAAAAACCAGCAAAATGATGGTAAAAGTGATCGCAGTAGTAGATACAGAAGCTTTGGATAATGGTGCAGATGTTAAAACACTAATGGGTTATATACGCCAGGATGTGGGAGACAACTCGACCGTTATGTATGAGCTGGTCTACGATCGTGCGCAAAAGAAAATATCATCAATTAAGCGAACTGCTGAGGCAGCAGACGCAGATAAGGAGTTAATAGATGAAAAGGAAGAAAAAGCTGCTGCCAAAAAACAAACCACGGCTAAGAAGCCGGTTGCTAAAAAGAACAAAGATGAGGACGAAGAAGACGAGGATCCGGATGATGAAAAGCCTGTAAAAGGCAAGCGCAATAGCGATGATGATGAATGAAGGTTAAAACCTGATCGTATCGAAATAACGGCCGTAAAGAAATAGCAGTAATGCTACAAACGAGTAAACTATAATGGGGGCAACGAACGGCTTGACTCTCTTACTCTTGGAAAGATCTTTTAATGGCGTCAGAAGCCAGAAATTGAAGGCCAACATGGCCGAAATCGTGATCAGGTAATATGGGAATGCAAAGAATTTGAGGAAAAACGTCACCTTACTTACTAAGCCATTCAGCAAAAAGATCAACCCATACAGCGTTAGCAAATTCAGCGCAGATAGATAAATAATAGCTATGCCAATTGATAAAGTCTTATATCCGGTAAATTGATAAGTAACCTTATATATATCTGTAATAAACTTCTTCATATGTGTGAACGACAATTGCAAATTAAGCAATCTCATTCACATTTCGTAAACAAATAAATATTTTATTGATGTCTATTTATGATAAAATCTTATGAATAACCATATTGGTTATTAATTATTTATCATTTGTTTTTGGGCAGCATAAGCTTGTTCCCAGCGCCAGGCGGTGTCCATCATCGCATCCAGGTCGTGTATAGTTTCCCACCCTAATAAAGTTTTTGCCTTATTGTTGTTCGCATATACCTCCACAACGTCCCCGGGGCGGCGTGGACCAACTTTATAATTCAGCTTTTGGCCCGATACTTTTTCGAATGCCTTGATCAGTTCCAATACGGTAACACCATTCCCTGTGCCCAGGTTAAATATCTCGCAGTTAGACTTGTTACGATCGTCAATTATGTATTGCAGTGCTCTGGTATGCGCGCTTGCAATATCGCTTACGTGAATATAATCGCGAACACAGGAGCCATCACGGGTATCGTAGTCGCTACCGAAAACGGTCATTTCCTTGCGTTTACCTATTGCAGTTTGAGTGATTACCGGTACCACACTTTCAGACAGATCCTGGAATTCACCTATAATAGCAGAAGGATGTGCGCCCACAGGGTTAAAATAGCGGAGTAATATCGTATTAAAGTGCTTGTTGGTAAAAGTAAAGTCGCGGCAGATGGCCTCGCCTACCTGCTTGGTACGTGCATAGGGCGACTCAGGCTCCGGCAATGGCGTTTCTTCTATTACAGGCAACGCCGTAGTGTTACCATATACCGAGCAGGACGATGAGAATACAAAATTGTCTACATCAAACTCTTCAGCACATTGTAATATATTAATGAGCGAATTGAAATTGTTCTTAAAGTAGAGCAATGGATCGCCAACTGATTCAGGAACCGATTTGAATGCCGCAAAGTGTATCACACCAACAAGATCCGGATTTTCGAGGAAAATGGCCTCAGTATCGTCGAGATCGCAGAGGTCCACCTTATAGTTCTTCACCTTCTTGCCGGTGATTTTTTCAATACCTTCCAGCATCTTTAATGACCCTCTTGAAAGGTCGTCAACCGATATGACATCAAAGCCATTCTGTATGAGGTCAACTATGGTATGTCCACCAATGTAACCACACCCCCCGGTAACAAGTATCTTGTTCATACACTGTTGTTTATATGCAAATATATGGGCAGGGCCTGTTCAGTTTAATTTTTTTTATTCGGGAAATATGGGTATATGGTATAGATGCTATTTCACCTGCTGCAGATCCACCAGGCGCTTGTATATACCACCCTTACCAAGCAGTTCGGCATGAGTGCCACGCTCGGCAATGCTGCCTTTATCCAGCACTATAATTTCGTCTGCATGTTGTACCGTGGAGAGACGATGCGCAATAACGATACAAGTGCGGTTTCGCATCAGGTTGTTGATGGCATCCTGCACTATACGTTCACTTTCGGTATCCAGCGATGAGGTTGCCTCGTCCAGTATAAGTATGGGTGGGTTTTTAAGGATCGCGCGCGCAATGGTCACCCGCTGGCGCTCACCGCCACTCAGGCGCACGCCCCGGTCACCGGCTACCGTCTGGTATCCCTCCGGTTTCTGCTTGATGAACTTATCGGCATTGGCTATGCGTGCCGCATCTTCCACTTGCTCCTGTGTAGCGCCGCCCGTACCCAATGTAATATTGTTATAGATAGTGTCGTTGAATAATATAGGATCCTGGCTCACAACCCCTATAAGTCTGCGCAGATCGCTGATCTTGCATTCTTTGATGTTTATTCCATCCACAAGTATTTCGCCGCCGGTTACATCATGAAACCTTGGCACAAGGTCTACAAGCGTCGATTTGCCTGCACCCGATGCACCAACCAGCGCTATTGTCTTGCCCTTTTTTACTTCAAGGTTGATACCACTCAGAATTTGTTTTTCCCCGTAAGCAAAGTTCACATTATTAAGTACGATACTATCGTTGAAAGCGGGCAGTGGCTTGGCATCAGGTACTTCAGTTATGGTGTTCTCCACATTTAGCAACTGCTCAATGCGCTCAAGCGCCGAAGAACCCTTTTGTACGTTATAGAACGCCGAAGAAAGATTTTTGAATGGTGCAATGATCTGTGTGAAAAGGGCAATATAGCCAATGAAAGAAGCACCGTCAAAACTCCCGGTACCCGTAAATACCTGCCTGCCGCCTATCCACAGAATTATGGCTACGGTAACAACACCAAGTGTTTCAGACAAAGGCGAAGCTATCTCCCGCCGGGCTATCATGCTGTTGCGTACGCGGAATAGTTTGTTGTTCAGTTTAGTAAATCTCAGGTGCTGGTGATTTTCAGCATTAAATGCCTTAAGCACTCGCATACCTACCAGGGTCTCATCTATTACACCCAGCATATGACCGAGTTGCTCCTGCATGGCGTTCGATGACTTTTTCAGCGACTTGCTGATGCGACCTATGATCAGGCCGGATATAGGCAACACCAGCAACATGATTAATGTAAGCTGGTAGTTGGTATAGATCATCGCCCCCAGGTAAATGAGTATGGTAAGGGGCTCGCGTATAAATACTTCCAATATATTGATGACGGAGATATCTACTTCAGTCATATCGTTCGTCATGCGGGATATAAGATCTCCTTTACGCTCTTCTGAGAAAAAGCCGATGGGTAGTGATAGTGTTTTCGTGAACAGGTCATTCCTGAGCTTACGCAAAATAGCACTGCGTATAGGATTGAGAATATATAGCGACAAATAGAGGAAGGTATTCTTCAGTACAGTGAATATGACCACAGCAATACATATGTAAACAAGAGCTGTACTTTTTTCTTCACGTTGTACAATATCCCTGAAGAAGCCGGATACCTGCTGTATGAAGTTAAGAGACGACGCCGGAGCGGTACTTGCAGGAATAACACTATCTGCTTCGAACAGGATACGCAATACCGGTATAAGCATTGTGAAGGACATAAGCCCAAATAATATACCCAGCAGGTTACACACGAAATAAAGGACCGTCTGCCCTTTATGGGCAGACAGGTACTTCAGTATCCGGGAGAATTTTTTCATCAATATTTATTCAATAGTATAAGACACGCTTCCATCCTTCTCATCCTTCAGCATAACGCCGGCCTCGGCCAGCTTATTGCGTATCTGGTCGCTGGTAGCAAAGTCTTTACGCTTTTTGGCATCTTTCCTTATTTCTATCAGTAAAGAGAGTACACTATCCAGCTTGCTGCCGCTTTGCTGTGCAGCTAACGCTTGCATGCCCAGTATATCTTCAAGATAGGTTTTGAAAGAACGTTTCAGCAGGTCAAAAGTATCCGCCGAAAGCGCGTTGGCTGCAACCTGTCCACCCTTCATGCCGTTGATTACAGGTGCCAGCTCAAACATATTGGCGATAACCTTGGCGGTATTAAAGTCATCGTTCATGAATTCTTCAAACTCATTGCACCATGTGGCCACCTGTTTGTCAAGTTCTGTGTCTGCAGCATCGGCATTACCCGGATGAGCTATTTTCTGCAATACTTCATATGCCTCCCACAATCTGCGTAGCGCTTTTTCAGATCCCTGTAAAGCCTCATTGCTGAAATCAAGCGTGCTGCGGTAATGTGTTTGCAATATGTAAAAACGCACCACCATAGGATGATAGGCCTGCTCTAATATGGGATGGTTGCCGCTGAACAATTCAGTCAGCTTGATCACGTTATTATAGCTCTTACCCATCTTCTTGCCGTTGATAGTGATCATATTGTTATGCATCCAGTAGCGCACCGGTGGGTGGCCGTGTGCTATTGTGCTCTGTGCTATCTCACTCTCATGGTGTGGAAAGAGCAGGTCCATGCCGCCGCCGTGAATATCAAAAGTTTCGCCCAGGTACTTGCTGCTCATCGCCGAGCACTCAATATGCCATCCCGGGAAACCCTCTCCCCATGGGCTGTTCCAGCGCTGTATGTGCTCTGGGGGGGCTTTCTTCCACAAGGCAAAGTCTACTTTATTACGCTTTTCATCCTGCCCGTCCAGTTCGCGCGTGGTTTCCAGCAGGTCATCAAGTATCCGTCCCGATAGTTTTCCGTAAGGGTATTGTTCGGCATATTTTTTAACATCAAAATATACCGATCCATTCACTTCATACGCAAACCCTTTTTCAATGATAGTTTCTATCATAGCTATCTGTTCAATGATATGCCCGGTAGCTGTTGGTTCAATAGATGGTTCATCATTGTTGAACAGCCGCATGCCGTAATGGAAGAGCGATGTGTACTTATGCACCATTTCCATAGGCTCCAGCTTTTCCAGCTTAGCCTTTTCACCTACCTTGTCTATTGCTTCGCGGCCCTCTTCTTCAAAATGGCCGGCATCAGTAATGTTGCGCACGTAGCGCACTTTATATCCCAAATGCTTCAGGTAACGTTGCACTACATCAAAAGTTATGTAGGGACGGGCGTGGCCAAGGTGCGATTCACCCGATACTGTCGGTCCGCACACATACAGGCCAACATGGCCCGGGGTTTGTGATTCAAATTTTTCCTTCTGGCGGTTGTATGAATTGTAAAAATGCAGTTCAGACATAATATTTATAATAATGTTTTTCAGGCTTCAGCCTTTAAAACGGGTGTAAAAATAGATTAAAAAAGATGGATATTTAGTTAAAACGAGAAATGCGTCTTAAAGACAACAACACGCACAACAGCCATCATGTTGCATGATGGACTCAATGAAAGATAGTATGTTGGCAGATGGTATCATTTATGCAAACTTAAGAATATTTGAAATACACTACAGATATTTTTTCTTTGCAGCATAAAATCTCCCGGAATGATAGACGCGCATGTCAATAACCCCAAGAGCCCCAAATACCATGTAAAGCGATACCTGGAGTTTATAAAAGATGAGCTGAAAGGTAAAAAAGTGCTTGACCTGGCAGCCGGCAGTGGTGTGACCACAGAGATTCTTCTTGAACTAGGGGCTAAAGTAGAGGCATTTGATCTTTTTCCGGAATACTTTCTGTTGAAGGATATAGAATGTAAAAGGGCAGACATACTGGATAAGATACCCGTACCTGATGGCTATGCGGATTACATTATTTGCCAGGAAGGGGTGGAACATTTTTCAGACCAGTTCAAAGCATACAGGGAGTTCAACCGGGTATTAAAGCCGGGCGGCAAGCTGGTGATCACAACACCCAGCTATACCAACCTGAAAGCAAAAATGAGTTACCTGCTGTTCGAGTGTGAGGATTTGAATAAACTGATGCCGCCAAACGAGATAGATTCGGTGTGGATGGCCGAAAAATCGCTGAACGATGAGATATATTACGGCCACATTTTCCTGACCGGTATTCAGAAGCTGCGTGTGATAGGAAAGCTTACAGGCTTTAAGATCAGCAGAACCATCTTTACGCGCTATAACAAGACCTCAGTATTCCTGTTGGTGCTTTTCTATCCCTTTATCCTGTTCTCGTCCTACTATACCTATCGTAAATCAATGAAAAAGAATCTACACATAAGCAACAAGGCGAAAGAGGATGTGTATGGTGAACAGTTGCGGTTAAATACCAGTGTGAAAATTCTTACTGATGCACACACTTTTGTAGTTTATGAGAAGGAAAAGGAATTGAAGAATATCTATGGCGATCTGAACAACATTACCAAGCCATTCGACAAGGTGATGTAATTATTCTTTCCCCGCGCGTAAGAGTATTTCTTTTTCCTCGGCAGATAGCGAGTTGTAGCCTTTCTGGTTTATTTTATCCAGTATATCGTCTATCCTTTTCTGCGAGATGCCGTTTATTGTTTCCTGCCTGATACCCCTGCGGTTATCCTGGTTTTGTGTACGCAGGTTGGGGTCGAAAGTGCGGTTCACTTTCGAGCTGAATGAATACATCCATTCGCCTGGCCTGTAACCGACTTTCAGCAGTTTTACATAGCCGAATCCCATAAGTCCGCCGCCCGCCATAAGCAGTAGCACAGGCAGGTAAAAACCTGAACTCATCAGCATAAGGAACGCAAATATCCCCGCTACAACAAGTATATGTATCCTGAAGGTTTCAGTAATATAAAAACGGTACTGGGGAGCGAGTGTCACCGCCGCTGTTGCCATGCCAACAAGGCCGGCCTGTGGCGTAAGCAGGTAGGCGATTTGCGATTGGTTGCCTGGAAATAGCTGCACAAGAAGGTAAAAAACTCCTCCCGCAATAAGGCTGTAGGCATAAAGGGGTATCACCTGCCTATACCCCACCAGCATTTGCACCAGCGACCCGAAGCAATAAAGCCAAAGCATATTGCTAAGCATATACATTAAGAAACTGAGATTGAATTGCCCGGTATAATTGATCCAGCCGTATGTTAATATTGTCCAGAAGTGGTATTTAAAACCAGATACGCTCGGCAACCCGATGCTGGGCAGAAAGTACCGTAAAAAATTAGTGTTATCTCCCTCATAAACAATTTGCATCACACCCCAGGTAACACCAAGCATCACCGATGCCCCGGCAGAAAAAAAGATGAGTTGCAGTACCGCATTATTGGAGTAACCGGGTATATATAGTAATGATGATCTTTTCCGTCCTGTATTCATCGCCTCAATATATCAGTCTAAATTATTAATAAAACCGGTCTTTATAGCGGCTGTTCCATATTCTTAACAATATGAAAGCAAAGAGCATGCCACCTAAGTGCGCAAAGTGTGCAATGTTATCTCCGGCCGAGTTTTGGACCCCTGAAAACAGTTCGAAAATAACAAAAAAGGTCACTAGCCATTTTGCCTTCACAGGCATAGGTGGAAAAAGCAGTAATAATTCTGTATTAGGGAACAGGTAGGCAAACGCAAACAATACTCCGTACACCGCACCCGAAGCACCCACTGTTTCCTCGTTCAGGTGCGTTTTCAGTATCTCTATAGATTGACCGGCATATTGCATCGACGTCGGGTCATTTCTCCATGCGCTAAGTAGCTGGTTGGCATAGTCAACATTATACCTGATAGGGTATTTATTGGCTATTGTAAGAAACTCTTCGACATTTGGATGTTGCTGATAATGCTGCAATGCCTGTAGAAAGGGTGTGAACTGGTAGGTGAGTACTGCAAGGTGGCAAATGGCGGCGCCTACTCCGCATATAAGGTAAAAGGTGAGGAACCGTTTAGGCCCCCACACATTTTCTAATATTCTGCCAAACATCCACAGGGCAAGCATATTGAAGAAGATATGCGCCATGCTGCCATGCATGAACATATGCGTGATCATCTGCCACCAACGAAATTCGGAGGACTTCCAGAAGTGGAGGGCAAATACGCCGTCAAAATCCACACCACGCATGCTCATCACGTTCTGTAAAAGAAAAACCAGTGCATTGATGATCAACAGGTTCTTTACAACTGTGGGTATCGATTCGAAACGTCCGTTATTGGTTTGGAACATTGTTTCAGTATTGATGCCGTGATGGCAATAACTTATATTTTTTCAACTCTCCTTTCGTGTCGCCCGCCTTCAAATGCCGTGGCTAAAAATACATTGGCCATTTGCTCAGCCGTTTCAAACGGAACAAATCGCGCAGGGATACAGATAACATTTGCATTGTTATGCTGCCGTGCCAGGGCGGCCAACTCCCCGTTCCAGCAAAGTGCCGCGCGAATGCCTTTATGTTTGTTCGCTGCCATGCACACACCGTTGCCACTACCGCAAACCAGTATGCCCGCTGTAGCCTGGCCACCTTCCACCATTTCAGCAACAGGATGAGCGAAATCAGGATAGTCAACACTGTCAAGGCTATAGCACCCCTTGTCAGCTACCTGCCAGCCGGCATCAGTTAGCATCTTTTTCAGAGCTTCCTTGTATTCGAAACCGGCATGGTCTGCACCCATCGCTATCGGCAGGTTTTTGCTGAAGGTTAAACTACTCATAGTCGTTATTTTTCAAAGCTTGTTTTTGCGCCCGTATCCGCACTGCCCTGCCGCTTATCTTAACAGATATTTCGAACAGGATATATAAAGGTACAAATATCAGCAGGCAACTAAATACATCAGGTGGTGCGATCACCATAGCAAGGATAAACAGTAACAAAAACGCATGCCTCCGTTTGGCTTTAAGAAATGCCGGTGTTAATATGCCGATCCGCGACAGGAAATACACCAGCATAGGCAATTCAAATACCACACCCAGCGCCAATATCAGGTTACTGATAGTATCGTAGTAATTCTCTATGGTTATGATGTTCTCGAACAGAGGGCTGAGTTTGTAATTGCCAAAAAAGTTAATGGTGTATGGTGCAACAATAAAATACGCAAACATTACTCCCGTGAAAAAAAGCAACGAACACCAGAACACTATGCCGCGTGCTGCTCTTACCTCGTTTGGTTTAAGGGCAGGTTTAATGAACTTCCAGAGTTCATACAGGATATAGGGGAACACCATGATAAAGCCCAGCATCACCGATACAGATAGGCTCATCATGAACTGCCCCGTAACCGCAGTATTCTGGAAACGCATATTAACATCACCCATGCAAAAGGCATCAGAATGCAGCAAACGCCCTAGTGCACAAAACGCACGGTAAGAAATGAATTCTTTATGCGCCGGCCCTAATATTATATTATCAAATATCCATTCAACCTTCACAAACACAATTATAGCCCCGATAACAACAGCTATAGCCGAGCGCACAATATGCCACCGCAACTCCTCGATATGATCGAGAAAATTCATTTCCGCCTGTGGATTGGCATTACGATTACCTAAAAATTTCTTTAATATAGCCACTATTTGTGCTTAGGAAGCGCAAAATTACGCTTTAGTTGCTAGAAAAATGGGATTAAAGTACTTTTACTCCCTACAATTCAAACCAAAATGAGACACAGAATTAACCTTAAATGGGCAATACCGGTTATGGCTTTAAGTACACAACTGTTCAGCACGGGTTGCGGTAACGAAACTGCAAATTCCGATAAGTCGAAAACGGATACCGTTGCGGCAGCACCGGTAGGGTTTGACCCCAATTTTAATGTAGAGGCTCAGGCTTTCGCAGATCTGCAGGTGCTCCGCTACGAGGTACCGGGATTCAATAACCTCACATTGCAGCAAAAAAAATTAGCATATTACTTGTATGAGGCGGCACTTTGCGGCAGGGATATCATCTACGACCAGAAAAGCAAGTATGGCATCCTGTTGCGCAAAACCCTGGAAACGGTTTATGGCTCATACAGCGGAGATAAGAATTCTGAGGACTGGAAAAAATTCCAGGACTATTGTGGCAGGTTCTGGTTCAGTAATAGCAACCATCACCACTACAGCAATGTAAAATTCATACCCGAGTGTTCTTACGATTACTTTGTTACCCTCGTAAACAGCAGCGATACTGCATCGTTACCAAAAGATGCGGGTGAGAGCACGGAGAAATTCCTGGCTCGCATTAAGCCCATGCTGTACGATATGAAGTTTGAACCAAAGGTTGTGGACCTGCGGCCGAACATCGACAACGTTGTGAATTCTTCTAACAACTTCTATGAGGGCGTGACGCAGAAAGAAGTTGAGGCATACTATGAGAAGTTTGATACCAAGGGCAATGCGCCATCGTGGGGATTGAACAGCAAAGTGGTGAAAGAAAATGGCCAGATAGTAGAGAAAGTATGGAAGAGCGGCGGCATGTATGGCGCAGCTATTGACAAAATAATTGGTTGGCTGGAAAAGGCAGCTGGTGTTGCTGAAGACGCGACACAGAAGAGATCGTTGGAGTTGCTGGCACAATACTACAAAACCGGCGATCTGAAGATATTTGACGACTACAGCATTGCATGGGTGGATACTGCATCACACGCAAGCATAGACGCTGTAAATGGATTTATAGAAGTGTACCTGGATGCGATAGGCAAGAAGGGCAGTTATGAAAGTACAGTATCTCTGAAAGATATGGAAGCCACCAAACGCATTGCTGCTATAGCAAAAGAAGCACAATGGTTTGAAGACAACTCGCCGCTGATGTCGGAGCATAAAAAGAAAACCGTAAAAGGCATTACCGCCAAAGCAATAACTGTAATAGTGGAATGTGGTGATGCTGCACCCAGCACACCCATAGGCATAAACCTCCCCAATGCAGATTGGATACGCAAAGATCATGGCTCCAAATCCGTATCGCTGAGCAATATTGTTCACTCATACAACGTGAGCAGCGCAAAGAGCGGTATGCTTGATGAGTTTGCTGTGAACGATACCGTTCGCGATCGCATGAAGAAACACGGTGCGCTGGCATCAGACCTGCATACCGATATGCACGAGTGCATAGGCCACGCATCAGGACAGATAAACGAAGGTGTGGAAACAACCGATAAAACACTGAAGAACTATGCAAGCTGCCTGGAAGAAGCACGTGCTGACCTTGTTGCCCTTTATTATGTAATGGACAAGAAGCTGGTGGACATCGGTGTAATGCCAAGCCTCGAAGTTGGTATGGCTGAGTACGACAGCTACCTGATGAACGGCATGATGACACAGCTTACCCGTCTGAAGCCCGGAGAGCAATTGGAAGAGGCACATATGCGCAACCGCGCCCTGAATGCACGGTGGGTATATGAGCATGGCAAGAAGGATAATGTTGTTGAGTTCGTCAGGAAAGACGGCAAAACCTATGTACGCGTAAACGACTACAACAAATGCCGCGAACTGTTCGGCCAGTTATTGCGCGAGATACAGCGTATCAAGTCAGAAGGTGACTACAAAGCAGGCAAGAACCTCGTAGAAACTTACGGTGTTAAGGTTGACCCTGTGCTGCACAAAGAAGTGCTGGAGCGTTTCGCGAAGCTTGGTATAAAACCATACAAAGGCTTTATACAACCTAAGCTGGTACCGGTAATGAGTGGAAACGACATAACAGATGTAAAGATCGAATACCCGGATAACTTCTTCCAGCAGATGATGGAGTACGGCAAGAACTATGCTTACCTGCCGGTGAAGAACTAAATAGGAGTTATTTTTTATTAAAAGAGGCAGCAGAACTTCTGCTGCCTCTTTTGTTATTATTGTTTTTCAGGGCTTTTAAAATTGTCTTCCCAAATGTGGCTTGCAATAGTATTGTGAGGATGGTACAGTTCATAACGGGCTAGTAGACTTTGTATGTCATTGTAACGTACCCAGAATAATGCTTTCCTGCCTCTTAGTTCACCATCCATCCCAAATATATCTATCATGGGCGCTATGCCAACGACCTCTATTTCAGTTTTTCGGGTACGTTGATTATAGGTCCACTCTTCGAGTATTCTATATTTCGTCACTTTGCTGTAGTCGGGATCGTGCTGTATTATTTTCATTTTCTCCTTTCCTGTAATTGGGTCCATCATGATCATAGTGTCAGGAGCAACTTCGAACATCTTTCTAAAGTTCTCTTTCGTAATCTTTTCTGTAAATCGGGTATCGAATGAAGAATACGCAGTCAGTTTGCCGGCATTTATAGATAATACCATTGTTTCCAAAAATGTTGAGTCTGGGAAGGGTTTGTGGAAGTGTCGTATCACGGTATCTTCAGGTTCACTCCAATCAACAACTCTGGTTACTTGCTTTTTCCAGATTTCTCCTGGAGGTTCTATAGAGAAACTGTTTTTACTGAAGAAGGCCACAAATACTATGGTAATTGGTATTATCACAAGCAATTTCAGGTTGGATATACCCGTTCTGGGTTTTGCATTTTTTCCTAACATAAGGATCCTGTTTTTTATTGGTGAACGATTAAATGAGTGAGAAAACGCGGGTGCGGCTTTTAAGATAGATTGCTCAACAAGGAACTTTCCATACTTTTCAGGTTGTTTTGATGATGCATTATCTGCCTGGTATTCATGCACCAATAGCAATCTGCCATGGTAAACATAGATAAGCGGATGAAACCAAAGAACAATGCGTGCCAGCTGCATCAGTAGCATATCGATAAGATGTAGTAATACACTGTGATAGCGCTCATGGCTTAATATCATTTCCCATTCTTCACTATTGTACCTGTCTTTCCCCGCAACAAACAAGATGTCGAGATAAGAAAAGGGTGGATGCTGCTTGCCGGTTTCCACGATTACCCAACCATCCATTTTCGACCTTGTGCCTTTCGTGTAAAAGATGATCAGTTTTGCAATATCGATGATCAACAATGAGAACATCGTCATCGCTCCAATTAAGTATATGATGGTCACCCATTGCAGCCATTTTGTGCCTTGTGGTATATAAGCACTAAGCGGTGCACTAGTATTGCTCAAGAGTTGCGGAAGTGGCAGAGCAATACCCAACAGGAATGTGAACATGAGGTAGAAACGATTATACCCATGGTAGTTTTCCCGTTTAAGCAGCAGATCGAATAGTACTAAACTGATAAGCCATATTGCGCTGGTATTGACGAAATACTGTACCATACACTATTTTTTAGAGTTATCAATGGTTTTCAACAAGTCGTTCAGTTCTTTTAAATTCAGGTTCTCGCTCTGCACCAAAAAGCTCACCAGCTTCTTTGGTGATCCGCTGAAATATTTCTCCACCAGGCTCTTTACACCATGCTGTGCATAATCTTCTTTTGTAACTATCGGAAAATACTCGTGTGTCTTGCCGTAGGCTTTATGCCCCACAAATCCTTTCTTCTCCAGTATGCGCACTACTGACGAAATGGTGCTATGAGGCATATCCGGGTCGCCCAGCTGGTCTATCACATCGCGCACCAGGCAACGGTTCAGCTGCCAGATGATATGCATTACTTCTTCTTCCGCCTTGGTTAATGTAGGTAATGTGCTTTTCCGTTTCATAACGTAAATATACGTTACAAAACGTAAAAACCAAATTTTTGTTGGTGGAACAAAGAAGAATATTATTGTTTTTCTTTTTTCTCTATTTCAGGAAGTTGGTTCTTGTATGCAGCAACATCCCATTTTATACCCCATTGCAGCACGTAGTTGGCAAGTGGCTGCAGGCCAACTTCTGCTCTTCTCTTATCTACGTTGTCCGGGTCTTCCAGCGGCGACACCCAGCAGTCGTCGCCATTACAGTTTATCTGGCTGCCATAAACCTGTTTTTTCCCATGCCGTAGGGCTACCCTGTCCTCCAAAAGGGCCAGCGACGATGGCTGAGCTTTATTGTTTCTTACTGCTTCGCGCATCATGGGCAGGTATTTGTCCTGTACATCTATGTCCGAGTGCTGTATTACCAGGAATATCGCAGAACTTCCCCTGTTACCAACAACGTCGGGTCCAACCCATCCATATTTATCTATAATTGCCGTCACCTTTATCAGATTTACAGAATCGTAGTAGTTTATTGTCTTCCACAGTTCGCCCATTTCTTTTGAGTCGTGGCCATACTTCTTCTTCACCTCATCAACTTGTTTCCTGTATTGCTGGTCAGTCTGGTATACAGTGTCAAGTATAGCCACAAGGGGCCTGTTCAGGCTGGCTTCGCTTTTTTCTTTATTTTGTTTCACCTGGTCGCAAAGTGGCTGCCATCTCTTATCATCATGCAGGCTGTTAAGGTCTGCGTCAGTTGTCATGTGAGAGTAGTTAGTATAATTTCCTTTGGTAGCAATTCGTTCTAAGTTAATAAAAGCAGAATCTGCATTGCCGGCTAACGCCCATGAGCATGCTGCATCATAGCGGTCGTTGGTATATCCTTTGCCGCCAAATGCTGCAAATGCTTTTGAATAAGCCTCCGCAGATTCTTTATACTGTTTTGCCTTGTAGTATTCGCTGCCTTTGGTTACCCATTGAGCATATTCTGCATCAGGCTGAGCATAGGAAATAAAGGAAAAGAGCAGAAATGCGGTTAAGAGTATGGTGTTTTTTGCCATAATGGATGATCTGAAGGATGAAGGATACTTTCCAAATTAGAAAATATTACACGGCTGCAACAAAAAAGCCCGGGATGTCCCGGGCTTTTAACTATTTTTTATGAATGGCTTAATTATGTGTAGCCTTGAATTTCTTCACTGCCTCAGTCAGCTTAGGTATCACTTCCATAGCGTCGCCCAGCACGCCATAGTTAGCTGCGCTGAAGAACGGTGCTTCTGCATCTTTATTGATGACAACTATTGTTTTAGATGCGTTTACACCAGCCAGGTGCTGTATCGCGCCGGATATGCCTACAGCTATATACAGGTTCGGGCGAATGGTGCCGCCGGTTTGGCCCACGTGCTCGTGGTGAGGGCGCCAGTGGCTATCAGCTACAGGGCGGCTGCACGCCAGTGCTGCACCTAGTTCTTTGGCCAGGTCTTCCAGCACATGCCAGTTCTCCGGTCCCTTCATGCCGCGACCACCGCTCACAACCAGCTCAGCCTCCGAAAGTGGTACACTGCCGCTCGCCTTGCTCACTTCTTTCACTTGTATGGAGAAATCTTTATCGTCAAAAGCTACATCCAGGTTCTCAACAGTTGCACTGCCTTCGCCCTTCACTACCTGGAAGGTGTTCGGCATCAGCGTGATCACCTTTACATCGCTTGTCACATTAACAAAAGCAAATGCCTTACCCGAGAATACGTTTTTCTTTACTACAAAGCCTTTAGAAAGGTCAGGGTAGCCAACTGCACCCGCCACTAATCCTGCTTTAAGGCGTGCCGCAATGCGGGGGCTCACAGCTTTGCCTACGGTATCATGCAGGCCAACTATCACTTTTGCACCCTCTTTTTGCGAAGCAGCAAGCATCACCTTTGTGTAAGCGCGCGAATTAAAATTTTCCAGGCGGCTATCGGTGGTATGCAGCACTTTATTAGCACCATAAGCACCAAGGCCCTGCATAGCAGCGTTATCTGCATTGCCAACAGCAACAGCAGTAACCGATGTGCCCATGCCTTTTGCTATCTGCGCAGCATATTGCACTGCCTCCAGCGATTTCTTTTTAAAAACTCCTTGCGAATGTTCAACTAAAACAAGTACAGACATTTTTTATTAATTCAAGAGTTAAATCAATTTCTTTTTCAAATTTTCAAATCAGCACATTTTCAAATTATATCACCTTAGCCTCCGTGTGCAGCAGGTTCACCAGCTCATCCATGTTATCGGCCGATATCATTTTCACACCCGTTTTTGCAGGTGGCAGTTCATAACCTACTATTGTGCTCACAGTATCTACTGCTGCCGCCGGTACCACTTTCAATGGCTTGGTACGTGCAGCCATAATGCCGCGCATGTTCGGGATACGGGCTTCAGCCACACCCTTCTGGCAGCTTATAACCAGGGGCAGGCTGCAGGCATCTGTTTCTTCCCCGCCTTCAATTTCACGGGTAACGGTCGCAGAACCTCCCGCAACATCTATCTTCGCAGCAAAGCCCAGGTAATTCATATCCAGCAGTTCGGCGATCATGGCGCCTACAGTGCCGTTGTTGTAATCTATCGACTCCTTGCCGCACAACACCAGGTCGTAACCTACGGTTTTTGCATATTCAGCTATTTGTGCTGCTACAGCATAAGTGTCGTTGCTATCAGCATCAATACGTATAGCCTCATCGCCACCCAGAGCAAGTGCCTTACGGATAACCGGCTCAGCATCGGCTTTGCCCACCGTTACCAGGTGAACAGCCGTAGCAACACCGGCTTCTTTCAGCTCAAGCGCGCGCACCAATGAGTACCACTCATCATACGGATTGATGATGAAAGTAACACCCTGCGTATTGAAATGTGTATTGTTATCGCTGAACGCGACCTTGGTAGTAGTGTCCGGAACCGGGCAGATACAAACTAATATCTTCATAATATTAAAATATTATCGCCTGTATAAGGCTAAAAACAGGCTGCAAAAGTAGGCAAAAAACGTACAACTTACCATGGAAAATTGATAGGGCCGCCTGACTTATGTCATTTCCATTGGCCTATTATTCCTTATTTTGCCGTTCCAAATAAAATATATGTCACGTAAGGTTACTGTATTAGGTGCAGGGCTGGTTGGGTCACTGCTTTCCGTTATTCTGCGCAAGCGCGGATATGAGGTGGAATTATATGAGCGCAGGCCCGATATGCGCAGCGCATCCATTTCCGCCGGTAAATCTATTAACCTGGCTACCAGCCACCGCGGTTGGAAGGCGCTTGAACTTGCTGGTCTGAAAGAACAATTGTTGCCAATAGCAATACCCATGTATGGTCGCTACCTGCATCAGCCCGATGGCAATACCGCATTCCAGCCATACAGCAAGAATAATGAGGCAATATTCTCCGTAAGCCGTGGTGAGTTGAATAAAAAGCTGATGACACTTGCAGAAGAACACGGTGTAAAAATATTCTTCGAGCACCGCTGCGCGAATGTGGATGTGCCGAACAACACCGTTCATTTCGAATTGCCTGACAAGTCACAGAAAGTTGTCCAGGCCGATCTGCTGTTTGGCGCAGATGGTGCTTTCTCTGCCCTGCGCGATAGCTATTCAAAAATGGCAAGGGTCAACAGCGACCAGAATTACCTGGACTACGGATATAAGGAACTATGTATACTGCCCGGAAAGAATGGTGAGTGGCTGATGGAAAAGAATGCATTGCACATATGGCCGCGTGGTAATTATATGCTGATAGCCCTGCCTAATACCGATGCCACATTTACCTGCACACTGTTCCTGCCGTTCGAGGGGGAGGTGTCTTTCGAAAAACTGAAGACAAAAGAAGAGGTAACCAAATTCTTCGATACCCAATTTGCTGATGCCAAAGCATTGATGCCGGGCCTGCTTGATGATTTCTTCGGGAATCCCACTTCAGCACTCGTTACCACACACATCAACCGTTGGAATTATGAAAATAAAAGCGCTCTTATAGGCGATGCAGCCCATGCCATAGTGCCGTTTTACGGACAAGGCATGAATGCAGGCTTTGAAGATTGCACGGTCCTTAGTGGGTTAATGGATAAGTATGGCGACGACTGGGCAACGATCCTTAAGTTATACGCTGAAAAACGCAGGCCTAACGGTAATGCAGTGGCAGATCTTGCACTGATGAACTTTATAGAAATGCGCTATAATGTCGATGACCCAAAATTCCTTGAACGTAAGAAAATAGAGAATGAACTCGGCAAACTTTTCCCCGATCAGTTTGTTTCTGTATATGAAATGGTGTCGTTCAGTCACACACCATGTGGTACTGCTGTACAATGCATACAGGCTCAGGACCAACTGTTGCACCGTATCATGAATGAAGGTGATTTCTTTGAGAATCTGGAAAAAGTCAGTTTGGCGATAAGCTGGGCAATTGGGTAACAGACTACCACAATGCCGCAGCGATTAGATTTTGAACAATGAAGCTCCGATAAAGATGGACGCTTTAAACCTGCAGACGAACAGAAAGTAAACAGGCTTGCAGACGCATTAAAGATACAACCCGCCATATGTCGGATGTTGGTTCAGCGTGGTATTGAAGACTTTGATAGTGCAAAATTGTTTTTCCGCCCAGAGTTAGCTCACCTGCACGATCCATTCCTGATGAAGGGAATGAGCCAAGCAGTGAACCGTATATCAGATGCTATTGAATGGCATGAGCGCATCATGGTTTACGGAGATTATGACGTGGATGGTACTGCTGCAGTTTCATTGTTCTATTCTTTTCTAAAGAACAATTACAAGGGCGACCTCGCTTATTATATTCCGCACCGCTATAGGGAAGGGTATGGCTTATCCAAAGCTGGTATAGATCATGCACATGCCAACGGTTATACACTAATGATTACGTTGGATTGCGGCATCAAAGCGGTAGAGATGATCGGCTATGCAAAGTCCCTTGGTATTGATGTTATTGTTTGCGACCACCACTTACCTGATAACGAGTTGCCCCCTGCGCTCGCAATACTAAATCCAAAGCAGGGTGATTGTAAATATCCATACAAAGAGTTAAGCGGCTGTGGCATTGGTTTTAAGCTGGCATCGGCGCTCGCCATACATTGGGGGCAGGATTTAGAAAATGTCTACCAATACCTCGACCTGGTTGCTACAAGCATTGCAGCAGATATAGTGCCTATAGATGGCGAGAACAGGATACTGGCGTATTATGGTGTTAAACGGATTAATGAATCACCATGTCTCGCAATATCAACATTGAAGGAGCTGGCTG
This sequence comes from Flavipsychrobacter sp., assembly GCA_044224775.1. Taxonomy (GTDB): domain Bacteria; phylum Bacteroidota; class Bacteroidia; order Chitinophagales; family Chitinophagaceae; genus Nemorincola. The sequence continues at coordinate 82,201 of JBGAJU010000005.1, forward strand.
GCGTTACAAGACCTTTGTCTATATCAGACCTTGTTTTTGTGATAGGCCCCCGCGTAAATGCAGCCGGCAGGATGGACGACGCGCGTAAGGCTGTTGAGTTCTTTATTGAAACTGACGCAGAAAAAATACAATTACTTGCCGCAGCCCTGCATTCCGATAATGACGATCGCAAAGAAGTGGACAAAAGTACAACCGAGGAGGCGCTGGCAATATTGGAGGATGACATAATGCGTCAGCGTAAATCAACAGTATTGTACAGGCCGCACTGGCATAAAGGAGTCGTTGGTATAGTAGCCTCCAGGCTGATAGACCACTATTATCGCCCAACTATATTACTGACCAATGCTAATGGCAAGGCCACAGGCTCTGCCCGGTCGGTGTCCGGATTCAATATATATGAAGCAATACATGAATGCCGCGATCTGCTCGAAAACTATGGCGGACACTTCTATGCTGCCGGGATGACAATGGATGAGCAAAAAGTGGACGATTTTATCGCAAAGTTTGAGCAGGTGGTATCGGCAACTATTACCGCAGAACAACAGGTACCTGAGATAGAGATAGATGCTGAGATACCCCTTACTTTGGTAAAGCCGGCTATCTATAACATACTGAAACAGTTCGAGCCTTTTGGCCCCGCCAATATGAGGCCTGTATTTGTGAGCCGCAACTTGTATGATTACCACGGCAAATCAGTTCTGGTGAAAGAGCAGCATTTACGCATAGTCGCACACCAAAAAGACGGAGCTATTGTAGAAGGTATAGGCTTCAACCTGGCAGACAAGTATGAACTGGTAAAAAGTGGTCCGTTTGATATGGTATACACCATGGACGAAAATGAATTTAATGGCACTGCCCGCCTGCAGGTCAAGGTGATCGATATACGAAAGTCATTAGCTCCGTAAGTCTAATGTTGCCAACTTTGCCGCAATTTTACTAATATTACTAACTGAAAATGACGTTATGAAAAAAGTATTGTTACTCTGTTTCCTGTTTCCGTGCATAACAGTGTCTGCACAAAGAGTAAACCATTCTAAAGCGCCCGAGGCGGTACGTATTGCTTTCTATAAACACTTTCCCGGTATAGATGACCCGAGGTGGGAGATAGAAGGGGGCGAATACGAAGCACACTTCCGCCACAACGGACAGCAGACTTCGGCTGTATTTGATAAAGCCGGCAAATGGATAGAAACCGAGCGGGCAATCTCTGTAAATTCATTACCCGCAGAAGCAAAACTGTATATCGAAAAGAATTTCAGCGGTCGCAATGCCAGGAAAGCTTCAGTTGTTAAACTGGCAAACGGCGAAACCAATTACGAAGCACACATCAACTACATCGACCTTGTCTTCGACAAGGATGGTAAATATGTAAGGACTGAAAACGATTAAGAACACCCCTTCATATTATTAAAAATCCCTCAACTGAGGGATTTTTTGCTTATACATACAGCTTATTTAAATAAATGGTATCTTTAAAATGGGTCACCTCTCATTTTATTTACCATATAAGTTGCATTGGTAATAACAAATGCAACTGGAAAGAAAGTAATGGAATTTGATACAGGCACAAATGTGCCGTTTGATTTTAATTTGGATTGTGTCCCCGGAATATACTTTGTGCAGGCATTTACTCCTTCACGATATTATACCGGAAAATAGTGATAGAATAAATTTATCGTTTAAAAATTATGTTGATGAAAACAGTGTTTACAATTTTTACATTATTGATCCTGGGTGGAAAATGTTTTGCGACTACATGGACAACCATATCTCCCGGATCGATCTACACATTGTCTAACTGGAGCAACGGATCATCCTCGCCCACAACATTTTCAACTCCGGGAGATACGTGGAATGTCACTATGGCCATGACGATGTCATCCGGTATGCCGTGGACAGTGGGTACCGCATCTGCCGCACCTGTTACGGTAAACATTGTGTCGGGTGGCGATATTACAGGTGGGGCCGGCGGTTTTATGGCAACCCTGAATATATATGGCAACATGAACGTGGCTGACGATCTGACCTTTAACGGAGGGGGTGTTCAGGTATTTATGAACGTATATGGTAATTACAGCCAAACAGCAGGACTGGTAGAAGCATCCGGTGGAGGCGCTATACTGGTATATAATATTAACGGGAATTTTTCAATGTCGGGAGGATCGATAATGTCGCAAGGTGGAGCAGCCGTTGATACCTTCAATATTAAGGGTAATTTCAGCATGAGTGGACCATCTTCGTTGCAGTGCGTTGGAGGTAGCGCAGCCGGCTATGTTTACCTCTCGCGCCCTACTACTGCAGGTATCATGATGATAGACAACACCAGCACAGGTTCATGGTCGTCGAATAGTGTCCGTATTGTTAGCAATTGCACCGCACAGCTGGCCGGCAACTTTGGTTTCACAAGCCCTAATACGCTTACCGTAGATGGAAAGCTTATCTGCCCGGCTCCCCACCAGGTAAATGGAGTGGGTAAATTTGATCTTAGCCCGATGGCTTCGCTCATAGTGGGTCACGCTACCGGTATCAACGGCGCAATTACCTGCAGTTCCACCAGGGTTTTCTCAACTAATGCTAACTACGGCTTTAACGGTACAGTGGCCCAGGTTACCGGCACAGATATGCCGGCAACGCTTGTTGCGCCCGACACCATTTCGATCGATAACCCAATGGGTGTAACATTGTCGCAAACTACTGCCACAACAGGCAAGCTGGTTTTCACAAATGGCGTATTGCATACAGGTGCTTATACAATTACGGTACCGGGTGCTGCAGCCTCGGTATCCGGTTCCGGGTTGACCAATTATGTAGAAGGCACATTGATTAAGCCCGCTGCAGGATTGAGTAGCATTAAATTTGAAGTCGGAGATACAAGCTATGCTCCAATGACTTTGACTTTTGATGCACCCGCTACAGGTGGCAGTATCGCACTAAAAGTTAACAATGGTTTACATCCCAATGTGGCTACCTCCGGAATAACTACATCCTACATTACTACCCATTACTGGAATATCACTAACATGGGCGTTACGGGTTCCGCAACTGCCGATCTCACAGCTACCTACAACCTATCTACGATTGTAAGCGGATCGAATTCATTTTTCCATGTACAGCATTACAATGGCTCATCGTGGTGGGGGTCTGCTATCACTTGCACCAACACATCATCGCCATATACCAGTGCTTCCGCATCGGGCTTTGCATTATCTGGCCTTGGCGGCGATTATATCTTCGGTAGGCCGAACATACCATCGTTAGGTGTTAGCGCAGTTTCAAACCAAAGTACTCTGAAACTCTATCCCAATCCTAACAAAGGTTCATTTACTGTAAACGTGTTAACGGAAAACACTGAAACTGCTGATGTAGTGATCACTGATGCCGTTGGCAAGGTAGTTAAAGAATTCACATTGCCGACAAATAACGCAACTGGTATTACAATGAACAACGTGCCAGGCCTGTACTTTGTAAATGTAAAAATCAGCTCCGGCAGCTATACCGAAAGGCTGCTGATTGAATAACTATTTGCGTCCAAACACAGCCTGCATCATTACATCCGTAAAGGTGTCCCAGCTATACTTCTGCTTTTCAGCAAGTATATGCTGGTGCAGGTCGGGTATTGAGTTGGGTTGATAGAACTTTAGAATGGCGCCTGCAATTGAGGTTGGATTTGGCTCAGCTACAAAACCCACTTTCCCGTTTGGCACTACTTCAGCAAGGCCACCAACGTTTGTCACCACCATTGGCTTTTCAAAATGAAAAGCAATTTGTGTGATGCCGCTTTGTGTGGCATGTTTATAGGGTTGTACTACTAGGTCTGCCGCACAAAAATAATACCGCACTTCGCTGTTGGGTATAAAGTCAGTCTTTAGGTGCACTACTTGCTGCAGCTTGTGTTTTTCTATTATAGCATTATTGTTGGCCTCAACGGTCTTGTCATAGTACTCTCCTGCCGCTATCAGTTCTATCCCTGCGTTTCTGATGCGTTCATCTGCCATAGCTTCCAGCAATAGGTCCAGCCCTTTGTACTCGCGTATAAAACCAAAGAATAGCAGGTATTTTTTGTTTGGGTCAAGATTTAGTTTGCTGCATGCATCCTGCTTGCTCACCGGTTCTTTGTAGCTATCATAAATAGGATGCGGGGTAAAGAACGAAGGCTTGCTGGTAAAGGTCTTTACATCCTTAAGCACATCTTTACTCATGGTTACAAAGGCATCAATAGGCTTAATAAAGTAGTTGGTGAATTGCTTATCCCCTGGGCGTTTTTCGTGGGGTATTATGTTGTCAACGATACACAAAACTTTGGTGTGCTTATTCCTTTTAGCCTTCCTCAGTATGGTGCCGAATGCCGGCCCCATGAATGGCAGCCAGTACTTTACGATAATAAGATCGAATTTTTCTTTGTTCATCTGTCCGCCAACACTTAGCCAGTTCAGTGGGTTCACTGAATTAACCACCGTGCGTATTGTCAATCCTTTTGGCGCGGGCTCATCAGTAAACTGTGTTTTACCCGGGAAAAGGAAGGATGGATATTGCAGACTGAAAGAGTAAATGATCACTTCATTACCTTGCTGCTGTAGTTGGTAGGCAAGGCGCTCATTAAAAGCAGCCAGTCCTCCTCTCAGCGGATGCGCGGAACCAAGGATGGCGATCTTCATTTAAAAAGGGTTTTAAAGTCCTTTTGGGCAAGGTCGTAGTCGGTGGGTATACCTATATCTATGAAATAACTGTCGCTTTCATAGCCAAAGAATTTCTGTTCTTTTACGAATTTTTCCAAATAGTCTTTTTCAAAAGAGAATTTATCAGGCAGGTTCCTCGCAAGGAATTTTTCTCTGTTAATAAAATATACACCGCCATTGATCGATCCTTCGTCGCGATATTGTTTTTCTTCAAATGAAGTGATAATGCCCGATGCTTCAGCATTTACAATGCCATAGCGGTCAAATTGTTTCATTTTCTTAAGCGCAAGTGTGGTCTCGGCATTTTTGCTGCGGTGAAATGCCATTTGCTTTGCCAGGTCCACTTTGAACATCGTATCACCGTTCACGATAGCCACGTCATCGGTTTCAGCTGCTTCCATCGATGCAAGTATACCGCCACCCGTACCTAATGGTTCTTCTTCTATCACACAATCCACTTCAAATAGCGTGTCTTGTTCTTCTATCCAGTCGGTAATAACTCTGTGTTTGTACCCAAGAGAAAGAATTACCCTTGTACATTTTTGTTGCCCTAAATAGTCAAATAAATAAGAGAGAAACGGCTGGTTATTTACCGGTGCCATACATTTAGGATATGCACCGATAACACCCTGTAACCTTGTTCCTAATCCGCCTGCAAGTATGATTGCTTCCATTGCCAATAATTAAATGCTCCACGACACAAGGCCATGATTAGTGAACTGGTAGGCGCTGAAGCTTCCGCCAAATGATGCTAATGTTTTCTTTACCTCGTGCCTTGTGTTGCCCGGGCAATAGAACATCATGAACCCGCCACCGCCTGCGCCCGATATCTTACCACCGGTAGCGCCTGCTTTCAGTGCAGCTTCATAGATGTCATCCATTGCCGAGTTAGAAATGCCCTTTGCCATTTGCTTCTTGAAACGGAAGCCAAAATCCAATATCCTGCCAACATCATGAATATTACCTTTCAGCAATGCTTCCTTCATCATCACCGCCTGTTCTTTCAGGTTGTGCATCGCATCTATCGATTCCTGGTTCTTCTCCTTTACGTTTTTGCTCTGGGCCTCTATTATAGTGGACGATAGTCGGCTGGTAGCGGTAAAGTAGAGTAATAGGTTATTCTCCAATTCCCACAAGTAACGTTGTTTAATACGCAACGGATTCACGATAACCTTATCATCACTATAGAACTCCATAAAATTCACCCCGCCAAATGTTGCTGCATACTGGTCCTGTTTGCCACCGGCCATTGCAAGTTCCACACGCTCAATATCGTAGGCCATATGCGCAATGTCATATTCACCAAGTGGCAGTTTCAGCCATTCTGCAAAAACACCAATTATCGCTACCATTAATGTCGACGAACTACCTAGTCCCGAACCGGCAGGTGCATCCACCAGCGTAGACAACCTGAATCCTGATGGTATCGGCCCGTATTTTTTTACGATATGGTTATACGCGCCTTTTGCAAGATCGAGAATACCATCAATAGGTAACTGGTCAGCTTTGTCATAGCTGATTGTTTCACTTCGGTCTATTGCTTCAATAATTATTTTTGGCTCATCAAGTGGTTCTATTGTAGCGTATGCATACAAGGATATAGTGGCGTTCAGGATAGCTCCGCCATACAGGTCGCAATAAGGACTTACGTCCGTCCCGCCTCCTGCGAGGCCTATTCTTAATGGTGCTTTGCTGCGGTATATCATATCAGGAGGCTAAATTAATAAATTAATAATTCACCTTGCTGAATAAGGGCAATACCGCTAACACTTTCATGTGATTTTAGGTCGTTTTCACAAAAAATTACAATCCACATCTGGTTTGCTACGTTATTAAGCTGTAAAATTGTATTAAGAAAAAAGATAACTATGATCGATCCCGTTACAGAGCAGGTTAGCATAGATGCGGTAGCTGCCATTCAGCAGTTGGCAGGGCAGATGGAAAAGGTGATACGCGGTAAACGTAAACAAATAGACATGGTCATTACCTGTCTTCTCGCCGGTGGGCACATTTTGATGGAAGATAACCCCGGCACCGGTAAAACTGTTTTGGCGCGCACGCTGGCACAGTGCATCAGCGGCGAGCGAGAGGGAGAGCATGTGGTTTTTAAACGCATTCAGTTCACTCCCGACCTTTTACCTATGGACCTCATAGGTACGCATATATTTGACGACCGCAATAAAGAGTTCGTCTTCAAAAAAGGCCCGTTGTTTTGTAACATACTGCTGGCCGATGAAATAAACCGTGCCTCTCCCAAAGTTCAGAGCGCTTTGCTGGAAGCTATGGCAGAGCATCAGATAACGGTTGGGGATACAACGTTCAAACTGGAACGCCTGTTCTTCTCTATTGCTACGCAAAACCCAATTGAAATGGAGGGCACATATCCTTTACCTGCTGCCCAGCTCGACCGTTTCTTCATGAAAATAAACTTTGGCTATGTGGATGAGCAAACCGAGTTGAACATATACCGGGAGTACCTGGACATTGCCAAAAACCTGGTAGAACTGCAACAGGTTCTGAGTATGCAGGATATACTGGCCCTGCAGGCACAGGCAGGTGCTGTATTTGTGCACGATGAGATACTAAAAGCTGTCAGCAATATTGTTCGCCAAACTCGCGAACACCAGGATATTTCGCTCGGCGCTTCTACCCGTAGCGGAATTGCTTTCCTTAAATGCCTGCGTGCATTTGCATTGGTTCGCGGGCGCACTTATGTAATAGAGGATGATGTGAAAGACACGGCACGTGCAGTACTCGATCATCGCCTGATATACCGCAATAAAGATGGTAAGCTAAAGGCCCTTGATGGCATCATACTTAAAGAAACCGAACGCTTGGCTAAGCTGAAGCTATATGCCTGATCTGTATAGTCATATCAAAACGTCTTTTCTTTTTTGTGGTATAGTAGCATTTTTGCTATGTGCGCCGCCCTGCTATGCTCAGGATAAGGATGCTGCTAAAGCGGCAGCAAGGGCTCAACAGGCTGCAGAGCGCCGGAAGTCCATCCCGCGCGAATTTATGCCACCGCACCCCGCCGATAAATTCCAGGAACGGGCGTTCGACATAGACGCAAAGCGGGATGCAGGCATTAGTAACGAGGATAGGTTGCCCCGCTCGCGTGAGTTCAAGCGCATAGACAGTACCTATTACGTAGGCTGGATGATAGAGGGTGACTATAAATTTGATCATGCCGCAGATTACCTTGGGTATAAGAATGCAGCTATACCACTGGAAAAGGCGATGAACCTGCTTGAGCATGATTATGCTAACGCGCTCTCTACGCATACTAGCGAGGTATTGGTACTATACCCTAAATGGATCATTATTACCGACTATACCAGGATAGCTTATCAGCTAATGACCTGCTATGCTAATACAGAGCAGGTAGAAAAAATATATGCACTCTTGCGCCGCACCTTGAAGTGGAGGTTCCAGGCTACATTCTACATGGATTCTTACAATTACCTTGCATGGACGGTGCATCGCCATCGGTTCTATACTAGCGATAAGTATTCATTTTTAAAGAACTCAATTGATGAGAATGAAAAGCTCGCTAATCGCTATCTGGATACCAGCCTGATGATGACAGAAAAGAACAAAAGCCTCAACAAGCCGCTCGAAAGTTCCTATCCATTCTTTCGCGGCAATGAGGAGCGAGAGAAAATGGCTGTATACCATTACAAAAATATCCTTTACAGTTATTCCTTCAACATTGATTCAGCGGCATATTACTTTGAATTGATGCGTCAGGGTGGCAGGCTGCCTCACAATAACTTCGCTAACTTCAAAAGCATTTGCGGCGACTTCAGGACTGCCGAAGAGGAGTATAAGAATGCATCTATGCAGGATGCCGGAGATAAACGGCTGATGGAGTGGGCATATTATACGTCTATAATAGATATATACAAAGCCAAACCCAAAACAGGTATAGAGCTCTCTAAGAACATGATAAAAGCCGCTGGTTCTACACCCGGCTATGGCTGGTATAACATTGCTCTTGCTCGTTGCGAGCTGTATGATGGACAAATTGCAGAGGCAGAAAGGCATATCGAGCGGGCAGCCGGATTTAAAGAGTTGCATATTGGCACTACGCTTGGGCAGAGTCACTACGATTTCGGGGTGCAGCTCATTAAACTCATTAATAAGGAACAAACATGGCAGATGGACCAGTTCGAGAACAGGAATTGGTGGTACAATCCTAAGATTCTGTATAGCATGACCAACAAGATGGCGGAGAAGTACCTGCAGCAATTCCTCATCATCAACCAGTTTGCTCAAAACCCTGAGCGCGACCGGGTTATATACAAACTCTTCTCCACCGAAAGCGTAGTCTCCTGGGATGAGATATGGTACTTGGTACATGATTTTAGTAATCAGTATTTCATCAACAGGTTTGAAAGATCTGCAAAGACTGATAATCGTCCTATTGTGCGCAAATACTTCGAGCTTTTTACCGCACGTTTGAAAATGCAACAGGGTAAATATGCAGAAGCTAAACCAATGCTGGATAAATTGCTGAAAGACCCCAATACAGACGCTGAATACGAAAAGTTATTCACCGCACGTGTATACCAGGCACAGGCCGAATGTGCTAAAGAAGAAAAAAATGAGTCCCGCCAGAGCGAGTGGCTTTATAAAATGTACTTGCTCTACCCGCAATTGTTACCTTTTACGGGTATGCAAATGAACATGAGGCTGCATGTTAGTGGCGATGTAGATCCTGTGGTTGAAAAACGCCTTCGCGCATGCAACGTGAACTGGGTAACCAACAGCAGCATCCCGGCACCCGATGCCTTCGTTATTTTCTCCCGCAACGGGAATAAGAAGAACATAACTTATTATGTGGTCGACGGGCAGGGTAATTACATTGTACCAAAACAAGGATTTTCGTGGCTAAAGGCTGAAGAGACTGGCAAAGCACTGGCTTACCGCTTGTTCAATATCGGGGGTAAGGGCGAAGACGAGAATCCCAAAGCTTCCGAATCAAATCCATAGTATATTTGCACGCTAATGGATCACAAAGTCATCGTCAAACACATAGAAAATACAGCGCATCATTTCCTGCAAAGTGTGCATAAAGAAGGCCACAACGCAAAGGAGACCGCTATTATCATCAAAAAGTATGTGGTTACGGGCGAGATAACACATGATGAGGAGCATATGCTGAAACTTCAACTTGCCGATACATTAAAGATCGTAGGAATAGGCGTTCCGTTTGTCCTGATTCCCGGGGCATCAATAGTAATGCCCATACTAATAAAGGTGGCTAAAAAACATAATATCGATCTCCTTCCTTCTGTTGTAAAGTAGTTCTTCTTTTAGTAGTGTTTAAGCCGGCTATAAAAATATTTTATTTTTATCTAATTTTGATTTGAACCTACGTTTAAGTTAAAATACCCCATGCTGAAAATTCTGAACGGCTTCCCAAACCTTAGGTTGGCCTTGCTGCTTGGTATCATATCATTTGCAGTGTATGCCAACTCTATAAAAAATGGCTTTGCGGTAGACGACAGCGCGCTTATTGTCAATAACAGCTTGGTTACACAAGGTCCATCTGCTATTCCTGAATTGCTGTGTACACCTTACCGGCATGGATTTGCAAAAGACAAGAACGATCTGTACAGGCCGCTTTCCTTGACGATGTTTGCTGCCGAGTATTCCCTGTTCCACAAAGATCCGGGCCCTATGCATCTGATCAATGTTTTGTTCTTTGTTGGTTGTGTAATGTTGCTTTTTCAGTTCCTCACCAAGTTCTTTGATGGCAGAAAGCCATTTGTCGTATTCGTGACAACACTACTGTTTGCGTTGCATCCCATTCACACCGAGGTAGTAGCGAATATTAAGAGCCGTGATGAGCTCCTGTGCTTCTTCTTTGCTTTTTTAAGCCTCAATATATTCATGAAATACATAGGTACTGGTAAGGCCTTGCATTTGGTGTTAGGTGCATTTTGTTTCCTTTTGTCATTCCTCTCCAAGGAGACCGTTATTTCGTTTGTTTTTGTTGTTCCGTTGATTTTCTTCTTTTACAAAAATGAACACAGGCAGCGCAGTGCCTTTATAACCGGTGCTGTTCTTTTGGTTGCTGTTGGTGTACTCGCTGTCCGTTTCGCAGTGTTGAGTCATTATCATGCTAACGATATTGCCCATATCTCCATGCGTGACAATATCCTCGCAAACCCGGGTCTGTCTTTCGAGTCCAGATGGGCGACTACTGTTCTGATATTGGGTTATTATGTTAAGCTCTTAATAGTTCCATATCCCCTGGTTTGGGATTATTCATACAGCACTATTAATTATGTTCATTTCTATAACATTAGTGCTATAGTGTCCCTACTTGCCTACCTTTTCCTGTTTGGGTATGCTGTAAGGCAATTGCTGCAAAAAAGGAAAGATCCTTTTGCATTTAGCTTTTTGTTCTTTTTGTCTTCTGTCGCGCTTTTTTCAAATATTTTCTTCTTTGTAAGCGTTACGCTGGCCGAACGTTTTTTGTTCCTGCCATCGGTAGGTTTTTGTCTGGCAATTGCTTTATTAATTGAAAAGCTGGTTGCTGATACTTCAGAAGGTGTGGCTGCTATAAAACAGCCTAAAGTACTGGCTGTTTTACTCCCGGTTTGTGTCGTGTATAGCGTTGTCGTTTTTGGTCGCAATCGCGAATGGGCGAACAATTTTACGCTATACCGTGTTGATGTAAAGAAGAACCCTAATTCAACCCGCATAAACTACTTGCTTGGAAGTGAGCTCGTGTCAAAGGTAGCAGCTGCAGAACCTGACCCGATCAGGCAGAAACAGATCAGGGATGAAGGTATTGCCTACCTGCTGAAAGCAGCGAGCATTTTCCCGGGATACGTAAGTGTTGAGAACTACTTAGGATTCGCATACATGAACAATCAGCAATACGACTCCGCTGAGGTGCATTGTGAAAAGGCACTGGATCTTGACCCTAATAATATAGCCTTAGCTGATAATCTTGCGGGGCTTTATATAACGAACAAAAAATATGATAAAGGCATTAAGTTGTATAGCTATTTGTTACGTGTAGATCCCCGGGATGCAAGTGTTTACGCAAACCTTGGTATTTGCTACGGTAACCTGGGCAATTACGACTCGTCTCTCTATTATGCCAGGAGGGCTATATCTATGGACCCGGCAAATAAGTCGTTCTATGCGGTGCTCAGCGCAACCTACAAGCTTATGGGTAATGCTGATTCAGTGGCAAAATATGAGCAAATGGCCGGTACCTCAGCCAATTAACCTCACTATGGCTTTAAAAATACCATGAACGTGGTATGGCGCACGTTTTGCAATCGGGGTACTTTTGTGCCATTAATTACAAGATAAAAACGATTATATGAAAAAGCTAATTTCAATACCGGTTATAGCCGCAGTAGTGCTCACCGGTACATTGGGTTCTTGCACAAAAAAGACAACTACCCCAACAACACCTACCACAACCACAAGTTCAACCACTACGCCTACTCCGGCTGTAGGTAGCGTTGACGGAGTGTTGGTAAGCCTCAGGTTGGACGTCGTAACGGTTACAATGGGTATTCCTGTCAGTATTAGCAACGAAAATGCAACAGCTTCGTTTTACACCGCTACAGGTGGCACTACCATGGCTGATGCTGGCGCTGTAAGTGTCAACAGTATTGCACTCGCAAAGCAAAGCAACAACACTTATTATAAAACTTCCGGTGTCGGCATGACGCCTGCTGATCTCGACTTTAATTCCAACAACAGCAACTGGAGTGTGGCAGGTGCCGGTGGCGTTGCAGGGTTTACTTATAATCACAGTGTATCTTTCCCCGATTTCACGGGCACCGTGCCGGATAGTATTGCTCGCTCAAGCTCGCTTACTGTATCGCTTAGTGGCAAGGTCAGCAATGCCGATAGTGTAATACTGTTCATAGCTGCTGGTAGCTCAAGCGTATATCGCACAGTGTCGGGTTCGGCTACTTCCGTAACTATTCCTGCGTCCGAACTTTCAGCTTTACCGGTTGTTACCAATAAAACAGCTATTGTTGA